>NZ_QYUN01000002.1:2400000-3000000 GCF_003590875.1 Noviherbaspirillum cavernae
ACCGCGAATTTGAAGTCTTCACGCTGCTGGTGAACGGAAAGTCGATCACCGATATTGCAGATTTGCTGCACTTGAGCGCCAAGACGGTCAGCACGCACAAGACTCGCATCCTGCAAAAAATGGGCATGAATTCACTGGCTGAAATGGTGCAATATGCGGTCCAGCATCGCCTGCTGAATCCATTGAAAAACTAAAAAGAACTAGAGATTCTTCTCATGCAGGCCACTCTTCACGATAGCGCTCTGCTTTTTCTTCCTCGCATTGCCATACAGCAACTCCACAAGTTGCCTGCTGTCAGCATATTCCGACGGCGCAAGTGCCGTCTCTGACAAGGTTACAGGCTGAGAACGTAAGCAAAATTTACGTCTGAATGTAGGATAAATCCTACAGGCCTGTCGTCCTTCCTACATTTCAATTCAGCGCCCCCCGATAGCAATTGCCTGTTGCGGTTGCGATACTGACCACTTCAAAACAAGCATGAATGACAAGCAACTAGTCAAGGCCTCTGGATTAAATCTAGCACTACAAAGAAATATTCCAGTAATCAACATGCGAAAAATTACACACTGGATTGGGATGGTGGACTGAAGCTGTCACGGGAAATCAAATTCGCTTTAACTTGAATAGGAGATGATCATGCTGTCCACGCCATTGCCTGAAATCCGGCCCGAGTCCCCCTCTTCGACTTTGCATTCATCTTCCTTGGAAACGGGATGGCAACGGCAGGGCAAGCTCTGGTCCAACCTCAAGGAACTGTGTGAAGTGCTGCGTATCCCGCATGTGGCTGCACATACCGACGAAGAGCTGCTGTTTCAGCATGTGCAATTCAAAACAGGGCAGCGCATTCATACGATCGGCCAACCTTTCGATACCCTGTATATCGTGCATTCCGGTTTCCTGAAAACCGTGCTCATCGACGAGTTCGGCAACGAACAGGTTCTCAGCTTTCCGATGAAGGGGGATTTGTTTGGCGTCGATGGCATTCACACCAAACGTTATGCTTCTGAAGCGGTGGCACTGTCGAATTGCGATTTGATTCTTCTTCCATTCAAGAAACTTACCGCTTTGGGACGCGTGCATGTTGAGTTCGAACATGCCATGTACAGCGTGATGAGCCGCGAACTGGTGCGAGAACAGGCCATGGTCAGCATGCTCGGCGCTCTGAGCGCCGAAGCACGCGTGGCACGCTTTCTCGTGTCGCTGTCGGAGCGCTATGCGGACATGGGGTATTCGAGCAAGCTCTTCAACCTGCGCATGACTCGCCATGAAATCGGCAGCTATCTCGGCCTGACGCTGGAAACCGTGAGCCGCACATTGTCCGCCTTTAATGAAATCGGTTTGATCACCGTTGATCAGCGCTCCATCGGCATCAAGGATCCGGATGCGCTGAAAACCTTGCGCCGCCTGCCGCCGTCAAGCTCGCGTGCCAAACAAGTCGCAGCGAAGAAATCGAAGCAAGCCGCCGAACAGAAGGAGTCTCCCGACTCCGATTGGGGGCAACTGGCAAGCGCCTGAGCGCAGCCAGGCAAGCCCGGCCGGCGCCATTCGCGCGCCAGCTAAACACCTGCCAGCCCAGTCCCTCCCGGACCGGGCTGTTTTCATTTACACAGCCGCCGCTGCGAGCCTTCCGTCATCTGTGTTTGCTGCCTGACGAGCTTTTCCGGCCGGATGGTCCCTGGTGCGCATCGCTTGCGCCGAGGCCTTGCATCCAATGCGCGGCTGTCAATCCGCTTGTGCTATCGCTGACTGCAGATGCCAGATTTTCTGCCGTGCCCATGCTCCGCCTAGTGCTTTCGTCGATCGTGGCTTGTGCTGCCAGCATATTCTTGCCGGCAACCGCAATGGCTTCCTTGAAAATCGATTCCCATACCGAATACATGCCCGCCAATGGATTGCCGGCTGCATCGGATGGATTCTGCGTCACCTCGGTTGCTGCCATCGGCGCGGTGCCGGTCTGGACTCCCAGCTGTTCCACATAATCGTGCAGAGACTGGCCGAGTTCATTCTGCATTTCGGCAAAAACGCTCATGATCTCTTTCTGATCGCTCACTGCATCATTCGGCCCTCGGGCGAAAAAATCCGATCGGAGCCTCGTGGCCGCGTCCTGCGAGTCGCGCACGCCCGCCATGGCCTGTGCAAATTTCAGCTGACGCTCAATGGTGCGACGAGTCGATTCAATGAAGATGTGATCGATCTTCTCTGCGCTGGAAAAGAATGCATCGGCAAATCGCCTGGATGCGTCCAGTTGCGCCTGGTACATCGTCACCAACGGGCTGGCTTCAGTTCGCATGTTGACCTCCTGGAGAAATGAAAGAAATACTGCATATGAAAATTCCTGCTGCCCTCGCATTCGCATGCCGGATGACGTGCAATGCGTAGAGCCACTCGGTACCTCACACACTCACTCAATACATATGCTGGCCGCCATTGATCGCGATATTGGCTCCCGTGATGAAGGCAGCCTCGTCGGAGCATAGATAGGCAATCAGGTTGGCCACCTCATCCGGTTCGCCCAGCCGCCCGACGGGGATATCCGGAAGAATCTTTTTCTCGAGTACTTCCTGTGAAATCTGCTTGACCATTTTCGTGCGCAAATAGCCGGGAGAAACGGTATTGACCGTGATGCCCCTGGATGCCACTTCCTGTGCAAGCGCCTTGGTGAATCCGTGCATGCCGGCCTTCGCAGCCGAATAATTTGCCTGCCCGAAGGCGCCCTTCTGGCTATTGACCGAGGAAATGTTGATAATGCGGCCCCACTGGTTTTCCATCATTCCGTGCAACGTCAACCTGGTCATGTTGAATACGCTATCGAGGTTGGTGCGCATGACCGCATGCCAATCGTCCACCGTCATCTTCTTCATTGATACGTCGCGCGTGATCCCGGCATTGTTGACGAGCACGTCGATACGCCCGGCATCGGCAATGACCTGCATCACTCCGGTTTCGCAAGAACGGAAATCGGCAACATCGATCCGGCATGCCGAAAAATCGAAGCCCTGCCTTGCCTGTTCTTCCAGCCATGCAGGAGCCTGATCATTGTGCGGGGAATAGGTGGCGACAATCTTGTAGCCGGATTGGAACAATTTTCGGCAGATAGCCTCGCCCAAGCCGTCCATGCCGCCAGTGATCAGTGCCAGCTTTTGCGGCTGATTCATGTCTGTCTCCCTTCATCCGCTGAAGCCCCTGCGGATCTTCACAACATTTATCCGTAATCTTCCCGAAAATCGCTAATCAACTTGGATTGAATCGAATTCGATAAGTTCGGTGCAGCGGTTCAGGTCCGGTGCATTGCGCGCTGCATATGGAGTGCAGCGAGGCGGACACGGCCTCCTTCCTTTCGTTATTTCAGAAGAGAAATATGAACGCGCCCTCGTCAGTCTTGCCCTGCGCGCATCCTGTCGCTTCCGCGCATGGCGAACCAGCCGATGCCCCCGCTGTCTATGCTTAGATAAACGTGCATAAAGGCTCCATGCGCAAACGGCGCATCGGCTATCGCCACACGCATTGGATCAGGAGGTGCAAAGACGCGGGCTCAACGAGGTGCATTGCTCTTCCGTCGGATCGCCCCCTGATCTTCAGAGTCAGACGAGGAAACAATGCAACCCAAGTTCTACATTTCCTGTTCGCGAGAGAAACTGGGTTGCGTGTTTGCGTTGTTCTATTACGAATCCAACGCCGACATCTATGGCTGGCACATCGAGGCGAAAGGCCACTATTTTTCTGCGGCGTTTTTCATGATTGAGAATTTCTACGCCAACCGCGCCACTCGCTTGTACCGCAGCATAGAGGACGACGTATATGGCCAATGGACGATTGACTATCCGCCGACCCGGGATGAAATCCGTTGCCCTGCTCCGGAAGAGGCATGTCACGAGCTTGAGCGTCTCCAGTCGCGCTTTGTCGAAGAATGGCTGTTTTTTCAAGACGATCCGAACATTGCCGCGGAGGTGATCGCGTATCGCGAACATGGAATCCCGGTGCAGGAAGTAAATATCAGGTGGCGTCGCATGAATCGCATGGAAAAGCGAAACGGGCTCTGGAGCGGCATGGCAACCGGCATCGATCTCAACATCGTCGAGCTGTTGCGGAAGTACTGGCGGTTGAGCGAGAAAGTGCCGGCGCGTTGACACCGCAACCTCCAGCCGACAGCTCGCTTCGATCGCCGGGCGGCATTGATCTGCGATCATGCACCATGCATTCAGCATTGACCTCATTGCAGCATGAGTAATCGCATGCATTCGAATACTCCGAATACGCTCTGGGACATCACTCCGCTGATCACACATGCGATGCCGATGTGGCCCGGAGATACGCGCTTCACGGCGGAAGCCACATGGCAGATCGCAGACGGTTGCCCTGTCAGTGTCAGCCGCATCACGCTGTCCACGCACACCGGCGCGCATTGCGATGCACCGTCCCATTACGAACCGTGCGGCATATCGATCGATGCCGTCGCGCTGGATGCCTATATCGGGCCATGCCGCGTCGTGCATTGCATCGGCGCGGGCATCGTCGAGCCGCGTCACGTCGCCCATGCGCTGGACAATGTGCCGCCACGCATCCTGCTGCGCACGTATGCAACCGCACCACAAGCAGATTGGGATGCCGATTTTGCCGGCGTGGCAGCGGAAACCATCGCACTGCTTGCCGCGCACGGCATCACGCTGATCGGCATCGACACACCTTCGCTCGACCCGCAGGAGTCAAAGACAATGGATGCACATCACGCAGTGCATGCGCATGGCATGGCAATCCTGGAAGGCATCGTGCTGGATGCGGTGCCGGAGGGCGACTATGAATTGATCGCACTGCCGCTCAAGCTGGGCAGCATGGATGCGAGTCCGGTGCGCGCAATCCTGCGTCCGCTCAAGGACGTTCCGGACAAGTAGTGACTCGACGTCGAGGCATAGCGCGAAGCTCTTACCCGAAATCCGAGGGATACCGCGATGGATACCGACAAGCCCGATTCCGACTCCTGGCACGGCGCGCACGTTGACTTCAGCCAGTCGATGAGCTATGGCGACTACCTCGCCCTCGACCAGATACTCTCCGCCCAGCATCCACGCTCGCCCGACCACAACGAGATGCTGTTCATTGTGCAGCACCAGACCACCGAGCTGTGGATGAAGCTGATGCTGCACGAGCTTGATGCGGCACGCGATCAGCTCCATTGCAGCGACTTGCAGCCGGCGTTCAAGATGCTTAGCCGCGTGGCGCGAATCATGGACCAGCTGGTCCATGCCTGGGACGTGCTGGCGACCATGACGCCGTCCGAATACTCATCGATCCGCCCCTACCTCGGTCATTCGTCCGGGTTCCAGTCGCCCCAGTATCGCGAGATCGAGTTCATTCTCGGCAACAAGAATTCAGCCCTCCTTCAGATCCATGCCGCCTCACCGGAAGCCCATGCGCGCCTCGACAAGGCGCTCCACACCCCATCGCTGTATGACGAAGCCATCATGCTGCTGGCGCGCGAGGGTTTCATCATCGACCAGCAGCGACTGGCTGCAGACTGGACGCAGCCAACTGCGGCCAACGCTTCCGTCAAGGCGGCATGGCTGCATGTGTACCGCGAACCGGCCAGGCACTGGGCGCTCTACGAACTGGCAGAGAAACTGGTCGATCTGGAAACCGCATTCCGCTTCTGGCGCTTCCGGCATGTCACGACGGTAGAACGCATCATCGGCTTCAAGACCGGAACCGGAGGTACGGCTGGTGTGCACTATCTGCGCAAGATGCTGGACATCGTGCTGTTTCCGGAGTTGTTTGCGCTCCGCACCGACCTTTGATGCCCTGCTGTCCAGCGCTGCCTTTGCGCTCCAAACCCCCGTAAACCTTGAGTTTCCGCACCTTTCCACAGGTATAATTGACGCCGAAAATCGCGAGTGATGGGAGCGGGATTCGTCAGCTTGTTTGCTTCAGGATGAATGCTCTGACCAACACTGTCGGGCCGCCATTGACGCGGCCCGTTTTCGTATCGGCGGGATTGGCACATTTTGCATTTACAATGCGACAGCACATCGCCGAACGGCCGGAAAAGCGTCCACCAAAGTCAGTTTTTATGCCAAAGAATCAAGCAAACAAGCCGATAGAGATCAAGATTTCAACAGTAGTGGCGGTTTCTGCAATCCTGCATGAATCCGGCCTCGATGTATTGGAGTCCGCGCTGAAGACAATGACTGGCGGTGTCTCCGATTATTTCGATCACGAATTTGCCGTCATCGATCTGGCCTCTTGCGACATCCCGAACAACGGCATCGACTGGCCTGCCCTGATCCGGCTTTTCAATTCATACAGCCTCAACCCGGTAGCGGTACGCAATGCGCCGCCCGAGATGGAAGCGGACATCATTGCAAACGGCTTGAGCATCGACGTTGTCGCCAAACCGCGCCAGCCAGCGGAGGAGGAAGTCGCACCGGCCCCTGCTCCCGCCGAACCAAAGGCGGCGCCTGCCGTCCAGGCACCCGCGTCATCCGGTGCCATGATCATCGACACGCCGGTACGCGCCGGCCAGCGCATCTATGCGCGCGGATCGGACCTCATCGTGACGGCAGTCGTCAACAACGGCGCCGAACTGATTGCGGACGGCAGCATTCACATTTATGCTCCGTTGCGGGGCCGCGCTTTGGCTGGTGCCAGCGGCGACGCCAGCGCGCGGGTTTTTACGTTGAGCATGGAAGCCGAGCTGGTTTCCATTGCCGGCATCTATCGAACATTTGAAAACGGCTTGCCGAAGGACCTGGCCAACAAACCGGCCCAGGTCCGCCTCAATGGCGACCGGATCGACGTGCTCTCCATTCATACGCGAGCTTGATTTAATTTTCCAAAAGGAGTCTGTTTGTGGCAAAAATCATTGTTGTAACGTCCGGCAAAGGCGGCGTCGGCAAAACCACCTCCAGCGCCAGTTTCGCGTCAGGCTTGGCTTTGCGCGGGCATAAAACGGCCGTGATCGACTTCGACGTCGGTCTGCGCAACCTCGATCTGATCATGGGCTGCGAGCGCCGCGTCGTGTACGACCTCATCAATGTGATCAACAATGAAGCCACGCTCAACCAGGCACTGATCAAGGACAAGCACTGCGAAAACCTGTTCGTGCTGCCCGCCTCGCAGACGCGCGACAAGGATGCATTGAGCGAAGAAGGCGTCGAGCGCGTGCTGAACGAACTGGCAAAGATGGATTTCGAGTACATCGTGTGCGACTCGCCCGCGGGTATCGAACACGGCGCGGTCATGGCGCTCACCTTCGCCGACGAAGCCGTCGTCGTCACAAACCCGGAAGTATCCTCCGTACGCGACTCCGACCGCATCCTCGGCATCATCCAGGCCAAGTCGCGCCGCGCGCAAAACGGCGGCGAACCGGTCAAGGAACACCTGCTGATCACCCGCTACGTGCCCAAGCGCGTTGAAGCCGGCGAGATGCTGTCCTACACCGACGTGCAGGAAATCCTCCGCATTCCGCTGATCGGCATCATCCCCGAATCCGAGTCTGTCCTGCATGCCTCCAACCAGGGCAATCCGGCCATTCACATGACCGGCAGCGACGTCGCGGAAGCCTATCAGGATGTGATATCGCGCTTTCTCGGTCTGGAAGTTCCGCTGCGCTTCACCACCTATGAAAAGCCTGGCCTGTTCCAGCGCATTTTTAAAGGCAAGTAACCATGGCGCTACTATCTTTCTTATTCAACACCAAGCCGAAAAGCGCGAGTGCAGCCAAGGAACGCCTGCAGGTCATCATCGCGCGCGAGCGCAACGGTTTGGACGGTCCCGACTTCCTGCCGGCGCTGCACAAGGAACTGATCGCGGTGATCTCCAAGTATGCCAAGGTCAATGCCGACGACATCAAGATTTCCCTCGACCGGCAAGGCAACCTGGAAGTGCTGGACGTGAATGTGGTGCTGCCGGATGTCGTGGCAGGCAAATAACGAATAACGGCTTGAACATGCGGTATTGTCACGGGCCTTGATCCGCTTGCCGGATCAAGGCCCGTTTCATTTCTGCCTCGCCGTCCGATCGCTCAATGCAACTGATGCTTCAGATCGGACAGCTCGCGATGGGCCTGCATGACCGCGTCCCTGATTTCCGGATCCACCGTCTCGTTCCGTTCACACGCATCCCGCGCCTGATCGCCAACCTCCTCCAGATCGTCAATGCACTGACGAATGCTGTTCTCGTCCGGCATCTGTTGCATCATCTGCTTCGCGTGCCAGGATTTTTCATCCAGCTGCTGAATGCAGTCCTTCAAATGCATGGGCAGCAGAATCGCATGTTGACACGCTTCCGACGCGTGATGGATGGTCTGCTCGATATGACTGAGCCTCTGCTGAAGTTCACCTCTCTCCATCATGGCGAAACTCCTTCTCGAATATCCGGCATGAAAATGTACCGCAGGAATATTTTGATGTGTATTTTGCAATCAAGTTCCATTTAAATCCTGCGAACGAAATGCCCTTTTGCACTATCCTGTGAGCAATGCATCCAGGCAGGCATCGCGTTTTTCCGCCATCCTGGTTACATCATGACAGGTATCAACAAGATGCTTGTGCAGGCTTGCTAGACTTTATCCAACCGTCAAGAGGCTGCCATGGCGTATGAAACGATCGGGGATTATCAACTGCGTTTTTTTGCCTACGAATTGTCGGAGTCCGGCATGTGGGATCCCTTTGTCACCATCATGAAATTCGATGAACAAAGCCAGGACTTCAAATGCGTGCTTGAAAAACACCACGCATCCGAAGTGCCGCTTGCGACCTATGACGACGCAATCGAGCAAGCGCGGCGCGCGGGGAATGCGCTTATCAAATCGGGGAAATTGTAGAAACGAAACGTGCAAACTCGGCACAAAACAAAAAGGACTTGCGCAAGTCCTTTTTGTTTTGATGAATTCTGGCGAGACGGTACCGGAATCGAACCACGCGCCCCTGCCGTGTGAAGTGGCTGATTGTCTGGCATTGAACCGTAGATCTGGTGAGCGAAATCGGGAATGTGAACGATGACGAGCACGCGTTCCGGGTGAATCGGAACGGCCGGATATGCGGTCGCGAATGCGCGGGCGTAGCCAAAAGTGCACCTTGGCGTCCTTGCCGTCGAAGAGGCCCGGTTCGGCCAATAGCCAATAGCCAATAGCCAATAGCCTTTGCGGCTGACAAGAGCTTCGCGGCAGTTTCCTCTTTATCGAATTGTGGTCACCATCCGCTCCGTTACGCTACGCGTGGTTCGCGTGACGCATATTTGGGGCAATCGAGGCGATTCAACGAGGACGGAAAACTACCGGGTTGGTGTGTCTCAATCCCGGAAACAAAAAAGCCAGCACAAGGCTGGCTTTCTGATTCTGGTGGACGGTACTGGGATCGAACCAGACCGAGCAAGTCGGAAACCTTTATTGCGTAAGGCTTTGCGCCATGCTCTTGTCTAGTAAATCCGATTTGTCTAATAGATTCAGCTTCCTGCCGGTTTAATGCGCTCCGGTTTCCGACGATAAATCCGCTTCGTTGTGCGTGCATCAGCATGCGCAAGAAGTTGTTGGGCACGCGCCAAACTCTCCGCATCGCTGCCCACCTTGGCCCGCAGATCGTGCTCGGTGAAACGCTCCGCCACCTTGGATTCCTTGAGCAGCCTTTCCATGAAGGATTGCCAAACCGTATCGAATCCCTTGGTGGTTCCTTTTGCCTCTTCGAATAGCGGGCGGCCAAACCTGTTGCAAAACAGGTAATGTGACAGCGCGGGCCGCACGACCACGGCATCATCGACTGCCGCGCGCAGTTCGGGCGTCCACTCGTAGATCAGACGTTTGCCGGTCTTCTTGCGGGTTTTTGAGGGTTGGACGTGAATCCCATCTTCCTGGCAATCCGCCTTGGTCAAATGGAGGATATCTCCCTTGCGCAAGCCGGTCAGCATCTTCAGGCGTAGGTATGCCTGTATCATCTTCACGCTGCCCTTGCGCCTCTTGCTGGACATCGACATTGCCTCGATCAGTTCCCAGTCCTCGACGTAGCGATCGCGCGGCGGCCGGCCTTCCAGCCTGACCTCGCCTTTGAAGGGTGGGCTTTGATCCATCCCCACTGCACTGCCTTGGTAAATGCGTGGCTCAGGACTTCGACCTCGCGCTTGGCCGCGGTCTTGGCGGTACGCTTGTCCACGTACTGATAGACGTGCTGAGGTTCCAGATCGCTCAGCGCGACGGTGGCGAACGCAGGCCGCAGCGCGGCGATATGGCGCTGGTTCTCGGTTTTCGTCTTCGGGGCCTTGGTCGGCACGACCTCGAGCGCATAGCGATCCAGCAGTGCACCGATGGTGGTTGCCTTCCTGGGCGTGCCGGCACGCTCGGCCCACGCCCGGTAGGCTTCTGGCAGAGTTGCGCCAAGCCGGAACCAAGTCTTGCCGTCCCACTGATCGCGCACCTCAGACGGTGGCAGGTAGTAGAAAGCACCATGCTTTTGCACCCAGCGCGCCGGCAGCTTGCGGTTCTCGGCTTTTCTCTTTGGCGGCATGTCAGTTCACCAGGTCAAAGCGTGGCTCGGTTTTACGCTTGGTCTTTGATACTACACCCTCGCCGAACAGCTTCTCGACATGAGCGCGCAACACGGCGATACTGCCGTCTGGACGCAGCTTGTGTTCAATGCCCATGAAGGAGAGCGCGCGCACTTGGGCAGGTCGGCGCTGCTTCCCGGACAGTTCTTCGACTTCGTTTTCATCCAGAAACATTACGGCAGCCTCCACTTGTCCCGGCACGGTGCGCAGGCGCCGCGCACCAAGCGGCCGGACCATTCACCGCACAGGTCGCACTCGCCTGGCATGCCAGGTTCAAGCGGCTTGGTCGCTCGCCGGATGGCATCTACGCGGGCAATTTCCTCGCGATCCTGAGCCAAGTCGATTTCGTCAGCCATTGCGGGACTCCAATTCAATCAGCAGATCGATGAAGTGGCGAGCCTTTTCCAAATCCTTGGTGCCGCCCTTCTCGCGCCAGCGCGTGACGTACTTGATGACGCTGCCCTCGGCGAATGGGATGCCGTTTGCGTGGATGTATTCGATCGGCTGAATCTTCAAATTCTTGTAGTGGTTGCCAGCCACTTGAGTGGCAAGCGCGGACGTTGTAGTTTTAGGTTCGCAATCGCATTTTTCCAAGTCGTCCAGCGCGCGATCGCAACGAGCGCATTGCTTCGTATAGTTCGCAATCATTTCAATCCCTTTCTTTTCATTGCTTCAAGCAGTAGGTCTTGCACTTCGCGCTTACTATCGCGGCGGGCCATAATTAGCTCGTCCACAGTGTCGGCAGCAACGATGTGGTGAATGAACACCGGGCGATCGTGCCCGGCTTGCGCCTGGCGCGTGGGGCCGATGCGCTCGATGATTTGCATGTACTTCTCCAGATCCCACCAGTGACCGAAGAAGGCGAGGATGTTGCCACCGTCCTGCAAGTTGAGGCCGTGGCCGGCGCTGGCTGGGTGCGCGAACAAGACCGGGATCTTCCCCGCGTTCCAGTCGCGGATGGTTTGCGGGTCTTTGTCCAAGGCGCGAGCTTTCGGGAAGGCACGCTGCAGGCGGGCAAGATCACTCTTGAAGTGATACGCCACCAGCACCGGCATGCCGGCCGCTTCCTCGATCACGTCCTCAAGCGCTTGCAGCTTCACGTCGTGGATGTCGGCCCACGCACTGCACGTGTCGTCGGTGTAGATCGCGCCGTTGGCGAGCTGCAGGCATTTGATCGTTTTGCTGGCCGCGTTGAAGGCTTCCACTTCGGTGCCGCATTCCAACGCGAGGAACATCTCGCGTTCCATGTCCTTGTACAGGCGGCGGGCCTTGGCCGGCAGCTCCACGCGGATGACATTCACGATGGGCTCGGAAATGTCAAAGTAGTCGCGCGCATCCAGCGACAGGCAAAGGTCGCGCATCCTGTCTTCGATCTGCTCCTGAGCAAACGGCAACGGATCGAGGCGCGTGGCATGGCGATCACTGCCCACCTAGATGGACTGGAACCACCGCGCCTTGAATGCCTCGAAGCTGCGCCCCAGGCGCACGCCCTTGTCGAGGAACCACGCCTGCCCCCACAAGTCCTGCAATCCGTTCGGGCTGGGCGTGCCGGTCAATTCAATGAAGCGGTCGATCTTGCAATGCGCGACACGACCCAACGAGTGCGCGCGCTTTCCGCCCTGCTTCAGGCGGAAGGACTTGAGCTTCGTCGATTCATCGGCCACCACCTTGCGGAAAGGCCAGCGATCACCGAAATGCTCGACCAGCCACGGCAAGTTGTCGTAGTTGGTGGCGTAAATCGTGGCCGGGCGCTTGAGCGCGGCGCGCCGTTCCTCGGGCGTGCCGACGACAGCCGACACCTCCACATTCCTCAGGTGTGCCCACTTCTTCGCCTCATCGGGCCAGGTGCTTGATGCCACGCGCAGGGGCGCGAGCACCAAGGCCGGTCTTCGTTGTCGTCGAAATAGCTCATGATTTTTCTCGTTATTCGCTTTGGTGAGGGTGTTGCCACGGAGTGCCGTCAGCCTCACCAAAGCGCCCTGAGCGCAAGACTCAGGGCGTGTTGTTTAAATGGCCGATGCGAATTTATCCAGCTCGGCCAAGGCATATCGACCTGAAAAAACAAACCGTGCTTTTGCCAGACTCAAAAAGCGGTCACTCACGAATTCTTCCATTGTCCAGTCGTGCCGTTGCAGCTGTTCGAAACCTAACAATAGGTATCAAGGGTAAAGTCTTTTCGATAGGTGCTGGTGCGCTCCGATACCAATGGAGAGCTGCCCGAGCAAACATCGGTTCGCCAGATCTGCGCATACATGACCTCCGCCATGAAGGCGCAAGCCGACTTTTTGAGAAGGGCTTGAACGTGATGGAGGCCAGTGCGGTGACCGGACATAAGACGCTAGAGCGATTTTCAAATCAATGAATGGAATAACCGCAGTGGGCGAACCAGCCGCTGGCATCGCTGTTGCTGATTCTGCCGATCACTTTGGTGAGCGCCTGATCAAGCGCCTCACGTGTCCGGGCCTTCATGCCGCGCAAGCGGGTTTTGATTTTGGACCAGCAAGGCTCGATCGGTGACCAGTCGGGAGAGTACGGCGGCAGGTAAATCAGTTGCGCGCCGGCGCCAGCAATCATGGCTTCAATGTCCGGGACCTTGTGGACGCTCAGGTTATCCATCACCACCACGTCACCTGAGCGCAGCGTCGGCACCAGAGCATGGGCAACACAAGCCCGGAATACCGCCGCATCGACCGCGCCTTCGACCGTCATGACGGCCTCCATGCCATGGCAGGAAAGCGAACCGGGAATGCTGACATTGCGCCCGAAGTTTCCCGGTACCGCGTCATGCACCCGCTGGCCGTGCATCGCCCGTCCATAACGACGCGTCATGGCAATGTTCAGGCCGGACTCGTCGATGAATTTCAGCCTTTTGACAGGACAGGATGCGATCTGCTTGCGGTAGCGACGACGTGCCAGACGTACGCGCGCCGTGTCCCGTTCTGTGGCATGTACGGTCTTTTTTTCGGCGCAGGCCCATCCGATGCAGAACCCGGCACATGGTGGGTTCACTGACGGCAATGCCGGTACCGGCCTGCAATCGTCCGATCAACTCTTTCAAAGTCAGATCGGACTGTTCCAGCAGCCACTGCCGCAATTGCTCTCGGCAAGCCTCATCAAGCAGTACGCGTCGTCCGGATTTATGCCGCTGTCGAACCAGCTCGCCGCCACTGCGGCGATAGTGGCTCAACAGCGCTTCGACAAAGGACAGGCTGACATTGAAAAACCCGGCCACTTCGCGTTGCGATTGTGTTCCTCGTTCGCACGCCTGCACGATTTTCCGCCGCAAATCCTCAGAATAGGGAGCCGCCATGATTGCACCTTCGGCATTGCATATATGCCCATGGGACCCGCATTCTGGTTTTACGTTCCTTTTGCCGTTATGAAATCCACTCTAGGGTCTAACCGATGCCCGGGTGTGGCTGATGGAGTGTTATAGCTCCGACTTACGCTCCGGTCTCGTTACCAGCAACGGCAAGTTGAACTCCATGAAAAGGTTCGATGATAGCTTGCGAAGATTTTGATTGGGACTAATGTATTGACAAATAAATATTTTATATGTCAAAATAGCAATAGAAATTTCAAATAAATTGTCTTCCTTGTGGATATGCGGTTACCCCGTATCTCTCAAAAAACAATACGATTTCTGCAACTGGCAATAATCGCTATTCGTTTTCCCCGCCAGTACTTCCTTAAGTTCGCGCCCTGCGGGTTCGTGCTAGTCGTCTGCGCGCACACCCGGAGTGCTCGCTTGATTCCAGTGCGCGACGAAGACTTTGGTATGCAGTCTAGGGTCGAGCCTGCGTAGCTCGGACGTAATTATCAACTTGTCAACCGGCGGATCAGAACTTTTTGTCTCTATTTTTGAAATCACAAAACGAATTTATTAATCATGAAAATCGACATCTGGGGTACTTGTTTTTTGGCGTCTTGGATTTTTTCTCTTTCTCCCGGTGCCGGTTCGGTGTTTTCCATGACCAACGGATTGAATCACGGGTTCAGGCGCGGCTACTTCGGCGTGCTGGGCCTGGTCCTCGGTTTGTGGACCGTATTCCTTGCGGTCGTGGTCGGGCTCGGCGCCATCATCCAGGCGTCGCCCATGACCTTCAATATTCTGAAATGGGCTGGCGTCGCCTACCTATTCTATCTCGGCTTCGATCAATGGCGTTCCAAGGGTTCGCCGATCAAGATCAACCAGGATCAGCGCGAGAAGGTCGGCCTGGGTACGCTGATTTTCAAGGGGTGGGGCCTGAATGTCATCAATCCCAAGGGCTACATCTTCATGCTGGCGGTGATCCCGCAATTCATCGATTACAGGACGCCGATGCCCATGCAATATCTGCTGATCGCGCTGACCTTCGCCTTCACCGACCTAGTTGTTATGGCCGGCTACACCGGGCTGGCGGCCAAGGCTTTGGGCTATCTGAAGACGGAAGCGCAGATGAGCATGCTCAACAAGATCTTCGGTTTCCTCTTCATGGCCGCCGCCGCGATCCTTGCGACCTTCCACCAGGCGGCTTGATCCGGATCTGGAGCTTGAAACGTGACAACTTTCAACGCGACATTCGACGAGGTCAGAGAGGCGTTCGATCAGGTCCATGTCCTGTTTCATCGCGCCTGCGCCCGGTACGGTGACCAGGTGGCAATCGAATGCGGAGGGCAACGCATCACTTACGATGGCCTGCTCGATCGCGCCAATTCGATACGCGCTCATCTACGCGCGCATCAGCTCGGACAGCGAACGATCGTCGCCGTCTGCGGCGAACGCTCGGTCGACGTAATCGCTTGCACCATAGCGGTCTGGGCGGCCGGTTCGACGGTCATGCTGATCGATTCCTCGATGCCGGAAGAGCGTCGCAACCTGATGCTGAAATCGGTCCCGACCGGTGCAGTCATGCTGTGCGGCGCCGACTTCGCCGTCAGCGACCTGCCCGTGATCGAATATCGTTCGACTGCGCCGACGCCGGTCGAATCCGGGTTCGAGAATCAAGCGGGCGATCAGGCCTACATCGCGTTCACCTCCGGCTCGACCGGACGGCCCAAGGCGATCGTCGGCAGCCACAACGGTCTGTCGCATTTCCTCACTTGGCAACGCCGGGAATTCTCGATCGGCCCCGGCGAACGCTTCGCCCATTTCACCAACCTGTCGTTCGACGTATGGTTTCGGGATGTCCTGACGCCGCTCATCAGCGGCGCGACGGTGTGCATTCCGGTTTCTCCGCCGCCGAGCGCGCGCTTCGCCTTCGATTTCCTGCGCGACAGCCGCATCACGGCAACGCACCTGGTGCCGTCCATCACGAATCTCTGGATCAACACGCATCGGCCGGAGGCGCCGATCGAGAGCCTGAAGCACACCTTCTTTGCCGGAGAACCCCTGGAGGGCGTCCTGGTGAAGAAATGGAAGCGCGTCTTTCCGAACAGCGAAATCGTCAACCTGTACGGACCGACGGAGACGACCCTGGCAAAACACTTCAAGCGCATCGGGAGCGACGTGGCCGAGGGCGTGCAGCCGATCGGATTCAACATTCTCGGATCGATGTCCTACATCCTGGCCGACGATGGCAGTCTGTGCGAGCCCGGCCAGACCGGGGAAATCTGCATTGCGACGCCTTACCGCTCGCATGGCTACCTCACCGAAAGCGGATTGGTGCCGCCGTTCGTGGAGGGCTTGGCCCCCGGGGCGACGACGGAGCCCCTGTACCGGACCGGGGATCTCGGCAGAAGGAACCGGGACAACGAGATCGAGATCCTCGGCCGCAAGGACGACCAGATCAAGATCAACGGCGTCAGGATCGATCTGCTGGAGGTGAAATCAATACTCGCATCGCATCCTTCGGTGCGCGACGTGTTCGTGTGCGCGCGCCAGAACCGGTTCACCAAGACGATCGTCGGTTTCATCGCGTCCGACGAGCGCGGCGAGAGCACCATCCTGAACTTCCTGCGCGACAAGCTTCCTGCCGTGATGATTCCTTCCCAATTGCACTTCAGGGAGGTTCTTCCGAGGCTGTCGAATGGGAAGATCGACCGTAAGTCTCTCACCGAATATGCTAATCGACCGGCGGCGCCGCTGCAGGATGCATCGCAGCGTCACGACCAGACCGCCGCTGACCATATCGAAAGGATCTGGATGCAGCTGCTGGATCGCCCCGGACTGCTTCGCACGCAAAATTTCTTCGATGTCGGAGGGAATTCGCTATCGATCATGGTGCTGCACGAACAGGTCGAGAAGCAGTTCAACCTGAGGATTCCGGTGGTGCGCTTCTTCCAGAACACGACGGTGGAGTCGCAGGCGCAATTGGTCGACCAGTTGCTGCATCGCTCCACGCAGGCGAGCCCGGACGCAGGCCATGCGTTGCTCGGACAAGTCCAGAACAGGCGGCGCATCATCGCCGCGCGTGCGCGTCCCAGGAATTGAGGCACCATGACAACGACTCAAGGAATATTCCATGCCAAATGATGACGAAAGTTCCATTGCCATAGTCGCGATGGAATGCAGGATTCCGCAGGCCTCCGACGTGGATGCGCTCTGGGACCTGCTGATGCAGGAAAAATACACGATCACCGATTTGCAGGACGAGCAGATCCAGCAAGCGGGCGTTGCGCAGGAAGTGCTCGGCAAGCCGAACTACGTCAAGCGCGCCGGCATCCTCGACGATATCGATCGATTCGACGCCGGCTACTTCGATATCGGCGCGAAGGAAGCGGACGTCCTGGACGTGCAGCAGCGGGCGATGCTCGAATCCGCCGTGACCTTGCTGAACCGGGGCAATATCGATCCGGCCCGCAGCAAGCAGCGAATCGGGGTATTCGCCGGATCCGCATTTAGCTCCTACCTGTTCGGCGTGCTCGAGAGAGACGACCTGATCGACGCCCTAGGCGAGATGGTCGTCCGGCACGGCAACGACAAGGATTTCCTCGCCACGCGCACTTCCTACAAGCTGAATCTCAAGGGCCCGAGCCTCAATGTGCAGACCTCCTGCTCGACCGGCATCGTCGCCGTGCACGTGGCTTGCCAGAGCCTGCTTCTCAACGAATGCGATGCAGCCATCGCGGGTGCGGTCTGCATCAAGCTGCCGCAGGACGCAGGCTACCTGTACCAAGAGGATGGCGTGCTTTCGCCAGACGGCAACTGCCGTCCGTTCGCCGCCGATTCGAACGGCACCATCTTCACCAACGGACTCGGCCTGGTATTGCTGAAGCGATTGAGCGATGCGGTCGACGACGGCGACGAGATCGTCGCCGTCATCAAGGCCTCCGCCATCAACAACGACGGTTCGATGAAGGTCGGCTTCACAGCTCCCAGCGTGACCGGGCAGGTCGAAGCGCTGCGCGACGCCATCCAGATTGCCGACATCAACCCGGAAGACATCCAGTACATCGAAGCGCACGGCACGGGAACCGCACTGGGCGATCCGATTGAGGTGGACGCGATCCGGCAAGCCTATGGCGAGGCGGGTACGCCGTGCGGCATCGGTTCGCTGAAGGCGAACTTCGGCCACTTCAATATCGCGGCGGGCATCATCGGCCTGATCAAGGCGGCCCTGATACTGAAGCACAAGAAGATTCCTGCGACCCTTCATGTGAAAGAGGTCAATCCGAACCTTGGGCTCGAACAATCGCGCTTCTATGTGACCGGCCGCAGCACGGAGCTCGATACCTCGAGACCGCAGATCGTGGCCGTCAGCGCGTTCGGCATGGGCGGCACCAACAGCCATGTGATCCTGCAGAACCATGAAGACCGGAGGGAGGTGTCGTCGCCGTCGGAAGAGTCGTACAGGATCTTCACGCTCTCCGCGAAATCGGAAGGTGCGCTGAACCGGCTGGCGGGAGATCATCAGGCGTATTTCTCCTCTGATCCTTTCGCTTCCTTTGCCGATGCCGCCCATACGGCGTATTTCTGCCGGCCCTTGCTGCCCAACCGGCTTGCGTTCGTCGCTAGGAGTCACAAGGAGGCGCTGTCGCGCTTGAAGTCCGGCCAATACAACCGCCGCCTGAGCAAGGATTCCAGGCTGATGGCCTTCGTCTTCTCCGGCCAGGGCACGCAGAACGTCGACATGGGTTCGACGCTCGCCGGCGAATCGCCGCAATTCAAGCAGCAGCTGGATCGCGTGCTGGCGGTCTTCAAGGTCGAACACGGACTCGATCTGTCGGCCTATCTTTGGAACCGGGATAAAGAGCAGGATATTTCGTCGACGCTCATCACGCAGCCTCTCCTGTTCGCCGTTGAGTTCGCACTTGCCCGCACGCTGCTCGATATCGGGGTCGCGCCCAACTACGTGTTCGGCCACAGCCTCGGCGAACTGATCGCCGCCGCCGTCTCCGGCGTGTTCGATCTGCAGACCGCGGCCGCGGTGGTGATGAAGCGAGCGCAGTCCATGGTGCGCTGCGAACCTGGCGCCATGCTCGCCGCCGAAAGCCTCGACGGCTTGGAGGAGCTGCTGCAGGAGCGCGCCGTCTCGGTGGCCGCGCACAATTCGCCGAAGCAGTTCGTGGTGTCCGGCGGCTTCGAGCAGATCGATGCGGCGGCCGACATATTCAAATCGCGCGGTTTCGGGCATCAACGGCTCAAGACCTCGCATGCCTTCCACTCCCACATGATGCGCCAGGCAGCAGCCGAATTCCTGGAGTTCATGAAGGGCGTGCCGTTCAACGACGCGCGCATTCCGATCGTCTCCAACATTACCGGCCGCATCCTGACGGAATACGAATACAAGAACCCGATCTATTGGTCGGACCACCTGCTGAGATCGGTCCAGTTTGCGAAATCCGTGCAAACCCTGCATGAGCTGGGCGTCAGGAATTTCATCGAGATCGGCCATGGGTATGCCATGAGCAACCTGGTTCAAGCCAATCTCGCCACACGGCCGAACGGTGAAAGCAAGGTGGTGCAGGCGCTCGGCGGCGTGGACGAGGAGTACTCCTCCTTCCTGAATACGATCGCCGCCTACTGGACGATGTCGGACCGCGTGGCTCTCGATCCCTTCGTCGTCGGCCGACGCAGGGCGGCTCTGCCGGCCTATCCCTTCGATCGCACGCGGCATTGGATAGAACCGGTCATCGGGTTCGGCAAGCGCGGCGCACGCATGGTCGAGACTCCCGCGTCGTGCCAGCAGATGGAGGCCGCGGCGAGCACGCCAGGCGCAAGCCAGGGTCCGACCCACCCCGCCCCGCAGCCGGTCGAACACGTCCAGGACAATCCGGTCGAATCGGTGGTGGCCGACATCTATGCGACCTATCTCGGCAGCGCCGACATCGACAGGCAGACTGCCTTCTTCGATCTCGGCGGAAACTCCCTGATCGCCATCCAGCTGATCAACAAGCTGCGTGAAACCTTTCAGCTGGATATCCCGATGCGCGGCTTCTACGAGAACAGCTCGATTGCCGACATTTCTCTGCAGATCGCCAACAAGCTGCTGGAGGGCGCCAAGCATGGCTGACGCCAGTGTCCTCACGAAGAGCCAGCTGTCCTTCCTGAATGCCAAGCTGCAGGGCCTCAAAACAGGTGAAGCACCCAAGACGCCGGTGCAGACCAGACGTGCCACCATCCCCGAATTGGGCGTCATCTTCTTTTCCGGCGTCGCCAATGGATGCGCGCCTTACGACCTGCTGTTGGACGTTGCGAAATTTGCCGATGCTCAAGGCTTCAAGGCGATCTGGACGCCCGAGCGGCATTTCACCGAAGTCGGCGGCGCCTATCCGAATCCCGCGACGCTGGCGGCCGCCTTGGCCACCGTCACCCGCAATGTCAGGCTGCGTGCGGGCAGCATCAATCTGCCGCTGCACGATCCGATACGGGTGGCCGAAGAATGGTCGGTGGTGGACAACCTGTCAAACGGCCGCGTCGATCTCGCGGTCGCCCCGGGATGGCATGTGCGCGACTTCGTGCTCAAGCCCGAAAATTTCGCCGGCAAGTTCGACATTCTCAATGAGTATCGCGACCAATTGCGGCGCATGTGGCAAGGCGAGCCGATCGAGAAGACGGATGCCAACGGCGATATCCAGGCGATCGTCACCTATCCCCGGCCCGTGCAAAAGACCTTGCCGTTGTGGCTCACGACCTCGCAAAAAGAGGACGCATGGCGTTTTGCCGGGGAAAACAACTTCAACGTCTTGTCGGCCTTGATCAATTTCGGGCCGAAGGATCTCGAGAAGCGCATCCGGATCTATCGGGAGGCGAGAGCGTCGGCCGGCTTGAATCCGGAATCCGGTGTCGTGTCGCTGATGCTGCATACCTATGTCGACGAAGATCCGCGGCGCGCCGTGGAACGGGTGAGGCCGGCGTTGACGGATTACCTGAAGTCCTTCGTCACTCAGCATCAGACCGCGAACACCTCGGCCGACGACAAGGTGAAGACCCTGAATTCCCTAGGCGAAGACAGCGACGATTTTGTCGACATGGTGTTCACCCGCTACGTCAAGACCAGCTCATTGATCGGCGACGCGGAACAGGCGGAGTCGGTCCTCGCGAATTTCAAGGCCATGGGCGTCGATGAAGTCGCCTGCCTGGTCGATTTCGGATTGAAGAAGGAAGAAGTCCTGGGCAGCCTGCGCCTGCTGTCGGGACTCATGCGGAGCCAACGATGAAAACCTATGCATTCAAGGGCATCGCCCCGCAAATCCACCCGAGCGCCTATGTCTTCGACGATGCGATCATCATCGGCGACGTTCTCATCGAAAAGAACGTGAGTATCTGGCCCGGCGTCACCATCCGGGGCGACAAGGAAAAGATCGTCATCAGGGAAGGGGCCAATATCCAGGAGCACTCGGTGCTCCATGCCGACCCCGGCTACCCGCTGGTGATCGAAAGAAACGCGACGATCGGCCACGGCGTGGTGCTGCACGGCTGCACGGTAGGCGCGCATACCGTCGTGGGCATCGGCGCCATACTCCTGAACGGCGCGCAAGTCGGCGACGACTGCATGATCACCGCCGGCTCCATGCTCAGCTCAGGGCCGCGGTTCCCGTCCGGCAGCCTGCTCTCCGGCAGTCCGGCCAAGGTGCTCATGAGCTTGAGCGAAAGCGATATCCGGAACCTGCGGGATACCGCGATCGAATACCAGGACCTGGCGGCGGAGTACCGGGAAAACCTGACGCCCACGCAGCCGCGATAGGGTGGCGCGATGTTCCGCGATACCCGGCTTCTTCGATTGCATGCATCGCCGCAGCCCGACCTACTGGTGTGCTTCCCGCATGCTGGCACGGGAGCGTCCGCCTTCCGGCCATGGACCGCGAAATTGAAGCTATCGGCGAGCGTCGCATTGGTGCAATTGCCGGGACGCGAAGACCGGATGCACGAGGCCTTTTCCCAGACCCTGGCCGAAGTGTCCGTTCAGATCGCAGACGAATTGGCCGCCGTGCGCGCCGGAACGCTGTTCCTCTTCGGGCACAGCATGGGCGCGTCCATCGCATGGGCCGTCGCGGCACAGCTTTGGCGGCGGCATGGTCTCCGTCCGATCGTGATTCTTTCGGCGCAATCGCCAGATGTGCCGTTGCGGGACTTGGGTCGGCGGCCGGGCGATTTGCGCGAGTGGTTTGCATTGTTGGGCGAGGATTTTCCGAAGGCGCTGGAGAACCCGGAATTGCTGGAGATTTTCCAGAGGACGCTTTCCGCGGACTGCGCATGGATGGAGAGGGAGCTTGCCGAACCGCCCGCTGGTCGTCTCCCGATCGATCTGCATTGCGTCTATGCCACACAAGACGGTTTGGCCACCAGGGAGGCGGTCGCCCGCTGGCGTGATCATACCAGCGCGTCATTCAGCATTACGCCGATGCGCGGCGGGCACATGTATTTTCTGAAGGAGTCGGAAGAACTTCTGGCTTTCGTTCATCACTTGATCGAGGTTTGCAAACACGATGCTGATTCAACCTGCATTGGATAAGTTGAAGGAACGCGGTGCGCTCCATGTCGGATTCCAGCGGTACACGCCGCCGTTTTCCTATTCCGTCGACGAGACATTCGACCCCGTCGGCTATTCGGTTGATCTGTGCCGGCATGTCGTCGCCGCGATCGGCCGGCAATGCGGGCGCGACGAAGTGGAGATCGTTCCCGTCGAGGTCACCTCGTCGAATCGGCTGGCCTTCCTGGAGCAGGGCCTGATCGACATGGAATGCGGTTCCACGACGAATACCGTGGAGCGGCAACGGTATTCGCTGTTCAGCCGCTCGATCTTCTACACTGCGCATCGGATCCTGTTGAAGGACTCGGCCGCGGATACGGACGGACGTCGCGCATTGACGATCACCGGCATCCAGGATTCCACGAGCCACCGCTCCTTGATGGAATGTGAGCATCCCGATCCGGACCAACGTTTCGATTTCACGGGATGCCCCAGCATTTTTTCCGCATTCGAACGCTTCCGCGACGATCCGCAGGTCGACGCCATCATCGCGGACGAAGTGATATTGAAATCCCTGCTGCTGCGTTCGCAGGCCGCAGGCGTGCGTTTCTTCCCCGACGGGCTGGGCGGTGAACCCTACGGCTTCATGATCCGCATGGGAGAGGATGCGTTCAAGGCCGCGGTCGACGATCAATTGGCCTGTCTCTTCCGATCGGATGGCTTCGCATCCTTGTATGCGAAATGGTTCATGCAGCCGCTGCCCGACCTCGGATTCGATCTGAGCATGCCGATGTCCTCGGCCATGCGCGAAGTGGTCCGGTCGTCCGATGACCAGGTCCGGTTATGATCGTGGTTCGCAAGCTCAAATTTGTTTATTGAAAAGGTGAGGGTGTTGCATATGAAGATAGGCGTATTGGGATTCGGCAACGTGGCCGCGGCGACGGTACAAAGATTCGTGTTCAACCGGGATCTGATCGCGTCGAAGCTCGAGACCGAGATCGAAATCGCCAAGGTGGCGACGCGAACCGTGAGCCGCGCGTCGGGCCTGGTGCCGCAAGCTTGCGTGCTGACGGACGATTGCTGGTCCGTGGTCGATGATCCCGAGATCGACGTCGTGATCGAACTGATCGGCGGCGTCGAGCTGGCCAAGGAGCTGGTGCTGCGCGCGATCGCCAACGGCAAGCACGTCATCACGGCGAACAAAGCCTTGCTTGCGACCAGCGGCGAGAAGATATTGCAGCTGGCGGACCAGAAGGGCGTATGCGTGCTGTTCGAAGGGGCGGTCGCCGTGTCGATCCCGATCATCAAGACGCTCAAGGAATCTGCCGCCGCCAATCGCGTCAGCTCCATCGTCGGCATCCTGAACGGCACCTCGAATTACATCCTGTCGCAGATGAGCGAACAGGGCGCCGACTTCGGCGACGCGCTGGCCCAGGCCCAGCAGAAGGGATATGCAGAAGCCGATCCCGCCCTCGACGTGAACGGCGAGGATGCGGCGCACAAGATCACGATCCTCGCCTCCCTGGCGTTCGGGGTTCCGGTCGATTTCGACATGGTGCGGTTCAAGGGGATCACCGAGATCGAGCGCGCCGATATCCAGGCCGCCAAGCGGCTGGGCTATGAATTGAAGCTCATCGCCCAGGCCCAGCTCAGGAACGACAAGGTCTCCATCTCGGTCGCGCCCACGCTGGTGCCGAACCATTCCATGCTGGCCCACGTGCGAGGTTCGATGAACGGCATTTCGCTGGCCGGCGATCTGTTCGGTCCGGCATTCTTCTACGGTTCGGGCGCGGGCGGCGTGCAAACCGCCAGCGCCATTCTCGCCGACCTGATCGATCTTGCCCAGAGCACTCGGGACGGCAAGTATGTTGGCGCGCCCAACATGGGCTTCAAGAAAAGCGCTATGGCAGGAAAGGAATACCTGTCGTCCGACGAGTGCAGCAGCCAATTCTATTTGCGCCTCAAGGTCGAGGACAAGGTGGGCGTCCTCGCGGAAGTCAGCGCGATTTTCGCGAAGGCCGACGTATCTGTCAGCACGCTGCTGCAGGACGAAAGCCGGGAAGGCATGACTGACCTGATCGCGACGACGCATGCCATTTCGACGTCCAAGCTGCAGAGCATCCTGCCCCTCTTGCAGGATGCAGCGGGCGGCCATCCCGTGGTGACCTATCCGGTGCTGGATGAACGTGCCGACTGAAGCCATGCATGTCGTCGACAAGGTGGCTTGCCGGATCTCCAGCGTGGA
Organism: Noviherbaspirillum cavernae; assembly: GCF_003590875.1. Lineage (NCBI taxonomy): Bacteria > Pseudomonadati > Pseudomonadota > Betaproteobacteria > Burkholderiales > Oxalobacteraceae > Noviherbaspirillum > Noviherbaspirillum cavernae. The sequence goes on from NZ_QYUN01000002.1 coordinate 2,424,607, forward strand.
AGCGTTGTCCGCGGATATCCTGGGCATCAAGCTGGCATTGGCCGACGAAGGCTTCCTGCATCGTTCCGGGCAGTACCTCGACCTGGTGCTACCCGACGGATCGAAGCGCAGTTTTTCCATCGTCAACCGTCCGGATCGCGAGGGTACGGTCGAGTTGCATGTCAGGCAGCCGCCGGGCGGGGGCTTCATCCGCGAGGTGCTCGATACGCGGCAACGCGGCGGAGAGCTGGCGATCGAAGGTCCGTTCGGCGAATTCCATTTCCGCGACCGGCCGCAGGATCGTCATGTCCCCGTGATTTTCCTCGCTTCCGGAACCGGCTTCAGTCCGTTCAAGGCCATGATCGAGGACCTGGTCGCGGCACGCAATCGGCGACCCGTGCATCTGTATTGGGGCGGGCGCATCAAGGACGATTTCTACCTGCACGATTGGGTGACGCGGCAAGCGGAGGCGATGCCAGCATTGGCCTATGTGCCGGTGTTGAGCGAGGCGAAGGCCGGCGATGCTTGGACCGGACGCACGGGCTTCGTTCACCACGCCGTGATCGTCGATTTTCCCGATTTGCGCGATTTCCACGTGTATACCTGCGGCGCGCCGGTGGTCGTCGAATCGGCTCGGCGCGATTTCGTCACACGGTGCGGCTTGCCCGAGGACAGTTTCTTCAACTGAACACCTCCTTTGTGTATTCCTCCCGTATGGACCGGCGGTCATGCCCAGGTCGAAAATATGCGGTCGTGACGACGATCTGGAATCCGAGGCTTGAACAGACTCAGCCCGTGGAGCGATGCCCTATCGAGTTGTGCGGTCACACAGCCGTACATCTTGAGGGAAAGTGCATGCAAGACGCATTCGGCCATCCATAGGATCTGATCGCTTCAAGGTGTTGTTCTGCATCGACAAAGACTGAAATGTTAGACCACGCTCACCCTGCCGCCTGTAGGCGCGGTATTGACATATGGTTGACCTATTACCAAGACATTGTTGACACGCGATTGCTCTCGAATCTGCGAGAGCTGCTTAGCGATGCCGAGCGCGAGCGGGAGAAACACTTTTGTTTTGCTGATGACCGCCTGTGCTACCTCGTGACGCGGGCAATGGTGCGGACGGTACTGTCACGCTATGCGCCAATCTCTCCTGTGAACTGGATATTCTCGGCAAATACCTACGGCCGCCCCGAGGTCGCGAATTGTGACATTGATGCAACGGACTTGTGCTTCAATATTTCGCATGCCCGTGGCCTGATCGCACTGGCAGTTTCACGGCGTTGCGCCTTGGGGATCGATGTCGAAAATCTCCAGACACGCCAAGCTTCAATTGACCTCGCAGAGCGGCACTTTTCGCCGGTAGAAATCGCCGATCTGGCCACCGTCCCAGCCGAACAGCGTCAGGATCGCTTTTTCGAATACTGGACGTTCAAGGAATCCTATATCAAGGCGCGCGGCATGGGGCTGTCGCTTCCTCTAGACCGGTTCAGCTTCCACTATCCGCGTGAGTGCACTGTGCAGATTACCATCGATCAGAAATTGGGTGACGATGGTAATCGCTGGAGCTTCTGGCAATTCCGGCCGACCCAAGAGCACTTGCTCGCCGTTTGCGCAGAACGTTTGGATAATGAAGCGCCAGTCCTGAGCATACGAAAGATCGTACCGACAGTCGCGGATGAGGTGGTCGAAATACCGTTACTGAGGTCGTCGGAAATGCGTTCTGAACATTGAACGCGCTTCGCGGCGCATTTCTCGGAGCACGCGTGCTGCAGCGCTTCAACACCTCTGCCCTATTTCCAGGGCGTTTGTATGTGGGCGTAGCGGGTCGCAGCTGTCGTTGTGACGCTTCCTTGATTCACAGGAATGTTCCCGGGCTCGACGGCATCGACATGAATGCCCTTTGGACGCTCGAGCCTCCAACACTCATTCATTAGCAGTAAGATTCTCGAGTAGTCCATCGGGGGATGAATATGAGCATTTTCGGGTCTATTGAAGGGTGGGATTGCGGGCAGAGTGGTAATTACTGGGGGCAGTATGCGATGGATTGCTTACCCGAAGAGATCAAGAAAGCGTGCTACGGCAAATTAGCGTTTGTCAGCATGACCGAGTCTGACGGGCGACGGCTCACTCAAAAATTCTGCGCTGGGCGCGACGTAATTGTGGTATCAGAACGCATTGTTCCTCAAGGCTACGCGAGCGAGGCTGACCTAGAGCGATTTTCAAATCAATGAATGGAATAACCGCAGTGGGCGAACCAGCCGCTGGCATCGCTGTTGCTGATTCTGCCGATCACTTTGGTGAGCGCCTGATCAAGCGCCTCACGTGTCCGGGCCTTCATGCCGCGCAAGCGGGTTTTGATTTTGGACCAGCAAGGCTCGATCGGTGACCAGTCGGGAGAGTACGGCGGCAGGTAAATCAGTTGCGCGCCGGCGCCAGCAATCATGGCTTCAATGTCCGGGACCTTGTGGACGCTCAGGTTATCCATCACCACCACGTCACCTGAGCGCAGCGTCGGCACCAGAGCATGGGCAACACAAGCCCGGAATACCGCCGCATCGACCGCGCCTTCGACCGTCATGACGGCCTCCATGCCATGGCAGGAAAGCGAACCGGGAATGCTGACATTGCGCCCGAAGTTTCCCGGTACCGCGTCATGCACCCGCTGGCCGTGCATCGCCCGTCCATAACGACGCGTCATGGCAATGTTCAGGCCGGACTCGTCGATGAATTTCAGCCTTTTGACAGGACAGGATGCGATCTGCTTGCGGTAGCGACGACGTGCCAGACGTACGCGCGCCATGTCCCGTTCTGTGGCATGTACGGTCTTTTTTTCGGCGCAGGCCCATCCGATGCAGAACCCGGCACATGGTGGGTTCACTGACGGCAATGCCGGTACCGGCCTGCAATCGTCCGATCAACTCTTTCAAAGTCAGATCGGACTGTTCCAGCAGCCACTGCCGCAATTGCTCTCGGCAAGCCTCATCAAGCAGTACGCGTCGTCCGGATTTATGCCGCTGTCGAACCAGCTCGCCGCCACTGCGGCGATAGTGGCTCAACAGCGCTTCGACAAAGGACAGGCTGACATTGAAAAACCCGGCCACTTCGCGTTGCGATTGTGTTCCTCGTTCGCACGCCTGCACGATTTTCCGCCGCAAATCCTCAGAATAGGGAGCCGCCATGATTGCACCTTCGGCATTGCATATATGCCCATGGGACCCGCCCCCCTTACACATGCCGTGTTCAATTACCATGCGGTGATCTTCATTGGGTGCAGCAGACTTGCCGTTGAATATACCAACAGCTAATGGATTTAGTAACTTCTAGCAGCCCAAATCAACCCAAAAAACACCCTAAATTTTGGGTATTTCGTGGTATCCCAAGACATATCGAAATATACTAAGAGCCTATCCCGGTAGGCCGTCGGCAAGGGAAATTGCGAGGTAAATGGTGGTCCAAGCGCATGTTGGCGAAGGAGGTTCGACATGGGCATGGTCAAGCAGGACGACGGCTGGCGTTTGCCAGACAGACTCTGGGCGCAAATGGAGCCGCTTTTACCGCCACGCAAGCCACATCCGCTGGGCTGCCATAACCCGCGTGTCTGCGACCGGGCAGCCATGGATGCGATCTTGTTCGTGTTGCGTACCGGTTGCCAGTGGAATGCATTGAACGGTACCGGCATTTGTTCCAGCAGTTCGGCGCATCGGCGCTTTCAGGAATGGGTTGATGCCGGCGTGTTCGAGGAGTTCTGGATGCATGGGCTGTTGTCGGCAGCGGCGTTGCGGGAAATCGACTGGTCCTGGCTGTCACTCGACGGCGCGATGACCAAGGCTCCTCTGGGTGGGGAAAAAAATCGGCCCCAATCCAACGGATCGCGGCAAAGGCGGCGTCAAGCGCAGCCTGCTGACGGACGCACACGGCATTCCCCTGGCCATCGTCATTGATGGTGCGAACCGCCATGACATGAAGCTGGCGCGACCGACACTGGAGTCGCTGGAAGTGGGGCGACCGTCATTGCTTGCGGTGTGGCCACAAGGACTGTGCCTGGACAAGGGCTATGACTATCCGCAGATCCAGCAGTTGGCGCTTGAATTGGGCTACCGGGCGCACATCCGGTCACGCGGGGAGGAAGCGCAGCAGCGGCAGACGGGAACGAGAGCCCGCCGCTGGGTGGTGGAGCGTACGCATAGCTGGCTGAACCGGTTTCGTGGCTTGCTGATTCGTTGGGCCAAGAAGGCGAAGAACCATCTCGCGTTCCTTCATCTCGCCTGCGGCATTATCACCTGGCGAAGCATAGGCCTACTGGGATAGGCTCTAAGTGCTTGATTTGATGGTGGACGGTACTGGGATCGAACCAGTGACCCCTGCCGTGTGAAGGCAGTGCTCTACCCCTGAGCTAACCGTCCAAAGCGACCCGAATTATCTCACAAAAGATGGGCCAGATCAATTTCCGGGAGTGGCGCGCCAAATGCTGGCGCCTTTCACTTCCTTGTCCAGGCGGTCGAGGAGCGCTTCGTGTTCGGCGCACTCGTCTTCGGATGCCTGCATGACAATGATGTCCGCCATGGGAGCGTTTTCCAGCACCATGTCGCTGACGGTAGCGGTTTCGGCCACGGCAAGATCGATCGTCAGGCTGTTCTGGCCTCGCGTCATCGCAAGATAAACCTCGGCCAGCAATTCGGCATCGAGCAACGCGCCGTGGAGCGCGCGGTGCGCATTCGAGATGCCGTAGCGGTCGCACAATGCGTCGAGCGAATTGCGCTTGCCCGGATGCATTTCCTTCGCTTGCACCAGCGTGTCGGTGATCTCGCCTACGTGATCGGCGAAGCGGGGAAAACTCAAGCGCTTGAATTCCGCATCCAGAAAGGCGAGGTCGAATGGCGCATTGTGAATGATGATTTCCGCGCCGCTGACGTAATCGCGCAGTTCATTGGCGATCTCGGCGAATTTCGGTTTGTCGCTGAGGAATTCGGTCGTCAATCCGTGCACGGCAAGCGCACCCTCTTCCGAGTCTCGTTCCGGATTGATATAGGTGTGAAAGTTGTTGCCGGTCAGGCGGCGGTTGATGATTTCGACGCAGCCAACTTCGATGATGCGGTCGCCGGAGCGCGGATTGAGACCTGTGGTTTCGGTATCGAGAACGATTTGTCGCATGATTCAATGAGCAGTTACGGGGGACGCGACCGGCTGCGCGTCGGCCATGACGGCCGGCATGTGCGCTTTCTGACGCGACAGGAAGGTATAGACGGTCGGCACCACGAACAGGGTCAGCAGCGTGCCGAAGCTCATGCCGCCGACGATGACCCAGCCGATCTGGATGCGCGATTCCGCACCGGCGCCGGTCGCTAGCGCGAGCGGCATGGCACCCAACACCATCGCGCCGGTCGTCATCAGGATCGGACGCAAGCGCAATTCCGCCGCCTCCACAATGGCTTCGTGCATGGATTTTCCTTGCTCGCGCAACTGGTTCGTGAATTCCACGATCAGGATGCCGTGCTTGGTGATCAGTCCGACCAGCGTGATCAGGCCGATCTGGCTGTACACGTTGAGCGTGCCGCCGCTCAACTGCAATGCGCCCAGCGCTCCGGCCATCGACAACGGCACGGTCAGCATGATGATGAACGGGTCGATGAAGCTTTCAAACTGTGCAGCCAGTACGAGATAGATGAATGCCAGCGCGAGTACGAAGGTCAGCATCAGGCTGCCGCTGGAGGTCTTGTATTCGCGCGACGAGCCCGACAAATCCGTGGCGTAGCCGGGCTTGATGTGTTTCTGCGCAGTCGCTTCCATGAAGTCCAGCGCTTCGCCTTGGGTGTAGCCATTGGCGAGGTTGGCGGAAATGACCACGGCCCGGCGCTGGCCAAAGTGATTCAGTTCGCGCGGCGCAACCGTTTCCTGCACCTTCAACAGACTCGCCAGCGCAATCATCTGGTCGTTCTTGCTGCGCACGAAAATGTTGTTGATGTCTTCCGGCGAATTCCGCTCGCCCTTGCCGATCTGGACCACCACATCGTACTGCTCGCCGTCTTTCTTGAAGCGCGTGACATTGCGCCCGCCAAGCATGGTTTCCAGAATCCGGCCGACGGTTTCGATCTGCACGCCGGCATCCGCCGCCTTGTCGCGGTCGACCGTGACATTGACTTGCGGCTTGTTCAGGCGCAGATCGGTGTCGATATTGGCCAGACCGGGGTTCTTGCTCGCCTCGGCGACGATCTGCTGCACCACATCCTGCATTTCCTGATATGGCGCACTGCTCATCACCACGAGATTGACCGGACGTTCTCGCGCCGACTGTCCGAGCGAAGGCGGCGCATTCGGGAAGGCCAGCAAGCCGGGGATGCCCGCCATTTTCGGCTGCATTTCCTTGACCATCTGCAGCGTTGATCGATTGCGATCTTCCCAATCGACAGTGCGAAAAAATGCGATCCCGCGCTCCACCGTGGGCGAGCCGGACACGATGAAGATACGGTCGATTTCCTTCGTTTCCCTGGCGATGTCTTCGAGGCGCAGCGCATACTTCTGCGTATAGTCCAGCGAGGCGCCGTCCGGGCCGGAAAGTGAAGTGAAGATGACGCCGCGGTCCTCGATCGGAGCCAGCTCTTTCTTCATGCTCGTGCCCAGCCAGACCAGCCCGCCAATAACAATCACGTACACCAGCACGACCAGCCAGCGCGCCGACAACGACGTTACCAGCATGCGCCGATACGCAGCGGTGATGGCGTTCAAGCCATTTTCGACGATGCGATAGACCGGGCCGTGCTTTTCCTGATGCTTGAGGAGGACGGAACACATCATGGGCGACAGCGTCAGCGCGACGAAACCGGACACGATCACCGCACCTGCCAGCGTCAATGCGAATTCGATGAACAATCTTCCGGTACGCCCCGGCGTAAACGCGACCGGCGCATATACCGCGGCCAGCGTCATGGTCATCGCGATCACCGCGAAGCCGATTTCCTTTGCGCCTTTCAGGGCGGCATCAAACGGCTTCATCCCTTCTTCGATATGCCGGTAGATGTTTTCGAGGACGACGATGGCATCGTCCACCACCAGGCCGATGGCAAGCACCAGTGCAAGCAGCGTCAGCGTATTGATTGAAAAGCCGGCCAGCGACATCAGCGCGAACGCGCCGATCAGGGACACCGGGATCGTGACCAGCGGAATGATCGATGCACGGAATGAACGCAAGAACACGAAAATGACCAGCCCCACCAGCACCACCGCTTCACCGATGGTGTGGTACACCGATTTGATGGAGCGGTCGATGAACACGGTCGAGTCATACGAGATGCCGACTTCGATGCCTTGCGGTTTCAGCTCCTCGTTCAGTTTCGGCAGTTCGGCCTTCACATAGGCGGCCAGTTCCAGCGGATTCGCGGTGGCCTGCCGGATCACGCCGAGCGCCACTGCGTTGCCGCCATTGAAGCGCACCGATGAACGTTCTGCCGCCGGTCCGATTTCGACCCGCGCCACGTCCTTCAGACGCACCGCATAGCCGTTGACGTTGCGAACGATGATGTTTTCGAATTCTTCCGGCGTCGTCAGGTCAGTTTGCGAGACGACCGAGAATTCGCGCTGCATCGATTCGATCCGGCCGGCGGGCACTTCAACATTCTGCCGGCGCAGTGCATCTTCGACATCCGGCGGGGTCAGGCGCTGGGCGGCGAGCTTGTTGCGGTCGAGCCAGATGCGCATGGAATATTTGCGGTCGCCGTTGATGCGCACATCGGCCGCACCCGGCAACAGCTGCATACGCGGCTTGACGATGCGGTTGGCGACATCGGTCAAGTCCAGTGACGACATCGTGGTGCTGGAAAAGGCCAGCCAGATGATCGGACTGGCATCGGCCTCAACCTTGGCGATGACGGGTTCCTCAATCGTCTGCGGCAGTTTCGAGCGCACGCGCGAGACGCGGTCGCGCACGTCGTTGGCACCGGAATCGGGGTTCTTTTCAAGGCGGAAGCGCACCGTGATCTGGCTTTGTTCCGCGCGCGAAATCGAAGTCAGGACATCGATGCCGTCGATGCCGGCGATGGAATCCTCCAGCGGCTTGGTGATCTGCGATTCAACCACCTCCGAACTCGCGCCCGGATACTTGGTATCGACGGTCACCACCGGCTCGTCGATCTTCGGATACTCGCGCACGGAGAGCTGCTTGTAGGAAACCAGCCCGACAAGCACGATGATGAGCGACATCACCGTCGCAAACACGGGACGACGAATGCAGATATCGGATAAAACCATGACGCGCCCCGTTAGTTCTTCGCGACGCGCATCGCCGGCGCAACGGCCGCGCCGCTGTCGTTGGCCTTGGCGGCATCGCTCGGTTTGCCGTTTCGTTCGCCGCCGTCCGCGATTCTGACCGGTACGCCGTTGCTCGACAGTCTCATCTGGCCGGCAGTCACGACTGTCTCGCCGAGTCGCAATCCTTCCGTGATCTCGACCTTCGCATCGCGGCGCATGCCGATCTTGACTTCGACACGCGCAGCCTTGCCGTCCACGACTTTCCAGACGGTCGCCTTGCCGCCCTGCGGCACGATCGCCTCCTCCGGCACGACCAGCGCATTCTCGCGCTGGCCAAGGATCAACTTGACACGCGCGAACATGCCTGGCTTCAGCCTGCCTTCGGGATTGGAGATGCGGCCGCGCAACAAGGCAGAACGGCCTGAACTGTCGACCTGCGGATCGATCGCGTCGACCTTGGCAGCAAAAGGCTTGTTCGGCAGCGCGTCGACCACGACCTCGATATCCTGGCCGGGCCGCACGATGTCAACGAATTTTTCCGGCACGCGAAAGTCGACTTTCACGCTGGAGATGTCTTCGAGGTTGACGAGATCCGCGCCGTCCTTCACGTAGTCGCCCACGCTGACGCTGCGGATGCCGACCACGCCGGCAAACGGCGCCTTGATTTCCAGCTTGGACAGCTTCGCCTGCGCCAGCGCCAGCTTCGCCTCGAGAACCTGCACGTTCGATGCCGACTCGTCGCGGGCGCGGATGGAGATGAATTTCTGCTTCGCGAGATCGTCGTTGCGCTCAAAGTTGGCGCGTGCAATGTCGAGTTCGGCCTTCGCCTGCTGCACTTCCGCCTGATTGACCGCAGAATCGAAGGCAACCAGCACTTGTCCTTTCCTCACGCTCTGGCCATCGGCGAAATTGAGTCTGGTGATGCGGCCCGCGACCTCCGGCCGGATCACGACCGCCTCGTTCGAGCGGATCGTGCCGGTCGCGTTGATGTCGTCGAGCAGGCGCGCCGCCGACACAATGGCCACATCAACCGCAATCGGGCCGTTGCCGCTGGCGCTCCTGGGCGCGGCATTCGCGATACCTGCCGGTGCCGGCGGGACCGCTCCGGCGGTTTTCTCGTTGGGTCCCGAGGTTCCGCGTTGCGCGTAAAAGGCGTAAGTGCCGAGGGCTGCAATGCCGAGTGCGGCGATGCCGGAATAAACCAGTCTCCGTGCGTTCATGTGTTTGCTTGTTATTGGAAGAGTTGGGACAAGGATGCGTGCATGAGAGTCATTGAATGTAGCACAAGGCCTGTTTCAGGACACGGAGGCAACGCCCAGGTTGGCAAGCGCGTCGGCGCGCTCGTTGCCCGCATGTCCGGCGTGGCCCTTGACCCAGCGCCACTGGATCGCATGGTCCGCTTGCGCGGCATCGAGCGCCTGCCACAGATCGACGTTCTTGACCGGCGCCTTCGCCGCGGTTTTCCAGCCGCGCGCCTTCCAGCCGTGGATCCATTCGCTGATGCCCTTCTGGACGTACTGGCTGTCCGTATGGACGATCACCTCGCATGGACGCTTGAGCAAGGAGAGCGCTTCGATGACCGCCTTCAGTTCCATGCGGTTGTTGGTGGTATTCAGCTCGCCGCCGAAGAGTTCCTTGCGGTGTTCTCCGGCCACCAGCAACGCTCCCCAACCGCCGGGGCCCGGATTTCCCTTGCAGGCGCCGTCGGTGTAAATCTCGATTTTTTCCATCATTGATCTGTATTCTTGTGTATGCGGTTAGTGGCGGGGACCGCCTTGGGGGCGTTGGCCGGCCGCGTTTTCCATGCGGGACCGATCAGACGCATGCCCCTGACGCGCTTGATCGCCTGCACCATGTAGATGGCGCCGAGATAAGGCCACCAGCGGTCGCCCGCTTTTTCCATGAATGAAAAACGGTCCAGCCACTTGGTGGTGATGAAAGGCGGCGCATAACAGCCGTAGTGGCCGCGATTGACTTCCATGTTGAGGAGCTTCAGCCAGTCCTTCAGGCGCGGCAGGCTGATGAACTCCCCGTTCTGCGGCAGAAAATGCGCGCCGGTCAGACGACCCGCTGCCTGACGCAAGCCCCACAGACTGGCCGGATTGAAGCCGCAGACAATAACCTGCCCTTCGGGAATCAGCACCCGCTCCACTTCACGCAACACCTGGTGGGGCTCTTCGGTGAATTCCAGCACATGCGGCAAGACCAGCAGGTCGAGACTTTGTGACGCAAACGGCAACTCGGCAAAATCATGCACCACCACGATCGGCACCGTATTGCCGTCTTCCGCAGCAGCGGGAAGATGCGTGTCGGTGAGCCATTTGTTGGGCATCCGATTGGCACTCAGGGCGTTAATCTGGGGCAAGCCGATCTGCATCGCATTGAAGCCGAAAATATCCGCCGTCAGCATGTCCAGCCGCGCTTGCTGCCATGCCCGCACATAGCTTCCGGCTGGCGTTTCCAGCCATGCACCGAGCGATATAATGGCTTTTTCGGCTGAAAGGTTATGCATCGTTATGTTGGACGTTCTGACTGTTCCGGCGTTTGCAGACAATTACTTGTGGCTGATTCACGATCGCACGCACGCTGCGGTCGTTGATCCTGGCGATGCGGCGCCGATTCTTGCCGCACTCGAGGCGCACAAGCTCTCCCTAGTAGCTATTCTACTGACACATCATCATGCTGACCATGCAGGCGGCGTGCCTGATTTGTTGAGACGATTCAAGGTCCCGGTCTTCGGGCCGCGCAAGGAAGCGATCCCCGGCGTGACGCATCCACTCGGCGAGGGTGACACAGTGACAATACCCGAACTCGGCCTGCATCTATCGGTGCTCGACGTGCCGGGCCATACGCGCGGTCACATTGCCTACGTTGCGCAAGATCAAAGCTGGCTGTTCTGTGGCGATACGCTGTTCGCGGGCGGTTGCGGACGCCTGTTCGAAGGCACGCCGGAACAGATGGTTGACTCGTTGGCAAAACTTTCAAGCCTGCCGGACGCAACCAGGGTGTATTGCGCACACGAATACACCTTGTCCAACCTGCGATTCGCACATGAAGTCGAACCGGGCAACACCGCCCTGCAGGAACGCATTCGCATCGAGCAAGCCAGGCGTGAGCAGGGCCAACCGACCGTACCCTCCACCATCGGCCTGGAAAAGGCGACCAACCCCTTCCTCAGATACCGCGAGAAAGACATCCTCGACAGATTGACGAAAGAGCAATTGATTTCCTCTACGGAACCAATTCCGGCATTCGCAGCTCTACGACAGTGGAAAAATTCCTACCGTTGAAAAACCGCAAACTGATTATGTTTTTGTCATGTTAGTTTGGAAGCGTTTTGCAATAAGGCTTGACGCAAGGAAAAACCATTACGTAAACTCCCTCGATTGCCGGCTGACAATAGGTCAGTCACTCTAAATTAGTGAGGACCTATGCCCCTGCCGAAAACAAGAATAATCCCATTTGCAGCCCTGCTTCTCTGCACCTCCCTCACCTCCCACGCCGCCGATCTCTCTCTCCCGCTCTACAATTGGTCGCAGATCTCTGCGATGGAAGGGCCTTACGATCCGAACGATCCGCTCGCGCAAGTGCTGGGGATGGAAGAGATTGATGTCTGGGGACGCATTCGCAAGGGCTTCGGCATTCCGGACCTGGACAATCCATTGGTCGCCAACCAGACCCAGTGGTACAGCTCGCGCCCGGACTACATCCAGCGCACCACGACCCGCGCTTCGCGCTATCTGTTCCACGTCGTGCAGGAACTGGAAAAGCGCAATATGCCGACCGAACTGGCTCTGCTGCCTTTCATCGAATCGGCATTCAATCCGCAAGCCTATTCCAGCGCCCATGCCGCCGGCATGTGGCAGTTCATCCCGTCAACCGGCCGCGATTACAACCTGAAGCAGAACATGTTCAAGGACGAGCGCCGCGACGTGCTGGCCTCGACCGATGCGGCGCTGACCTACCTGCAAAAGCTGTACGGCATGTTCGGCGACTGGCAGCTCGCACTGGCCGCCTATAACTGGGGCGAAGGTTCGGTGCAGCGCGCGATCAACAAGAACCGCGCCGCCGGCTTGCCGACGGATTTCAACGGCCTGTCGCCGAACATGCCGCTGGAAACACGCAACTACGTGCCCAAGCTGCAGGCAGTCAAGAACATCATCGCCGCGCCGGCGCAATACAGCATCGTGCTGCCCAAGGTCGACAACCAGCCGTACTTCGTCACCATCGGCAAGACGCGCGATATCGACCTCAAGGTCGCCGCCCAGCTGGCCGAATTGTCGATCGACGAATTCAAGGCGCTCAATCCGCAATACAACCGCCCCGTCATCGTCGGCAGCGCGGATACGCGAATCCTGCTGCCCCAGTCCAACGCCGAGAAGTTCAAGACCAACCTCTCGAAATGGGGGCGCGCCCTGTCGTCATGGAGCGCACACACGGTCACCAACGCACGCGAACGGATCGAGACGATTGCATCGAAGTTCGGCACCACGCCGGAAGTCATCCGCGAGGTCAACAACATTCCGCCCAGGATGCGTCTGAAGGCCGGCTCGACGGTGCTGGTGCCGAAGACCGAGGCTGCGATTGAAAAGGATATCTCGTCAGATCTGGCCGAAAACGCCATCATGGCGATCGAGCCGGATGTGCCCGATACGCGGCGCATCACCGTCAAGGTCGGCAAGCGCGACAGCTTGGCGTCGATCGCACAGCGCCACAAGGTAAGCGTCGCGCAAATCAAGTCATGGAACGATCTGCGCCAAGACAAGGTGGCGAACGGCCAGAGCCTGCACATTCAGGTGCCGTACAAGCCGGCAGCGCGCCCGGCCTCAAAACAGGCGACACGCACGCCTGTACGCAAAGTGGCCGCACCGCGCAACGCCACACAACGCAAGGCGGCTCCAACGACAGGCAAACCGCGCCGCAGCTGACGCAGGGAACTCGGGCGGCATTGTCGCCGGGCAGCAAAACGGCACAGGTTTGCCATCTACCCACCCTCTGGGAAGATGGAAGAGCAAACGTCGACGCAGCCGCATATGCTGGAGATCCCTCGCTTCGCTCGGAATGACAGACCTGCGGCGGCAGCCCTTGACATCAGTTACATCAATGTGAAGGCTTCCATGCAGTCACGATCAGCTCGCGGCAAAATGCCGCTTACGAAGCGGATTCCACCCATCCCGCATTGTCATTGACGGAATACGTCGAGGCCGCCAGCAGCCGCCTGGTGTATGGCTGCACCGGATTCGACAACACGTTTTCCGTCGCACCGCTTTCCACCACCTTGCCGTCCTTCATCACCATCACGCGATGCGCCATCGCCCGGATCACCGCCAGATCGTGGCTGATGAAAACATAGGCGATGCCGTGTTTGCGTTGCAGTTCGGCCAACAGCATCAGCACCTGCTGCTGCACCGACACATCCAGCGAGGATGTCGGCTCGTCCAGCAAAATCAGTTCAGGCTTCAATACCAGTGCGCGTGCGATGGCAATGCGCTGGCGCTGACCGCCCGAGAATTCATGCGGATAGCGCGCCATCATGTCGGGCGACAGTCCAACCTCGATCAAGCCATTCGCGACGGCATCGCGCAATCCATTGCGCCCCAACTGCGGCTGATGCAGCGCCAGCCCCTCGCCCACGATCTGTTCGATCGTGCGGCGCGGCGACAGCGACGCAAACGGGTCCTGGAACACCACCTGCATCTTCGCGCGCAACGGCCGCAATGCATCGCTGGACATGTCGCTGACCGGCTGTCCCTTGAACGCAATGCGTCCATCGACGTGCGCCGATGACAGGCGCAGCAAGGCCATGCCGAGCGTCGATTTTCCCGAGCCCGATTCACCGACGATGCCGAGCGTCTCGTGCGGCTTCAGCTGCACATCGACATCATCGACCGCGACGAACGGCGTCTTCTTGAACCAGCCATGCTTGATGGAAAACGTGCAGCGCACGCGTTCCGCCGAGAGCAGCGGTTTGACGTTTTCCTCGACCTCGCCGACGATGCGTTGCGGATGGCTCGCCAGCAGCTTGCGTGTGTATGCCTCGCGCGGATTGGCGAACAATTGCGCAGTCGTTGCTGTCTCGACCAGCCGCCCTTTCTCCATCACGCCAACCCGGTCCGCGAAATGTCGCACCAGATTCAGATCGTGGGAGATCATCAGCACCGCCATGTTTTCTTCGCGCTGCAGCTGATTGAGCAGTTCCAGGATTTGCACCTGGATCGTGACGTCCAGCGCAGTGGTCGGCTCGTCAGCGATCAGCAGTTTCGGCTTGCATGCCAGCGCCATTGCGATCATCGCGCGTTGCCGCTGGCCACCCGACAATTGGTGCGGATAGGAGAGTGCGCGCCGTGCCGGGTCCGGGATATCAGTCTTGGCCAGCAACTCGACCGTGCGCTGTGCAGCGTGCTTCGCGTTGATGCCTTCATGCAGCATCAGCACCTCGGCAATCTGGTTGCCGATGGTGAACAGCGGATTCAGTGCCGTCATCGGCTCCTGAAAGATCATCGCGACATCCTTGCCGCGCACCGTGCGCATCGCCGGCTCGGTTTTTCGCAGAATGTCTTGCCCCTCGAACAGGATGCGTCCTTCGTAATCGGCATCCTGATTCAGGCGCAGCACCGACAACGATGTCACCGTCTTGCCGGAGCCCGACTCGCCGACCAGTGCGAACTTTTCGCCGGGCGCGATCGACAGACTCACATCATCGACCACCGTCGTTGCACCGAATCGCACCGTCAAATGCTGAATATCGAGCAGCGTCATGCCTTCCTCCTGACATCCAGCGCATTACGCAATGCGTCGCCGATATTGGTCAGCAGCAGCAAGGTCATGGTCAGCACCATGAACGTCGAAAGCGCGATCCACCATGCATCGAGGTTGTTTTTCCCCTGCGCCAGCAATTCGCCCAGGCTCGGCGTCGATGGCGGCACGCCGAGGCCGAGAAAATCGAGGCTGGTCAATGCCAGAATCGCCCCGCTCATGCGGAACGGCAGAAAGGTCACGACCGGTGTCATGCTGTTCGGCAACACATGACGCCAGATGATCTGGCCGTTCGACAGGCCGAGCGCGCGCGCCGCCTGTACGTATTCGAGATTGCGGTTGCGCAGAAAATCGGCGCGTACGTAATCGGACAGCCCCATCCAGCCGAACAGCGAAAGCAGAATCAGCAGCAAGCCGATGCTCGGCTCGAAGATCGATGCAAAGATGATCAGCAGGTAAAGCTCCGGCATCGAGCCCCAGATTTCCATGAAGCGCTGAAAAAACAGGTCGGTCTTGCCCGCGAAGTAACCCTGTATCGCGCCGGTGACCATGCCGAGCACGACGCCGGTGATCGTCAACGCCAGACCGAACAGCACCGATACCCGGAAGCCGTACAGCAGCCGCGCGAACACGTCGCGGCCGCGGTCGTCCGTGCCCAGCCAGTTGTCGCCCGATGGCGGCGCGGGGTTTGGCGACTTGGCGAAGTAATTCAGCGTGTCGTAGCGATAATGGTTGAGCGGATAGATGGCCCAGTTGCCATCTTTCTTGAACTGGTCCTGGATGAAGGGATCGAGATAATCCGCAGGCGAATCGAAATCGCCACCGAATACCGTTTCCGAGTAATTCTTCACGATCGGGAACACAAGCTGGCCGTTGTAGCGGGCGACGAGCGGCTTGTCATTCGACACGACTTCTGCCAGCAGACTGATCACGACCAGCACCGAAAATATGACGAGACTCCAGTAGCCGCGCCGGTTTTTCCGAAAGCGCAGCCATATGCGCCGCCAGGGAGAGAGGGAAGGTGTCGGTGTTGCTCTGTTCATCGGCTCAGGCTCTCGAACTGGACACGCGGATCGGCCCACACGTAGCAAAGATCGCCCAGCAGCTTCACTACCAGGCCGATCAGCGTAAATAGATACAGCGTGCCCATCACGACCGGATAGTCGCGCCGCACGACGGATTCATATGACAGCAGGCCGAGCCCGTCGAGCGAAAACAGCGTCTCGATCAGCAGGCTGCCGGCGAAGAATGCGCCGATGAACGCCGCCGGGAAACCCGTCACCAGCGGGATCAGCGCATTGCGGAAGACATGCTTGTACAGCACGTTCTTCTCGCTCAAGCCCTTGGCGCGCGCGGTCAATACATACTGCTTGCGAATCTCTTCCAGAAAGGTGTTCTTGGTCAGCATCGTCATCACCGCGAACGAGCCGGCGACCGAGGCCGTGACCGGCAAGGTGATGTGCCACAGATAATCGGTGACCTTGCCGAACCAGGACAAGGTCTCCCAGTTATCCGAAGTCAGGCCGCGCAACGGAAACCACTGCACGAAACTGCCGCCGCCGAACATCACGAGGAGGAAGACGCCAAGCACGAAGCCGGGAATCGAATAGCCGACCAGCACCACGATGCTGGTAATCGCATCGTAGCGGGTGCCTTCCCGTATCGCCTTGGCGATACCCAACGGGACCGAGATGAAATACGTGAGGAAGAAAGTCCACAGGCCGATGGTGATGGACACCGGAAGCTTCGACTTCACCAGCGACCAGACGTCCTTGTGGTGATAGAAACTCTTGCCGAGGTCGAAGGTCGCGAAGCCTTTCAGCATTTGCCAGAAGCGTTCCAGCGGCGGCTTGTCGAAGCCGTACAGCGCCTGGATTTCCTTGACTCGCTCGGCGTCGAGGCCCTGCCGTCCGCGATAGTCGGCTGCGCCCCTGCCGGACGCCTCGCCGCCGCCGATCTGGCCTTTCAACTCCATCATCGCCTGTTCGACCGGACCGCCGGGAACGAACTGGATCACGGCAAACGTGATGGCGACGACACCGAACAGGGTCGGCAACATCAACAGCATTCGCTTCGCAATATAGGACCAGATATTCATGTCAGCATCTCATTATGTGCATCTGCATCGACTGTCGTTCAATGCCACTCTGTCATTCCAAACGAATGCGAGGAATCTTCATTTGCACCGGAGACTCCTCACATTCGTTCGGAATGACAAGCCGATAGTCATCGCGGCTTCTTCTGCCACCACGTCGAAATCACGTACGGATCGGCCTGAAAATACAGCGGCGCCACTTCCGGAATGCCGAACCGGTCGCGGTAGGCGACACGATGCGTAGACGAGAACCAGTGCGGAACGACGATGAATTTATTCAGCAAGACCCGATCCAATGCCCGCGAGGCAGCGACCAGCTCCTTGCGCGTCGTCGCCGTGACCAGCGTCCCGACCAGCTTGTCCACCGCGGGGTCCTTCAAGCCCCAGGCATTGCTCGAACCTTTTTCATCCGCCGCCTTGGACCCGAACATGTCGAACATTTCGTTGCCAGGACTCGTCACATCGGGAAAGCGGATGCTCGTCATGTCGAAATCGAACTCATCCATCCGCCGCTGCACCAGGGCGAAATCGGCAGTACGCTGATTGACCTGGATGCCGAGTTTTTGCAGGTTGCGTATATAGACGCTGATGATGCGCGACAGCGCCGACTGGTCGTCCAGAATTTCGAACGTGAACGGCTCGCCCTTCGCGTTGCGCAACGCGCCATCCTTGTATTCCCAGCCCGCTTCCTTGAACAGGGTTTTCGCCTGCAGCAGGTTGGCACGCAGCGAGGCTGGCGGATCGGTGCGCGGCGGCACGGGAGCGGGTCCGAAGACTGCAGGGGCCAGTTGGGAGCGCAGGGATTCCAGCAACTTCAGCTCCCCGTCGGTCGGCACACCGGTCGCACCGAGTTCGCTGTTGTTGAAGAAGGAATAGATGCGCGTGTACTGGCCGTAGAACAACTGCCGGTTCATCCATTCGAAATCGAGTGCGAGGCCGAGCGCCTTGCGCACGCGAATGTCGGCAAATTGCGGGCGGCGCAGATTCATCACGAAGCCCTGCATGCCCGCGCCATTAGAGTGCGTCAGTGTGCGCTTGACGATCTCGCCGCTTTCGAATTTCGGTCCGGTGTAGCTGCGCGCCCAGTTCTTGGCGCTGTATTCGACCACGACATCGAACTCACCCGCCTTGAACGCCTCCAGCCGCGCGACATCGTCCTTGTAGAAGCGATAGTTGATGCGTCCGAAATTGAACATTCCCCTGCGGGACGGAACATCGTCCCCCCAATACGCGGGATTGCGCTTGTAATTGATCGAACGGCCGACATCGAAGCGGTCGATCAGATACGGACCGGAGGCAATCGGCGCTTCCAGCTGGATGTTGTCAAACGACGTTTTTGCGCCCCACTTGCGCGAGAACACCGGCACACCACCCACGATCAATGGCAGTTCGTGATTGAGCGATTTGAAATCGAAGCGCACGGTGCGATCGTCGACGACCACGCATTGCTTGACGTCGGCAAAGATCGTCTTGAACTGCGGCGCGCCCTTGGTGACGAGGCTATCGAACGAATGCTTGACGTCGGCGGCCGTCACCGGATCGCCATTGTTGAATTTCGCTTTGGGATTGAGGCGGAAGGTCATCGACATCCGGTCCGGTGCCAGTTCCATGTCCTCGGCCAGCAGGCCGTACATGGTCGCCACCTCGTCCGAAGAAGCGGCAGCCAGGGTCTCGAACATCAGATTTGAGACGCCCGCCGCAGCCACCCCCTTCAGCGTGAACGGATTGAACTTGTCGAAGCTGGTGCGGCGGTCCGGGTTGGCGAGGAACAACTCGCCGCCCTTGGGCGCATCCGGATTCACGTAATCGAAGTGCTTGAACCCGGCCGGATATTTCGGTGTGTCGTACAGGGAAAATGCGTGAGCGGCGACTGCGCTGCCGCCATGGCAAAGAATTCCGACGAGCAGGATAGGGAGAAGGAGTTTATGCATTCGCCTGGTTATGTAATTGCGTTGCGCTCAGTCCCGAGAGTTGGGTTATTGTACCGAAAGGGTCATGCTGCGGCGCGATTTTATGGCCGGCAAGGTGCAATGCGTTGGCGGCGCGGTCTTGCGCCTCGTCACGACGAAACGAACCGGATACCGGCATCCCCTCTTTTCCCGTCAAGGCAAAGGTTGCCGTGACCGCGGCAAGCACCTACAATCTTGGCCAGTTTGAGACCCGAGTAACGCACAACAACCCTCCCCCGCCTGTTCATGCGACTTCCCGGCCGATTTGCGGCTGCGAGCATCCAACACACGCGGGACACATTTGGAGTCATTCATGGCATTCCTGCAAGGCAAAAAAATCCTGATCACCGGCCTCTTGTCGAACCGCTCCATCGCCTACGGCATCGCACAGGCATGCAAGCGCGAAGGTGCGGAACTGGCATTCACCTACGTCGGCGATCGCTTCAAGGACCGCATCACCGATTTCGCGAAGGAATTCGACAGCAATCTGATATTCGATTGCGATGTCGGCAGCGATGAACAGATCAACGCGCTGTTCGCCGATCTCGGCAAATCCTGGGATCGTCTGGATGGCCTGGTGCATGCGATCGGCTTTGCGCCGCGCGAAGCGATTGCCGGCGATTTTCTTGACGGCCTGTCGCGCGAAGGATTCAAGATCGCGCACGATATTTCGGCCTACAGCTTCCCGGCGATGGCGAAGGCCGCATTGCCGATGCTGAGCCCGAACGCGGCGCTGCTGACCCTGACCTATCTCGGCTCGGTGCGCGCCCTGCCGAACTACAACACCATGGGCCTGGCCAAGGCATCGCTGGAAGCCAGCGTGCGTTACCTGGCGGAATCACTCGGCCCGAAAGGCATCCGTGTCAATGGCGTGTCAGCCGGCCCGATCAAGACGCTGGCTGCCAGCGGCATCAAGGATTTCGGCAAGATCCTGAATTTCGTGAAGGCAAATGCGCCGCTGCGCCGCAACGTCACCATCGAAGATGTCGGCAATGCGTCCGCCTTCCTTCTGTCCGATCTGGCGGGTGGCATTACCGGCGAAATCACCTATGTCGATGGCGGCTTCTCGCATGTGGTCGCCGGCATGGGCGAAACCGAATAAACGCTGCGACCCAATGCGGACGGGCAATTTTTTACCTGTCCGCATTTGGCAATGCAACATTCCAGCCGCCAAATACCTCGGCAGTGATTTGATTTAGTCGGTATAATTCGCCGCTGTGCACTGCAACATGACTTGCACAATCGCAGCATCGCGAACCCTTAGCAATAACGATAAAGCCCTCCCGCCCTTTGGTGTTGATTCTTGAACACCGTCCCGGCGCAAAGCTTTTGTGCCGAAATCTCTCAGATTCTTTCTCAGCAGTTTCGTTGGTTGGCGTTGCATTTTTACGTGCGCGCATTGCCCTGTAACAAGGCGGCGTGCCGTTGATTCTACGAAGGAACACAATGACTTTTGAAGCACTAGGCCTACACGCGTCCATTCTCAAAGCACTGACCGACGCCGGCTATACCGCGCCGACCCCTGTCCAGGCGCAAGCCGTTCCGGCAGCGATGGCGGGACGCGACTTGCTGGTTTCGTCACAAACCGGCTCCGGCAAGACAGCAGCATTCATGCTGCCGGCATTGCACACGTTTGCCGAAGAGGAACAACAAAATGCGGGCGGCAAAACAGCGAACCAGGAGCGCCAGTCCGCCCGTTCGCGCGGCGAGCGTCCGCGTTTTCAACCGGCACAACCAAAGATGCTGGTCTTGACCCCAACCCGCGAACTCGCCTTGCAGGTGACGACCGCAACCGAAAAATACGGTATCAATCTGCGCCGTGTGCGCGCCGTGTCGATTCTCGGCGGCATGCCGTATCCGAAACAGATGCAATTGCTGGCGAAGAATCCGGAAATTCTGGTTGCCACGCCAGGCCGGCTGATCGATCACATGGAATCCGGCAAGATCAATTTCTCGCAGCTGCAGATGCTGGTGCTGGACGAAGCCGACCGCATGCTCGACATGGGCTTCATCGACGATATCGAAAAGATCGTCGAAGCGACGCCGGAAACGCGTCAAACCATGCTGTTCTCCGCCACGCTGGACGGCGTCGTGGGCAACATGGCCAAGCGCATCACGCGCGATCCGCTCACCATCCAGATCGCCGGCTCTGCCACCAAGCATGAAAACATCCAGCAGCGCGTCCATTTCGTGGACGACCTGTCGCACAAGAATCGCATTCTCGACCATCTGCTGCGCGACACGACAATCGACCAGGCCGTGGTCTTCACCGCGACCAAACGCGATGCCGACACGATCGCCGACCGTCTGAACATCGCCGGTTTTGCCGCCGCCGCATTGCATGGCGACATGCACCAGGGTGCGCGTAACCGCACGCTGAACGCATTGCGCCGCAAGCAGGTTCAAGTGCTGGTCGCCACCGACGTGGCCGCACGCGGCATCGACGTGCCGGGCATCACGCACGTGGTCAATTACGATCTGCCGAAGTTCCCGGAAGATTACGTGCACCGGATCGGTCGTACCGGCCGTGCGGGTCGCAACGGTCTGGCGATCTCCCTAGTGAACCACAGCGAGAACATCAACATCAAGCGCATCGAACGCTTTACCAAGCAGACGATCCCGGTCGATGTGATCGAAGGCTTCGAGCCGAAGAAAACGGCGTCCGCGCCGCGTTCGAACCGCAAACCGGGTGGCTGGAAGCCCGGCGACAATCGCGGCAATTCGGGCAACGCCGGCAAGCCGGGTCAACGCACCTTCAGCAAACCGGGCGGACCGCGCAAGGAAGGCGGCTTTGGCAAGGGCTCCGGCGATGGCTACAATTCGCGCCGCAGCTACGGCGATCGCTGATCGCCATAGCGCTTGAAGAACGACCGCTTCGGCATTGCCGAGCGGTCGTTTTTTATTGGGCCGCGGATTCGTAGAGTGTTCGTGGCGCTGTTACAGTGCACAGGTGCGGAACCCCGCAAACATGTCGTTGCGTTCCGGCGCATGGAAATTGCGGAATTTCGGTGAACGCATCCGCAACGGTGTCGCAAACGACGCGCCTCGCAAGACCTGGTGCGTCATGAAATGCGGTTCGGAATATTCGCGATAACCGTCTGCCGAAAACCCCGGATACGGCTCGAAGGGTGAGCACGTCCACTCCCACAGATCGCCCCAGCGTAACGCGGCATGGCCGGACAGCGCTGCGAATTCCCATTCCGCTTCGCTCGGCAGACGCCGTCCCGCCCACATGCAATACGCCTGCGCCTCGTAGAGCGAGACATGGCGCACCGGCTCGTCGAGCGGCAGCGCGAAATGCCGGCCGAAGCGCTCGCATCGCCAGCGCTTGCCGTCACGCAGCCAATCGCGCGGCGCGGAGCGACACTGTTGCATCAGCCATTGCCGTCCCGCCGCCGACCAGAACTGCGGATGCTGATAGCCTCCGTCCGCGATGAAATCGCTGTACTGCGCATTGTTCACCAAAGTGGAATCCATCGAGAACGACGGCACGTAACATGCATGTGCCCATTTCTCGTTGTCGAATACGAATCCTGCGTCACGTTTACTGCCGAGCTCTATCGTGCCGCCGGGAAAACGGATCTCTCCTTGTGCCCATGCCGGGATCGTGCGTTCAGCGAGACGCGGCGGCAGGATCACACCTAGGGTCTGCAGCATCTGCGCCAGAGCTTCGCCGCGCTGGTCTTCGTACGCCAGTGCGAGTCGGTACGGATACAACGCAGCATCGTCGTCAGCAGAGCGGTTTAACTTGTCGAGTTTGTCGAGCACACGATCAAGCACTTCATGGCAATAGGTCTTGAGTGCGCCCGCGCCGGGAAGCCCGAGCGTCCAGCGGGCACGGTGCGGCACCGTGTTGGCGTCGAACCAGTCATCGCCCTTGGTCAGCAGCGACGCGCGCTGCGCCGCCACCGGCGCACTCGATTGCGCTTCACGCAGCACGTACCATTCGGCAAACCACGCAATGTGTCCCAGTTCCCATAGCGGCGGATTAACAGTTGGCAACATCGGCACATTGACCGGCGCATCCATGCCGGCCTGCGCAAAACACTCGAAGGTGGCAAGCGTATCGTCACGCGCATCCTGCAAAGCGTCAGCCAGCTCATCGCGGGAGGCGGTTCGAAATGAAAGATTCATCAAGGAGCAGGTGGAATGAAAAGGAATGGATGTCGAGGTCAGTATTCGCGCTCATTATCGGCCTCGGCAAGCGTGCTGTCGATTGAACAACTTCCCGCCTTGACATGAATCTGTTGCCAACCAGTCCATTATTGACAAGGAGTGGCAGCTTCTCTTACAGTCGCACAATGTTCTCCGGAAAATTTTCCTCCTCGCTACTACTGCTACCCGCCAGCGCTCCGCTAGCGGCGTCGCTGCTGCGCCTGGCGCGCTGACACTCCCCCTTCCTTGTTGTTTGCGAGCGCTGCTCCGCCATTCCGGCCGGTGCGGATGTTGAAAATTTCAGAAAGCTTCCGGTCCATGCATTTCAAGTCGATTCCCGTAACGTTCATCAGCGGCGATGCCATCGCCTTGATGATCTTTGCGCGTTCGCTTGCTCTGCTACCGCTACCGATCGGTTGCCTGGCCTCGCGCTAGTGGCAGTCAGGCAGCCATTCCGCCACATCTGATCCATTCAACACCCTCACAAAAAGGATGCACCATGATGTTGCCGAATCCGGCGGCGAAGTACCGCCCGTTCTCCCCTGTTCAGCTCACCGATCGTACCTGGCCGGACCATGTCATTTCCAGACCGCCGATCTGGATGAGCACCGATCTGCGCGACGGCAATCAGTCGCTGATCGAACCCATGAGCCCGGAACGCAAGCTGCGTTTCTTCGAGATGCTGGTGAAGATCGGCCTGAAGGAAATCGAGGTCGCCTTTCCGTCCGCTTCGCAAACCGATTACGACTTCGTGCGCAAGCTGATCGAGGAAGAGCGCATCCCGCGTGACGTCACGATCGAAGTGCTGACGCAATCGCGCGAAGACCTGATCCGCCGCACGGTGGATTCCGCGACCGGTGCGCGGCGCGCCATCGTGCACCTGTACAACGCGATCTGTCCGCAATTCCGCCGCATCGTGTTCGGCATGTCGCGCAAGGAAGTCAAAGAGATCGCCGTGTCGGGAGTGAAGCTGATCAAGCAGCTGACGGACGAACGTCCGCAAACGGAATGGGTGTTCCAGTATTCGCCGGAAACCTTCAGCATGGCCGAACTCGATTTCGCCAAGGAAGTGTGCGACGCGGTATCCGAAGTCTGGCAACCGACACCGCAGCGCAAGATGATCATCAACCTGCCCACCACAGTCGAGTGCAGCACGCCAAACGTGTATGCAGACCAGATCGAATGGATGCACCGCCATCTCGCGCGCCGCGATTCCATCATTCTCAGCGTGCATCCGCACAATGACCGCGGCACGGCGGTCGCGGCGGCGGAACAGGCGGTCATGGCCGGCGCGGATCGCGTCGAAGGCTGCCTGTTCGGCAACGGCGAACGCACCGGCAATGTAGATCTCGTCACGCTCGCCTTGAACCTGTATACGCAAGGCGTGCATCCGGGCCTCGATTTTTCGGATATCGACGAAGTGCGCAAATGCGTGGAAGAGTGCAACCAGTTGCCGGTGCATCCGCGCCATCCGTATGTGGGCGATCTGGTGTTCACTGCATTCTCCGGCTCGCATCAGGATGCGATCAAAAAAGGTTTCGCGCAGCAACAGCCTGACTCGATATGGGAAGTGCCTTATCTTCCGATCGACCCGGCAGACTTGGGGCGCAGCTACGATGCGGTGATCCGCGTCAACAGCCAGTCTGGCAAGGGTGGCATGTCGTATCTGCTGGAGCAGGAATATGGTTTGGCTTTGCCGCGCCGCCTGCAGATCGAGTTCAGCCGCGCGGTACAACGCGTGACGGACGATACCGGCAGGGAAGTCGCGGCGGAAGATATCTACGCCATCTTCAAGCGGGAATATCTGGATGCGCAATCCCCCTGCATCTACCGTTCGCACCGAATGGTGGATGACGGACAGCCCGGCGAAGTGATGGTCGAGGCGAGCATCGTGCATGCCGGCAAGGCGATGGATGTGCATGGACGCGGCAATGGTCCAATCGATGCGTTTGTCGCTGCCTTGTTCACGGCGCTCGGCATGAATATCCGGGTCATGGATTACAGCGAACACGCCATCGGCACAGGTGCCGATTCCCGCGCAGCCTGCTATGTCGAACTGCGGCTGGATAACGGCCCTACCCTGTTCGGCGTCGGCATCGACGCCAATATCGTGACAGCTTCATTCAAGGCAATACTGGGCGCGGTGAATCGGCAGATTGCGGCGGAGGGACGGAGTGTGCAGATTCGGGCGGCATAGCAATGCGATGCGCGTTCACTGTCCCACACGGCAGTGAACGCGTTGCATCACGACTTTGCCAACCGTATTCCCGTGAACTGCCAGCGCGCACTCGCGGGGAAAAAATTGCGATAGGTGATGCGCGCATGCTTCGGCGGCGTCACGCATGAAGATCCGCGCAACACATACTGGTTCACCATGAACTTGCCGTTGTATTCGCCGATCGCGCCGGCTGCCGTGATGTAGCCCGGATACGGCGCGTAGCTGCTGGAAGTCCATTGCCACACCGCGCCGAAAAGCTGCGTCAATCCGCTGCCGGACATTGCCGATGCCGCGGACGGGTGTGGCGCATTTGTTTCCGGGATCATTGCGATGCCCGCGGCAGCGCGTTCCCACTCCGCTTCGGTGGGGAGCCGTGCACCCGCCCAGCGAGCATAGGCATCCGCCTCGAAATACGATATATGCGTTGCCGGCCGCTCCGGATCGAGCGGCTGCAATCCATGCAGCGTGAACTCATTCCATCCCGATGCATCGGGCCGCCAATACATTGGATGCGCCAGCTGATTCGCCCGCACCCAGTCCCATCCTTCCGACAGCCAGAGCGCCGGTTTGTCGTATCCGCCGTCCTCGACGAACGCGAGAAACTCGCCATTGGTGACCAATCGCGATGCGAGCGAAAACCTTTCGACGAATTCCCTGTGTCGCGGCGTTTCATTGTCGAAGCAAAAGGCACCGCCCGCATGCCCGATCTCAATGAGCGCAGCGTCGAAATGCTGCCACGTCAAGGGCGACACCCTGCCGGACGGTTCAAGCAATCTCTGCGCATATGACGGTGCAAGCGGATTGAGCGACAGCAAATGCTTGAGGTCGGTGAGGATCAATTCCTGATGCTGCTGCTCATGCTGCAAGCCAAGCTCCACCAGTTCGCGCAGCATGCCGGACATCTCGCTGCGCATCAGCCGGGGAAGAAGCCGGCCCACGCGTTCATCGACGTTCCTGCGGTATGCACGCACCTCATCGAGCGAAGGACGCGTCAGCATGCCGCGCTGCGGGCGAGGATGCTTTTCGCCGATGCCGTTGTAGTAGGAATTGAAGAGCACCCGAAACATCGGATGAAAGGGCCGGAATCCCGGTTCGAAACGCTCCAGGATGAAGGTCTCGAAGAACCACGTGGTATGCGCGAGGTGCCATTTGACGGGACTGGCGTCCGGCATCGATTGCACGCAGCAATCCTCGTCCGACAACGGCTCGGACAGCGCCACGGTATATCGGCGCACCGCGTCGTACTCGGCAATCAGGCTGTCAGCGTCATTTCTCATTTTTCCGCATCACACTACACCGCTCTCGCATGACAGACCATGAACCATCCGCGCTCATCGGTCCAGGTGCGGGCATCGGCAAAGCCTGCGCGCGCCAGCAGTTGCCTGAAACTGTCCTGCGTGTACTTGTAGCTGTTCTCCGTATGAATGCGCTGCCCTTCGCGGAAATGCCGATGGCCCTGTGACCACTTCACATCGATATCTCGCCTGGCTTCGAGATGCATTTCGATTCGGCTTTTCCGCTCGTTGAAGAAAGCACGATGCCGCCATTCTCGCGGGTCAAAGTTTGCGCCGAGCAGATTGTTCA
Organism: Noviherbaspirillum cavernae; assembly: GCF_003590875.1. Lineage (NCBI taxonomy): Bacteria > Pseudomonadati > Pseudomonadota > Betaproteobacteria > Burkholderiales > Oxalobacteraceae > Noviherbaspirillum > Noviherbaspirillum cavernae. The sequence goes on from NZ_QYUN01000002.1 coordinate 2,451,587, forward strand.
AATGCACCAGCAGATTCAGGTTGAATGCACCAGTCAGACCGAGCGCATCGTCGTAGGCCGCATTCAGCACATGTGTGTCCTTGACCAGATCGACGCCGATCAGCAGGCCGCCATCGTTGCGGCAGGCCTCACGAATGCGCGCCAGAAAAACAGTCGCCTGCTCCGGCGTGTAGTTACCGATGGACGATCCGGGATAGAAGAACAGGCGTCGGTCATGACCGATTTCTGCCGGCAGGCTCAGCGCGCTGGAGAAATCCATCCCCACTCCGGTCATCTTGATCTGCGGAAAACGGCTTTGCAGGCAGGTGACCGACTCCTGCAGGAAATCCACCGAGATATCGATGGCGACATATTCTGACGGGTGCAGAAAGGAAAACATGCGCGCTGCCTTTGCGCAATTTCCCGCACCGAGATCGATCAGTATGCTGCCCGGCTCCACCGAACGCGCGATGTCGGGCAGATGCCTGCTGAATATCGCCGCTTCGGTGCGTGTGGGGTAGTACTCCGGCAGTTCGCAGATGGCTTCGAACAATTTCGAGCCAAGGACGTCGTAAAGATATTTGGAGGATGCAAAAGGAATTTCCGCGAGCAGTCCTGCGCTCAATTCGTTGCGAATGGCGGCGGCGTCCTGGCGATAGAGTTGAATAAATCCGTTTTGCAACGTTTCAGCACCATTGGGTGCGCCGTTGATCCGCAAACGCTGAATCGCACGACACACGATTGTGAGGAATGCTTCCAGCTATCATAAGAAACAAAAAACACGAGCCCTTGATGCGACACAAGCGGAAGCCAATCGAATGGCCGATTTCGGCATCGCTTCTGTTGTGCAGGAATTCATTCGTTGTGGCAATGTTGTACTGCCTGTGGCATCCCCGCAACCGACCCATGCCCGAATCCATGCTTGAACTGCGCCGCCTCACCAAATCCTATGCAAACGGCAGACGGGTTCTGACCGATCTCTCGTATACCCTGAATGCAGGCGAGTATGTGGCGATCATGGGCGACTCCGGCGTCGGCAAATCGACGCTGCTGAATCTGATTGCCGGTCTTGATGCGCCCGATGCGGGCGACATCCTGATCGACGGCACGCCGCTGTCGGCGCTCGATGACGACGCGACCACCACCTTGCGGCGCGAGAAGTTCGGATTCATCTTTCAGGCCTTCCATGTGTTGCCGCACCTCACGCTGATCCAGAACGTCGCGCTACCGTTGTTGCTGAACGGCGATACGACGCAACGCGCGCAAGACATGCTGATTGCGGTCGGTCTGGACGGGCGCGGCAGCGATTTTCCGCGCCAGCTTTCCGGCGGCGAACTGCAGCGCGTCGCCATTGCGCGCGCGCTGGTTCATCGTCCCCGGCTCCTCCTCGCCGACGAACCGACCGGCAATCTCGATCCCGATACCGCGCATGAAGTGTTGATGCTGCTGCGGCGCGAACTCAAGGACAATGGCGCGTCCGGCATCATCGTCACCCATTCGCCGGCGGCGGCGGAAACGGCGGATCGCGTACTGCTGCTGACCCGGGACGGCCTGCAGCCGAAATGAGCGCCCTGCCCTTGCATTCATCCTCCTCTCGCTGGCAGCTGCGGCGCTGGCTGATCGGCGGCGAGTGGCGCACGCATCCGGTGCGGGCGCTGGTCGCGATCGGCGCGATTGCATTGGGTGTGGCGCTGGGCTTCGCGATTCATTTGATCAACGCCGCGGCCTTCAACGAATTTTCCGCCGCCGTCAAAAGCCTGTCCGGGCAATCCGACCTGCAGGTGCGCGCTGTACAGCCGTTCTTCGACGAGGCGCTCTATCCGCAGCTTGCACAGCGCGACGGCATCGCGGTCGCCAGTCCAGTGCTGGAACTCGATGCCGTCGCGCCCGGCGAAACCAGCGCATTGAAAATCATCGGCATCGACGTGTTCCGTTCCGCCGCGATTGCGCCCGATCTGGTGGGGCAGGCGGCAGCAGACAAGCCGTTCGACACATTGGCGGACGATGCGGTTTTTCTTTCTCCGGCGGCGATGGAATGGCTGCGGGTGAAAGCGGGCGACACACTGGAGCTTCGCAGCGGCACGCAGGTATTCGCGATGCGCGTCGCCGGCGGCCTGGTACGGGCGCATCCGGGCCAGCGCATCGGCGTGATGGATATCGCCGCCGCGCAATGGCGATTCAACAGGATCGGGCAGATTTCGCGCGTCGATCTGAAGCTGACGGAAGGTGTGGACCGGCCGGCATTCAAGGCATCCTTGTCGCAGGATCTGGGCGCATCCTTTCTTGTTACCGAAACCGCGGATCAGGAAGCAAGGGCCTCGAACATGTCGCGCGCCTATCGCGTCAACCTGAACATGCTGGCCATGATCGCCCTGTTTACCGGCGCATTTCTGGTGTTCTCCACGCAGGCCTTGTCCGTGCTGCGGCGGCGCAGCGAGCTTGCGCTGTTGCGCGTGGTCGGGCTGACGCGCCGGCAGTTGCTGACGCAGATTCTGCTGGAAGGCGCGGTGCTGGGCGTCATCGGCTCGCTGCTCGGTCTTGCCATTGGTTACGCAATGGCGGCAGCGGCGCTCCATCTCTTCGGCGGCGACCTCGGCGGCGGCTACTTTCCCGGTGTGAAGCCGACGGCGCATTTCTCATTGAGCGCCGCCGCACTATTTTTCCTGCTCGGCACCACAGTCGCCTTGCTCGGCTGTGCCAGTCCGGCACTCGAAGCGGCGCGTGCCAGGCCCGCACAGGCGCTCAAATCCGGCAGCGAGGACGTGGCGCTGGCGCGACTGGCAACGCCGTGGCCGGCCATCGCCAGTCTCGTGCTCGGGGCCTTGTGCACACAGTTTCCTCCTGTCATGGGCTTGCCGATATTCGGCTATGTCGCCATCGCCCTGCTGCTGATCGGTGCCATTGCATTGATGCCGCCGCTGGCCGCGCTGGTGTTCTCGGCCTTGTCGGCGCTTGCAGAACGCCATTCGGCAAATGCCGTGGTCCGCCTCACGCTGGCGCGGCTGGCGAATGCGCCGAATCAGGCTTCCATCGCGCTGGGCGGCGTGCTGACGAGCTTCAGCCTGATGGTGGCGATGGCGATCATGGTGTCGAGCTTTCGCGTCTCGGTGAACGACTGGCTGACGCATCTGCTGTCGGCCGATCTCTACGTGCGTTCGGCGGCAGGCGGCAACACCGGCGGCTTGAATCCTGCGGAGCAGCAAGCCATCGTGGCGATACCCGGCGTGGCGCGCGGCGAATTCCAGCGCCACATGCAACTGGCGCTCGATCCCGCCCGCCCCAATGTCGCACTCATTGCGCGACGGATCGATGCGGATGATCCCGGCAAGGTCTTGCCGATGGCGGGCGAGTCCGTCTCGCCGACCCTCCACGCAGGCGCGATGCCGATATGGGTGTCGGAAGCCATGCTCGACCTCTACGGGTATACGGTCGGCCAACGGGTGATACTGCCGGTCGGCGTCCAGCCACGGGAGTTCATCGTCGCGGGCGTGTGGCGCGACTATGCGCGGCAATCGGGCGCGATCCAGATGCGGCTCGCCGACTATCAACTACTGACGGCCGACAAGGATGTAAACGATGTGGCGCTCTGGCTGCAAGCGGATGTGCCTGCGGCGCAAGTCGTCGATGCATTGAAGCGACTGCCCTTCGGCGGAGCGCTGGAGTTTGCGGAACCGAGCGAGATCCGCGCGATCAGCATGCGCATTTTCGATCGGAGTTTTGCAGTGACTTACCTGCTGGAGCTGGTGGCGATCGTGATCGGCCTGTTCGGCGTGGCGGCGACCTTCTCGGCGCAAACGCTGGCGCGGGCGAAGGAGTTCGGCATGTTGCGGCATATCGGCGTGACGCGGCAGCAGATTCTGGCGATGCTGGCGGCGGAAGGCGGATTGCTGGCGCTGCTGGGGATTGTGGTGGGGTTTGTACTGGGAGGCGGCATCAGCCTGATCCTGGTGTTCATCGTGAATCCGCAGTCGTTTCATTGGACGATGCAGTTGCATTTGCCGTGGGGTGGGTTGTTGTTGGCTGCGGTGGTGCTGCTTGTTTCGGCGGCGGCGACGGCGCTGGCGGCGGGGAGGTATGCGGTGTCGGGGGAGGTGGTGAGGGCTGTGAGGGAGGATTGGTGATGGATGTCCTGATGTCATTCCGGCAGTTGATGTCATTGCGGCGCAGGGTGCAGCAGGGAATTTGGACAGCATGCTGTCCGCCTGCGGAACGGTTTGCGCTTGCAAGCGCAAACGCGCCGTGCAAGGGGGAATCCAGTGGCGTTCGCGGCGTAACGATGTCGCCGCTTCGTGGGGACAGGCCGGGGGTGGCCCGGCAGCCGGTTACTTTCTTTGCTTCGCTGTATAGACCGGAGACATAGGTGACACTTGTGCCGGGACATAGGTAACACTTTCGGTATCCCAAAGATGCCGGAAGGATCATCCACCCATGTCCTGGAAAGCGATAGACACGATGACTCTGCGTCAGGAATTTCTCTCATTGGCCCGTCAGGAGGGAGTGAACATGAGTGCGCTATGTGCGCAGTTCGGCATCAGCCGCAAGACCGGCTACAGGCTATTGGCCCGCGTGGCCGAAGAGGGATTGGCCGGAATGGCTGACCGCTCGCGCCGGCCATTGCACAGCCCGCAGCGCACGGATGCCGACGTCGAGGAGCTGGTGGTCGGACTGCGCAAGGAACATCCGGCCTGGGGTGCACGCAAGCTGCAGCGGCGCTTGCGCGATCTGGGCCATCAAGGCATCCCGACACCCAGCACCATCACTCGCATCCTGCACCGGCACCATCTGGTCGATCCGCAGGCCAGTGAAGACAGTACGCCATGGACACGTTTCGAGCATGCCGCACCCAACGATCTGTGGCAAATGGACTTCAAGGGCTGCTTCGAGACGGCCTCGGCTACCTGCCATCCGCTGACCGTCATTGACGACCACTCGCGCTACAACCTGACGCTTGCAGCCTGTGCCCGCCCCAACCGGGAACACGTACAGGCAGCACTGCAGGATGTGTTTCGCCGCCATGGCATGCCGGTCCGCATCAACGCCGACAACGGCTCCCCCTGGGGCAGCCCGTCACGACATGAGCACGGCATCACCAGACTGACCATCTGGCTGATCCAGCTGGGCATCCAGATCAGCCATAGTCGTCCAGCGCACCCGCAGACCAATGGCAAGAACGAACGCTTCCATCGCAGCCTGAAGCGCGAAGTGCTGCGAGGACAATGCTTCCGTGATCTGGACGAGGCGCAGGAGGCGTTCGATGGCTGGCGGCAAGTGTACAACCATGAACGGCCGCATGAGGCGCTGGGACTGGCCACGCCGGTGACGCGTTACCGGCCCAGCCGGCGGGTCTATCCGGAGACATTGCCGGAGATTCATTACCGCGATGGCGATCTGGTACAGGTAGTGGGGTGGGACGGCAAGATCGTTGTGCAGGGGCGCCGCTTCAGGGTCTCCAATGCCTTGCACACGCATCCGATTGCGGCTCGTCCGCATCCTCGGCAGGACGGCGTGTTCGATCTGTACTTTGCGCACCATCGCTTCGGCCAGATCGACTTGCGCACGACAAAAGGAGACGATTAAATGTGTTACCTATGTCCCGGCACATCTGTTACCCATGTCCCGAGTCTGTACACTTCGCCAAAGAAAGTAACCAAAGAAAGGCGACCGCAAGCCGCTGCCCCTTCGGGGTCCCCGAACAAACGGGAGCCAAAGCGGGAAGCGAAACGAACTCGCCCTTCGGGCTCAGACATGTTTCGCTTCTTTATCCGCTTTGGCTCCCGTTTGTTCGGCAGCGTCCCAGCGGATGAACGACAACTGCTGGGGACACGACCGGCATGGTGTTTAAAAAACTGTATCGGATGGCTTGCGTACCTGCTTATCGTTTTTTCCTCAATCGCATTCGCCGCTCCTCCGCAATTCTCTCCAGTCCTGCCCGACTCTCCCCTCACCTTCCCCCGCGACTTCGGCGCTCATCCCGACTTCCGCATCGAATGGTGGTACGCCACCGGCTGGCTGGAAACACCTGACAAGAAGCCGCTCGGCTTCCAGATCACGTTCTTCCGCTCCGCCACGGAGCACGATGCGGACAATCCAAGCCGCTTCGCGCCGCGCCAGTTGATCATCGCGCATGCGGCTATTTTCGATCACGCCGTCGGCAGGCTGCTGCACGATCAACGATCTGCACGGCAAGGTTTTGATCTTGCCTATGCACGTGAAGGCAATACGGATGTCAAGCTGGATGACTGGCGGCTCGTGCGCGGCGACGACGGACAATATCGCGCGATCATCAAGGCGCGTGATTTCACGCTGGAGCTCTCGCTCACGCCGTCGCAGGCACCACTGCCGCAAGGCGATGGCGGATTTTCGCGCAAGGGGCCGAAGCCCGAACAGGCCAGTTATTACTACAGCGAGCCGCATTTGCAGGTGACGGGTACAGTCGTTCGCAATGGCAAGCGCGTCAAGGTGAGCGGCACGGCCTGGCTCGACCATGAGTGGTCAACCAGCGTGCTTGATCCCGACGCCGCTGGATGGGATTGGATTGGCATCAATCTGGATGACGGTTCGGCGCTGATGGCATTCCGGATTCGCGGCAAGAGCGGTGATAAGCTGTGGGCGCATGCGGCGCTGCGCGACAAGTCCGGCAGACTCAAGCAATTCGCGCCGGACCAGGTGGAGTTCATCCCGCAACGCAACTGGCGCTCGCCGCGCACCAATGCAACCTATCCGGTGGCGATGCGGATCCGCACCGGCGACATGACGTGGGAACTGAACCCTTTGCAGGACGACCAGGAACTCGACTCGCGGCAATCGACCGGGGCGGTGTATTGGGAGGGTGCCGTCACAGTCACGCGCGATGGAAGGCCCGCCGGGCGCGGCTATCTTGAAATGACCGGCTACGTGAAACCACTGAAACTATGAGCGAAACCAATTCCAGAGAACTCAAAAAAGGCAGCCTGGCGATGCTCGGCAAGCTGTTGCCGTTTCTTGCCCCCTACAAGAAGCAGTTCGTACTCGCAGGCATCGCACTGGTGGTAGCGGCCGGAGCGACGCTCGCAATTCCCTATGCCTTCAAGCAGATGATCGATATCGGCTTCGGACTCGGCGCGGCGAATTCGAACGACCCGACGCACATCGACCGCTATTTCCTTGCGCTGTTCGGCGTTGCCTGCGTGCTTGCGCTGGCGACGGCGGCGCGCTTTTACACGGTGTCGTGGCTGGGCGAGCGCGTGACCGCCGATCTGCGCAACAGCGTGTACAGCCATGTGGTCACGCAAAGCCCGGCATTTTTCGAAACCACGCAGACCGGCGAAGTCCTGTCGCGCCTGACCACCGACACCACCCTGATCCAGACGCTGGTCGGCACCAGCATTTCGATGGCGCTACGCAACGCACTGCTGTTCGTCGGCGGACTCGTGATGTTGTTCGTGACCAGCGTCAAATTGAGCTCGATCATCGTCGTGCTGCTGGCCGCCGTCGTGCTGCCGATCGTGTTCTTCGGCCGCCGCGTGCGCAAGCTGTCGCGCGACTCGCAGGACCGGGTGGCCGACGCATCCGCACTGGCCGGCGAGATACTGAACGCGATGCCAACCGTACAGGCCTTCACCAGCGAGAAGGAAGAAGCCGGGCGCTTCGGCGCATCGGTCGAACGCGCCTTCGGCACCGCCATGCAGCGCATCCGCGCCCGCTCCCAGTTGACGGCCATCGCCATCCTGCTGGTGTTCGGCGCAATCGTGTTCGTGCTGTGGCTGGGCGCGCATGCGGTACTTCAAGGACGCATGACGGCGGGCGAGCTGGGACAGTTCGTCCTCTACGCCACCCTCGTGGCAGGCGCGATCGGCGCCCTGTCCGAAGTGATGGGCGACGCACAGCGTGCCGCCGGTGCGGCCGAACGCCTGCTGGAACTGGTCGCGTTACGCTCGGCGATACAGTCCCCCGCACAGCCCCGCGTCTTGCCGCCGCGTACGGAAAACGGCGCGGCGCTGAACATGGACAACGTCACCTTCCATTACCCTTCCCGCCCGCAGGACGCGGCGCTGTCGCACTTCTCGCTGGATATCCGGCCGGGCGAAACGGTCGCCATCGTCGGCCCCTCCGGCGCAGGCAAGACCACCCTGTTCCAGCTGCTGCTGCGCTTCTACGATCCGCAGCAAGGCACGATCACGCTCGACGGCATCGACATCCGGCAACTCGACCTGCACGTGCTGCGCGGCGCGATCGGCGTGGTGCCGCAGGACACCGTCATCTTTTCCGCCAACGCGATGGAAAACATCCGCTACGGCCGCGCGCACGCGACCGATGCCGAAGTCATCGCCACCGCCAAACTGGCCGCCGCGCACGAATTCATCGAACGCCTGCCCGACGGCTACCACTCCTTCCTCGGCGAACGCGGCGTGCGCCTGTCCGGCGGACAGCGCCAGCGCATCGCCATCGCCCGCGCCCTGTTGAAAAATCCCCCGCTCCTGCTGCTCGACGAAGCCACCAGTGCACTCGACGCGGAATCCGAACGGCTGGTGCAGGGAGCGCTGGAAGCGGCGATGATAGACCGCACCACACTCGTCATCGCACACCGCCTCGCAACCGTGCAGCGCGCCGACCGCATCATCGTGATGGAGTATGGCCGCATCGTGGAAAGCGGGACGCATGCCTCGCTGGTGACGCAAGGCGGTTTGTATGCGAGTCTGGCGGCCTTGCAATTCGGGCAAGCATAACGATCGCCGCTGCAGGGCACGGAATGTGCGGTCCTCGACGAACCGCTGTGCAGAATTTGCGGGAACGTCCGTATTTCGCGGTTGATATTGCGTTCTACAACGCACTTGCAATCTTGACAATCAAGCCTCGCCCCGCTGATCGCCTCGAACAAGGGAATCAAAGAAGAACCGTTGGAAACTATGCGTTTCAAGTTCCGCCATGAATAAAGTTGAAGCGTTTCATAATTTGGTAAGCGGATTGATATCGAAGATTCATAAGAACAATAGTCAAATCCGGATACTCGAAATCCTCCGTGACACCCTCCCCCCAAACTGATGAGCGGCGAAGTACGGGTGGCGCTCACCGAACCTCGCAGCAGGAATCTGGTTTATGGATAAACAAAATCAAATCCAGATCTATCAGTCCAACGATGGCAAGACGCAAATCGAGGTCCGGCTGGGGCAAGAGTCCGTCTGGCTGACGCAGGCCCAAATGGTCGATTTGTTCGGACGTGACCAGTCGGTGGTCTCCCGTCATATCCGCAATGCCTTGAGCGAGGGCGAAGTGTCCGAAAAAAGCAATATGCAAAAAGTGCATATTGCAAATTCCGACAAGCCGGTTGCCTTATATGACCTTGATGTTGTGATTTCGGTGGGCTACCGCATCAAATCCGCGCAAGGCGTCCAGTTCCGCCGTTGGGCCACCAATATCCTGCGCCAGCATCTGGTTCAGGGCTACACGCTGCATCAGACCCGTTTCGAGCAAAACGCCGCCGAGCTAGAGCAGGCTCTGGCGCTGATCCGCAAAGCGGCCCGCTCGCCGGCCATCACTGCGGAGATGGGTAGCGGCTTGGTGGAGATCGTCAGTCGCTATACCCAGACCTTCCTCTGGCTGCAACGCTACGATGAGGGCATGTTGAACGAACCCGATGGCCAGACCGCTGGCCAGTTGTCCACAGAGAAAGAGGCGATGGCTGCGCTGGGTGCCTTGAAGATGTCGCTGATCGGGCGCGGAGAAACGACGGACCTGTTCGCCCGACCACGTGGCGATGGCTTGGGGGCGTTGCTGGGCAATCTGGACCAGTCTGTTTTCGGCGAGCCGGCCTATCCAACAGTGAAGAGCAAGGCCGCACACCTGCTCTATTTCGTGGTCAAGAATCATCCTTTTGCTGATGGCAACAAGCGCAGCGGCGCGTTTCTGTTCGTCGATTTTCTTTATCGCAATGGCCGCCTGCTGGATGCGCGGGGCAGCCGCTCATCAACGACACAGGCCTGGCGGCGCTCACTCTACTGGTGGCGGAGTCGGCCCCCAAGCAGAAGGAAACGCTGATCCGTTTGATCATGAACATGCTGGCGTCCCCAAAAAACGCATAAGAGAGAGCCACTTTGAGCAGACTCACCGAATCCGCCATTGAAGAGTTCGCCATTCGGCAGTTGGAGCGCCTGGGATATACGCATCTCCGCGGCCCTGACATCGCTCCCGATAGCGAACGCCCCGAGCGCGGTAACTACGCCGAGGTATTCCTGAGCGGACGGCTGGAGCAGGCGGTCAGGCGCATCAACTCCAGGCGGCCTGACCCTGAAAGCCGCATACCCATTTAAAATAGCGTCACCCAACGAAAAGACCTTCCCATGCGCCAATACCTCGACTTCATGCGCCATGTCCAAGACCATGGCACCGAAAAAACCGACCGTACCGGCACCGGCACCCGCTCGGTGTTCGGTTACCAGATGCGTTTCAACCTGCAGGAAGGTTTTCCGCTCCTGACGACCAAGAAGCTGCACTTGAAGTCGATCATCCATGAACTGATCTGGTTTCTGGCCGGCTCCACCAACACAAAATACCTGAAAGACAACGGCGTTTCGATCTGGGATGAGTGGGCTGATGAAAAAGGCAACCTCGGGCCGATCTACGGCTATCAGTGGCGCTCCTGGCCTGCGCCCAACGGCCAGCACATCGACCAGATCGCGCAGGTGCTGGATCAGATCAAGAACAATCCCGACTCCCGCCGCCTGATCGTGTCGGCGTGGAACGTGGCCGACATCCCGCAGATGAAGCTGCCGCCTTGCCACGCCTTCTTTCAGTTCTACGTGGCCGACGGCAAGCTGTCGTGCCAGCTGTATCAGCGCAGCGCGGACATCTTCCTCGGCGTGCCGTTCAACATCGCGTCCTACGCCCTGCTCACGCACATGGTGGCAGAACAGACCGGGCTGGACGTGGGCGATTTCGTCTGGACCGGCGGCGACTGCCACCTCTATTCCAATCACATGGAGCAGGTGAAGGAACAACTCTCGCGCACGCCGTTTGCATTGCCGAAGCTGCTCATCAAGCGCAAGCCGGAGTCGATCTTCGACTACAGGTTCGAGGATTTCGAGATCGCGGATTACCAGTCGCATCCGCACATCAAGGCTCCGGTGGCGGTCTGAATGGAACGCCATCTCACCATCGTCGTCGCCGTCGATGCCCAGCGCGGCATCGGCATCAACAACACCCTGCCCTGGCATCTGAAGGAAGACCTGGCACACTTCAAGCGCGTCACGACCGGGCACCCGATCATCATGGGCCGCAAGACCTTCGACTCGATCGGACGCGCCTTGCCGAACCGCCGCAATATCGCCATCACGCGCAATCCGGCGTGGCAGCACGATGGCGTGGAGACGGCGGCATCGCTCGAAGCCGCGCTCGCGCTGGTGGGCGAAGTACAGTCCTTCATCATTGGCGGTGCGCAAATCTTTGCCGAGGCATTCCCGCACGCCGAGCGCCTTATCGTCACGCACATCGACAAGAGTTTTGATTGCGATACTTTCTTTCCGCCAATCGATCCGCAACAATGGAAAGAAGTTGAACACGAGCAGCATCATTCCGCCGAGAACAACTGCGACTACGCATTTGTGATTTATCAGCGCGCATAGGCGCGTTCATGCGTCGGGGAAAACTTCCCCGCCGTACTCACCCTCCATCCCCTCCCGCATTCGCACCGCACCACGCGTGTAGCAGCGACAGATTCCCTTCCGCCATTCCCCATTCTGCGGTGTCTGCAAATGACCGTCCGCGCGCAACGTTTGCGTTTTCGTCATGTCCAACCAACGGGTTTCCATGGAATAGCGTTGTTGAGCGTCATCCGATTGATCAATCACCGAAGACGATGAAGTCCGAAATTGAGGGCGAATGCCAACGGTCATGGTTTATGCGATGCAAGCACATCCCATTTCGAGCCGCGCTTTCAGGTCGATCGGCAGGTGACGTTCATGTGGCTGCACATGATTGAAAAGCGTTTCAAAAACCGGATTCATGCGGGCAAGCTGCTGGCGAAAGAGTTGAGCGCTTATGGGCAGCGTTCCGACGTGCTGGTGCTGGCGCTGCCGCGTGGTGGTGTACCTGTTGCATTTGCGATCGCGAACTCGCTTGATGCTCCGCTGGACGTCATGCTGGTGCGCAAGCTCGGTGTGCCCGGCAACGAGGAATTGGCGATGGGCGCGATTGCTTGCGGCGGCAAGCCGGTGATGACTTCCGACGTGGTGCAGATGTACGGGATCACGGCCGACGTGATCGACGCCGCCGCTGCACGCGAGTTGCGCGAGATTGAACGGCGCGAGCGTGTCTACCGGCCCGACGCCGCACCGCCTGAACTGCGTGGTCGTGTCGTGATTCTGGTGGACGACGGCGTGGCAACCGGCGCGACCATGCTGGCCGCCGTGCAAGCCGCGCGCAGCGACGCACCCGCGCACCTGGTCGTGGCCATCCCGGTGGGCGCGGCGGAGACGTGCGACATGCTGAGACGGGAAGCCGATGAGCTCGTTTGCCTCAGCACCCCGCACCCCTTCTTTGCGGTCGGTCAGTGGTATGCGGATTTCACCCAAACTAGCGATGAGGAAGTCGTCAAGCTGCTCAGGGAAGCGCGGCAGCATGAACGCGAACTGCGGAAGCACGGGCGCTCGGATAGCGGATCGGGGAACGGGTCGGTCAGCGCCGAAGGTCAAGCCGATGCATCGCAGCAAAGGAGCAAGGCATGACAGCGCCGATGCAGAAAGCGCTGGTGAGAATCGCATGTGATGAGGTCGAGGTGGAAGGCATGCTGGAACTGCCGGCCACGCCGATCGGCATCGTCCTGTTCGCCCATGGCAGCGGCAGCAGCCGGTTGAGCCCGCGCAACAACTACGTCGCAAGCATTCTGCGCGGCGCGAGGATGGGAACCCTGCTGATGGATTTGCTCACGCCGCAGGAAGATCAGGCATACCAGACGCGTTTCAACATCGCCCTCCTGACGCTGCGGCTGCGAACGGCGGCAGCATGGCTGCGGCAGCACAGCGATACGCGCGCGCTGCCGCTCGGGCTGTTTGGCGCAAGCACGGGAGCGGCGGCGGCATTGCAGCTGTGCGCGCAACCGGACGTCGCCATCGCCGCAGTCGTGTCGCGCGGCGGCCGGCCCGACATGGCCGGACCGCAGATGCTGCAGCAGGTGCGCACGCCGACGCTGCTGATCGTGGGCGGACTCGACGAGGTCGTGATCGGCCTGAATCGCGATGCATTTGCACTGCTTTCCTGCGACAAGCAGATCGTGATCGTGCCGGGCGCGACACATCTGTTCGAAGAGCCTGGCAAGCTTGAAATCGTTGCGGGCCTTGCCAAAGACTGGTTTGCCACACGAATGGGAATGCCCGCTCTGCATGCTGCGGACAACTGACTTTCAAAACACATCGACGGAAAGGATATGGTCATGAATCGACGTTCAAGACACTCTTCGGCATGGGTAACATGGCTCGGCGGCGCGGCGCTTGGGGCGGTTGCGATGTATCTGTCGGACCCCGACCGCGGAAAGCGCCGGCGCGCGCTGGCGAAGAACAAGATGCAAAGCCTGATGTCGCAGACCGGCAGCGCCATCGATGTCGCGTCGCGCGACCTTGGCAACCGCATGCAGGGATTGCGCGCGCAGGCGAACCGGATGATGAGGACGCGCCACGAAGAGATCGACGACGACATTCTGGTGGCCCGCGTGCGCTCGAAAATCGGGCGTGCCATTTCGCACCCGCATGCAATCAAGGTGCATGCCGAGCAAGGCAGTGTGATATTGAGCGGACCGATTCTGCCGAACGAAAAGAAATCGCTGGTGGCAGCGGCGCGTTCCGTTCCTGGCGCGATCGCGGTCGAAGATCACACCGAAGTGCACGAAACGCCCGACGTTCCCAGCCTGCAGGGTCAGGGCCGGCTGCGCCAGGCGCGTCCGATTCTCCTGCACGACAACTGGCCGCCGGCATTGCGCGCGTGCGCCACGCTGGGTGGCGGGATAATGGGTTTGTACGGACTGGCGCGCCGTTCTCCGACGAGCGTGATGCTGGCGGCTCTCGGTCTTGGGCTGGTGGCGCGCGGGGTATCAAACACACCGCTGACGCGCATGGCCGGACGACAGATGCGCAGGCAACCGATTCTTCTCGAAAGGTCGGTCTACATTGCGGCGTCGCCGGAAGCGGTATTCGACGTCTGGAGCAACTATGAAAATTTCCCGCGCTTCATGTCCAACGTGAAGGAAGTCAGCGACATGGGAAACAGGAATTCGCACTGGAGCGTGAGCGGCCCGGCCGGCGCGCAGATCGAATGGGATGCGGAACTGACGCACGCGGAGCGCGGCCGGATGCTTGCATGGAAGACCAGGCCCGGATCGACGATCGAGCACATGGGAGCGGTACGCTTCGCACCGGAAGCCGAAGGGACGCGCGTCGATGTGGAGATGTCCTACCACATGCCCGCCGGCGCAGCAGGAGATGCGATGGCCTCCTTGTTCAATGGCAATCCGGAGCGGCAAATGGAGGATGATCTGATGCAAATGAAGACATTCATCGAAAGCGGAATGCCGTCGTCAGGCGCGGCCCGGTCTGTCGAACAATCGAATCAGATGCTGCATTAGGCCATTCCGATATTGCGCCTTTCAGCAATGCCTGTCGGCTCCATCGGCGCGGCGCGCTTTCAGTACCATCTGCGGCAGTGCTTTGTTTTCTCAAGGGGATGGTGCTGAAGCGGCCAGAAGGCATGATCCCCGCCGCCGGTGCGAAGTTCGACGAGCAAGGCCGGCTCGTCGATGGAAAAACCAGGGAGTTCATCCAGCAGCTGCTTGTGTCACTTGCCGACTGGACCCGACACTTGAAGAACAGCGACGCCAAGAGCGCGGCTTCATGGCGCGAGTGTGACGCAGCCCTGCATTACGAATGGACAACATGAACTATCGAGGCTATCAGATCGTTGCCAAACCGATTTGCCCGGGCGGCAGCGGCAGCATGTGGTACGGCGGATACGACATATTGAAGGATGGCAAAACCGTTGCGAGCCGGACCAATATCTTTCCCGCCACCCTGTATTTCAGGGCAGCCTGTTCGGACAGCATAGAAACCGCGAAAACCGAGGTGGATAATCTGGCTGGCAGGGCAAGCGGCGGCGTTGGGTAGATTGGGTAGAGGCGTTTTCTTCAAGGGCGGCGGCAGGAATTGCGGCGCGGCAGAGCGCGAATATGTTCGCCTGCCGTGTACGTGCACCTCCCACGCGTGGCAGGCTTGTCATTCCGAGCGAAGCGAGGAATGACAGGATCGGTTGCAGCGGCGCACCTCGCCTGTCGTCGCTGCCCCGCTCATGAACAACCCGGACCGGCGGCGTCCCCCTATTTCACTTCCTTGAAGTCGGCATCGACCACATCGTCCGGCTTGCCCTGTTGCTGCGCGCCGGCATCGGCATCCGCCGCCGCACCGGCTGCCTGCTGCGCCTGCGTGTCGCCATACATCTTCTCGCCGAGTTTTTGCGCGGCGGTCGACAATGCGGAAACCTTGGCATCGATGGCGGACTTGTCGTTGCCCTTCAGGCTGTCCTCGAGCTCCTTGATCGCCGCTTCGATCTTGTCCTTCTCGCCCGCGTCCAGCTTGTCGCCATACTCGGTCATCGATTTCCTGACTGAATGCACCAGCGCGTCGCCCTGGTTGCGCGAATCGGTCAGTTCTTTCGCCTTGCGATCCTCGTCCGCGTGCAGCTCGGCATCCTTCACCATCTTCTGGATTTCGTCTTCCGTCAGGCCGGAGTTGGCCTTGATGGTGATCTTGTTTTCCTTGCCGGACGCCTTGTCCTTCGCGCCGACGTGCAGAATGCCGTTGGCGTCGATGTCGAACGTGACCTCGATCTGCGGGATGCCGCGCGGCGCGGGCGGGATGCCTTCGAGATTGAATTCGCCGAGCAGCTTGTTGCCGGTCGCCATTTCGCGTTCGCCCTGGTAGACCTTCACCGTCACTGCGGGCTGATTGTCTTCCGCAGTCGAATACACCTGGCTGAACTTGGTCGGGATGGTGGTGTTCTTCTGGATCATCTTGGTCATCACGCCGCCCAGCGTCTCGATGCCGAGCGACAGCGGAGTCACATCCAGCAGCAGCACATCCTTGCGTTCGCCTGACAAGACCGAACCCTGGATCGCCGCGCCGACCGCCACCGCCTCGTCCGGATTGACATCCTTGCGCGCTTCGCGGCCGAAGAATGCCTTCACCTTCTCCTGCACCTTCGGCATGCGTGTCTGACCACCGACCAGGATGACGTCGTTGATGGCGTCCACCTTCAGGCCGGCATCCTTGATCGCGATACGGCATGGTTCGATCGTCGATTCGATCAGATCTTCGACGAGAGACTCCAGCTTGGCGCGCGTGATCTTCATCGTCATGTGGACCGGCGCGCCGTTGGCCATCGCGATGTAGGGTTCATTCAACTCGGTCTGCTGGGTCGAGGACAACTCGATCTTGGCACGCTCGGCGGCGCTCTTGATGCGCTGCAGGGCAATCGGGTCCTTCGACAGATCAAGGCCGTTGATCTTCTTGAATTCCTCGATGATGTAGTTGATGATGCGCTGGTCGAAGTCTTCGCCGCCGAGAAAGGTATTGCCGTTGGTAGACAGCACTTCGAACTGCTTTTCGCCGCCGACGTCGGCGATTTCGATGATGGAGATATCGAAGGTGCCACCGCCCAGATCGTACACCGCGATCTTGTGATCACCCCTGGTGTCCTTGTCGAGCCCGAAAGCCAGTGCCGCCGCGGTCGGTTCGTTGATGATGCGCTTGACGTCGAGCCCCGCGATGCGGCCGGCGTCCTTGGTCGCCTGGCGCTGCGAATCGTTGAAGTAGGCCGGCACGGTGATGACGGCCTCGGTCACTTCCTCGCCGAGATAGTCTTCGGCGGTCTTCTTCATCTTGCGCAGGATTTCCGCAGAAACCTGCTGCGGCGCAAGCTTCTTGCCGCGCACCTGCACCCAGGCGTCACCGTTGTCCGCCTTGATGATCTGGTAGGGCATCAGTTTGATGTCCTTCTGCACTTCCGCTTCGTCGAACTTGCGTCCGATCAGCCGTTTGACGGCATAGATCGTGTTCTGCGAATTTGTCACCGCCTGCCGCTTGGCCGGCGCGCCGACAAGGACTTCGCCATCTTCCTGATAGGCGACGACGGACGGCGTGGTGCGCGCGCCTTCTGAGTTTTCAATCACCTTCGGCTGCGTCCCTTCCAGAATGGAAACACAGGAATTGGTCGTACCCAGATCGATGCCGATGATTTTTGCCATGATTTACCTCGTGTCAAATGGTTGCCTTGCTTGAAGTTGAAAACGAATGCGGCCTTTCGTTGCGGTCGGACTCAGGACGGCCTGGGTTGCGGCTTGGGTTGAGATACCGTCACCAATGCCGGACGCAACAAGCGATCGGCAATCATGTAGCCCTTTTGCAAGACGCTGACGATGGTGTTCGCCTCCTGGTCCGCGGGCACCATCGATATCGCATGGTGCCTGGCCGGATCGAGCTTTTCGCCAGAGGGAGGATTGATTTCAATCAGGCGGTTCTTCGCGAATGCTGACGTCATCTGCTTCAAGGTCATGTCCACACCTTCACGCAGGGACTCGACCGATGAGGAATCCACATCCAGCGCACGCTCCAGGTTGTCCTTCACCGGCACCAGCGATTCGGCAAATTCCTCGATGGCAAACTTGCTGGCGCGCGCGACATCCTCCTGTGCCCGCCGCCGCGCGTTCTCCGCATCCGCCCTTGCCCGCAGATACGCATCCTGCATTTCAGCAACGCGCGCTTCCGCACTCGCGAGCCGTTCTTCGATGTCTGGCGGCGGCTGCCCTTCTCCATTCACCGCGTCTCCTGCTGCAACCTCTTCCTGTTCCTTCAGCTTTTCCCGATCCTGCATATAAGAGCCTCCATACCGATAAGTCGAAATGAACGAAATGAACCTTGCCAAGATGAAAATGCATGTTTGACATGCTTTTTTCGACAGCGGTTTGCAGACAAATATCCGTGGATTTTTGCGTTTGCCGTGTTTCAGAGGCAGTGCATGCGCGACAACAAATGAAGAATTGAAAGCTTCGGGTGCGCCTGCAACCAGCGCGCCATGAGACGCGCAGGGAAATGCGAAAAAGACAATGCCCAGTCGCGTCAAACGAGAGGCGCGCCCGAGACAGGTCCGGCCCTGACCGCCAGGAGACAGGAAATGCAGTGCATATGTTTCGTTTTTTGACGAATCACATGTCAGGCGCAGGCATAACGGCCTGTTTTTTCCCATGCCCGCCCCATATCTGCGAAAATTCGGTTTTTGAATTTTTCGGCGCGCAAGCGGTTGTCACCACGACTTGCCCAGGCGTCTCCCGAGGGACCGCCCCGGTATTACACCGCGGGACGGTCCCTCACCCTTTGCATTGGAGACATCGATGAAATTCCGCTTCCCCATCGTCATCATCGACGAAGACTTCCGCTCCGAAAACACGTCCGGCCTGGGCATCCGCGCACTCGCGCAAGCGATGGAAAACGAAGGCATGGAAGTGCTGGGCGTGACCAGCTACGGCGACCTGTCGCAGTTCGCGCAGCAGCAATCGCGCGCGTCCGCCTTCATCATGTCGATCGACGATGAGGAATTCGGCGGCGGGTCGTCCGAAGAAATCGACAACGCGCTGAAATCGCTGCGCGCATTCGTGGAGGAAATCCGCTACAAGAACGCCGACATCCCGATCTACCTGTACGGCGAGACCCGCACCTCGCGCCACATCCCGAACGACATCCTGCGCGAGCTGCACGGCTTCATCCACATGTTCGAGGACACGCCGGAATTCGTCGCGCGCCACATCATCCGCGAAGCGAAGTCCTATCTCGACGGCCTCGCGCCGCCCTTCTTCCGCGCGCTGGTGCACTACGCACAGGACGGTTCGTATTCGTGGCACTGCCCCGGCCATTCGGGCGGCGTGGCCTTCCTGAAATCGCCGATCGGCCAGATGTTCCACCAGTTCTTCGGCGAGAACATGCTGCGCGCCGACGTCTGCAACGCGGTCGAGGAACTCGGCCAGCTGCTCGATCACACCGGCCCGGTTGCCGCCTCCGAGCGCAACGCGGCGCGCATCTTCAACGCCGACCATTGCTATTTCGTCACCAACGGCACCTCGACCTCGAACAAAATGGTCTGGCACTCGACCGTCGGCCCCGGCGACATCGTCGTGGTGGACCGCAACTGCCACAAGTCGATCCTGCACTCGATCATCATGACCGGCGCCATTCCCGTGTTCCTGATGCCGACGCGGAACCACCTCGGCATCATCGGCCCGATCCCGCTGGACGAGTTCAAGCCGGAAAACATCCAGAAGAAGATCGAGGCCAACCCGTTCGCGCGCGAAGCGAAGAACAAGAAGCCGCGCATCCTGACCATCACGCAATCGACCTACGACGGCGTGGTGTACAACGTCAAGACCATCCAGGAGATGCTGGACGGGAAGATCGACACGCTGCACTTCGATGAAGCCTGGCTGCCGCACGCGACCTTCCACGAGTTCTACAAGGACATGCACGCGATCGAGAAGGAGCGCCCGCGCGCCAAGGAATCGCTGATCTTCTCCACGCAATCGACGCACAAGCTGCTGGCCGGCCTGTCGCAAGCTTCGCAGATCCTCGTGCGCGATTCCGAGACGGTCAAGCTGGATCAGGACACCTTCAACGAGGCCTACCTGATGCATACCTCGACGTCGCCGCAATACTCGATCATCGCCTCGTGCGACGTCGCCGCCGCGATGATGGAGCCGCCCGGCGGCACCGCGCTGGTGGAGGAAAGCATTCTCGAAGCACTCGACTTCCGCCGTGCGATGAAGAAGGTCGATCAGGAATATGGCCAGGACTGGTGGTTCCAGGTATGGGGCCCGGACAATTTCGCGGAAGACGGCATCGGCTCGCGCGAGGACTGGATGATCCGCGCCGAGGACGACTGGCATGGTTTCGGCAAGCTCGCGCCGGGCTTCAACATGCTCGACCCGATCAAGGCCACCATCGTCACGCCGGGCCTCGCGCTGGACGGCAAGTTCGGCGACAGCGGCATCCCGGCATCGATCGTCACCAAGTACCTCGCCGAGCACGGCGTCATCGTCGAGAAGTGCGGCCTGTATTCCTTCTTCATCATGTTCACCATCGGCATCACGAAGGGCCGCTGGAACACGCTCCTCACCGCGCTGCAGCAGTTCAAGGACGACTACGACAAGAACCAGCCGATCTGGCGCATTTTGCCCGAGTTCGCCGCCGCCAACCCGCGCTACGAGCGCATCGGCCTGCGCGACCTGAGCCAGCAGATCCACGACATGTACAAGACCTACAACGTCGCACGCCTGACCATGGAAATGTATCTGTCCGACATGCAGCCGTCGATGAAGCCGTCGGACGCCTTTGCGAAAATGGCACACCGTGAAATCGAGCGCGTCGCCATCGACGAACTCGAAGGCCGCGTCACCGCGATCCTGCTGACGCCCTACCCGCCGGGCATCCCGCTGCTGATCCCGGGCGAGCGATTCAACAAGACGATCGTGGACTACCTGCGCTTTGCACGCGACTTCAACGAGCGCTTCCCCGGCTTCGAAACCGATGTGCATGGGCTGGTGACGCAAGAGAAGGACGGCAGGCGCGGGTATTACGTGGATTGCGTGAAGTAATGGTGGTGGCGGGTAGAGCCCGCCCTGACCAGACTTGCATGAGACATGGCATCTCTGGTTGCAGCCGCCAACGAATTCAGCAGCGGAACGTCCATCATGGCAAAAGCAATCATTCACCGCAGCATCAAGATCGTTACTCTCGCACCGGGAGAGAGTATTGCCACTCATTGCGAGCAGGATGACATAGCGCTGCTACCGGATCAACAGAATTGGTGGGTGCACTTTGTCGGTGAGAACGGAGCAAGCGAGACGTACGATGCGCCGTTCGAAAGTTACGAGAAAGCCTTATGGACAGCCAAAGCGGCAGCCGAATTCAACGCCAGTCTGTGACGATGCACCGTGCGTAGAGCGCAGGCTGATTGAAGAGACCTCACCAAAAGGCGGCACGCCCAGTAGTTTTTCAACAGCCTGCTAACCATGAAAAAAGCGAAAAGCACGTCCACAGCGAAAACTGTCTCATCCACCGAAGAAAGGGATGAGGTATTGGCCAACCGCCTGGTCGAACTGGCGCTCGGCCAGCGCGAGCATGACACCTACGCCGAACTCCCGACTGCGCTCCAGAAGATGAACGCCGATCTGCGCAAGACGATCAAGAAATGTTTGCAGCAACGACGCGAACAGGCGCTGGACGAGGCCATTGAGCGCACCTGCGAGGAAGACATCAAGGCCTGGCGCGTATTACGCGAGAACGTGGAAGACCTGTCCGGCACCATCCTGTTCCGCCGCGACGAGGGCGCAGACGTGGAGGTGAATGCCTTCGTGGTACCGCTCTTCGTGCATACCACTGGCGGTCTGCGCAGCGATCAATGTTTCCAGGATGAGGAAGCGTTCGAGCACTTGCGCGACAGCTTCCAGGATGGCGGTCTGGAGAGCAGCAAGGCGAGCGTGGTGCTCGTCAGCCATGCCTATCACCTCGACGAGATCGAGTGCATAGGTTATTGCCATCTGAACGAGATGGTGCACGAAGCATTCGATGCGATGACACGCAAGAAGACCTCTGCGGCCGATGCCATCGCTCGCAGCATGCGTGGCTGGCCGCAATCTTCCTTCGCTCCTGACGACAATGCGATAGAGCTGCGTTTCCTGCTGGGTTTTGTGCTGAAGAAAATGGACGATCCGTTCTACCACGTGCCGGAAAAGGAAGCCGCGGCCGACCGCTACTTCGAGGCACGTGCTGCGCGCTTTCGAAAATGGTCGCAACAGGTAATGCCGTTACTGCAACGCAGTCTCGTGATCGACGGACGCAACGTGCAAATTGATTTCCTTTACCAGGATCTGTTTCATGGTGGCGTAGAAGCGGCGTTGGCGGAGCTGGAGATGCTTCGACTGCTATCCGAGCTGCAGCATGCAATGGAGGCAAACGGCGTCGCGCCGGAAGAGGTGAAGGCCATCGTTGGGCCAATGGAAACAGATGAGGCGGTGATGTTGCGTGTAAGCCTTCATGCAATGGCAAACGACACGCCGATCGGCGCCATCGACACACCTCTCAATCGGATGGAAAACATGCAAAACGCGATTGCCGAAATCGCGGATGGCTTGGCAAACGCAGGGATTCGCAACATACAGATCGCCAAGCTGTTTGACGCCAATGGCGCGCCAGGCGCAGTCCGTCAGTGGAGTTGAGTAGCGCCCGACGCCACGCTGGCCCACGCCCTGCCGCATCGCCTGCGCAGCGCAGCACCGCTCCGTGCCTTCCCCGAACCAGATTCTCCTTGGCGCAACTTCCAATGCAATAATGCTATTCACTCATTTGTGAGTGAATCATTCATTGCCATTTTTCTGGAGCTGCGCATGCAAGAAGGACCGGAAACAGATGTCAGCGATTTAGTGCCTCAGTCCGTCGTCACGACGAACGCCGCCATCACCCGCCTTGCCATCGGTTTGGTCCAGGGCGAGCGATTCAACAAGACGATCGTCGATTCCCTGCGCTTCGCGCGCGATTTCAACGAGCGTTTCCCGGGCTTCGAAACCGATGTGCATGGACTGGTGACGCAGGAGAAGAACGGCAGGCGCGGGTATTACGTGGATTGCGTGAAGTAATACGCAAGACATGCGCGGCAGGCGGGCTCCCGGTAAAGCCGGGAACGGTCCGCTGCTGCGCGAGAAGATGTGATACGCGGATTCTCGCGAGTACCTCGCGGTCTGAAATCGAAGAGATTTCCCCCATTGGCGCAACGCCACGCTTGCAATAGATTCGTGCATTGCGCGAAATATTACCGCCGAACAAGCAGATCGATGGCGTTCGTGATGTTACGCAGGCTTCGAGAGACATTCCGATATTCCGCCCGTCCGGGCGGAACTCCACGCCATTCCAAAACTCACATTTTTATCTGTCCCGGCATCATGTGGAGGTATTCCATGCGCTCGTCAGCCGTATACCTGCTGCCTGCAATCATGGCACTTGGCGCGTGCGCTCATGGCGAACAGGCAAGCTTGCCGGTCGAAGCCGGCATGGGGCCGAATCCGACGCTGCCGCCTCCGAACCACACGGTCATTCCCACGATTAACGTCGCTCCGGCGAAAGGCTGGCCAGCGGGCACCAAGCCGACTGCGGCACCGGGTTTTACAGTGATGCCCTATGCGACCGGACTGGACCACCCGCGCTGGCTGTATGTCCTTCCCAACGGCGACGTGCTTGTCGCGGAAACCAATGCGCCTCCCAAGCCTGAAGACGGCAAAGGGATAAAGGCATTTTTCACGAAACGGGCCATGAAGAATGCGGGGGCTGCCACACCGAGTGCAAACCGGATCACGCTCATGCGAGATGTCGACGGCAACGGTGTCGCAGAAACGAAAACCGTATTGCTGACAGACCTGAATTCCCCTTTCGGCATGGCTCTCATCGGCAATGATTTTTACGTTGCCAACACCGATGCGGTCCTGCGCTTTCCCTACAAAACAGGTCAAACGCAGATCAGCGAGCGGGGGGTAAAGATTGCCGACCTGCCAGCCGGCCCGCTCAACCATCACTGGACCAAGAACATCATCGCCAGCCGGGACGGAAAGTATTTATATGCGACGGTCGGATCCAATAGCAACGTCGGCGAAAACGGATTGGACAAGGAAGCCAATCGTGCCGCCATTCTCGAGATCGAAGTCGCCACCGGGACGACGCGTCTGTTCGCCTCCGGTCTGCGCAATCCGAACGGGATGGGCTGGCAACCGCAGAGTGGCGTACTTTGGACTGCGGTCAATGAACGCGACGAGCTTGGCAGCGACCTGGTGCCGGACTACATGACCTCGGTCAAGGACGGCGGCTTTTACGGCTGGCCTTACAGCTACTTTGGGCAGCATGTCGATACCCGCGTGAAGCGGCAGAAACCCGAGATGGTGACCAAGGCGCTTGTGCCCGATTATGCTCTGGGGCCGCATACCGCCTCACTGGGAATGGCGTTTTACAATGGGAACCTGTTTCCGAAACAGTACGCGGGCGGCGTATTCATCGGCCAGCATGGTTCATGGAACCGCAATCCCCGCAGCGGCTACAAGGTGATTTTCGTTCCCTTCGCCAATGGCAATCCGTCGGGAATGCCGCAGGACGTGTTGACCGGATTTCTCAATGAAAACGGCGATGCGCTTGGCAGGCCGGTAGGCGTGGCAGTCGATAAAGCGGGAGCGCTGCTCGTTGCCGACGATGTCGGCAACACGATATGGAGAGTGATGCCTTCAGCCAAATAAGAGCGTCTGACAAAATGATTCTCGGGGTGTTGCGCCGCCTTGCCGCCAGTTGTAGGGCGGGTCCCACCCGCCATTCTCATTCGCCCAGATCCCCTTCCACACCGTCGCCGCCCCAATCCATAGGGTAAATCCCGTTCCTCGCAAACCGGTGAAAGCTCGAATAAGGCCAATCCATCGCCCGGTCTGCGAACCCATGCTTGACCGGATTCCAATGTATGTAATCCACATGCCGTGCATAATCCGCCTCGTCGCGTAGCCGATGCTCCCAGAAGCGGTTTTGCCACAGAGTGCTTTGACCTTTTGAAGCGCGTCGCTGAGACAGATATTCAGGATTTTCGACCCGATGGCGGCATGCCTGCGTGACGAACGTCTTGATCAGTCGCCAGCGCATTCCATAATCCGTATCGCCGTCGGGCAACGTCCATATGCAATGCAAGTGATCGGGAAGGAGCACGAAAGCGTCGATCCGAAATGGTGCGATCGTCCTGACCTGCTCAATGGCTGCGCGTAGCGCCTGCCTGACATCTTCGTCGAGAAGGAAGCGCTGACGCTGATGCGTCACGACCGTGAAGAAATAGCTGCTGCCTTCGGTCGCTCGGCGATAGTTGGGCATTGTGGGAATGGCGGGTGGGACCCGCCCTACTCCTTGTTGTGGAGTGTAGGGCGGGTCCCACCCGCCATGTGCCTTGTACTCAGGTCTTCGGCAGCGTCACTCCATGCTGCCCCTGGTATTTGCCACCCCGATCCTTGTACGAGGTCTCGCACACCTCGTCGCTCTCGAAGAACAACACCTGTGCGCAGCCCTCGCCCGCATAGATCTTCGCAGGCAGCGGCGTGGTATTCGAAAACTCCAGCGTCACATAGCCTTCCCATTCCGGCTCAAACGGCGTCACGTTGACGATGATGCCGCAGCGCGCGTAGGTCGATTTGCCGAGGCAGATGGTCAGCACCGTGCGCGGAATGCGGAAGTACTCCATCGTGCGCGCCAGCGCGAAGGAATTGGGCGGGATGATGCAGACGTCGCCCTTGAAATCGACGAAGGATTTTTCGTCGAAATTCTTCGGGTCGACGATGGTGCTGTTGATGTTCGTGAAAATCTTGAATTCATCGGCGCAGCGGATGTCGTAGCCGTAGGATGAGGTCCCGTAGCTGACGATCTTGTGCCCGTTGGCGTGGCGCACCTGGCCCGGCTCGAAGGGTTCGATCATGCCGTGTTCCTGCGCCATCCGGCGGATCCATTTGTCGGATTTGATGCTCATTGTTTTCGCGATTTTCAAGGTGGAGGGGTGTCCGCTTCAACGAGGGCGAACATGCTGCTGCGCGTTCCATCGCCGCAGTCGTGCCGTTATTGGCGAATGGCTGCGATTTTACGCGAAAACACAGGCCCGGCGGCGGCCCTGGCTTCCAAGTCTGACGCATGGATGAGGCGTGTCGGGCACGCCGCCGCACGATGCGATCGCCGCCTTGCGCCACGGGGCATTACAAAACGACATGTCCCCGTGCTCCCGGAAAGTCATGGTTCCAGCATGACATCACGGCTCACGACGGATTTCCGAAGCGTGCCGGCGGAGGCCGACGAGCGGCATTGGAGATTGTCCGATAAGCAATTGCGGCAACGGTTTCCGGCGATGCCTGGCCGCGCATCATGTCCTGCATCGTTGAACGCATGATGTCCTGATCGGCGATGTCAGCGTTTGCGCCGCCGTGCCGCCGCACGCATGCGCGATAAGCGTCACTTATGTGTGCGGGATTGCGCAGCAGCCGGTCTTTCCACTCACCCAGGGCCACCTGATGCTGAACCAGATCGCGCAGCATTCCATGCTGTTCCCTCAGACCGACGGCATTCGCCCCGACCAGCACATCCTTGCGAAACTCCAGACGCAGATACCGGTAGTTGCGCTCATCGCTTGCCTCCACCCATTGCCCGCCCGGCAGTCCGTGCCATTCGCCGAACGACGACGTGACCAGCCCCATCGTGGCAAGCACCTCGATCCGCCGCACATGATGCTGGAAGGCGGATTTGCCGATCATGTTCAAGGCCGCGCAACAGGCTTGATCGACGGCATTCGGCAAGACGCCCGCGATCACCATGCGCCCGGATGCGGCATCGAAGGTTTCTGCGCAATCGCCGGCGGCATAGATGCCCGGCACGCTGGTCTGCATCGACGCATCGACCAGGATGCCTTGCGTGCATGCGATGCCGCTGCCGCGCAGGAAGCCGATGTTCGGCTGCGCGCCGGTCGCGCAAACGATCAGGTCCGCGAACAGGCATTCGCCGTTCGACAGGCGGGCGACGAGGCGCGGGCCGCCGGCCATGCCCTGATTGATGCGCTCGATGGCGAGGATGCGGGTCGACGTGCAGATCCTGACGCCTTTGCTTTCGCACCAGCGCTTGAGCATGCCGGCCGCGCCTGCCGGCATCATGTTCGATGCCATGCGTTCGTTCTGCTCGATCACGGCAAGATGGACGTGGCGCGCCGCCAGCGCCTCCATCAAGACACAGCCGGTCAATCCGGCCCCGACCAGAACCACATGCGCGCGCGGCCTCGCCAGCGCGACGATCCTGCGGGCATCCTGCAAGGTCCGGCAAGCATGCACGCCAGGGGAATGGATGCCGGGTATCGTCGGGATGCATGCGCTGGCTCCTGTTGCAATCAGCAGGCGGTCGTATCCGAACGCGACGCCGTCTTCCATCAGCACCTTGTGCGCCTTGCTGTCGATGCGGCTGATGCGACCGAATCGCTGCTCGATGCGCAGCCGGTAAAAGTGGTCGGACTCGCTTCGCAGATGGCAACCGGATTCTCCGATATCGCCGCTCACCAGGCGCGGGAGCAAGCTGAGCGAATAAGACGGACCCGGCTCGTTGCCGAGAAGCATGATCGAATCGCATGGCGCATGCTTGCGGATCATTTCCGCAGCGACCACGCCCGCCGCACCGTTGCCGATGACGAGGTGCTTCACGCGCGTGCCTCGCTGCTTTGGTCCGAATGGTGCTGCCGCGAACAAGCGGCGCTGGATTTTTGCACTGCATCCTCCTGTCGGGATCGGATGTCACACAAAAATCACTATACTGAATCGCGGAAACTTGTCAGTTGAACAATATCAACGGCGCGCGATGATCCCTGTCAAAGGGCTTGCGCGGGTACTTCGCAGCCGGACCATGTGTCAGGCCGATGCATCCTGACCGCAGCGCGCAATCAGCGCTGCATCGACTCCCACACCTTTTGCAGACGCTTGGTCGACACCGGCATCGGCGTGCGCAATTCCTGCGCGAACAGCGAGACGCGCAACTCCTCCAGCAGCCAGCGGAACTCGGTCATCTTCGGATCGCCGCGTCTGTCCTTTTGCGCGCGCTGCCACGGCGTCGCCGCCTGCGTCCACTCCGCCATCAGCCGTGCATCGCGCGCAGGATCGGCGCGCAGCTTTTCCAGCCGCACGTTGATCGCCTTCAGGTAGCGCGGGAAGTGCGACAGCTGCACGTAGTCGTTATCGGCGATGAAGCGCTTGCCGATCAATGCCTGCAATTGCGCCTGCATGTCGGCCATGCTTTGCGCATGGGCCTTTGCGCCTTGCAGCTTCTTCGGCAGCGTGTAGTACTCGGCCAGTATCTGCGACGCCAGCCGCGCGATTTCGTTCACCAGCAGATTGAGCCGCGACTTGCCCTCCTCCTTGCGGCGGGTGAATTCCTCGGCATTCTTCGGCAGCGGCTCCTGCAGGCAGGCGCGCTCCAGACCGGCCTGGATGATCTGCTCGCGCAGCTCCTCCTGCGAGCCGAGCGACATGAATTGCATGCCCATCTGCTGCAGGCCGGGGACGTTCTTCTCCAGGTATTTGAGCTGCTCCTTCAACTGCAAGGAAAACAGGCGTCGCAGGCCGAGACGGTGGACACGAGCGGCCTCGGCAGGATCATCGAATACCTCGAGGTCGCAGTGGGTGGTTTTGTCCACCAGCGCGGGAAAGCCGATCATGGTTTGCTTTCCCTGCTGGATTTCCAGCAGTTCGGGCAGCTCGCCGAAGGACCAGGCGGTGAGGTTGTGGTGCGATGACGCTGGCATACCCGCTTTCGCCCCTCCCCCTTCAAGGGGGAGGTTGGGTGGGGGATGGGTTTTGCCGGACACGACACCCATCCCCTCCCCATCCCTCCCCTTGAAGGGGAGGGCGTCAGGCGCATCCTCGCCAGAAACGGCGCTCGCCAGCTTCTGGAAACTCTCCCGCGCCTTGCCACCAAATTCCGCCTGCAAGGCGGCCAGATTGCGCCCCAGCTCCAGCTGCCGTCCGTGCTCATCGACGATCTTGAAGTTCATGAAGTGATGCGCGGGCAGAGTCTCCAGTTTGAAATCGGTGGTTTTGGTGGCAATGCCGGTCTGTTCACGCACGTCGGCGATGACGGCATCCAGCAGGCTGCCCCGGCCGAAGGTCGCGCGCTCGGCGAACCCGGCAGCGTAATCCGGCAGCGGCACGCAATGGCGGCGCAGCTTCTGCGGCAGCGACTTCAGCAGCAGATGCACTTTCTCCTTCAGCATGCCGGGCACCAGCCATTCGCTGCGCTCGGCGGACACCTGGTTCAATGCATACAGCGGCACGATCAGCGTCACGCCGTCGCGCGGACTGCCCGGTTCGAAGTGATACGTCAGCGTCATCGCAACGCCGGCCACGTTCATCGTCTTCGGAAACAGATCGGTCGTCACGCCCGCCGCCTCGTGGCGCATCAGGTCGTCACGGTTCAGATACAGCAGCTTCGGGTTCTTCGCCGTGGCATCCTTGTGCCACTTCTCGAACGCAATGCCGTTGCAGACGTCTTCAGGGATCAGCTTGTCGTAGAAGGCGGCAATCAATTCATCGTCGACCAGCACATCGAGCCGGCGCGACTTGTGTTCCAGATTCTCGATTTCGCGCACCAGGCGCTGATTGTGCGCGAGGAAGGGTGCGCGGGTATCGAACTCGCCGCCGACCAGTGCGTCGCGGATGAAAATCTCCCGCGCCTCCTTCGGATTGATCAATCCGAAGTTGATGCGCCGCTGGCTGTACACCACCAGCCCGTAGAGCGTCGCGCGCTCGCTGGCCGATACCTGCGCAGTGCGTTTTTCCCAACGCGGCTCGCCCCAGGATTTCTTCAGCAGGTGGCCACCGACACGCTCCAGCCATTCCGGCTGAATCTGCGCGATGCAGCGCGCGTACAGCCGCGTCGTTTCCACCAGTTCCGCCGCCACGATCCAGCGTCCGGCCTTTTTCGCCAGATGCGATCCGGGCCAGATGTGGAACTTGATGCTGCGCGCGCCGAGATATTGCGGCTCGTCCTCCGACTTGAAGCCGGCATTGCCGAGCAGGCCGGTCAGCAGCGCCGTGTGCAACTGTTCATAGCTCGCCGGCAGCTCGTTCAGGCGCCAGCCCTGCTCCCGCACGAGGGTCAGGAGTTGCGAATGCACGTCGCGCCATTCGCGCAGGCGCAACTGCGACAGGAAACTGGCGCGGCAGTTTTCCATCAGCTGCTTGTTCGATTTCTTGTGCTCGATGGCGTCCTCGAACCATTTCCAGATTTTCAGATAACTCTGGAACTCCGATTTTTCATCGGCGAATTTCTTGTGCGCATTATCAGCCGCGTTCTGCGCCTCCATCGGACGCTCGCGCGGATCCTGCACCGACAGCGCCGAGGCGATGATGAGCATTTCGGAGAGGCAGACATTGTCGCGGGCGGCAAGAATCATGCGTCCGACACGCGGGTCGAGCGGCAGTCTGCCGAGCTGCTTACCAAGCGCCGTGAGCTGGTTGCCGTCATCGACCGCGCCAAGTTCCTGCAGAAGCTGATAGCCGTCCGCGATCGCGCGGCCCAGGGGCGGTTCGATAAACGGGAACGTCTCGACATCCGCCAGCCGCAGCGATTTCATCCGCAGGATGACCGCAGCCAGCGACGAACGCAGGATTTCCGGGTCGGTGAATTTCGGCCGCTGCTGATAATCCTTCTCGTCGTACAAACGGATGCAGACACCGGCCGCGACCCGGCCGCAACGCCCTGCGCGCTGGTTCGCCGCCGATTGCGCCACCGGCTCGATCTGCAACTGCTCGACCTTGTTGCGGTAGCTGTAGCGCTTGACACGCGCCAGTCCGGCATCGACCACGTAGCGGATGCCGGGCACGGTCAGCGAGGTTTCCGCGACGTTGGTCGCCAGCACGATACGTCGCGCATTGGAGGTCTTGAAGACGCGCTCCTGCTCCTGCACCGACAGGCGCGCAAACAGCGGCAGGATTTCCACATGCGGCGGGTGATGCTTGCGCAAGGCCTCGGCGACGTCGCGGATTTCACGCTCGCCGGGCAGGAACACCAGCACATCCCCGGGACCGATACGCGCCAGTTCATCGACCGCATCGACCACCGCGTCCATCAGGTCGCGCTGCTCCTTCTGCGACTGGCTTGCGGACGGCTTTGCCTCGCTCTTGTCGACGTTCTCGACCGGGCGGTAGCGGATCTCGACGGGATAGAGGCGGCCCGACACTTCGATGACGGGCGCGGGCTTTTCGTTGCTGCCGAAGTGCCTGGCGAATCTGTCTGCATCGATCGTCGCCGACGTGATGATGACTTTCAGATCGGGCCGCTTCGGCAGCAACTGCTTCAGATAGCCGAGCAGGAAGTCGATGTTCAGGCTGCGCTCGTGCGCCTCGTCGATGATGATGGTGTCGTATTGCTTCAGCAGGGGATCGGTCTGCGTTTCCGCCAGCAGGATGCCGTCCGTCATCAGCTTGACCGATGCGCCCTTCGACAAGGTATCGGTGAAGCGCACCTTGAAACCGACATGCTCGCCCAGCGGCGAACCGAGTTCCTGCGCAATGCGCTTTGCGGTCGAAGACGCGGCGATGCGACGCGGCTGCGTATGGCCGATCAGCCCCGCCTGCCCGCGCCCGAGTTCCAGGCAAATCTTCGGCAGCTGCGTGGTCTTGCCGGAACCGGTTTCGCCCGACACGATGATCACCTGGTGCGCGCGCAGCGCATTCGCGATCTCGCCGCGCCGGCCGGATACCGGCAGCTCTTCCGGGAAAACGATCGGCGGCAGCGGATTGCGTTCGATGGCGGGGGCGGATGGCGTGGTCGCGCCACGCGTGGTTGCGGCGTGGCTTTTCGACATTGTTTTTTTGGAATGATCAGATGCGGACATAGCGGGCCGAATTATACCCACCGGCTTGCATGCGACTCATGCGGGATTCCACCGATGATGGTGCGCCGGACGTTGCAAAACACGCGCAACGGTGGGCCCTGCAAGCGCAATGGAAAGATGCTCCGTGTATATAATGCCCTTCATGGAAAATCCAACACAATTCGTCCAGTGGCTGCGTTCCGTCGCGCCCTATATCCATGCCTTCCGCGGCAAGACCTTTGTGGTCGCCTTCCCGGGCGAACTGGTGAAAGCCGGTGCCCTGCCGGTGCTGGCGCACGACTTGTCCTTGTTGCACGCACTCGGCATCAAGGTCGCGATCGTGCACGGCTCGCGCCCGCAAGTGGAGGAACAGCTCGCGCTGCGCAACGTCGAACCGCGCTACCACAACGGCTTGCGCATCACCGATACCGCCGCGATGGAATGCGCGAAGGAAGCCGCCGGCGAATTGCGTCTGGACATCGAGGCCGCCTTCAGCCAAGGCTTGCCCAACACGCCGATGGCGCACTCCGCGATCCGTATCATTTCCGGCAACTTCGTCACCGCACGCCCGATCGGAGTGATCGACGGCACGGACCTGGAATTCACCGGCCTCGTGCGCAAGATCGCCCATGACGCGATCCAGCCCATCATCAATGCCGGCGGATTGGTCCTGCTGTCGCCGCTCGGCTTCTCGCCCACCGGTGAAGCCTTCAATCTGACGATGGAGGACGTGGCTGTCGCAGCGGCAATCTCCCTGCGCGCGGACAAGCTGATCTTCATCACCGAGACGCCGATGATGACGGATGCCGGCGGCACCGAAATCCGCGAACTGTCGTCACATCAGGCCGCCGCCGTGCTGGAATCCGCCTGCCTGCCGACCGATGCCGCGTTCTACCTGCAGCACGCGGTCGAAGCCTGCAACAACGGCGTCGCCCGCGCCCACATCGTGCCGTTCGCCACCGACGGTTCGGCACTGCTCGAACTGTTCACGCACGACGGCATCGGCACCATGGTCACGTACGAAAACCTGGAAAGCCTGCGCGAGGCGACCATCGAGGACGTCGGCGGCATTCTCAAACTGATCGAACCGCTCGAAGCGGACGGCACGCTGGTCAAGCGCGGCCGCGAACTGATCGAGCGCGAGATCGATTATTTCTCGGTCATCGAACACGACGGCGTGATCTTCGGCTGTGCCGCGCTGTATCCTTTCCCCACGGAAAAAATGGCGGAAATGGCCTGCCTGACCGTCAGCCCAGACGCCCAGAGCCAAGGGGACGGCGAACGCATCCTCAAGCACATGGAAAACCGCGCACGCGCTGCCGGCTTCACGAAACTGTTCGTATTGACGACACGCACCGCCCACTGGTTCCTCAGACGCGGCTTTGTCGCGAGCACCGTCGACGCTCTGCCGAAAGACCGGCAAAGCATGTACAACTGGCAACGCAAGTCACAAGTATTCATCAAGCAACTTTAAAACTTTCCACCACCTCTCTGCTCTCATGATTGAGAGCATCTGCATGAACAAGGAGTAGAAAATGGCCCGCATGGTCCACTGCATCAAACTGAACAAGGAAGCCGAAGGGCTGGATTTCCCGCCGTATCCTGGCGAACTCGGCAAGAAGCTGTACGAAAATGTTTCGAAGGAAGCCTGGGCCGCCTGGCTCAAGCATCAGACCATGCTGGTCAATGAAAACCGCCTGAACCTCGCCGATGCGCGCGCGCGCAAGTACCTGGCGACGCAGATGGAAAATCATTTCTTCGGCGCAGGCGCGGATGCGGCCTCCGGCTACGTGCCGCCGTCGGAGTAAATCGCATATGCCAATAAAAAGCCCGCTTGCTTGCGCACAGCGGGCTTTTTTGTCGGCCGCGGGTTTTCAATCCGCCATGAGTCGATCAGAACTCCAGCTTCTTCACCCCGTCCACCGTCCCCAGCAAACCGACATTCGCGCCGCGCTGCGCGAACAGGCCGACCGTGACGACACCGACGATATTGTTGATCTGCGCTTCCAGTTCAGCCGGATTCGCAATCGTCAGTCCGACGACGTCGAGGATCATGCAGCCGTTATCCGTGAGATAAGGCTTGCCGTCCTTCATGCGCAGGCGCGGTTCGCCGCCCAGCGCCGCCAGTTTGCGTGACACGACTTTCTGCGCCATCGGGATGATTTCCACCGGCAAGGGAAATTTGCCCATCACGTCCACCAGCTTGGAGCCGTCGGCGATGCAGATGAACTTGTCGGCTGCGGCGGCAACGATCTTCTCGCGCGTCAATGCGCCGCCGCCGCCCTTGATCATCGCGCCTTGTGCCGTGATCTCATCGGCACCGTCGATATAGACTGGCATGGCATCGACGTCGCTCAATTCCAGCACGTCGATGCCGTGCGACTTCAGGCGTGCTGCGGTGGCTTCCGAAGAGGCCACCGCGCCCTTGATACGGTGCTTGATCTTGCCAAGCTCGTCGATGAAAAAATTGGCGGTGGAGCCGGTGCCGACGCCGATGATTGCGCCGTCAACCACATAGTCGATCGCGGCGCGGGCCACGGCTTGCTTGAGTTCATCCTGGGTCATGATGATGCGTCGTTCGTGATGATGAAAAGCGCCTATTTTAGCCGCTCCCTTGCCGGGCCATGCGGCGCATGGAAGATTATAATTTCGGCATCTCGCCGCAAGGATTCACCGCGCCGCCATTTTCCATTCGATGTACCTGTCTCCGGGGAAATGAATTGGATACACCTGATCTTTCCAGGCTGAAAATAGACCGCTCCGCAGGCACACATCAAGGCGGTTTGAAGCGTCCTCGCCGCCGGCGCTGGCTCAAGATCGGCATCGCGGCTCTCATCATCGCCGCCGTCGCCATTGCCCTCGTCAGCCGATTTGGCGCCAGTCCCCGCGTCGAAACCTTTACGGCCGTCACCGCATATCCTTCGCAGAATTACACCATGCTCAATGCCACCGGCTATGTCGTGGCGCAGCGCAAGGCCGCCGTCGCCTCGAAGGCAACCGGCAGGCTGGAATGGCTGGGCGTGCTGGAGGGCAGCCGCGTGAAGAAGGACGAAATCGTGGCGCGACTGGAAAACAGCGACGTGAGCGCCGTCTTGAATCAGGCAGCGGCCAATGTGAAAGTGGCGCAAGCCAATCTGGAACAGGGGATGGCGGAATTGCGCGATGCCGAGCTGGCATACCGGCGCTCGCAGGATTTGCTGCGGCAGAATTTCATCTCGGCTTCAGCCGGCGATGCCGCGCTCGCCCGCTACAACAAGGCCAGGGCGGCAATCAGCGGCTTCCGCGCCGCCATCGCGGCGGCGCAGGCCAATCAGCAGAATGCGCAGGTAGCGGTCGATCAAACCATGATCCGCGCCCCTTTCGACGGCGTGGTGTTGACCAGGAACGCCAACGTCGGCGACAACATCACGCCCTTCTCCTCCGCCATCGACAGCAAGGGCGCGGTCATCACCATTGCCGACATGGAGACGCTGGAAGTGGAAGCGGACGTATCGGAAGCCAACCTTGCCAGGATCAAGGTCGATCAGCCTTGCGAAATACAGCTCGATGCGTTTCCCGACTTGCGCCTGGCGGGCGTGGTGTCGCGCATGGTGCCGACGATCGATCGCTCCAAGGCCACGTTGCTGGTCAAGGTGCGCTTCATCGACCGCGATCCGCGCGTGCTGCCCGACATGAGCGCAAAGGTGGCTTTCCTCTCGCAAGCCGTGCCGCCGCAAGACAGGCAGTCCGTGATCGCGGTGCCGCCCGCCGCCGTCACGGACCGCAACGGCGGCCAGGCCGCGTTCATCGTGACGGAAGGCAAGGTACGCGAGCAGCAAGTGAAGATCGGGCGAAAGGTGGGCGAACTGATCGAGGTGCAAGGCATCAAGCCGGGCGACAAGGTGGTTCTCCATCCCGGCAGCCAGCTGAAGGATGGCGACACGGTCGCGACGGCGAAGAAATGAATCCGCTCGTCGATATCCGTCATCTGGCGAAATCCTACCGGCGCGGCGATCAGATCGTGCCGGTGCTGACCGACATCAGCCTGCAGATCAGGCGCGGCGATTTCACCGCCCTCATGGGCCCGTCCGGCTCCGGCAAGAGCACCCTGCTCAACCTGATCGCCGGCATCGACAAGCCCGACAGCGGCATCCTGCGCGTGGATGGACTCGACATCACGCAACTGTCCGAAGCGGAATTGGCGGATTGGCGCGCTGCCAACGTCGGGTTCATCTTCCAGTTCTATAACCTGATGCCGGTCCTGACCGCGTTCGAGAACGTCGAGTTGCCGCTGCTGCTGACCAATCTCACGCGCAAGGAACGGCGCGAGCGTGCGGAGTTGATGCTCGCGCTCGTCAATCTGTCGGATCGCATGGAACACTATCCGGCGGAACTGTCTGGCGGACAGCAGCAGCGTGTCGCCATTGCGCGCGCCATCGTCACCGATCCGGCGCTGATCGTGGCCGACGAACCGACCGGCGATCTGGACCGCCATTCGGCCACGGAAATTCTCGGACTGATGAACCGGCTGAATCGGGAACTCGGGAAAACCATCATCATGGTCACGCACGATGCCCACGCCGCGGAACGCGCACGGTCGCTGATCCATCTTGAAAAAGGCGAGCTGCTCGGCGCGGAGGCGTAGATGCCATGCATATCCTCAAGCTGATCATCAAGAACGCGCTGCGCCACAAGCTGCGCACCTCGCTGACGGTGCTGGGGCTGGTGGTGGCGACGCTCTCCTTCGGTCTGCTGCAAACCGTGGTGGGCGCCTGGTATGCGGGCGCGGATGCGGCATCCAATACACGGCTGGTCACGCGCAACGCGATCTCGCTGGTTTTTCCCTTGCCGCTGTCCTATGAGAACCGGATTCGCGGGATCGATGGCGTGACCGGCATCGCGTACGCCAACTGGTTCGGCGGCATCTATCAGGATCCGAAGAATTTCTTTCCGCAATTCGCGATCTCCGGGAAAAGCTATCTTGATCTGTTTCCCGAATTCGTCGTGCCGGAGGCGGAACGCAGCGCCTTTCTGCGCGACCGCAAGGGCTGTCTGGTGGGACGAAAACTCGCCACGCAATACGGCTTCAAGCCGGGCGACATCATCCCGATCAAGGGCACCATCTTCCCCGGTCAATGGGAATTCGTCGTGCGCGGCATCTACGATGGCAAGGAAGCCAGCACCGACACTTCTCAACTATTCTTCCACTGGCAGTATCTCAACGAACGCATGCTGCAAACCGCGCCGCGGCGTGGCAACCAGGTCGGCTTCTACATGGTGCAGATCGGCAACCCGGACAATGCGGCGGCGATCTCGCGCGCGCTGGATGCGCAATTCGAGAACTCGCTGGCGGAAACGCTGACCGAAACGGAAAAGGCGTTCCAGCTCGGCTTCGTCTCCATGTCTGAAGCCATCGTGGTCGCGATCCGCGTCGTGTCCTTCGTCGTCATTGTGATTATCATGGCGGTGATGGCGAACACCATGGCCATGAGCGTGCGCGAGCGGCTGGCCGAGTATGCGACGCTGAAGGCATTGGGTTTCGGCCCCGGCTTTCTGGCGGCGCTGATCTTCGGCGAGTCGCTGCTGATCTCGCTGGCGGGTGCAGCTCTCGGCATCGCTCTGCTGTTTCCCGTTGCCGCCGCCTTCAGCGCGCAAATGGGCACGCTGTTCCCGGTGTTCAAGATTGCGCCGCAGACTCTTGCGTTGCAGGCCGCATCCGCCGTGGCGGTCGGCCTCATCGCCGCCATTGCCCCGACGGTGCGTTCGGCACGGATCAACATCGTCGAAGGCTTGCGGAGCATCGGCTGATGAAAATTCCGTTCAGTTACATCGCCCGCAACCTCTGGACGCGCCGCCTCACCACGGCCCTGACCGCCGGCGGACTTGCGCTGGTGGTGTTCGTGTTCGCGACCGTGCTGATGCTGGATGAGGGACTGAAGAAAACACTGGTCACCACCGGCGAATACGACAACGTCGTGATGATCCGGCGCGCCGCCGAAACCGAAGTGCAAAGCGGCGTGGAACGCCCGCAGGCGGCGATCGCGGCCAGCCATCCGGTGATCGCCCTGAACCACGAGGGAGTACCGATGGTGTCCAGGGAAACCGTGGTGCTGATCGCACTCAACAAGCGCGGCACCGACAAGCCGGCCAACGTCGTGATTCGCGGCGTGTCGCCGATGGGTCTGGAGCTTCGCCCGCAAGTGAAGCTGGTTGCCGGACGCATGTTCCGCCCCGGTTCATCCGAAATCATCGCCGGCAACAACATCACCAAACGCTTCGCAGGTGCGGGCATCGGCGAAGCCTTGCGTTTCGGCCAGCGCGAATGGACGGTGGTCGGCGTGTTCGACGCCGGCAACAGCGGTTTCGATTCGGAGATATGGGGCGATGCGGATCAGCTGATGCAGGCGTTTCGCCGCGTTGCGTTTTCATCGGTGATCGTGCGGCTCGACAACAGCGATCATTTCGACAGTTTCAAGAAGAATATCGAAGGCGACCAGCGCCTGACGCTCGAAGCCAAGCGCGAGCAGACCTTCTACGCCGACCAGTCGAAGGCGCTGTCCACCTTCATCGGCATACTCGGCATGACGCTGTCCATCATCTTCTCGATCGGCGCGATGATCGGCGCAATGATCACGATGTACGCATCGGTCGCCAACCGCGTCACCGAAATCGGCACCCTGCGCGCGCTCGGCTTCAAGCGGCGCGCAATCCTCACTGCGTTCCTGATGGAGTCGCTGCTGCTGGCGGCGGTCGGCGGCGTGGCGGGATTGTTCTTTGCGTCCTTCATGCAGTTCCTGTCATTCTCGACGGTGAACTTCCAGTCGTTTTCCGAATTGGCATTCGGCTTCACGCTCAACCCGGAGATTGCGGCGAAGTCGCTTGCGTTCGCGCTGGTGATGGGATTTGTCGGCGGCTTCCTGCCCGCCGTGCGGGCAGCGAGGATGAAGATCGTGGATTCACTGCGGGCGGCGTGACGGGGGGATGCGGTGCATTCCCCCGTCACCGCGCTCAGGCGTTAATCACGGATTTCCAATGCGCGGTTAAGGCTCAACGCCGCCAGTGAACCCACTGCCCCCGATAGCAAGTAGAGGCTGACATAGGCCAGGCCGAAATGCGCGGACAGGCCAAGCGCCACCAAGGGGGCGAAACCTGCGCCAACCAGCCAGGCAAAATCGGACGTCAAGGCAGCGCCGGTATAGCGATATTTCGCGGGGAAATTGGCGGTAACGGCGCCCGCCGCCTGGCCATAGGACAATCCGAGCAACCCGAACCCCAGCAGGATGAAAATGTTCTGCCCGAGCTCGCCGCCATCCATGAGCGCTGGAACAGCCGCGCTGAACAGGGCAATGAGGCATGCGAGCGCCCCCAGAGTAGTGCGCCGCCCGAAACGATCGGCGATCAAGCCGGAGGCGACAATGCCGAACGCCGCCAGCGCCGCGCCGAGCATCTGGATGACCAGGAATTCGCTGGCGGGACGCGTCGAATAGACGGCGATCCACGACAGCGGAAACACTGTCACAAGATGGAACAGCGCGTAGCTCGCCAATGCCGCCAGGGCACCGATGAGCACGTTGCGCCCTTGGGAGCGGGTCATCTCGATGACATCGGTCGGCTGCAGTTCGCGCTCCTCAAGCAGGCGCGAGTATTCGTTGGTAGATACGAGGCGCAAGCGGGCGAACAACGCCACCACGTTGATGGCAAACGCCACGTAGAACGGATAGCGCCAGCCCCAATCCAGAAAGTCTTCATTGGAAATGTTGAACAACAGGTAGGAGAACAGCCCGGCAGCCATGATGAAGCCCACCGGCGCACCCAGTTGCCCGAGCATCGCGTACCATCCCCGCCGGTTTTGCGGCGCATTGAGCGCCAGCAGCGAAGGCAGGCCGTCCCACGAACCGCCGAGCGCGACGCCCTGCCCGATGCGCAAAAGCGACAGCAAGACGATCGATGCGAAACCCAGATGCGCGTAGGTCGGCAGGAAGGCCATGCCAGCGGTGGAAATGCCCAGCAGAAAAAGGGCAAGCGTGAGCTTGGTTTCGCGACCGAAGCGGCGCTGGATTGCCATGAAGGCAACCGTGCCGAAGGGTCTTGCGACAAAGGCGAAGGCAAAGATCAGGAACGCATAGAGCGTCCCTTCCAGGCGCTGCTCGAAGGGAAAGAAAACTGTCGGAAACACAAGCACCGAAGCGATTGCGTAGACAAAGAAATCAAAATATTCCGACGCGCGGCCAATGATCACGCCAACGGCGATCTCACCCGGCGAAATCCTTGATTGATCGGCCCGGTCATGCCTGGCGTCGCCGGCGGTCGAGTGCGGCGGAAAATCGGCGGGCAGCTCCCCGCCCTGAATACTTGTACTGGACATCGTCTCACTCCTTGATTTTGGTTCTCTTCAGTCAACATTTTTTATGTCTTTCTGTCGACAAGACAAGTCTATTCAAGTATTGGCCGCAAGGGTAGGACAATATGTCCAATTCCCAACACGTATTGACGCAAGTAAAGTCACACGATCCTTATTTCCGGTCGTAACTTTTCTGCATGTCTCCAATAACAATTCGTCGTTTCCTGCTTCTGTTGCCTGTTGTCTTGCTGGCAGGCTGCGATACCGTGGTAATGAACCCGTCCGGTGACATTGCCGCTCAACAGGCGCATCTCATTCTTGTTTCCATGCTGTTGATGCTGCTGATCATCGTGCCGGTGATCGCATTGACCTTCCTGTTCGCGTGGCGCTACCGGAAAAGCAATACCTCGGCGAAGTACGACCCGGATTGGGACCACTCGACCAGGCTCGAGCTGATCATCTGGGGCGCGCCTCTGCTGATCATCATTGCCCTGGGCCTGCTGACGTGGATCAGCACGCACAAGCTGGACCCTTACCGCCCGCTGGAGCGCATTGATGCCCAGCGCCCGATTCCAGCCGGAACCAAGCCGCTGCTGGTCCAGGTCGTCGCGCTCGACTGGAAATGGCTGTTCATCTATCCCGAGCAAGGCATCGCGACGGTCAACGAACTGGTCACGCCGGTTGATGTGCCTGTCCGCTTCAAGATCACCGCCTCCACCGTGATGAACTCTTTCTATATCCCTGCGCTGGCCGGCCAGATCTACGCCATGCCAGGCATGGAGACCACGCTGAATGCGGTCATCAACAAGGCCGGCGAATACGAAGGCTTCTCGGCGAACTACAGCGGCGCAGGCTTCTCCCACATGCGCTTCAAGTATCACGGCGTGGCCGCTGCGGATTTCGACAACTGGGTGCAGAAGACGAAGGCGGGCGGCGGAGCCCTGGACCGTGCCGACTATCTGGTGCTTGAAAAGCCCAGCGAGCGCGAGCCGGTGCGCCGTTACGGCACGGTCGCGCCCGATCTGTTCGGCGCGATTGTCAATCGCTGCGTCGAATCCGGCACGGTATGCATGGACAAGATGATGGCTGCCGACAGCAACCGCATCAAGGCAGCCATCGCTCGCCAATCGCAACAAGAAGCCTCATTGAGCTCGATCGCGCAAATCTGCACCGAGGCATCCGCCTCGTCCCCCATTTCCACAAAGACTAACTGACGATGCCAGACCAAAATCACCTGACGGAGCTCATCTTCGGGCGACTGACATGGGATGCGATTCCATTCCACGAACCCATCCTGATAGGCACCTTTCTCATGTGCGCCATTGGCGGCGTGGCGATCCTCGCTGCGCTGACACGTTTCCGCCTCTGGGGCACCTTGTGGCATGACTGGATCACCAGCATCGACCACAAGAAAATCGGCATCATGTACATGATCCTGGGCCTCGTGATGCTGCTGCGCGGCTTTGCCGACGCGCTGATGATGCGCGCCCAGCAAGCGTTCGCTTTCGGCGATGCTGCCGGCTTCCTGCCGCCCGACCACTACGACCAGATCTTCACGGCGCACGGCGTGATCATGATCTTCTTCGTCGCCATGCCTCTCGTCACCGGCCTGATGAACTATGTCGTGCCGCTGCAGATCGGCGCGCGCGACGTGGCATTCCCGTTCCTGAACAACTTCAGCTTCTGGATGACCACCTTCGGCGCCGGTCTGACGATGGCATCCCTGTTCGTGGGTGAATTCGCGCGCACCGGCTGGCTTGCCTATCCGCCGCTGTCCGGCATCCTGTCCAGTCCCGATGTCGGCGTCGATTACTACATCTGGTCATTGCAGATTGCCGGGGTAGGTACCCTGCTATCAGGGATTAACCTGATCGCGACTATCGTGAAAATGCGCGCGCCCGGCATGACCATGATGAAGATGCCGGTGTTCACCTGGACCTCGCTGTGTACCAACGTGCTGATCGTCGCCGCCTTCCCGGTGCTGACCGCGGTGCTCGGCATGCTGTCGATGGATCGCATGCTCGGCGCGAACTTCTTTACCAACGACCTTGGCGGCAACGCCATGATGTACGTCAACCTGATCTGGATCTGGGGTCATCCCGAGGTGTACATCCTGATCCTGCCGGCGTTCGGCATCTTCTCGGAAGTGGTGTCCACCTTCTCCGGCAAGCGCCTGTTCGGCTACACCTCGATGGTGTATGCGACCGTGGTCATCACGATCCTGTCGTATCTGGTCTGGCTGCACCACTTCTTCACGATGGGTTCGGGCGCGAGCGTCAATTCGTTCTTCGGCATCACGACGATGATCATCTCGATCCCGACCGGGGCGAAGATCTTCAATTGGCTGTTCACCATGTATCGCGGCCGCATCCGCTTCGAACTGCCGATGATGTGGACCGTCGCCTTCATGGTGACCTTTGTGATCGGCGGCATGACGGGCGTGCTGCTGGCCGTGCCGCCGGCCGACTTCGTGCTGCACAACAGCCTGTTCCTGATCGCGCACTTCCACAACGTGATCATCGGCGGCGTGCTGTTCGGCCTGTTTGCCGGCATCCACTACTGGTTCCCGAAAGCGTTCGGCTACAAGCTCGACGATTTCTGGGGCAAGGTATCGTTCTGGTGCTGGGTCATCGGCTTCTATCTCGCCTTCATGCCGCTGTATGTGCTCGGTCTGATGGGTGTGACGCGCCGCATGAGCCATTTCGAGGACCCCTCGCTGCAGATCTGGTTCCAGATCGCGGCGCTCGGCGCGGTCCTGATTGCCTGCGGCATCGGCGCGATGCTCGTGCAGTTCTACGTCAGCTTCCGACGCCGCCATGCGCTGCGCGACGTGACCGGCGATCCGTGGGACGGCCGCACGCTGGAATGGGCGACCTCGTCGCCGCCGCCTGACTACAACTTCGCCTTCACGCCGCGCGTCTACGACAACGACGCATGGACGGACATGAAGAAGCAAGGTTACGTGCGTCCGCAGAAAGGATTTACCCCGATCCACATGCCGAAGAACACGGCTGCCGGCTTCGTGATTGCGGCCCTCTCCGCGTTCGTCGGTTTCGCCCTGATCTGGCACATGTGGCTGGTGGCCGGCCTCGGTTTCGCGGCGATGATGGCTGCCATCATCATCCATACCTTCAATTACAAACGCGACTTTCACATTCCGGCCGACGTCGTTGTCCGTACCGAGAATGCTCGCACCCGACTGCTGGAAAGCCATGCCTGAGATCATTGCCACTCCTCGCAGCGCCATGGGCGCTGAAACGACCGCCGACCCGAGCGCGCGCTTCCACGTGCGCGAGCACCACCCGGAAAACGGTACCCAGCTGGGTTTCTGGCTCTATTTGATGAGCGACTGCCTGATCTTTGCGTGCCTGTTCGCCACCTACGCGGTGCTGGGACGCAACTATGCGGGCGGTCCGTCGGGTGCGGAACTGTTCGATCTGCCGCTGGTGGCAACCAACACGGCATTGCTGCTGCTGTCGTC
Source organism: Noviherbaspirillum cavernae (assembly GCF_003590875.1). Lineage (NCBI taxonomy): Bacteria > Pseudomonadati > Pseudomonadota > Betaproteobacteria > Burkholderiales > Oxalobacteraceae > Noviherbaspirillum > Noviherbaspirillum cavernae. The sequence goes on from NZ_QYUN01000002.1 coordinate 2,494,822, forward strand.
GATCACCTACGGCTTTGCGATGCTGGAGTCGCAGCGCAAGCGCCTGGGCAGCACCTTGCTGTGGCTGGGCGTGACCGGCCTGTTCGGCGCCGGCTTTCTTGCGCTGGAGCTGTATGAGTTCGCCCACCTGATCCACGCAGGCGCAGGCCCGCAGCGCAGCGGCTTCCTGACGGCCTTCTTCGCGCTGGTCGCCACGCACGGCCTGCACGTGAGCTTCGGCATCGTCTGGCTCGTGACGCTGATGTTCCAGCTCAACCGGCACGGACTGATCCCGGAAAACCGCCGCCGCCTGATGTGCCTGTCCATGTTCTGGCACTTCCTCGACGTGATCTGGATCGGCGTCTTCACCTTTGTCTACCTGATGGGAGTCCTGCCATGAGCAGCCACCACGACACGCATGCCGATGATCACGACCACCACGGTCACCACAGTCACGATGAGCATGCCGACCACGGCAGCCTGAAAAGCTATGCCATCGGCTTCGTGCTGTCGGTGATCCTGACCGCGATCCCGTTCTGGCTGGTGATGGGCAAGGTATTCGACAAATCCGGCACCACCGCCATGGTCATCCTCGGCTTCGCTGCCGTGCAGGTCGTCGTCCATATGGTCTATTTCCTGCACATGAACACCAGGGCCGAAGGCGGCTGGTCCATGCTTGCGCTGATCTTCACCGTCGTGCTGGTAGTCATCATGCTGGCCGGCTCGCTCTGGGTGATGTATCACCTCAATCACAACATGATGCCGGGCATGATGCACGACGCAACACAGCAGATACCGCACCAGATGCACAACATGCCATGACAGACCGGCCGGAGCGGCGCAGCGGTTCGGCTTCGGAGGAAACCGAACCACTGCGCCGACGCTCTTTCGCCATACTGCTTGCGCTTGCCGTATGCGCAACGCTGGCATTTGCAGGTTTCGTGGCGCTGGGGACATGGCAGCTTCAGCGCCTGCAATGGAAGCTTGCACTGATCGAACGGGTCGAGCAGCGGGTGCATGCCGCTCCCGTGCCCGCTCCGGGCCCGGACCGTTGGCCGCAGATCAATGCCGAAGCCGACGAGTACCGCCATGTGCGCGTCACGGGCACCTTCCTTCATGAACTCGCCACCCGGGTTCAGGCCACTACCGAACTTGGCAGTGGCTACTGGCTGCTGACGCCGCTGCGCAGTGAGGACGGCACCGTGGTGCTGGTCAACCGCGGCTTCATTCCGGCCAAGCCGACTGACTCGTCTGAACGGAAACGCCAGGATCGCCATGAGGTTTCCACCGTTAGCGGGCTGTTGCGCATCAGCGAGCCCGGCGGTGGTTTTCTACGCAACAACGATCCTGCCGCCAACCGCTGGCACTCCCGCGACGTTCAAGCCATTGCCGCAGCGCGCGGCCTGTCTCGGGTCGCTCCATACTTCGTGGATGCGGACTCTGCCAAGGACGCTGCGAACGAAAATTCGGGGGCTCTCTCGCCCGACCGCCCGATCGGCGGTTTGACGGTGATTTCCTTTCACAACAATCACTTGGTCTATGCGCTCACTTGGTATGCTTTGGCCTTGATGGTGGCCGGTGCCGGCGGATGGGTCGCGCGCGAGGAGCGAAGAATCCGCCGTGGCGCCGACACCCGTGCCGGGCATGTCAACCAAGAAAGCGAAGATGACAGGAAAAATTGAAACCGTTGCAAATCGGGAAGGCCTGAAGACAGGATCGGCCGCGGCGGCAAACATGGAACATCCTGCCGGTCACAAGAACATGCTGCAGCTCATCCAACTGCGCTGGATCGCCGCGATTGGACAGGTCACCACGATTGCCATCGTCACCCTCGGCTTTGGCATTCGCCTTCCGCTTCCGCAAATGCTCGCGGTGCTGGTATGTCTTGTTGCGTTCAACATCGGCAGCCAGTTGCGCTGGCACGAGCGTCAAACCGTCACTAACAGCGAACTGTTTTTTGCATTGCTGGTTGACGTCGCCAGCTTGACGGCCCAGCTGTATTTCAGCGGCGGAACGACCAATCCGTTTGCTTTTCTCTATCTATTGCAAGTCATTATCAGCGCCGTCCTGCTCGTAGCCTGGTCGACATGGACCATCGTCGCCATCACCAGCGCCTGCCTGGCCGGTCTGGCCCTGTTTTCCAAACCGCTGGCGCTACCGCTTGATAATGAACACAGTTTCCCCAATCTGTATATCCAAGGCATGCTGATCTGCTTTGTGCTCAATGCGGCATTGCTGGTGATCTACATCACGCGCATCAGCCGCAATCTGCGCGCGCACGATGCGCAACTTGCGGATATGCGCCAGCGCGCAGCCGAGGAAGAACACATCGTGCGCATGGGCCTGCTCGCTTCGGGCGCCGCGCATGAACTCGGCACCCCGCTGGCCATCCTGTCCGTGATTCTGGGAGACTGGCGGCAAATACCTCAACTCAACAAGAATATCGAGTTGCAGGAAGACATCACTGAAATGCAGACCCAATTGCAGCGTTGCAAATCAATTGTCAGCGGCATCCTGCTGTCGGCCGGCGAGGCGCGCGGCGAGTCGTCGGTGAAAACCACCATCAGCACTTTTCTGGATGAACTGGTCGAAGAATGGCGCTCCACCAGGCCGGTGGTCTCGTTCGACTATGAAAATCACATTCAGCAGGATCTCCCGGTGGTGTTCGACTCCACGTTGAAGCAGACGATTTTCAACGTGCTCGACAATGCGCTCGAAGCCTCGCCGCAATGGCTGAGTCTCGAAGCCATGCGCGAGAACGGCTCGCTGAAGTTGTTGATTACCGACGCCGGCCCCGGTTTCGCGCCCGAGATGCTGGCGCAATTCGGCAAGCCTTATCAATCGAGCAAGGGTCGGCCGGGCAGCGGATTGGGACTGTTCCTCGCAGTCAATGTGTCACGCACCTTGGGCGGCACCGTCACGGCGCGCAATCGCCCGAGCGGTGGAGCTGTCGTCGAACTGACCCTCCCTCTGGCAGCGATCGCTCTCGATGAGGACAAAGGACATGCCATCTGATCGTCTGTTGCTGATCGTCGAAGACGATGCCGCATTCGCCCGCACGCTCGGTCGCTCGTTCGAGCGCCGCGACTATCGGGTATTACTCGCTGCAAATATCAATGAAGCCGCCGCATTGCTGCAGGAGAACTCGCCCGGCTACGCGGTGGTTGACCTCAAGCTGAACGATGGCACGTCCGGGTTGACCTGCGTGCAAATGCTGCACAAGCATGATCCGGACATGTTAATCGTTGTCCTGACCGGCTTCGCCAGCATTAACACCGCAGTCGAGGCCATCAAGCTCGGTGCCTGCCAGTATCTGGCCAAGCCCTCCAATACCGACGATATCGAGGCGGCGTTCGGCCATGTCGCCGGCAATACCGAGGTCGAGCTGACCAATCGCTCGACCTCGATCAAGACACTCGAATGGGAACGCATTCACGAAACGCTCGTGGAAACCAACTTCAATATTTCCGAAACGGCGCGCCGCCTGGGAATGCATCGCCGCACCCTGGCCCGCAAGCTCGAAAAGCAGCGCATCAAATAGCCGGCCGCAACGCGCTCGCAGCTTTCGCCAGTTCAGTGATGCGAGTCCAGTCCGCCGCCTGCATCGCCGCCTTCGGCGTCAGCCACGATCCGCCGACGCACGCGACGTTTTGACATGCAAGGAATTGCGCCGCGTTCTCTGGCGACACGCCGCCGGTGGGACAGAACATCACGTCCGGCAAGGGTCCGGCGATCGCGTTGAGCATCCCGATTCCGCCCGCCGGCACGGCAGGAAACAACTTCAGCTGACGGAATCCCGCCTCGCGCGCCGCCATCACTTCGGACGGCGTCATCACGCCAGGCAGGAGCGGCAAGCCGCTTGTTTTCGCCGCCGCAACGAGAGCAGGCGTCAATCCCGGCGACACGCCGAATACCGCGCCGGCATCGCGCGCCGCCGCGAATTCCACGCCCTGGGTCAGGGTGCCGACGCCGACGATGGCTTCCGGCACCTGCTCCGCAATCGCCTGGATCGCGGACAAGCCATGCGCTGTGCGCAACGTCACTTCCAGCACGCGGATACCGCCCGCGACCAGCGCCCGCGCCATCGGCACCGCCTGATTGAGATCGTCGATCGCAATCACCGGGATCACGACCGATGCCTGCATGATGTCCAGCAGCTTGTTCATGCGTTCCCCCTCTCCAAAACCGGCGGCAGCCCGAATGTGGCTGCACCCTCTTCCGCCGCGCTGACCGAAGCGCGGAACATGGCGAACAGTTCGCGTCCCATGCCCACATGATTGGCCGACAGGTCGGCGGCTTCCATGCGGCGCGATTCCCATTCCGTCACGGGGACCAGCGCCTCGAGCACGCCGGCCTCGGCATCAAGCCGGATCATGTCGCCGGTGCGCACGCGGCCAAGCGGCCCGCCCGCCAATACTTCCGGCGACACATGGATCGCCGCCGGCACCTTGCCGGATGCGCCTGACATGCGGCCATCGGTCACCAGCGCCACATGCCGGCCGGCGTCCTGCAGCACGCCAAGCTCCGGCGTCAGCGAATGCAGCTCAGGCATGCCGTTGGCGCGCGGCCCCTGGTAGCGCACGACCGCGACGAAATCCCGATCCAGATCACCCTGCTTGAAGGCTTGCAGAAATGCCTCCTGCGAATCGAACACGATGGCTGGCGCTTCGACCAGACGGTGCTGCGGCTTCACGGCCGATATCTTGATCACGGCACGGCCCAGATTGCCGGTCAGCAGTTTCAATCCACCGTCGCGGGAGAATGGCGCATCGGCAGTGCGCAGCACATTCTCGTCGCCACTCGCCTCCGGCAGCGATTTCCAGACCACCGATTCGCCGTCGAGAAAGGGTTCCACGCAATGCGCATGCAAACCTCTGCCGAGCACCGTCATCACATCATCGTGCATTGCACCGATCTTCAGCAGCTCGCGGATCACGAATCCCGCGCCGCCGGCAGCGTGGAAATGATTCACGTCCGCTTCGCCATTCGGATAGATGCGCGCCAGCAGCGGCACAACCGCGGAAAGCGCATTGAAGTCGTCCCAGTCGATCACGATCCCCGCCGCCTTCGCAATCGCCACCAGATGCAGCGTGTGGTTGGTCGAGCCACCCGTCGCGAGCAAGGCGGCGATCGCGTTAACGATCGCCTTTTCATCGACGACATGGCCGACCGGCGTGTACTGTCCGCCTTCCGCGCTGATCCTTACCGCGTGCCGCGCCGCCTCGTGTGTGAGCGCATCGCGCAAGGGTGTGTTCGGCGTGATGAACGCAGCGCCCGGAAGGTGCAGACCCATGGCTTCCATCAGCATCTGGTTGCTGTTGGCGGTGCCGTAGAAGGTGCATGTGCCAGGCCCGTGATAGGACCTGGATTCTTCCTCCAGCAACTCGGCGCGTCCTATCTTCCCTTGCGCGTACAGTTGCCGGGTCCGCGCCTTCTCCGAATTGGCAATGCCGCTCGTCATCGGCCCGCCCGGAATGAATACCGCCGGCAAATGCCCGAAGTGCAACGCGCCGATCAGCAGGCCCGGCACGATCTTGTCGCAGATGCCGAGATAGACCGCCGCATCGAACATGTTGTGCGACAGCGCCACCGCCGTCGCCATCGCAATCGTGTCGCGCGAAAACAGAGACAGCTCCATCCCCGGCTGTCCTTGCGTCACGCCGTCGCACATGGCAGGCGTGCCGCCGGCGAATTGCGCAACGCCGCCCACCGCGCGCACTGCGTCCTTGATGATAGGGGGAAACCGCTCGAACGGCTGATGCGCCGACAGCATGTCGTTGTAAGAAGAGACGATCGCGACCGATGGCACCTTCTGCTGTTTCAGCATCAGTTTGTCGTTGGCGGGGAAGGCCGCAAAGCCGTGCGCGAGATTGGTGCACGACAAAGCGCTGCGGTGTACTCCTTGCTCGCGCGCAGCATCTACACGCGCCAGATAGGCACTCCGGTACGGCTTGCTGCGTTCGATGATGCGCGCTGTCACGGCAGCAACGGCGGGATGGATAGGCATGGGCGGGTTCCTGTGCAAAATGCCGATGTAATTTTACTACACATATGCGCGTGTCCGCATTGATTCCGGAACAACTGGTCGCACCGCCAAAAGGCAAGACCCTGGGCAGAAAGGCGACGGCTATTGAGCACAAAGCTCGGAATGTGTTGATGAGCAGCCGCAAACAAATGACATCTGCACAACAAACATTTGTAGTGAATTTACCAAAACTTGATGTATAGTTGAACTATTCAACACATCGCGACATCCACCTTCACCATGCGCCAAATCGCACTTACCGCCACGCCCGCATTCCATGCACTGCGCACGCATTATGCGGAAGCGAAAGACTGGCAGATGCGGGAATTGTTTGCCGCCGATCCCGCGCGCTTCTCCCGCTTCTCGATCGAGGCGGCCGGGCTATTGTTCGACTATTCGAAGAACAAGATCACCGATGCCACCATGCGCCTGCTCGTCGCATTGGCGCGGGAGCGTGGAGTCGAACAACGGCGCAACGCGATGTTTGCGGGCGAGAAAATCAATGCCACCGAACATCGGGCCGTACTGCACACCGCTCTGCGCGCGCCCGCCACCGGCACGCTCGTGGTAGATGGACAGAACGTGTCGCAAGAGGTTCATGCCGTGCTGCAGCGCATGCGCGCATTCAGCGACCGCGTACGCTCCGGTCAATGGCTCGGCAGCACCGACAAGCCGATCACCGATATCGTCAACATCGGCATCGGCGGCTCCGACCTCGGTCCGGAAATGGCGTGCCGCGCCTTGCGTCCCTACGTGCATCCGCGCCTGCGGATGCATTTCGTTTCGAATGCCGATGGCCATGATCTCGACGCGGTATTGCATCGGGTCAATGCGGACACCGTCCTGTTCGTTGTTGCCTCCAAGACTTTCACGACGCGCGAAACGATGATGAATGCGCAGTCGGCGCGCAGCTGGTTCCTTCGCGGCAAGAAAGAAGCCGACTTGCCAAAGCATTTCGTCGCAATCTCCACGAATACGGCAGCGGTTCGCGAATTCGGCATCGATACGGACAACATGTTTCCGTTCTGGGATTGGGTTGGCGGACGCTACTCGATCTGGTCCGCAATCGGCCTGCCGGTTGCGCTGGCCACCGGCTTCGATCGCTTCAGCGAATTCCTCGCCGGCGCATATGCCATGGATCGACACTTTCTCGACGCGCCGCTCGAGAAGAACATGCCGGTGATCATGGCGCTGATCGGCGTGTGGAACCGCAATTTCTTCGGCAGCACGTCGCGCTCGATCGCGCCATACCATCAGGACATGAATCGGCTCGCAACCTATCTGCAGCAGCTTGAAATGGAAAGCAACGGCAAGCGCGTTGCAATTGACGGCACGCCGCTCGATGTCGCGACCTGCCCCATTATCTGGGGCAACGTCGGCACCAATGGGCAGCACGCATATTTCCAGTTGCTGCATCAAGGCAGCGATATCACGCCGGTCGATTTCATCGCGTCGCTGGAACCTGATCACGACTTTCCCGGCCACCATGCCGTATTGCTGGCGAATTGCTTTGCACAGGCAGAAGCCTTCATGAAAGGCAAGACCGCCGACGAGGTACGCACCGAGATGCGCGCGCAGAACACCCCGCAAGCCGAGATCGAGGCATTGCTGCCGCACCGCACTTTCCCCGGCAATCGCCCAAGCAACATGATCGTGATGGATGCATTGACGCCCGCGACGCTGGGCGCGCTGATTGCGCTGTATGAACACAAGGTCTTCGTGCAGGGCGTGTTGTGGGGCATCAACAGTTTCGACCAGTGGGGCGTCGAGTTCGGCAAGGTACTGGCGAAGAGCATCGAGTCGGAATTGATCGGCGTGCCCGATCCGCAAGCGCACGACAGCTCCACCAATGCGCTGATCGCCCGCGCACGGGATGCATTGCGCGGTTCATGACCGAAACTTGAACGGATTTTGTTCGCCTAATCTGGAATGAAGAAGCAGAGAGTTTTTTCGATCTGCCGTCTGGCGCAATCCAGTGTCACGCAGGCAATGCATGAACCACGCCCGATGTCGCCTTGCGCCGCGATGACGACGGCATACCCACGAATCGGCGAACCAGCGCCCTTTCTCACAACGAGACAATGACATCATGGCTCTTGCAGATTTCGATTTGGTCCTGTTCGGCGGCAGCGGCGACTTGTCCATGCGCAAACTGGTGCCGGCCCTCTATCATCGCGACCGCGCGCATGATCTGCCATCGACGGCGCGCATCATCTGCGTCGGCCGACATGAATGGAGCCGCGATGAATTTCTGACAGCACTCAACGACAACGCCAGGCCGCACATCGCACAAGAGCTTTTCGATCCGGCTTTCTGGGAAACATTTTGCACACGTCTGACGTATGTGACGCTGGATGCCACCAACGCGAGCACCTATCAAGCACTGGTCGATGTCATGCGCAAGGATGCGTCGATCACGCGGATTTTCTATCTCGCCACGCCGCCCAGCCTGTTTGCCACCATTTGCAACAACCTGGCCGGATGCGGACTCGCCACCGCGCAGTCGCGCGTGGTGCTGGAAAAGCCGCTGGGGCGCGATCTCGCCAGCGCCAAGCTGATCAACGAGGAAGTCGGGCGCGTATTCGCCGAATCGCAAATCTTCCGCATCGATCACTACCTCGGCAAGGAACCGGTGCAGAATCTGCTTGCGCTGCGCTTCGGCAATGTGCTGTTCGAACCCTTGTGGCGGCGCGAATGGATTTCCGACGTGCAAATCACGATCGCGGAGGAACTCGGCGTCGCCAATCGCATGGGCTATTACGAAACGGCCGGTGCACTGCGCGACATGCTGCAGAATCACCTGCTGCAACTGCTGTGCATCGTCGCGATGGAGCCGCCGACCTGCGCGGCGCCCAACGCGGTGCGCGACGAAAAGCTGAAAGTGTTGCGTTCGCTCAAGCCCTTCACGCCACAGACGATTGCGCAGAATATCGTGCGCGGCCAGTATCGCGCCGGACATGTCAACGGCATGCCCGTGCCCGGATACCGCAAGGAAGCAGGTGCCAATCCGGAATCGCGCACCGAAACCTACGTCGCGCTGAAAGCGGAAATCGACACCTGGCGCTGGGCCGGCGTGCCCTTCTACCTGCGCACCGGCAAGCGCATGGCCGACCAGCTGGCGGAAATCGTGGTGCGCTTCAAGAACATCCCGCATTCGATCTTTGCCCAGCCCAACAGCAGCTTTCAGCCCAATTGCCTCGTGATCCGCCTGCAGCCGGACGAGGACCTGCAGCTGAACCTGATGGCGAAGACGCCCGGCGACGGCATGCGACTGCGCCCGGTGGAACTGGAACTGGATTTCCGCGAAACCTTCAAGATGCCGCGCATGGACGCCTACGAGCGGCTGCTGCTCGACGTGCTGCGCGGGCAACTGACACTGTTCATGCGCAGCGACGAACTCGAAGCGGCATGGGCGTGGCTTGAACCCATCCTCGATTACTGGGAGCGGGAGCAGGACCAACCCGTCCCGTACGCGGCCGGCACCTGGGGCCCCGCCGCCGCCAGCGCCCTGATCGGGCGCGACGGCTTGCAGTGGCGCGAAGAAGCCTTGCCGGAGCTGTGATGCTTCTCGATTCGATCCGGAACCAAATCGACTCGCTCTCCAAATCGGAAAAAAAAGTCGCTCTCGCCGTCCTCAAGAATCCCGAGCTGGCCGTCGACGAAAACATCACTGCGCTCGCCAGAAACGCCGGCGTGTCGGAGCCGACCGTGGTGCGCTTCTGTCGCACCCTGGGCCATGAAGGCTGGCACGATTTCAAGCTGAAACTCGCACAAGGGCTGGCCCTCGCGCTACCGAAAGCGAACGAACCGGCGCTGCAGGATGACCTCGCATCCGACCTGGTGAACAAGATCTGCAGCCGCTCGATCAACACCCTGCTCGACCTGCGCAACACGCTCAACCCGGATGCCATCGCCAAGGCGCTGGAGGTGCTGGCCGCGGCCAGCAAGATCGAGTTCTACGGACAAGGCACCTCGGGCATCGTCGCCGCCGACGCGCAACACAAGTTCTTCCGCTCCGGCGTGCCGACCGTGGCCTACGCCGATCCGCATATCCACAGCATCGCCGCCTCGCTGTTGAAGAAGGGCGACGCGGTCGTCGCCATCTCGCAGCGCGGCAACAGCACGGCCCTCCTGCGCAGCGTGCAGCTCGCGCGCAAGGCCGGCGCCGACATCATCGCCCTCACCCCCAGCGGAACACCGCTCGCCGAAGCCGCGACCCTGCTGGTGCCGGTCGATCTCGGCTTCGACACCGACCCGTACACGCCGATCTCGGCACGCCTCGCACATCTGGTCGTGATCGACATCCTCGCGGTCGGCCTCGCACTCAAACGCGGGCCGGAATTCCGCAAGAAGATGCAGAATGCGCAAAAGGCGCTGCAGAAATTCGACGTGCAGTTCGACTCCTTCCTCCGGCACGCGCCGAAAAGCTGACACGGATTAGCTGACACGGATTCATTCACAGCCGATATCGGCAGGCCGCGCGAATGCCGCTTCCCGTGCCCATGCCGTCATTCCGGACGAAGTGAGGAATCTCAACCGTCGGCAACACCTCAGGAATTTGAGGCATCTCATTCGCACTCGCCATCCACGCCGCGCCATCGCAAAATGCCGTTATCATTTGCATCTTTGATATCATCAACTTTTGCCGCCATGAACCAGCTCGATCAACTGAAGCAATACACCACCATCGTTGCCGACACCGGCGATTTCCAGGCGATGAAAGCCTTCGCCCCGCACGACGCCACCACCAATCCCTCGCTGATCCTGAAGGCAGTGCAAAAGGACGAATACAAGCCCTTGCTGGAAAAAGCGGTGCGCGAGCACGGCCGCAAATCGACCGGCGAAATCATCGACCACCTGCTGGTCGCCTTCGGCCTGGAAATCCTGAAGCTCATCCCCGGCCGCGTCTCGACCGAAACCGATGCGCGCCTGTCCTTCGACACGCAAGGCACCATCGCCAAGGGCCGCAGCCTGATCGCACTGTACGAGGCGGCGGACATTCCGCGCGAGCGCGTGCTGATCAAGATCGCCTCGACGTGGGAAGGCATCCGCGCCGCCGAAGTGCTGGAGAAGGAAGGCATCCGCTGCAACATGACACTGCTGTTCGCGCTGCCGCAAGCGATCGCCTGCGCCGACGCCGGCGCGCAGCTCATCTCGCCCTTCGTCGGCCGCATCTACGACTGGTACAAGAAGGCCACCGGACAGGATTACACCGGCGCGGACGATCCGGGCGTGCAATCGGTCAAGCGCATCTACAACTACTACCGCAAGTTCGGCTACAAGACGGAAGTGATGGGCGCGAGCTTCCGCAACACCTCGCAGATCACCGAACTGGCCGGCTGCGACCTGCTGACCATCAGCCCGGAGCTGTTGCAGAAACTGGCGGAAAGCGATGCGCCGGTCACGCGCAAGTTGAGCGAGGAGACAGCACAAGCAGCAGATATCCAGAAGCTGGCGCTGGACGAAAAATCCTTCCGACTGATGCTGAACGAAGACGCGATGGGAACGGAAAAGCTGGCGGAAGGAATCCGCCTGTTCTGCGCCGATGCGGTCAAGCTGGAAAAGATGATCGAGGCATTGCGCTGACATTGCCTTTGCCGCACTTCACGCGGGGTCGTTCCCTTTCATTCTGACAGCCTCGGCCATGGCACCGGCATTCTGCAAGCCCCGCGCAATCCCTTCGCGATTCACCGCAGGCTGGTTCTGGCTGACCTTCCACTTGCCGACAAGTCTGGTCACGGGAATTTCAATGCCGACGATTGCAGAGAGAAGTTTGTCGATGTAATCCGTCGGCGCATCCGCCACCTTCCACGGCTGTGCCTGCCCCTTTTCATGCCGCTCGGTGAGCCGCCCCACCAGACCGCGCAGCCATTGCGGATCGTCAATGATTTTCAGCGGCCCTGATGCGTGCACCACCATGTAGTTCCAGGTCGGCACCACCTTCCCGCTTTCCTGCTTTGTCGCATACCACGATGGCGAGATGTAGGCCTGCGCGCCCTGAAACACGATCAGCGCATCGACCTCGGACGAGAATTCCCGCCACACCGAATTGCTGCGCGCCACATGCGCGCGCAAGGTGCCGAAGGGCGCAGGTTCAGGATCGAGTTCAAAAGGGATATGGTTGGCGTTGAGTCCGTTCGAATCGAGCGTGACCAGCGTGCCGAGCGGATGCTCGCGCATCAGTTCAAACATCGCTTCCGGGCGCTTTTCCTCGAAATGCGGCGGCATGTACATGCGGGATCCTTCACGTAATGAGAAACACTGACGAACTGACTGCACCTCCGGCAGTCAAGTCGACTCCACCACGATTTCCGACTTCAGGGAGTTCGCGATATAGCACTCCTCATGCGAATAATGATGCATGGCATCGAGTTCATCCGCCGTCGGTTGCCGCTCGTCGCTGAACACGACCTTCGGCCGCAGGGTGATGCGCGTCATCGCCATCTTGCCGTCGCCATTGGTATCCATCACCCCGACTGCATTGTCCAGATACGACTCCACGACGAAGCCGCGCTTCGCGGCGACATGCAGGAAAAACAGCATGTGGCAACTCGATGCGGCGGCAACCAGCGCTTCTTCCGGATCGACATTGGCAGCATTCGACATCGGCAGAGGAACGCTCAAGGGCGACGACGATGCCGGCACGCGCGCACCGCCATCGAAAATCCATTCATGTGCCCGGCTGTAGCGGTTGTCGACGAATGTCTGGTCGCCGCGCTGCCAGGAAACGGTGGCTTCATAGGTATGCATGGTGTTCTCCGTTATCAGGAATGAGGCCGGGATCAGCGGGTCCGCTTGATGATCCAGCCATTGCCTACCGCTTCGAATCCGACTTTCGGGTAGTAGTTCATTGCTTCCGGTGCCGCGAGCAGCAATAGCATGGTCTCTTCGCCGATCGCCGCGCGGACATGCCGGATCAGCTCGCCGCCGATCCCGGTGTGCTGATGGCGCTTGTCCACTGCGAGATCGGACAGGTAGCAACAATAGCTGAAGTCCGTCAAGGCACGGGCGACGCCGACCAGCCGGTCCTCATCCCATGCGGTAATCAGCACATCGGCATGCTTCAGCATTTTCTCCATGCGGGCCAGATCACCGGTCGGCCGCCGGATTCCGGAAGCGTCGAACAGTGCTGCCAATTGCGCTGGAGAAATGGGTTTTCTGTTTTCGTAGCGTATCGTATTCATGTCACCTTCCGCAGTGATTTCAGGCCAAAGATACCGCGCCATTTGGCTTTCTTGAAGTACCAATAAATGCTATTTTAAGAATACCAATCCTGAGCACATTCTCATGCATCTTGCCCAATCCCTCACCGCCCTGCGCCTTGATCCCGAATCATCGACACCGATGTTCCGCCAACTGTACGACGCGATCAAGGCAGCGATACTTTCGGGACAGATCACGCCCGGCGTGCAGTTGCCGCCGACACGCGAATTTGCGCTGCTGCTGGGCGTGTCACGACAGACGGTCCTGAATGCCTTTTCGCAATTGATGGCCGAGGGATTCCTGTCGGGAACGATCGGCAAGGGAACGTTCGTCAGTCACAGCCTGTCGATCGCCCTCACGCGCGGCAAGCCGGATGTGCCGGCACCGCATCCTGCTCCACTGCGTCCCTTGTCAAATCGCGGACAGTGCTTCGTCGGCGAGAAGATTCGATTGAACACGCATCAAGGAACGCCCAGGCCATTTCGCATCGGCATGCCCGGCATCGATGTCTTTCCCTTCGATGTCTGGGCGCGACTCGAAGCGCGTCGCTGGCGGCGGCCCGTGGATCCACTGGGATACGGCGATCCCGCCGGCTATCGGCCGCTGCGCGAATTGCTTGCGGCCTACCTGCGCGCTTCGCGCGGCGTTCATTGCACAGCCGAACAAATCATCGTCACATCCGGTTCACAACAAGCCTTGTTCTTGATAGCAACGATGCTGCTCGCGCCCGGCGACGCGGCATGGATGGAAGACCCCGGTTATCAAGGCATCGGTGCATTGCTGCATGCCGTCCAGGCAAAGATATGCCCCATTCCGGTCGATGAACAGGGAATCTCTATTGCGCATGGCATGGCGCATCATGCCGATGCCAAACTCGCTTATGTCACGCCCTCGCATCAGTACCCATTGGGCGTGACGATGAGCTTGCAGCGGCGGCTGGAGCTGCTGGACTGGGCGGCAAAGAACAGGATGTGGGTCGTGGAGGACGAATACGACAGCGATTACCGCTACACGGGAAGGCCGCTGGCTTCCTTGCAAAGCCTCGACAGGAGCGGTTGCGTGATCTACGTCGGCACCTTGTCCAAGGTGCTGTTTCCCGGCTTGCGTCTGGGTTATCTGGTCGCGCCGCCGGCCCTGGTCGAGGCATTTTCCCAAGGAAAAGGGGTTCTCGACCGGCATACCGCCATCGTGCCGCAAATCGTGCTGTCGGACTTCATTGCGGAAGGTCATTTCAGCCGGCACATCAGGCGCACCCGCGAGATTTACGCCGAACGGCGCACCGCCCTGCTGGAATCTCTCGATGCAATGCTGGCCGATGAAATCCGGCTCGGCCCGACTGACGCCGGGCTGCACATCGCGGGCGCATTCGTCAACGAACATGATGACAAGGCCGTGGCCGAGGCCGCGCTGCGAAAAGGGATAGAAGTACGGGCGCTATCGCGGTTCTACGCGACGCCGGACCGGAGTGCATCCGGCTTGCTGCTCGGGTTTGCGACTGCCACGCCGGACGATATCAGGCGCGGCGTCGCCACATTGAAGGAAGTGCTGAAAGGCTGATCGCTTGCACTCGAATCGTGCAGAGCGGACAGCCGAACCCTGTGTCAGGCAAGACCGGCCAGAAGAAAGGCCCCCGTCGCGGCAATCCCGGCCCCGATCAGGCGCACGACCTTGTCCGCCGTCCTCTGCCCTGCCGCCAGGCCAACCGCCAATCCGATCAGATGCAAGACGAATGTCGCGGCAACGAAGCCGATACAGTAAAGAACCGGCGAAACATCTTTCGGCAACTCAATCCCGTGTGCGTGGCCGTGCGCCAGCGCGAACGTTGAAACCAGCGCCGCACTTGCCCAGACCGGCATCCTGACGGCGAATGCAATCAGCAGTCCCAGTACGACAACCGAGCCGCTGATGCCTGCTTCCACGCCCGGCAACTGCATGCCGTACACGCCCGCAACTGCTCCCAGAATCATCATCAAGGGGAAGACCAGCGGCAGCAGCCACACTGCGGAACGCTTGTGCTGCGCAGCCCAGAGACCAACCGCGAGCATCGCCAGCAAATGATCCAGTCCGGAGAATGGATGTGCGAATCCGGCTGCAAACCCATGCACATGATCGCCTCCCGAGTGGGCCAACGCCGGCATTGCGACCAGTGCGGACACCGCGAAAACAGCAGTACGCAACCCGGCTTTCTCTGAAATTTGAAACATGCATTTTCTCCCTGTATGGTTTTCGACAATGCGGCGTGTGCCCATTGCCAAAATGGCGCGCATCGCACAACACCGGTGCAAAAAAACTGTCAGAGGTACCAAAGCAAAACTCGCGCCCATGCATGGCGCAGAGCGTTCGACGCCGTCTATGAGAACAGATTGCTGTTGAAGGTGAAATAGCCGAGCAGGAAAAGAGCAAGCGCGATGGCGAACTGCTTCCAGAAATTCTTGTTCATGTCGTCTCCTGAATGATTTTTTGGCCGTGGGGTGGGAAGCTCATGTCGCACGGCGGTCGAGCATCGCGCGCGCAATCGTGCCGGCATCGACATACTCCAGTTCGCCGCCGACCGGCACGCCGCGCGCAAGGCGGCTCACCTTGAGGCCGCGCGCCTTGAGCGTTTCACTGATGTAGTGCGCGGTCGCCTCGCCTTCGTTGGTGAAGTTGGTGGCAAGTACGACTTCGCTCACGACGCCATCGGTGGCGCGCGCGATCAGTTTTTCCAGATGAATGTCTTTCGGACCGATGCCGTCCAGCGGCGACAGATGCCCCATCAGGATGAAGTACAGGCCCTTGTACGTCAGCGTTTGCTCGATCATCAGTTGATCTGCAGGCGTCTCCACCACGCAGAGCAGACCGGCGTCGCGCTCCGTATCCATGCACGTCTCGCACACTTCATTTTCGGTGAAGGTATTGCACTTCGCGCAGTGATGGATTCTTTCGACCGCCTGTGACAATGCGCGACCCAGCATCGCCGCGCCATCGCGGTCATGCTGCATCAGATGGTAGGCCATGCGCTGCGCCGACTTCGGGCCGACGCCGGGCAGGCGGCGCAATGCTTCAGAAAGGAATTCGAGGCTGGATGGCGATTTCACTGCATCTCACTGTATTCCGCCCGATGATGTGCCTGACGCAGGAGGTCGCATTGACGCCATCCCGTCGCACCAGGCACAAACACCAGACCGGGAAAATCAAAACGGCATCTTGAAGCCGGGCGGAAGCGGCAGGCCGGCAGTCATGCCCGCCATTTTTTCCTGCGACGTCGCTTCGGCCTTGCGCACCGCATCGTTGAAGGCGGCTGCAACGAGGTCCTCCAGCATGTCCTTGTCGTCGCCCAAGAGCGACGGATCGATCGACACGCGCTTGACGTCGTTCTTGCAGGTCATCACGACCTTGACCATCCCTGCGCCGGATTGGCCTTCCACTTCGATCAATGCAAGCTGATCCTGCATCTTCTTCATGTTGTCCTGCATTGCCTGGGCTTGCTTCATCAGCCCTGCCAGTTGGCCCTTCATCATGGTGATTCTCCTGATCGGTTGATTGTGATTAAGTCGGTTTGATCGACCCCGGCACGATGGATGCGCCGAACTCGCGCATCATCGCCTGCACGAAGGGATCGTTCTGCACGGTTTCCTCCGCCTGTCGCTGACGCTCGGCACGGTCAGCCATGGCTTGTGCGTTGGCGGTTTGCTCCACGGCACCGATCTGCGTTTCCACACGTATCGGCTTGCCGAAATGTTCGGACAATGCAGAGGCCAGCTTGTCGACGCTGCCGGCCGCGCACAGCGTTTCGAGTGGAATGCGCAAATGGAATTGCGCGCCTGCGCCATTGGTGTCGCACTTGAGCAATTCGCTTTGCTGCGCCAGCTGTTGCGCCACGCCGCGCACCGGCAACGTGGCGGCAAGCGCGGGCCAGTTGCCGTCCCAGTCGAGCGCCGGCACCGGCTGCGGCGGCAATGCCCTGATCGCCTGCGGCTTCTCATCCGGCACGGAGACGCTTGGCGCGGCGAATGGCGTTGGCGCTTCAGCCTGCTTGTTTAGATCGGTCGATCGCGGTTCAGTTTTTTTTTGAGCCACCGCATCCGAAGCTTCGGATGCGGCGTCTGCTTGCGCTTGCGGCTTTTCCTCTTCCCACGGCGGAGCCGGCCGACTTGCAGCAGGCATCGGCGATGGAGCAGCCACCGGCGGCTTGCCGCCATTGCGTGCCGCCTCGAGCGCGGCACGCGCCGGACTCATGCCACCAGCAGGCCGCGCCACCGGCGCGCTCGCAACCGCTTGCTGCGGCGCGGCGCTCAATCTCGCCGGCGCAGGTGCCGGCGCGGAAACCGGCGCAGAGGCAACCGGCTTCGCTTCAGCGCCGCCTTGCCCCGGACGGAAGGCAAGCATGCGCAGCAAGGTCATCGAAAACCCTGCATATTCATCCGGCGCAAGGCCGAGCTCATTGCGCCCGTGTACTGCGATCTGATAAAACAGCTGCACCTCTTCCGCATCGAACAGTTCCGCGAGACGCAGGATATGTTCGCGTTCCGGCACATCGTCAGGCAGGGCGGCCGGCACCGTCTGCGCCAGCGCGACGCGATGCAGCAGCGAGCCGAGGTCTTGTAATGCGGCATTCCAGGAAAGGCTGCGCGCCGCCATGTCATCCGCGACCGCCAGCAAGGCCGCACCATCCTTGGCCGCCAGCGCGTCGAGCACGCGCACCAGATACGATTGATCGAGCGCGCCAAGCATGCCTTGCACGGCGTCCAGCGTCACTTTCCCCGCAGCATAGGCAATCGCCTGATCCGTCAGCGACAGCGCGTCGCGCATTGAGCCATGCGCCCCTTGCGCGAGCAGGCGCAGAGCCGACGCATCGAATGCAATCTCTTCCTGGCCGAGAATGTTTTCCAGATGGCCGACGATATGGCCAGGCGGCATCTGCTTGAGATTGAACTGCAGGCAACGCGACAGCACAGTGACTGGAATCTTTTGCGGATCGGTCGTCGCGAGAATGAATTTCACATGCTCCGGCGGCTCTTCCAGCGTCTTCAGCATCGAGTTGAAGGCATGGTTCGTCAGCATGTGAACTTCATCGATCATGTAGACCTTGAAGCGGGCATTCGACGGCGCGTAGATCGCCTGCTCCAGCAGTTGCGCCATCTCGTCCACGCCGCGGTTGGAGGCCGCGTCCATTTCGATGTAGTCGACGAAACGTCCCGCGTCGATCGCGGTGCATGCTTCGCATACGCCGCATGGCTGCGCAGTGATGCCTTTTTCACAATTGAACGACTTCGCCAGGATGCGCGACAGTGTCGTCTTGCCCACACCGCGCGTGCCTGTAAACAGATAGGCGTGATGCAATCGCTGCTGTTCCAGCGCATGCGTCAGCGCCCGCACCACGTGCTCCTGCCCGACGAGCGTTTCAAAGCTCTTTGGACGATATTTGCGGGCAAGGACTTGGTAGGACATAGAGGCGCCGGAGATTAAATATGAGCCACATTTTACCTGACCTGCTGTAAGTTACAGGCTTGGGTTGTCGTGAATGTATTGCTCTCATCGCAAAGGATATCCAGCATGCAATGGCCTACGCACGAAGTCACCAATCAGGTCCCCGAACTTCACGACTACAACCTGTACACAACCGATATCGCACTGCGTGATGGCGTGCGGCGCGCGCAGGCGGACTGGCATGACGACAGCCTGATCCACTTCGGCGCGGAACTCGGCAGCAAGGAGGTATTGCAGCTCGGCGAATTGGCAAATCGTCATCTGCCCGAGTTGTCCACCCATGACCGCTACGGCAATCGCATCGACCTCGTGGAATTTCATCCGAGCTGGCATCGATTGTTGAGCCTGCCGCGGCGCGAGGGCTTGCATGCCCTGCCGTGGATGCTGCCGAAGCCCGGTGCACATGTCGCGCGCGCCGCCGGTTATTTCATGCAGTCACAGGTCGAGTCCGGATCGCTGTGCCCGACCACCATGACATTCGCCTCCATTCCGGTATTGCAGAACGAGCCGACATTGTTTGCCACGCTGGGGCCGAAACTGTTCTCGCGTGAACACGATCCGCGCGATTTGCCGCTGGAGCATAAGCATTCCATCCTGATCGGCATGGGCATGACGGAAAAACAGGGCGGCTCCGATGTGCGCACTAACACAACCGTCGCACGGTCACTGCGCGGCGAAGGACGTGGCGCAGAATATCTGCTGACCGGGCACAAATGGTTTTTCTCGGCACCGATGTGCGATGCGCACCTGGTGCTGGCGCGAACCGAGAACGGCCTGTCCTGCTTTTTCGTGCCGCGCTGGCGGCCCGACGGCAGCAAGAATGCCGTACTGGTGCAGCGGCTGAAAGACAAGCTCGGCAACAAGTCCAACTCCAGCAGCGAAGTGGAATTCCAGGATGCCTGGGGCGTCATGGTCGGCGACGAAGGACGCGGCATTCCGACCATCATCGAAATGGCCAACCATACCCGGCTTGACTGCGTGATCGGCAGTGCCGGTTTGATGCGGCAAGCGTTTGTGCAAGCGGCTCACCATGCCAGGCACCGCACGGCTTTCGGGCGACATCTTGCCGAGCAGCCGTTGATGCGCAATGTCCTGTCGGATCTGGCGCTGGAAAGCGAGGCGGCGACGCTGCTGATGTTGCGCCTGGCGCGTTCCTTCGAGTCGCCGCAGGATCCGGTCGAGCGCACATGGCGGCGCATCGTGACGCCCGCCGCAAAATTCTGGATCTGCAAGCGCGCGCTCGAATTCACCGGCGAATGCATGGAAGTCTGGGGCGGCAATGGTTATGTGGAAACCGGGCCGATGGCGCGCATGTACCGCGAAGCGCCGGTCAATTCGATCTGGGAGGGTTCCGGCAACATCATGTGCCTGGATGTCCTGCGCGCCATCGAACGCGAACCAGAGGGATTCATGCAGTGGCTGGACGAACTGCAGCAGACCGCCGCAGCGCATCAGGGATTGCGAAGCCACGTTGCGGCGCTGCGCAATGATCTCGCGACACCGCCCGAGCAGCGGGAAATGCTGGCGCGCCGTTTTGTTCAGCGACTGGTGCTTGCGGCCCAAGGCTGCCTGATGCTGCAACATGCGCCGAGCGGAATCGCGGACGCCTTCATTGCGAGCAGGATCGATGCGGAATGCGGTCGTGTGTACGGAACACTGGCTGCGCCGGCGCTGCAGCAGAATATTCTGGAGCGCGCATGGCCGGTTTGAACGACTTGGTATGGAAATGCAAGGAGGAAAGAGGCGAGCCTTGTCTGCGGCACTTGCGGGAAATGGCTGTGGCTGCTTCGTTCCCGACCTGACCAGGTTGGCCATGCCACAATGCGCAGGGGCCCGCCGACGCGAATTCTACCAGCAAAGCCCGCTGCCTGCTGCCTGATTTCATGCGGCCAGACGAATCAGCCTGGCCCGCAGCAAGAAAATGCGCAACTTTCTGCGTCAGACTTTCTTGATCACGCCGCAAGCAATGCGCCCGCCTGCATTGCCCGTCGGTTGCGTCTTGTAATCATCGGGACTGGCATGAATCACCACTGCGCGATCGAGGATGCCGAACTTGCCGTTATCTACGCGGATGGTATCCACCTCGATGGACACCACCGCCTCGCCCTTGCCATCCGATACAAGATTGCCCATGTCCCCTGCATGATGCATCGGGTCCTTGGGGTGGCTATGCGGCTTGGCGTCAGGATTGAAATGACCGCCGGCCGTCATCGCATCCGCCGAAGAGCAATCGCCTTTCTCATGCACATGGAATCCGTGATCGGCATTCGGCTTCAAGCCGGTCACTTTTGTTGACACGACGACCTTGTCGCCACGCTCGGCAAAATCCACGGTGCCGGCCACATTCGAACCGCTCTTGGCTTCAAGGTTTGCACGCGCCTGCTTGCCTGCAGGCTGCGTGGGCGAGGATTGGCATCCGGCAAGAATCGCCGTGCCGAGAAGTGCAAGGAACAGTTTCATCTGAGTCACTCCTTCATCAAGATAATTAGAGTGACATCAGATTAGACGGCGCGCCGGGCTCCGTATAGAGTTTGCTTAAGCTTTTATCAACTTGCGCAACATGCAATCCGGATACGTCGATCAGAGTCCGAGTTCCTGCCAGATCCGGTCGACCTTCTGTTTCACCTCCCCGGTCATGCTGATTGTCCGCCCCCATTCACGGCTGGTTTCGCCGGGCCATTTATTGGTCGCATCGATCCCCATCTTGCTGCCCAGCCCGCTGACCGGCGATGCAAAGTCGAGATAATCGATCGGCGTATTGTCCACCAGCGTCGTGTCGCGCGTCGGATCCACGCGCGTCGTGATCGCCCAGATGACTTCCTTCCAGTCGCGGATATTGACGTCCTCATCGACCACGACGATGAACTTGGTATACATGAATTGCCGCAGGAAGCTCCAGATACCGAACATGACGCGCTTGGCATGTCCGGGGTAAGCCTTCTTCATCTGCACCACCGCCATACGATAGCTGCAGCCTTCCGGCGGCAGATAGAAATCGGTGATCTCGGTAAACTGCTTCTGCAACAGCGGGATGAATACCTCATTGAGCGCCACGCCAAGAATTGCCGGCTCATCCGGCGGCTTGCCGGTGTAGGTCGAGTGGTAAATCGGATCGCGCCGCATCGTGATCCGGTCGATGGTAAAGACCGGAAACCAGTCTTGCTCGTTGTAATAACCGGTATGGTCGCCATACGGCCCCTCGAGCGCATGCTCGTAGCCGCTCGGATGCGCTTCGTCCGGATAGATATGCCCTTCCAGCACGATTTCCGCCGAAGCCGGCACGCGCAGTTCGCTCCCGATCGCCTTCACCAGTTCCGTGCGGCTGCCGCGCAGCAGGCCGGCGAACTGATACTCCGACAGACTGTCGGGAACCGGCGTGACGGCACCGAGTATCGTCGCAGGATCCGCCCCCAAGGCGACGGCGATCGGGTATGGCTTGCCGCGATTGACGATCCCGTGCTCGCGGAAATCGAGTGCCCCGCCCCGATGAGCAAGCCAGCGCATGATCACCTTGTTGCGGCCGATGACCTGCTGGCGGTAGATGCCGAGATTCTGGCGTTTCTTGTGCGGCCCCTTGGTGATGACCAGTCCCCAAGTGATCAGTGGCGCAACATCGCCCGGCCAGCAATGCTGGATCGGCAAACGGGCCAGATCCACGTCATTGCCTTCCCAGACAATCTCATGACATGGCGCGGACCGATGCTCCTTCGGCGCCATGTCCCACAGCGACTTCACCAGCGAACCCAGCCCCAGCACATCCTTGATCCCCTTCGGCGGCTCTGGCTCCTTCAGCATGGCCAGCACATGACCGATCCTGCGCAACTCGGAAACGTCATCGGCTCCCATCCCAAGCGCCACCCGGCGCGTCGTGCCGAAAAGATTGCCGAGAACCGGGATCGTTTGATCAACCGGGTTGTCGAAAAGCAGCGCCGGTCCTTCTGCCCGCAAGATCCGGTCGCAAATCTCCGTCATTTCCAGATACGGCGACACAGGCACGGAGATATGCTTAAGTTCCCCCAAATATTGCAATTGAGAAAGAAAATCTCGTAAATCGGAATATTTCATGATTTTTCGCAGAATTTTAACGTTGGCAATGTTATTAAATTTGGTTGCTCAACTGTTTGATTTAATTGAATTTCTATTGCGGCGCAGCGAAAAACATATACATAAAAGTTATAAAAGTCGACTTTGTTAGTATTGACTTGATATAAACAGCCCCCTAGAATTCGCCCAACTTGATGGCAAGGCAAGCTTTCCACAAACAGCTGCTTGAAGAAAAATTGCCATCATTCACGGGATCGGGGTCCCACATGACATTTTAAGGAGTGTTTTCAAAAGGCGTCTGCCTTCCCCCCGAAAAAATTATCTGCCACTGATCAGCACAGACAGCCGACAGCTTGAAGCAGATAATCCGCCGTTTGCCCTGCGCGCCACGCGCTGGCAAATGATGTACTGATTCACGGCAACCAGAAATCGACCGGACAGCCCGGATTGAATTCTTGCGTGCCGCGACGATTCAGGAGGATCAATGTCAAGTCGTTTTTTCAGCGCGACGTCCGTTTTCGCGCAACGAAAAGCCAGCCAGTCCGCCGCATGGGCAGTATTTGCCCGCGATACCGCAAGCGGCTTCGTCACGACAGCGCATCATGCGCTGATGGGCTTGGGAATCATTGCAATAGGCGCACTTTGCGTCATGTTCATCAAACCCGATATCGCCGATCACATCAAGGCGCTTTCGCCATTTGCCGCAGAAACCACGCCTGAGCCGGCAGCTACGCCTCACCAGCTCGCCAACCTCATGGACAAGGCCGGCCCCCAATCGCAATCCGCAACCGCAGCATCGGCCAATGAAGATGACAAGATGCTCGGCAATGCACGTCAGCAGCAATGGGTCACAAATTGGTTGTCAAAACGATATCGCGTCGCATCGGATGCGACCGACATGCTCGTTTCCGCTGCCTATCTGACAGCCAGGGAAATCAAGCTGGATCCGCTGCTCATCCTGTCCGTGATGGCCATCGAATCGGGCCTGAATCCCTTTGCCGAAAGCCCGGTTGGCGCGCAAGGCCTGATGCAGGTCATGTCCAAGGTTCATCATGACAAGTTCCAGGATTTGGGTGGCGTAAAAGCCGCGCTGAACCCGGTTGCGAATATCAAGGTCGGTTCACTGATCCTGAAGGACTATGTGAAACGCGGCGGCTCGGTGGAGGCCGGTCTGAAGTTGTATGTGGGGGCAGGTGCCTCCGATACGGATTTCGGATACGGCGCGAAAGTGCTGGCGGAATACCGCCGCCTCAAGGAAGTCGCGATGGGCAAAAAGGTGCCGATTTATTCCACTTCAGCGAACTCCACGCCGTCAAAGCCGATGCCGCAGGAAAGCAAGCTGGAGGCGGCATCGGAACCGGAATCTGCCGTGATCGGCGAGAATGACAAGACTCCCGTCAAAGCAGCTCAGGTGGCAGTCCTGTAATTACAACGCTGTTCATGCCATATGAAAAAAAGAGCCGCTGGCTCCTTTTTTCATTGTGTATTGCGTTTGCCGGAAAAATACTCTCGCAGGCGACGAACCGCCTCCTGCAGGTTCTCCATCGACGTCGCATATGACACGCGTATATAGTTGCGCGCCGTATGCGGACCGAAATCCAGTCCCGGCACCAGCACGACGCCCGCCTGATTCAGGATATCGATCGTCAGTTGATCGGCATCACCCGCCAACTCCGAGCAATCTGCGTATACATAGAAGGCACCATCAGGCGTCACCGGCACCTTGAAGCCCAACTCCCGCAATGCCGGAACGATGTAATCGCGGCGACGCCGGAATTCTGCCTTGCGCTCTTCGTGGATCGCGATGGATTCGGGCGTGAAACATGCAAGTCCGGCATGCTGGGCAATGCTCGACGCACAGATAAACAGGTTCTGCGCAAGCTTTTCGAACTGCGGTACCAGACGTTCCGGGGCAACGAGCCAGCCGAGTCGCCAGCCGGTCATGTTGAAATACTTCGAGAAACTGTTGATGACAATCACGTCCTCGCCCAGCGACAGCGCCGAGAACGGCGAAGCGTCATAGCTCAGTCCCTGATAAATCTCGTCGACAATGGTGAAGCCGCCCTTTTCCCGCACCGCAGCGACGATTCTTGCCAATTCGCCGTGTTCGATGGAGGTGCCGGTGGGATTGGAAGGCGATGCGAGCAGCACGCCGCGTGTGGCTGCCGTCCAGTGTTCACGCACCATCGATTCGGACAATTGGAAGCGTTGCTCCGGGCCGCTCGGAATCATTGTCGCGCGTCCCTCGAAGGCGGCGACAAAGTGGCGATTGCATGGATACGACGGATCCGGCATCAGCACTTCGGTCCCGGGCTCGACCAGCGCTGCGCATGTCAGCAACAGTGCGGCCGAGGCTCCGGCGGTCACAATGATGCGCGCCGGAGCAATGTCCAAGCCGTAGACGCGCCGATAATGTGCCGAAATTACCTCCCGTAGCGCGGGAATCCCGAGTGCTGCCGTGTATTGCAGCTTGCCGTCAGCCATCGCACGTGCGGCGGCCTCGATCACCGGCGGCGCGGCTGTGAAATCAGGCTCGCCGATACCCATGTGAATGATGTGACGGCCCTGCTTTTCCAGATCAGCCGCCATTTTCGCCAGTTCCATCACATGGAATGGCGCAATATTCGCCAGTCGGGAGGCGACTTGAAAATCGGGATGTGAGGAACTCATGTGGCTCGGTCCAGCCGGGGCCGCGGCGCAGCGTCTCGCGGGAGATTTTCTTGTTTCGGCATCAACGCTTTTTGGCGTCGTTGACTTCGACGTCGCGCACCTTCGCGGCAAATTTGTCCAGCACGCCGTTGACGTATTTGTGTCCGTCGATTCCGCCAAAGGACTTGGTCAGTTCGACCGCCTCGTTGATCACAACCTTGTACGGAATTTCGATGTGGTTGTTGAGCTCGAACGCGCCAATCAGCAGTGCAGCATGCTCAACCGGCGACAACTGGTCGATCGGGCGGTCAATCAGCGGCGCGAGGCTGGCGCGCAGGGCGGGAGCTTGTTTGATAGTGCCATGCAACAGCACGTCAAAGTGCTCCGCATCGGCCTTGTCGAAGCCGTGCGCTTCGCGGATGTGCGCATCGATCGCGCCGGCATCCTCATTGTTCAACAGCCATTGGTAAAGACCTTGCAGCGCAAATTCGCGGGCGCGATGGCGCGGCGTACGGTTCTTGTTGGGATTGGCATGGACGGTTTTCTGGGTCATGGCGATAAGCTGCGGCCTTCCGTGCATTGAGGGAAGGCCTGAAAATTAACTGGAGTGGCGGCAGCTACAAACCTGCCGTCGTACAAATCGTACAAATGGACTATTCGTCCTCGCTTGCTTCGGCAAGTTCTTCCAGGGCAATGGATAGATTTACCATCTCGACCGCGACACGCGCCGCATCGGCCCCCTTCTCGGCCATCCGCACTTCGGCTTGCTCATCGGTTTCGGTGGTGAGGACCGCATTGGCAATCGGGATACCGAAGTCCAGTCCAATGCGCGTAATGCCTGCACCAGATTCATTCGATACCAATTCGAAGTGATAGGTTTCTCCGCGAATCACAGCGCCCAATGCGATCAGCGCATCGAACTGCTGCGTTTGCGCCATCTTTTGCAGCGCAAGCGGGATTTCCAGCGCACCCGGCACAGTGACATGCAGCACGTCCTCGTCCGCCACGCCCAGATGCTTGAGTTCCGCGAGGCAGGCTGACAGCAGGCCATGGCAGACATCCTCGTTGAAACGGGCCTGCACGATGCCGATGCGTACGCCTTGCCCGTCAAGGTTGGATTCGTATGTTCCTACTGTCATGACTGTTCCTTTGTGCGCGATCGCGCGTTGTTCTTGTCGTCTTGTCGCCCGAATTGCCGCAACGTGTCTCGCATGGCATATGCGAGCTGTCGATGCAATCGGAATTGTCGCTATTGTTCCTCGTTATCGTCCCCGCTTGCAGGGAACAACCATCACATCTGCGGCTTGCCTTGATAGCCCACCACTTCGAGGTCGAAGCCAGTCATCGACGGCATCTTCCGTGGACTGGCGAGCAACTTCATCTTGCCTACGCCCAGATCCTTGAGAATCTGCGCGCCTATGCCGTAAGTGCGCAAATCCATGCGTGCTGCACGCGACACGGGTTGCGTGTCAGGATTGTTCAGCGCGTCGAATTGCGCAAACATCTGCTCCGCAGATTCCTCGCAATTCAGCAATATCATCGCGCCACGCTCCGACGCCTTGATGGCGGCCATCGCCGAGGCGATGTTCCACGAATGTGTGGTGACTTCGGTTTCCAGCAAATCGAGAATCGACACCGGCTGATGCACGCGCACCAGCGCCTCCAGTTCAGGAGCGAGATCGCCATGCACCAGCGCAAGGTGCGCACCGCCGCTTGGTTTATCCCGATAGGCAATCGTCTTGAACGTGCCGTGCGCCGTTTGCATGCTGCGCTCCGCAATGCGCTCGACAATGCTTTCGTTCTGACTGCGGTAGTGGATCAGATCGGCGATCGTGCCGATCTTGAGGCCATGCTGTTGCGCGAACTCGATCAAGTCCGGCAGGCGAGCCATTGTGCCGTCGTCCTTCATGATTTCGCAGATGACGGCAGCCGGAGTCAATCCGGCCAGTTCCGCAAAGTCGCAGCCCGCTTCGGTATGGCCTGCACGCATCAATACGCCGCCCTTTTGCGCCTTCAGTGGAAAAATATGGCCTGGCTGCACAATGTCGGACGGTTTTGCATTGCGGGCAACCGCAACCTGCACCGTGCGTGCACGATCCCCTGCGGAAATGCCGGTCGTCACTCCTTCTGCGGCCTCGATGGAAACCGTGAAATTCGTGCCGTACGATGTCCCGTTACGGGTAGTCATCATGGGCAAATTCAATTGCTCGCAACGCTCCGCCGTCAAGGTCAGGCAAATCAAGCCGCGGCCATATTTGGCCATGAAATTGATGGCTTCCGGTGTGACGAATTCGGCGGCAAGCACCAGATCGCCCTCGTTTTCGCGATCTTCCTCATCCACCAGAATGACCATGCGTCCGGCACGAAGCTCGGCAATGATTTCTTGAGTTGTTGAAATGGACATGACTGAAATCCTGAACAGGCCGCTATTTTAAAGGATTTAGCGCGTACTCAGATTTTTACGAGCAGGGTCGCGGCTGGTTCCGTGCAGACCGCTTTGCACGAGTCGGGAATCCGATCGTTTGTCGATCACATTCCACTTTTGACAACGTCCATCGAAGAACAATCCGGCAGCGTGCGTTGGCATCGCTGAAGCGAAGCGTTCAAGACCCCTACTCTTTGTGGCTCAACATCCGCTCCACGTAGCGCGCAATCAGGTCAATCTCCAGATTGACCCGCGCCTGCGGCTTGAGGTGCTTGAGCGTGGTGACTTCAATCGTATGGGGAATGAGGTTGATCGAAACCGCGCATCCGCTTGCGCTATCTGTGACGCTGTTCACCGTGAGCGATACGCCATTGACGACGATGGATCCCTTGTAGGCGAGGTATTTTGCGAGGTCTTTCGGCGCTTCGATCACCAACTCCCACGACTCGCCCACAGGTTCGAACTTGCAGACGACGCCCAGCCCGTCAACATGGCCCGACACCAAGTGCCCGCCCAATCGGTCGGACAATGTCAGCGCCTTTTCCAGATTCACCTCCCCCTCCGCGCCCAAGCCTGTGGTCCGGCTCAGGCTCTCGCGGGACACGTCCACGGCAAAGCCCGTATCGGTCTTTGTCACCACGGTCATGCAAGCGCCATTGAGCGCGATCGAATCGCCGATCAGGACATCCGCCATCGGCAATCCGCCCGCATCGACGGTCAACCGGACGCCGGCTGTTGCCTCGCCGCCCAACGACGAAACAGAAGTGATTTTTCCTACTGCAGCAACAATTCCAGTGAACATGACAAATATGATCCAGTTAAATGAAGCGGGCCAGGATACGCAAATCGGAACCAATCTGCCTGGCCTCGTGAAAAGATAGCCTGAGTCTGCCATCCAGTGCCTCCAAGGCAGGAAGATCGAACAGGCCCTCGGCATCGCCCAGCAGGCTGGGAGCGAGATAAAGCAGCAACTCGTCGACACAGCCTTCGCGAATCAGCGAGCCATTGAGCTTGTAGCCGGCTTCGACATGGAGTTCATTGATCTGTCGCTTGCCGAGTTCCAGCATCAAGGCGGGCAGATCGACCTTGCCGTGTGCGTTCGGCAGCATGATGATTTCCGCCCCGCGATCCCGCAACTGCGCCTCCTTTTCGGGATTCGGACGGGCCGCCGCAATCCACGTTCCACCTCCATGAAGGATGCGCGCGTCCGGGCTGATCTGCAATGTGCTGTCAACCACAATGCGGCGCGGCTGTCGAGGCGTATCGATTTCCCGCACATTCAGCTGCGGGTCGTCTTCATTGACGGTACCAATGCCGGTCAGGATCGCGCAGGCGCGCGCGCGCCACCAATGACCATCGTTGCGTGCTTGTTCGGAGGTAATCCATTGGCTGAGTCCGTTGTGCAATGCCGTCTTGCCATCGAGACTTGCTGCAGCTTTCATGCGAACCCACGGCTTGGCGCGCTGCATACGCGAGAAAAAGCCGATGTTGATTTCCCTCGCTTCGTTTTCCAGTACGCCGCAGGCAACTTCGATACCCGCAGCAGCCAGACGCGCAAGCCCTTGGCCTGCAACCAGCGGGTTCGGATCGGCCAGCGCCGCGACGACCCTGGATACACCTGCCCGGATCAGTGCATCAGCGCAAGGCGGCGTGCGACCATGGTGACTGCATGGTTCAAGCGTTACATAGACGGT
The DNA here is from genome assembly GCF_003590875.1 of Noviherbaspirillum cavernae. Taxonomy (NCBI): domain Bacteria; kingdom Pseudomonadati; phylum Pseudomonadota; class Betaproteobacteria; order Burkholderiales; family Oxalobacteraceae; genus Noviherbaspirillum; species Noviherbaspirillum cavernae. The sequence continues at coordinate 2,524,310 of NZ_QYUN01000002.1, forward strand.
GGCACCGCGCAGTTCAAACCCGCGATTGATGGCATCATTCATCGCCTGCACTTCAGCGTGAGCCTGTCCGGCAGGCTGGGTGCAGCCTTCGCCGATGATGCGATTGTCCTTGACGATAACGCAACCGACCCGCGGGTTTGGTGAGGTTGTGAATAGGCCTTTCGATGCCCATTCAAGGGCGCGGCTCATGCCTTGCGAGTCGCTGAGAATTTCCAAGGATTGAGGTGACATTGTTGCAGGTGGCGCCTACCGGCAACCTTGCGTTGAGCTTCGATCGCTCAATTGTATCCTGTCGTCTGCCGCGCCTGCCCTCTTCCTAACACTTGGTGCCCGAATCGGGATTGCATACCCGCGGCCGCCCCAGCATGTTGACGTAGATCTTGCGCACGTGCTTACCCAGAGTGAATGAAACGCTGCCAGATTGCAGGCTGTTGGCATTGGTACGAGTACGCCCACTGCCGGTATACGAAATATATTTGGCATCGTCATCGTTGTCGGTGAAATCCGACGCGACGGTGAGCGACTGCGGAACCGGACCATGCGAGAAAATGATCTGTTCGCTCGAGTCCGGTCTTTGATTCTTGTTCTGGTCGATGAAAACGACCCATCCGCTGTCCCAGTCACTTCCATTGCCCGCAGGTACCAGATCGACGCGCGTGCCTCGTTGAATCGCCTCCGATCGCGCAAGATTGATTGCTGCAAAGAAATCGTTGGCAGTCGTTGTCAGTTGCTGACTTTGAAGCAGATTTCGAAAGCTCGGTACGCCAACAGCCAACAGAATGGCGCAGATGCTGAGTACGGTCAGCATCTCAATCAAGGTAAAACCCGAGCCGCCCGTACCGCGAATGGAAGATAAACGAACCATGCCTTTCATCTCCAGCAATCCGTGGAATCGGTGCTTGCAGCTTTCTCGCCAGTACTTCGCAATGTCAAATCGCCGCATTGCAAATCCGTGAAATTCATGTCCACGTTCTCCGTACCCGGCTTTGCCGTCAGCACGACACAATCGGCGATCGTCTCTCCGTCGCATGCAGAGCCGCTGATCTCATACGCGCTCTTCGCCGCACTTTGGCCCAGGTACCATTTGAACCGTGTTTCACTTTCACTTTCGGACAAGAATGAAAAGGCAATATAGCTGTTGTTCTGGGAGTAGAAACGCTCCTGTTGTTGCATCAGCTGCATCAACGCCGCTTGCGCCTCTGCTCTTTTGGCTCTCCGGATCGCTCCTTGATATGAGGGATAGGCAATCGATGCCAGTACGGCGACGATGACAGTGACAACCATCACTTCAATGAGCGTGAAACCCGCGCAACGGCAATAGGGAGCAGGAATGGGCCGATTACTTGTTGAACGCATCACGCAATTCCTGCCAGTTCAATATTTCCCGCCAGCTAAATCGTCCGGCAGGAACAGCGGTTTCAATCAAGCCGTTTTCGGCGGCCTTTGCGCCTCCCGTTCCAAAGCTCGCCACGGAATTTTTCTTCGTTACCGTTCTCCGTCCGATTGAATTGCGATCCCCCACCGTTGCGGCTGTCTGGAATACGACTGGCGAGCTGAGCATGCCCACTTGTGACAGATACCCGGTCAGCGTGCCGTTTGCCGCAAGACCGGTAAGCGCATTCAGGACATAGGTGCGACCGCCGCCCATGTCACAGGGATCGCTGGTGAAGATAAGACTGTTGAAGAACATCATGCCATTGGCAAGGACCGGATTGGTTACCGCGCGCTCGCCGGTCTTGTCCGCATCAAGAAAGTCGACAAACCATCCCATTTTTTGCGCGCCAGTGGCGCCATACGAAAACGTGTCGCCAACGACGTTCAGTCCCGCCCCGCTCTTCTCGATCATACGTGCGGCCAGTGCGCTACGCGTGAGCGTGGCCCCCTTGGGACCCGACTCGTCATATACACCGTAGAAGGTCTGCGCTCTGAAGCTGCCCGCAGCTGCATCCGTGTTTTCGACAAACTTGCCAGTACCGAACAGCACAACGTATCCACCGCCCGGAGCAAATACAACCTTGGGTTGCATCGTGATAGGTTGACGTACCTGTGTCGCATCCTTGGCAGTAAACAACGGCGCACTATCGACCTGCACCGCACCCAATGACGCAGCACCGGAAAAATCAATACGCCACAGATTGCCTTGGAGGTCTCCGATATAGGCGAGTCGGACCGTACCGTTGCTATCGGTTACCAGCGCCGGCGTTGCCAATCCATTTTGCAAGGAGGAATCCGTACCGGGAATCTTGAACTTGTAATAGTTGACTCCCAGCTTCCACTGCGCCGAGGGTAGTTTGTCGAGCGAGAGCAGAAACAGCGCATTCGAGGCGTCGCTATTGGATTTGCCGTCATCCTTGTAATTGTTCAGGCCGCTCGGAACGACGACAAAATGCTTGTATACGGGAATGCCGTTCGTCACCGCAATCCGGAACTTCGCTATCACAGGCGCGCTTGTCAGGTTTCCCATGTCCACATCGTCTGCGTCGGTGAATTCCCATAACGCGCCGTTGCCGCTGCCGAAACTGGCAGGATTGGTGATATCGAGTGCAAAGACACCCTGCGCACCTCCACCCAGACCTGCCGCGAGAACCGTTGCCCAATATCCGCGCACCATGGCATCTCCGGTTGTCAAGGCACCATCGACAAAGGGTCGATGTACATAGTCGGGCCGCGTCAACTGGGACAAGCCGCCAATCACCTGGCGCGGCACATATGCAAACAGTTCCTTGCCGTCATTCGCGTTGAACGCATGCAGCATGCCATCGTTCGCGCCCACATATACTGCGGGCGTGCGGTTCTTGCGCGCCTCGCGAAACTCCTGGTATCCGTCGCCCCTGCCATTCAAGGCCGGCGCGCCGACATACGCCACATTGCTGTTGATGATATCGCCCAGCACGCTGTCACGTGAGCGAAACATCTTCGGCATGTCGACCTCGGGACTGCGATCGCCGCGCAGGAAATTGACCCGCATTTCACCCAGATCGTCCACCGCCCCACTCACGGGCGAGACATTCAGCAACGCTTTTTGCGCTTCGCTCAAGCCACTCCATTTGAACTCCGTCGTCGTGACGACATTGTCGGCATCGACTTTCGTCGTGTAGATCCGGCGTTGCGCGTGCGACGGATTCGGCGTCAGAAAGTTCGTGCCGGTCAGTAGCGTGCCGGCATCCCACACCGCGCTCTCTGCAATGCTGATGCCGCCGTCATCGGTCAATGTCAGCGCCAGCTTCTTCAGGCTGCCGGTCCATTTTCCGGAATTGAAGCCGGGCTGATATACATAGGCTCCGTCGGATGCGATTTTGGCGCTCGACGCCGAAACGCCCGAGATCGTACCGCTGACATCGCCGGCCGCGTTGAACACCTTGCGAATCGACTCAATCAGTTTCTGCGGCTGGCCTGCCAGAAAATAGTTGTCCGGCACTCCGTCGCCATCCTTGTCCCATTTCCAGCTCGGGCTCGGCGCATCGGGGTCGAACGGACTGTCGCCATTGTTATCACTGTTAAACCCGCCGTATTTCGCGGCCAGATAGAGCTGACTGTTGCGCGGCTTCAGCGACCGGGGGTTGTTATCGATGAGCCCATTTCCGCCTTCATCCACATCAATGGTGAAAGTTTTCACGCGGGTCCGCTTGTCGAGGCGGATGTCATGTGTATTTGCCCAATAGGCCAATCCGGCCATGTAGTAAGTGCCGTGTCCGCCCGAGCCGGTGTCTTTGACAGCGAGTTGCGCGAGCGTCGTATTGGGAACGGGATTGTCGTTCTCGCCATTGGAATTGGTTTCCAAGTCACCGACCCGTCCGGTCCACGGCTTGACGTCCAATACCGGGTTCTTGCCATCGGCGCTGTCAGCAGGACGGGTCGCGTCAAATGCGTCCGCCAACGCACTGCCGTACTTGGTGCGCTCATTACCGGGAATATAGCGGTCCCAATGAGTGTTAACGTCAGCAATCGACAGCACGTAATTGTTCTGGCAAGACGCAATCAATGGATCGACCCATGTATCAATTACGGGGAAACCATCCTTCATCGCTTCCGTCATGCCTGTCGTCGCATCTGGCGTCGCTTGCTTCCCTTGCAGATAGCGAATGCCTTCGTAATACAGTTCGCCGATCGGATCGTACCTCTTGTAGCTCGCGGTACGGCCGAACTTGTTCAAGTAGTTGATGACACCGCTGTTCACCACCTTGTTGTACTTATCCAGCGGATTCTCAGGATTGGGATACAACACGCCGGTTTCCGGATCCCATTCCGGTTTGTCATTGGGTACCGGGACGAATTCGGGGGCTTCCACTTTTTTCGCGCCGACGTATTTCATCGGTGCTCGCAATACGCCGCCATAGCGCGTCTCGCTGTCGTCCAACAGGTATCCCATCGCGGCAAGGCGCAATCTGTCGGATTTGTTCTGAATCTCGCCAACCGGCTTGTAGCGACTGCCGTACCGCTTGCAGAGATCCTTCCGCTCGGGTCCTTCGCTCTCGTCACAGACCTGGACCCGTACCAGATACTCCCCAAGCCGCTTATCCTGCGCTTCCTCCGATGCCTTTCCATTGCCGTCGTATTTCGACAGGCAGTATGTGCTCGCCTTGCTGCTGAAGGATGCGTTGTTTCCGCCAAGCTCGCTGCTCTGATCGCTGAAAAGAATGCGATTGCGACAGGACACAACATATAGCGTGGAGACATCGAAAGGCGTTACTCGTTTCGGCGCACTGACGTTGCCGCTCTCAATGATTTTCCTGCGAGGAAAATAAGTGGAATGGGCATAGAAATTGTTCGTTCCGGAATCCATGAGAACCGCTCGTTGCAGAATGGTCATATCTGCCGTGTCCATGATCCGGTCACCTCCCGTCAACGCGTAGCGCAGCATGTCTATTGCGGATGACGCAGCCCAGTTCATGAAATTACCGCTGAAGGAATTGCCGTCACATTCATGCGTTACCGGGTCGGCGTTCTTGTATATGTAGAAGTATCCGGTGTCGGTCAGATTCCGATTTCCGCCATTGTAGACATAGCACTTCGCGGGATTGAAGTATCCGACATACTCCGTGGTCCGGTTGTAGCTTCCATCATCGCCGCGATAGGCGACTCCGACCGTTGGGAATTCGACAGACAGGCTCAGTATCATGTTCGGGTGGACGTTGCCGCGTGCGCTGAACAACGGACCGTTCGCGATTTCCACCACAGGATTCGCAGCGCATGCCGACGATGACGCAAAGCCGACGGCAATGACGACAACGCTCGGCAGCATCGCAAGAGCTTTTCGGAAGCGAATGATCCGCCTTGTCTTCATTGAGCATCCTTTCTGTAGATCGACTGCAATACCACTTGCGTCGACTCGCGCATGCCGAAGCCGATCGCGGTAATGCGATAGATGAATGCCATGTCCTCCGCGCTGGCCGATGCACCGGGGCGCGTATCCGACATGAATTCGATGATGTAACGTGGAGGCCGGCTTGGCAGCACTCCTTTCCCCGTTCGGAATATCTGCCCGGTGAACTGTCCGTACGGCACCGTATGCGCATTGGCCGACTGATCCATGAAATCGACGGTTTGCCAGATCTGGGGGGAAGCGTTGTGAGCGGGACTGCACAAGCCAAGGTTCGTGCCACTGTTGCCGCAACCCGGGACGAAGCCCTCTGCACTGTCATTTGCAAACAGATGACTGCGGGATTTTCCCGGATCGGGAGAGCGTTCAATGTCGCGCTCGGCATCCATGAGGCCGGCTTCCGCAGCCTGAAACGCAATTTGCCGATCGCGATCATTGCGCGATGCTTTCTCGCTTTGCAAGGCAAGACTTGCTGCGGAAATGCCAAGCAGCAGGATGACAATCAGCATCAGCAGGGACACAATCAGCGAAGCGCCGACTTGCCTCGATGGTTGACTGGCGCATCGCCGCTTGCGGCTGATCGCCCCCGATGTTTGCCACACAGACGTCATGCTCCGCTTCCCGCCGCCTGGTTCCGCAACTGGATGCTCATCGCAAACGCTTTCCGTGCGCGATTGCGTATCGAATTCGGCAACGCCATCTCCTTGATTCGCGTCCCGATATCGGTCGTCGCGTTGGCATCGGCATAGTCCTTGCCGAACAGGTCGTACACCAGATTTGGCGTGCCCTCCCGCGTCGGCTGCGAGCCGCGGAGCAGAAGCGCCACCTTGACCGTCACCACCTTTTTCCAGTTGGTTATCTTGTTCTTGTCGACGGGGTTTTCCGCAGCGCCTGCTGCCGCCACAAACGCATCGTCCATCGCATTTATCGCTGTTGCGCTGACAAACCGGTCAGGTAACGAGTCAGCGTTCAGGTCGAGTCCGTATAACACCTGGAACGACTCGACTCCACGCGCGATCGATTCCGCCGTCCAGCTATCGTCGCCGCCCGCGCCTGGCTCGGCGTCTTTCTTCCACTTGCAATACAACCCTGGCTCCCCATCCGTACCCGTGCGAACATAGAAAATGCTCCATCCGCGCTCGCTCTCGGCCGTCGCTTGCGAAGTCGCAGCACGGACGCCGAAGCCGGCGCAATTGATAATGGTCCCGTCCCCATGCTTTCCGATACCGGAACCGAAAAAGCGGACTGCAAGAACATCGCTGCCATTGACCGCGTCACTTTGAGGAGACTCGATGCCAGCGGTAATTTTTTTCAGACTCTTTGCGTCAAGGCCTTCGATATTCGCGCTGATGTCACCGGTGGATAGAATCGGTACGTCATCCGTACGCCAATCCTCGTACGCCGCCTGCCGCACTGCGCGCGCAATGCTCTCGATCGCGTAACGGCCGGTATCCTGAATACGCGCACTCTCGTCCTGCACGGCATAGCCGGATTTGGTCGACAACAGCAGCGCTGTCGCCGCCATGACAACCACCAATCCCAGCGTCATCGAGATCATCAGCTCCACCAATGTCAGTCCTGATTGATTCGCGAAGCGGAGGCGGACGGCCTGATGGTATCGGCAGCTATTCATTGTGCGTAGGGTTGCACTGTGAGTGCCACTGCCGGTGGGAACAGGTCATTCTCGTTCTTGATCAATTTTCCATCAGCGGCTTTTTCCTGCCATCCCATCTTGATCACAACCGATCCGTTGCCCGCGCCTGCAGTGCAATCCCATGCCAAGCCATTGATTGACTCGTCCCATGGCTGGGTATCACGGCAGATTGTCACGCGCCCGCTTGGCAGCAATTCCTTGACCCGACGTTGAAGATCGTAGATGTCGGCACTGGCCAGCTCACTTGCACTACATGTCGCGGAAAAACACAGTTTGGCAGGAGCCTCCGGCGCAGCATCAGTGGCGGATTTGTAGTTCAGCGCGAGAAAGGGATTCTGATCATCAGGCAATCCCATTTGATTCGCATTTGCGCGCATCTTGTCGGCCATCTCGGAGGCGAGTTGCAATGCGGCCGTCTGAAATGCAGATTGCTGGGTAGTTCGAAGGGAAACCAGTTGCATCCCGGCGGCTCCGATCACGCCCAGCGCGAGCACAAAGACCGAAACGAGGACTTCAATCATCGAAAAACCGTTTCGCGAGTTACAGCTCACGGAAACACCGTGATGCCCTCCCCTTTTGTCACGACGAATGCATACGACCATGTTCGCCAGCCTCAATAAAGTTGTTGTATTTGCAATATTTATGACAAAACAAAGCCGCCTTGCACATGCACGGCGGCTTCAATGACTACTTGCTGGAATGTTTGCGTTCGCGCCCGACTTCGGCGATCGCATCCTGAAATTCGGCAACGTCTTCAAAACTCTTGTAGACAGAGGCAAAGCGGATGTAAGCGATCTTGTCGAGACGCTTCAGTTCGCGCATGACGAGTTCGCCAATGTGGCCCGACAGGACTTCACGTGCGCCACTGGATAGCAGTTTTTCTTCGATACGATGAATGGCGGCATCTACCGCTTCCGCAGACACAGGACGCTTGCGCAACGCCAGCATGAGACTGGCGCGCAGTTTTGCCGGATCGAAATCGGTACGGCTTCCGTTCTTCTTGACGATGACCGGCATCGTCAACTCGATGCGCTCGTAGGTCGTGAAGCGCTTGTCACATGCGGCGCAACGACGACGACGGCGAATCGTATCCCCTTCTTCCGACACGCGCGTGTCGAGAACCTGGGTGTCTTCGTGATGACAAAAGGGACATTTCATGGTACTTGCTGCGAAGCAGAAGAAAGGAGTAATTAAAAAACTCGTGCAATATTACAATTAATTTATTGTCAATTCATTAATTTTTTGTTGCTTGGAAAAATTATCAAGTGTCCTCGCAACAATTCATGCACTGTTTGCGTCCACCAAGGGCTGTTGCCATGCAAAAGCACAAAACCGGAGCTCAAAATAAATGCTGTCCCGAATAGCATAAAAGCGGTGCGCTTCAGCCAATGGCAAGCGACCGCTTTTATCCGCTCAACCGATGCAATTATCGGCGCTAACGGTGCCCAGTATCACGCGCCGTAAACCGGGAAAGCGTCGGTCAATTTCTTGACTTCCGCTTTCACGCGTTCGATGGTCGCAACGTCATGCGGATTGTCGAGCACGTCCGCGATCAGATTGCCGACCTTGGTCGCTTCCGCTTCCTTGAAGCCGCGCGTGGTCATCGCCGGGCTGCCGAGACGGATGCCGGAAGTGACGAATGGCTTTTCCGGATCATTCGGAATCGCATTCTTGTTGCAGGTCATGTGGGCCGAGCCGAGGATGGCTTCCGCTTCCTTGCCGGTGATTTTCTTCGCGCGCAGATCGACCAGCATCACGTGCGATTCCGTGCGGCCCGACACGATACGCAGGCCGCGCGCAATCAGCGCCTTTGCCAGCGCGTCCGCGTTCTTGACCACTTGCTGCTGATACTCCTTGAATTCAGGCGCGAGCGCCTCCTTGAAGGCAACTGCCTTGCCGGCAATGACGTGCATCAGCGGACCGCCCTGGATCCCCGGGAAAATGGCCGAGTTGATCGCCTTTTCATGTTCCGCCTTCATCAGGATGATGCCGCCGCGCGGACCGCGCAGCGACTTGTGCGTAGTCGATGTGACGAAATCGGCATGCGGCACCGGATTGGGATAGACGCCGGCTGCGATGAGGCCGGCATAGTGCGCCATGTCGACCATGAAGTATGCGCCGACATCCTTTGCCACCTTGGCGAAACGCTCGAAATCGATGCGCAGTGCATAGGCGGATGCGCCCGCGATGATCAGCTTCGGCTTGCGCTCGTGGGCAAGACGCTCCATCGCGTCATAATCGATCTCTTCCTTGTCGTTGAGGCCGTAGGAAACCACGTTGAACCACTTGCCTGACATGTTCAGTGACATGCCGTGTGTCAGGTGCCCGCCTTCTGCAAGCGACATGCCCATGATGGTGTCACCGGGCTTGAGCATGGCGAAGAAGACGCCCTGGTTGGCTTGCGAGCCGGAGTTCGGTTGCACGTTCGCCGCTTCGGCACCGAACAGTTCCTTGAGGCGGTTGATGGCCAGCGTCTCGGCGACATCGACATACTCGCAGCCGCCGTAATAGCGCTTGCCGGGATATCCTTCGGCGTACTTGTTCGTGAGTTGCGAGCCCTGCGCTTCCATCACCGCAGGCGAGGTGTAGTTTTCGGAGGCGATCAGTTCGATGTGCTCTTGCTGACGCGTGGTTTCGTGCTGAATGGCGGACCAAAGTTCCGGATCGACTTTGGCGATGGTGTGGTCTTTTGCGAACATGAGAATCTCCAATCGATTAAATATGCAAAGTACGTTTGCTTCAAGCCTTTGCCAACAAGCGTTGTGCGCCCGCTCCGTCGGGAAACGCGGCAACTCTTGCCGGAAGCTCGGAATCGAATGAGGGCCATTGGGAAATGACAGGCAGCCTCAGTCGTGCGTTCCATTTGTGGCTGCCCAGGCGAACGGCTAGAGAATCTCACGTTCCCCGGTGGATATCCACCTTGTGCCGGAACCGTGGGCTCCGGTGTTTCGCCAGTCACGTGAGACGAAATGGTATTAAATTGTAAGGTAGCTGTCTGAATTGAGCAAGGAGCCCTACCCTTGGCACCCATGCAGACAGGCTGCTTTCCGCTACAATTTTGGCACCCCGCAAATTTTGCAGAAAAGGAAAATTCATGCTCGTTCTTATCACAGGAGCAAGCTCCGGTTTCGGCGCTGAAATGGCACACAAATTCGTCCGGCACGGACACAAGGTGATCGCCACCGCCCGCCGCAAGGACCGGCTCGACGCGCTGGCGGCAGAACTGGGCGCAGCGCTGCTGCCGGTGGAAATGGATGTCAGCAGCAAGGATTCCATCAACAATGCGCTTGCCGCGCTGCCTGCCGAGTGGCGGGAAATCGACGTCCTGATCAACAATGCGGGGCTCGCGCTTGGCGTCGCTCCGGCTCAACAGGCATCGCTGGAAGAATGGGAAACCATGATCGACACCAACTGCAAGGGCCTCGTCACGATGACGCGTGCGCTGCTGCCGACGATGGTTGCGCGCGGAAGCGGACTGGTGATCAACCTCGGCTCGATCGCCGGCACGTACCCCTACCCCGGCGGGAACGTCTACGGTGCAACCAAGGCATTCGTGGATCAGTTCACGCTCAATCTTCGTGCCGACCTGGTCGGCACCGGTGTACGCGCGACAAACATTGCGCCCGGTTTGTGCGGCGGCACGGAATTCTCCAATGTGCGCCTCAAAGACGATGCAGCAGCGGCCAAGGTGTATGAAGGCACGGTGCCGCTGACTGCCGGCGATATCGCGGAAGCAGCGTACTGGATTGCGACACTGCCGGCGCACGTCAATATCAACTACATTGAAATGATGCCGACCTGCCAGGGCTTCGCCCCCTTCAACATCAAGCGCAACGTCTGACCGCGCAAGTCAAACCAGGCAGTGTGCCGACATTGCGGCGGCACACTCGGATTATCAAATTGAAGATGCACGAAAATTTCATCTGGCCCGTCCGCGTTTACTACGAAGATACGGACGCAGGCGGCATTGTCTTTTATGCAAATTATCTGAAGTACTTCGAACGCGCGCGCACCGAATGGCTGCGCGCTGCAGGCGTGAGTCAGCAAGCATTGACAGAATCACATCGCGTGATGTTTGTGGTAAAGAGCACTGCGGTCGATTATCATGCTCCAGCGAAATTAGATGATGAACTGAAACTGACTGTCGTAGTCGAAAAACTTGGACGCGCGTCGGTACAGTTCATGCAAGAATGTTGGCGCATGAATGGATCGCAAACGCAATTGCTCACCAGCGGACGGATCAAGATCGGTTGTATCGATACCGAGGCATTCCGCCCCAGTCCAATCCCGGATGAAGTGCTGGTGAAAATAAAACACTCCGGCTGACTTCTCGCTGCTGCGCATTCGGCCTGACAAGAATCGCGTGGCACGTCCCGCGAATACAATTTGCCCATCACCGTAACAAATCACCATGACTGTCACACAAGATTTATCCTTCATCTCGCTCATCTCCAATGCCTCCCTGCTCGTTCAATTGGTGATGGCATTGCTGCTGCTGGTTTCGGTGATGAGCTGGACGTATATTTTTCGCAAGATGTTCGCCATCAAAAGCGCACGCGTGCAGACGGAAGAATTCGAGCGCGCCTTCTGGTCGGGCGGCAACCTGAACGCCTTGTATGACGAGGCAACGTCGAACCGCCGCAAGAATGGCGCGCTGGCGCGCATTTTCGAATCCGGCATGAGCGAATACAACAAGGTGCGGGCATCCTTCGCCAACAGGAACCAGGTCGATCCCGGCAGCATGATCGACGGCGCGCGCCGGGCGATGCGGGCGGCATATCAGCGCGAAATGGATGCGCTGGAATCGCATCTCGCCTTCCTCGCCTCGGTCGGCTCGGTATCGCCTTACGTCGGCTTGTTCGGCACGGTGTGGGGCATCATGAATGCGTTTCGCGGCCTGGCGAATGTGCAGCAGGCGACGCTCGCATCGGTTGCGCCGGGCATTGCCGAGGCACTGATCGCGACGGCGATCGGCCTGTTTGCGGCGATCCCCGCGGTGGTGGCGTACAACCGCTATTCGCACGATATCGACCGGCTGGCGATCCGCTTCGAAAGCTTCATCGAAGAGTTCTCCAACATCTTGCAACGGCAGGCGCGCTGATGGCGAATTCGAGCATGCGCGGCGGGCGCAGCCGCAAGTTCAAGGCTGAAATCAACGTCGTACCCTATATCGACGTGATGCTGGTGCTGCTGGTGATTTTCATGGTCGCCGCGCCGCTGACCAATCCGGGCGTGATCGACCTGCCCACTGCCGCCAGATCCGCGCTGCCGCCAACCGAATACATCCAGATCGCATTGAAGCCGGATTCCGCGGCAACCATCGGCGTCAGCGGCCAGAAGAGCGGCGGCGCGCAAAGCGAGAAGGCGGCGAACCGTGCTGCATTGCTGCAAAAGCTGCGTGCAATCCATGATGCGAAACCCGAGCTGCCGGTGATGATTTCGGCGGACAAGGACATCAAGTACGACGAAGTAATCCAGATCATTTCGGAAGCGAAAAAACTCGGCGTGGACCGTGTCGGACTCGCAACCAGGCAATGATGGTTCCATGACAGACGCAACTCCCTACACCGTACCGAAAGAGCCCGGCCGCTGGCGTGCAATCACGCTCGCGGCATTGGTGCATCTTGCGCTGCTGGTCTTTCTCTGGATCGGCATCCGCTGGCAGAACGAAACACCGGTCACGATCGAGGCCGAAGTGTGGAGTCCGCAGGTACGCGAAGCCGCCCCGCTTCCCGAGCCACCGACAGAGCCGCAACCGGAACCCCAGCCCGTCATCAAGGAAACTCCTCCGCAGGTCATCGAGCGCCCGGTCGAAAAACCCGAGTTGAAGCAGCCGGACATCGCGCTGGAACAGGAAAAGAAGCGCAAGGCGGAACTGGAGAAGAAACGTCTTGAGGAACAACGCCTCGCGGAATTGAAAGAGAAGAAACGCCTCGAAGAACAGCGCCTCGCAGAGCTGAAGGAGAAAAAGCGCCTCGAGGAAGAACGGCTGGCGCAGCTGAAGCAGAAGCAGGATGCCGAGGACAAGCGGCTTGAAAAGGAAAAGTCCGAGAAGGCGGCCCTTGCAAAGAAAGCCGCCGAAGACAAGAAACGCAAGCAGGACGAGGCGGATGCAAAGCTGCTGGCAAAGATGCGTGACGAGGACATGCGCCGCATCACGGGCGGCGTGACCGGGACCGGCGGCAGCGGCGACGCTCCCAAGTCGCAAGGCGGCCGCGGCGACGGCAGCTACGCGCAGCGCGTCGCCGCCAAGATCAAATCCAACATCACTTTCAACACCCCCGAAGGCATGGATGGAAATCCGGCTGCGGAGTTCGAAGTCAACCTGCTGCCCGACGGATCGGTGGCAGGAATCCGCAAGCGCAAATCCTCCGGCATCCCCGGATTCGACGAGGCAGTCGGCAGGGCCATCGAGAAATCGCAGCCCTACCCGAAGGACAAGACAGGCAGCGTTCCTTCCAGTTTTATCGGAATCCACAAACCGAAAGACCAGTAAACAGCTATGACAAAAAAATCCTTTCTGCGAGCATTTGTTGTGCTTGGCCTGACGATCGGCAGCATGGCACATGCGCAATTGCGGGTCGAAACCTCCGGCGTCGGCGCAAGCCAGATCCCGATCGCGATCGCCGCCTTTGCCGATGAATCGATCGCGCCGCAACAGGCGAGCGCAATCATCAAGGCCGACCTGGAACGCAGCGGCTTCTTCAAGGTCATCGATACCGGCAGCGTGATGTCGGAGACCACGCCGGTCAATTACGGCGAATGGAAATCGCGCGGTGCCGATGCACTCGTCGTCGGCAGCGTCCAGCGCCTCGCCGACGGACGCTTCGACGTGCGCTACCGGCTGCTCGACACGCTCAAATCATCACAGCTGTCAGGCTTCGCGCAAGTCGCGGGGCCGGATCGGCTGCGCGTGTCGGCGCACAAGATCGCGGACGACATCTATGAAAAACTGATCGGCGTGCGCGGCGCGTTCGCCACCCGCATTGCCTACATCACCAAGGCCGGCAAGGAGTATCGGCTGGAAGTCGCCGATTCCGATGGCGAAGGCACGCAGATGGCGTTGCGCTCGAACGAGCCGATCATCTCCCCCGCCTGGTCGCCGAACGGCAGCAAGGTGGCCTATGTCTCCTTCGAGAACAAGAAACCGGTCGTCTACGTGCAGGATCTGGTGACGCGCCAGCGCACGATCGTCGCGAACTACAAGGGCAGCAATTCCGCGCCGTCATGGTCGCCGGACGGCACGCGGCTTGCGCTGGCATTGTCGCGTGACGGCTTGACGCAGGTGTTTGTGGTCAATGCGGACGGCACGGGCTTGCGCCGTCTATCCAACACCAACGGCATCGATACCGAGCCGCAATTCTCGGCCGACGGCAACAGCATTTATTTCACCAGCGATCGCAGCGGCGGCCCGCAAATCTACAAGATGAGCGCAAGCGGCGGCGAGGCGCAACGTGTCACCTTCAACGGCAGCTACAACATCAGTCCGCGCATCTCGCCCGACGGCAAGTCGCTGGCCTATATCTCGCGCCGCGATGGACGCTTCCAGCTGTACGTGCTCGATCTGACCAATGGCCAGGAACTGCGATTGTCAGACACGGCCAAGGACGAGTCGCCCAGCTTCTCGCCCAATGGCAGATACATCATGTACGCCACCGAATCCGGACGCCGCGGCTCGCTCGCGGTGGTGTCGGTTGACGGCCGCGTCAGACACCGATTGACAACCCAGACAGGCGACATCCGTGAGCCTACCTGGGGACCGTTCATGAAATAATCCGTCTTTACAACAGCATTTGATGAGGAGAATTCAATGCGCACTTTTACAAAACTGACTCTTATCGCTTCCAGCGTCGTGCTGATGGCCGCCTGCGGCTCGTCGGTCAAGCTGGATGACAAGGCAAAGGTCGAGGAACGCAGCGGCACCACGCCGGTGTCGACCGCCGATGCCCGCACCGTCGCTCCGGTCAGCACCGGCTCGACCGATCCGCTGAATGATCCGAAAGGCGTGCTCGCCAAGCGCAGCGTCTACTTCGACTTCGACAGCTACATCGTCAAGGATGAATTCAAGCCGCTGGTCGACGCTCACGCCAAGTACCTGGCATCCAACAAGGGCCGCAAGATCCTGATCCAGGGCAATACCGACGAGCGCGGCGGCAGCGAGTACAACCTCGCACTGGGCCAGAAGCGCGCCGAAGCCGTTCGCAAGTCGCTGTCCCTGCTGGGCGTGCCGGAATCGCAGATGGAAGCGGTTTCGCTGGGCAAGGAAAAGCCGAAGGCGACCGGCAGCGATGAATCCGCCTGGGCAGAAAACCGTCGTTCCGACATCGTTTATCAATAAGCCATGAAAACATTCGTGAAATCTTCGATCGCCGCAGCCTTGCTGGCTGCAACCTCCTTCGCGCCGATGCAGGCGAACGCCGCCCTGTTCGGCGATGACGAAGCGCGCAAGGCGATCCTCGACATCCGTGCGCGGCTTGACAACATGCAGAATGAAATCAATGCCAAGGCGGACAAGGGCAGCAGTCTTGAACTGAACAACCAGAACGAGCAGTTGCGTCAGGAAATTTCCAGACTGCGTGGACAGATCGAAGTGCTCACGAATGAATTGGCGAACACGCAGAGGCGGCAGAAGGATTTCTATGTCGACCTCGACAATCGTGTGCGCAAGATGGAGCCGCAACAGGTCACCGTCGATGGCAAGGAAGTGAGCATCGCACCGGCCGAGCAATCGGCCTACGACGTGGCGCTGGCGCATTTCAAGGCTGGCGACTACAAGAATGCCGGCGCGTCGTTCTATGAATTCACGCGCCGCTTCCCGCAGTCGGGCCTGGCGCCGTCGGCGCAATACTGGCTGGGCAATACGTATTACGCGCAACGCGACTATCGCAACGCCATCACGGCGCAGCAGGTCGTCGTCAAGAATTTTGCGGACAGTCCGAAGGCAGCCGATGCATTGCTGAATATCGCAAGCTGCCAGATGGAACTGAAGGACAAGCCGGCAGCGAGGAAGACCATGGAAACGCTGATTGCCCAGTATCCGGAGTCGCCTGCGGCGCAGACTGCCAAGGATCGCCTCGCGGCACTCAAATAAAAACGGCACGCAGAAGTCGTGCACCGCCAACCTCAACCTTGAAGTTTCTCAAGAGTGGTGTATTTGACAGAGGGCGCGAAGTCTCTTTATAATCTTGGTCTTTCGGGTCGTTAGCTCAGTTGGTAGAGCAGCGGACTTTTAATCCGTTGGTCGCAGGTTCGAGTCCCGCACGGCCTACCAGAAATGCGAAGGGCTTGGGTTTTCACCCAAGCCCTTTTTGTTTTTGCGTCATGCATCAATACGCGACGCGAACGCTGCCGATCCTTGATTCAACCGCATTCACGGCGGATCGGGCGCAGCAGTTGCGCTGCCATCAAGCGTCTCCCCAGGCATTATCCGCCCCTCATAACAAGACCGTCGCGACGCCCGTCGCCGACGGAGCCTGCTTTTCATCAGCCTCAAAACAAGCCGCCGTGCTTTTCATACGAGGGGCAGCCATCCTTGCCCCACATGCCGTTGCATATATCCCACTTGCAGCGCTCTTTCAGGATGAAGTTGGACGCCTGTTCGCATTGCGCCAGCAGCACCCGTTTGCTGGCGGGCTTGCTTGATGTGCTTTTCACACTGCCCGGTGCCGGTTGCTTGCTGTCATTTGCGGCACCGTTGTCAGCCTTTCTTTTTAACTCCTCGGCTGCCTGTTGCTTGATGCGCTCTATTTCGCGATCCTTCGCGGTCTTGGATGCCGGGCTCTTCTGCGGTGCCTTTGCGACCTTTTTCTGGCTTGGCGCAAGCGATGGCGGGATTGGCGGTGCGGTTAGACTCGGCACCTCGGCCGTTTCCACCGGCTTCCGCTCCTCTACGCCAGACGAATGCGCAGGCACCTCGGATGCCGGGCCGGTCGCGCGGCCGCTTGCCGTGTCTTGCGGCTGCGGGTTTACAGCAGTGGCTGCGCGCGGCGCAAGCGATGTCGTCTGCGCGTCCTCCGCCGGCGGTTTGCCGTCATAGGGAAGCTCACCGGAACTGATTCCCGAGCGCGCGGCTGCAGGAGACGTTG
This sequence comes from Noviherbaspirillum cavernae, assembly GCF_003590875.1. Lineage (NCBI taxonomy): Bacteria > Pseudomonadati > Pseudomonadota > Betaproteobacteria > Burkholderiales > Oxalobacteraceae > Noviherbaspirillum > Noviherbaspirillum cavernae. The sequence continues at coordinate 2,541,369 of NZ_QYUN01000002.1, forward strand.
GTTCGCTCGCTGACCGAGGCGCATCGACTGGATCTTTCGATGGTACGGCAGCAACAGTGGCTGCATTCCCGGACGTTTTCTTCAGCCACGAAGTCGCGAACAGTCCGGCCGCCGCTCCGAAGGAAAAAATGCCGATCAGCATCGCCAGAATCGAAAGCCGCCGGATCGATTGCGGACTGAGTTGCCGCATCGTGCGCGCATGCGGATTTCCGGTACCAGGGGAGGTATTGGCAGTGGGCACATCATCCATGCGCTTCGCGCCCGATTCGGGAATAAAGGGCTCGACGCGCCGGGACCGTGTCCTGTCCGTACGCGGGTTATCCATCCGTCCGTGCGCAGATGTCGCCACGTGTGGACGAGACCTTGCATTCTCTTTCAATGGAGGGGAAATCTGTGCCATCAAGTTGACTGCCTTCGATCGTCGGCCCGCACGAAACGCCAATGAGTCCTTCATGCAAATACCCGCCATTGCTTCTCTGCGCTTGGCAGCGGTACAAGTGACGCTGCCCGCGCTCGCGCACGTCGGGTGTGTTAGCCGGCGCGATTGACGCCTTGCAGGCAATACAAGCGCGCACCGCTTCGGTGTTTTCCACGCTGCAAAACGGGCATTGCATTGCTGTTCGGCCTTGTCCTTCCATGCGAGGGTCTTACCGTACAGCGAGCCGAGCTTGAAGAACGGCAAGCGGGCCGAATTTTCGCCACAAGGGTTCGCGCTTAACAAAGGGCGACTGCCGGAATGGCGTGTCCGGAATTGCCTCGCGCAATCGCCTTCAAGGGGCTACCGTGCCGCCAATCAATGTCAAAGACCAGCCTGCCCGCAGTTTTTGCAAGCCTTTCGCCAGATTTTAAAAAATGGGGTGGAGCGACTTTTGATTCGCATCACATTGCAGTGTGATGAACGGGATGGAACGGGGAAAACTTTGCAATCGGGATGCATGCTGGATGATTGCGTGTTCGCCAAAGCATAACGGCTGCCTGATCGGCAGCCGTTGCATGGGTTCAATGTATTTATTTCTCGGCAATCAAAGATTGAGCTCGTACACAATCTTCCAATGGTTGCCCTCCTTCGCCCAGTACTGGCGTTTGCGCGTCGTGCTGGTGCTTTTGCTCTTGCCGATCTGCGCATTCTGGGTGAACGTCATGACAATCATGTCGTCGCGCCCCGGATAGAAGAAGGTCGTGGTGTCCTTGAGTTGCAGGCTAAGAGCCTTTACGCCGTTGAGGAATTGATGCTGCCTTGAAAACCAGGTTTCCAGGTCCTCGCCCTTATCCGACTTGAACTGGCGCGAGTAATTTGCCATCAAGCGCGACATGTTCAGACTCTCGGCGTCGCGACGCCATTCATCGATCAATCTGGCGGCAACATTGCGGTCGTTATTCCATTTCGTGCGGCTGACGAACTCGATGCTTTCGCTGATCACGACCGGGGTCTTGCCGACTTCGACCGAAGCGGTCAGTCTGTGCAGGTCGGGATTGGTCAGCACCACGCAGCCGTCGGACGACAGCGGCGGCCGGCTGAAGCTGTCGGACGGCGTGCCATGCAGCCAGATGCCCGAGCCGCTGCGGCCGTTGAGCTTGTCCCACTCGTTCGGGTAGTTGATCGGCAGCGCACCGGGGCCGTAGAAATCCGGCAGGCGCGCGCCCGGCAGATGGCCGGTGATGTAATACACGCCGATCGGCGTCTTCTGGTCGCCTTCCTTGAATTTGTTGACGCCGAACTTGCCCTGGCTGATGTAGTAATCCGTCACGAACTTCAGGCGGTCGCCCTGGTTCTCGTAGACATAGAGCCGCGAACGCTTGGCATCCACCACCAGCACATTCTTCTGGTCCTGCCGCAGTTGCAGAACGGGGCGCGGCACAAGATCCGGATCGGGACGTTCGCGCAGCGACTTCAGGCGCACCATGGCTTCGTCGCGCAGGTTCTTGAGCCTTTCATCGGAAGGATTGCCGATCGCACCGAGCGTGGTGACTGGCCTCGTATGCATCAGCAGCAAGTCGCCGCGAATCAGGTGGCCGAGCCGGAAATTCGGATAAGCCTCGACCAGCGCGTCTGCCTTTGCCTGGGCCTGACGCAGATTATTCGCGCCAAGTTCCTTGTAGACGCCGATCAGAAGCACTTCGGGATCGGGTTTTTCCGCTGGAGCCGGATTGCGAACGACAGCAGCCTTGGCCTTTGCCAAGGCCGGCAAAGGCAGATGCCAGGCGCCTGCCGTCAGCAGGCAGGTCAATCCCAGAATCAATAATCGCTTGCCGCCGGATTTGTTCGGGCGGCAGTTTGTTTCGAAGCAAAACATCACCTGCCTGTTTGCTCCTGCTTGATTTGCCACTTGCCGCCCTGTTTTGCCAGTACCAGGATCTTGCGCGTGTTGGCCGTCAATTGATCCGACACATAGACCTGGCGGAATTTCACCGTTGCCGTGTTGCCTTGCACCGTCGCCCGCGCTTGCTCAACCTTGACGCTGATGCGGCCCTTGCCGGCGATACGTGAACGCCGTTCTTCTTCCCAGGTTTTGCGCGCCTGCCCGCCCGGCACCTGGAAATCGCTGCCGTAGAAATTGAGATAGCCCTTCACATCCTGTGAACTCCACGCCTTGGCCCAGCCGTTCACCACAGCCATTACATCGTCGAGTTCGCCATTGTTGGCGGCGGGCTTCGCTTCCTGTTTGGCCGGCTCGGATTTCGCCGCCGGAGTCTTGGCTGCCGGAGCGGTCGGCGCAAGCGCGACCTGGTTGGCGGCTGCGGACTGGGCGGGCCTGGCCGATGCTGCGGCGGTCTTGGACGCGGGCTCTTGCGCTGGCTTGGTCACGGGGGCCGCCGCTGTCTGCGAGGCGGGTGCTGTGCTCGCAACCTTCGGATTCGTGCCGCCGGTCGTGTTGCCCACCAGCGTACGAACCAGTGTCAGTTTCGATTTCGCGGCGGAGTTGCCGGAATCGAGCTGCAAGGCTTTGTCATACGCCTGGCTGGCGAGCTTTGCATGAACGTCGCCGAGGTTTTCGTAGGCGGTCGCGTAAGTCGGGTTGGTGCGGATTGCGGAATCCAGCGCGGCGCGCGCCTTGTCATATTGACCGCTGGCGGCGTAGAGCACGGCCAGATTGTTGTACGGTTCAGGCAGTGCGGGGAAATCCTCGGTCAGCCTGGTGAAGATCGTGATCGCCTCCGCCGGCTTGTTTTGCTCGGTCAGGATCACGCCCTTCAGGAAGCGCATCTGCGCATCGCGCGGGTTCTTGGCGAGAAACGCGTCCGCCTTGCCCAAGGCTTCCGCGTACTGGCCGCCACGCACGAGCTTGGTGACGTCCGCCATCTCGTCCGCGAAGGCGGGCGCGGCGAACAGGGCCGCCGCCAGCGCCGACAACGCGACAGCTTTGTCCAAGGCAGGACGCAGACGGACGTTCAAGATGCGTGAGGTGATGATCATGATTGACTTTGTATTGTTTTGATGAAAAAAGAAGCCCGCGATTGGTCTGCATCCTGCCAGAACCGATTGCAGGTTTCCGCAATGCGGGCAGTCAGCGGACAGTGAAAAGTGTCATTTCAGACAGCGGCTGCCGTATGCGCCCTTCCCCCGTATTTTTCTCTTGAGCGACCTGCTTTTGAAACCAGAGCATTCTAACCTCACTGGCCCGAAATCGCCATTTGATCAGGCCGCTCTGCCGCCTGCCTGATGCATCTCTGGCATGGCAGCAACGAGGTATCGTGACGGCAGTGACAGCTCGCCAATCAATTGCACCTTCGACACCGCATGCACGCCTGAACACATGCCGACGGCCGGTGCGGCTGCATTCACTCCTTCCCGGATGATTCCGGTGTGACTGCATGCTCGGGCTGCGACTTCAATTGATATGAAATCTGCAACTTCGATGTCTCGATGACATCCGGGCTCGGCACAACAGCGGCCTCCGGCGCCAGCATGGTTGCCGATGCGGTTGCAGGCACTGTCGTTTCGACGGTCGGATGCAATGCGATGGCTTGCACGACCGCCGCATTGAAGTCCGGATTCTGCAAGCCGATGGTGGCGGCCACGGCAACACCTGCAACGGCGACGGCGCCGCCCAGGAGCGCCGTCAACGGACGGCGTTTTGCCTTCGGCGCGCCGACACTTGCCGGCGACTCCGCCAGCAATGCCTCGGCACGGGCGTGCCAGCCGGTCACGTCTTCGATCTGCTCAGACATGCGCCGCATCAGTTGCCACGAAGCCGCTCTGGCTTGCGCCCGTTCGCGCTGAACCCTGGCGCGCATTGCATCCTTCCGTTCGGCTGCGGCGATCCTGGCTTGCGTCTGCTTGCGGGCCGCTTCGAGTGCGCGGCACTCTGCGGCGGCAAATTTTTCCTCGGCGGCTCTTGCCTCCGCGTCCGCGCTCTTGCGCTGGCGTGCAAGTTCGGCCGCTGCCGTTTCCGCAGCGGCGCATCGCTCTGCTTCCTCGCGTGCCAATTCGGCCAGTCTGGCTTGTTCACGCGTGGCCTTCAGCGCCTGCTGTTCGGCCTTGGCGCGAACGCTTTCGTTGCGCGCCAGTTCGCTCGCTTCGCGGGCGCGCGCTTCAGCCGCCTCGGCAGCGCAGCGCTGTTGTTCGGCTTGCTCGGCGGCCTGTTCCAGCAATTGATGTTCCGCCGCGCAAAGGGCTGCACTCGCCTCGCGCATCTTGCGCGCGGTCTGTTCGCGCAAGCGTGTCAGCGCGGTCTGCTCGCTCTCGATTTGCGCACGGGCCTGTGCGTCCGCCCACGCAGCCTGTTCGCTGGCGAGCTTTTCCTCGATCGCGGCGAGCTCTGTCTGGACGACGGCGGCACGCTCGGATTCGAGGCGCACCTTTTCCTGCATTGCGGCCAGTGCGGCCTGCTCGGCAATGGCACGCTTGCGCTCGACGTCCGCCAATCTTGCAGCCTCGCGCAGCATGGATTCAGCGGCCTGGGCGGCCTCGCGCTGCGATCCGGCCTGCGCTTCCGTCTTTTCCAGCAGTTCCTGCTCGGCGGCGCGTCTGGCGTCGGTCGCGTCACGCGCATCGCGCTCGACCCGTTCGCGCGCCTGCATGATGCCTGCATGTTCCTGTTCAGCGCGGGCGCGCGCCTCGGCTTCGACACGCGCAGCCTGCTCGGCGGCGAGTTTTTTCTGGATCGCTTCCAGCGCCTGCTGTTCTGCGCTGGCGCGCTCCTGCTCGACACGTGCCAGTTCGACGGCTTCCTCGGCCTTGACCCTCGCCGCTTCGGCGGCCTTGTGCTGCTGGTCGGCGTGTTCGGCTGCCTTTTGCAATTGCAGCTGTTCAGCGACCAGACGGGATTCGACGGCTTCGCGTTCGGCGCGCTCGGCTGCCTCGCGTGCTGCCGCGACGGTGATGTATTCCTGCTCGGCACGGACGCGGGCTTCCGCTTCGTCGCGGGCGGCCTGTTCGGTCGCCAGCTTTTTCTGGATGGCTTCCAGCACCTGCTGTTCGGCACTGGCGCGCTCCTGCTCGACGCGTGCCAGTTCGACGGCTTCCTCGGCCTTGACCCTCGCCGCGTCGGCAGCCTTGCGCTGCTGGTCGGCGTGTTCGGCTGCCTGTTGCAATTGCAGCTGTTCGGCGGCCAGACGCGCTTCGACGGCTTCGCGTTCGGCGCGCTCGGCTGCCTCGCGTGCTGCTGCGACGGTGATGTATTCCTGTTCGGCACGGACGCGGGCTTCCGCTTCGTCGCGGGCGGCCTGTTCGGTCGCCAGCTTTTTCTGGATGGCTTCCAGCGCCTGCTGTTCGGCGGTGGCGCGCTCCTGCTCGACGCGTGCCAGCTCGACGGCTTCCTCGGCCTTGACCCTGGCCGTTTCGGCAGCCTTGCGTTGCAGATCGGCTTGTTCGGTCGCCTTTTGCAGTTGCAACTGTTCGGCGGCCAGACGGGCTTCGACGGCTTCGCGTTCGGCGCGCTCTGCTTCCTCGCGTGCTGCCGCGACGGTGATGTATTCCTGCTCGGCACGGACACGGGCGGCGGCTTCGTCGCGGGCGGCCTGCTCGGTTGCCAGTTTTTTCCGCGTGGTTTGCAGTGCCTGCTGGACGGCGCTGGCGCGCTCCCGCTCGACACGCGCCAGTTCGACGGCTCCCTGTGCCATCGCTTTTGCAGCCTCGGCGGTCTGGCGCTGCCATTCGGCATGTTCGGCGGCTTTTTGCAGCTGCAATTGCTGGTCGGCGTTACACGCTTCGCTGGCTTCGCGCGCCGCCTGTTCGGCCTCTGCGCGGGATGCTGCGGCGGCTGCATGCTCCTGCTCCGCTCGCATGCGGGACACGGCTTCCGTGCGCGCAATCTGCTCTGCGGCGCGCTTTCTTTGCGTCGCCTGCAAGGCCTGCTCTTCCGCGACGGCGCGCTCCTGCTCGATGCGCGCCAGTTCGACGGCTTCGGCTGCCTTGGACCTGGCGATTTCGGAGGTCTTACGCTGCAATTCGGCGCGTTCCACGGCTTTCTGCAGCAGCAGTTTCTCGGCTGCATGACGGGCTTCCGCGTCTTCGCGTGCCGTGCGTTCCGCCTCTTCCCGCGCTTGCAACGCGGCGGCTTGTTCCTGCTCGGCTTCGGCGCGTGCCTGCGCGTCGGCACGGGCGGCCTGTTCCGACACGAGTTTTTTGCGGATCGCTTCCAGCACAGTTGCTTCGGCGGTGGCGCGCTCCTGTTCCACGCGGGTGAGTTCAGCCGCTTCCTGCGCCCTGTTCCGGGCGATTTCAGCGGCCTGGCGTTCGGCTTCGGCGTGTTGCGTGGCGCGTTCCAAGCGCTCCTGCTCGGCGGCAGACTTCGCCTCGATCGCAGCGCGGGCGGCCTGCTCTTCGCTTTCGCGCGCACGGCTCAACTCGGCCTGCGTCTGCTCTGCGCGGATGCGCGCCTCGGCCTCGGCTCTGGCGGCTTCCTCCGCTTGCAATCTTGCCTGCATGGCCTGCAAGGCTTGCTGCTCCGCTTCGGCGCGTTCGCGTTCGGTGCGGGCCAGTTGCGTGACTTCACGCGCCTTGTGCAATGCCGACTGCGCGGCCTTGCGCTGCATGTCGACGACGGTCCGGGCTTGCGCGACGGCGTGCCGCGTGGCGGTAGATTCGGCTTCGCGTGCGAGGCGCGCTTCGCGCTCGACCTGTTCGCGCGCGCGCAATGCTTCGGCATGCTCGAGGTCGGCGCGGGTCCGGGCTTCGGCCTCCGCGCAGGCGGCCTGCTCGGCGGCCAGTTTGTCCTGTGCGGCCTGCAGTACCTGCTGCGCAGCGGCGGCGCGCTTGTGTTCGAGCTGCACTTTCGCCTGCATCGCCGCCAGCGCGTCGTGCTCGCTCTTGGCGCGCTGGCGCTGCAGACGCGCCAGTTCAACCGCTTCGCGCGCCTGCAGCATGGCTGCCTGTGCGGCTTGGCGCTTGAGTTCGGCCTGTTCGACGGCTTCGTCAAGCGCCAGTCTGGCGGCGGTGCATTCGTCTTCCTTGGCGCGGCGCGCGGCGTGTTCGGTTTCCTCCTGCTGGCGCAGCAGTTCGGTGTGTTCCTGTTCGGCTTCGGCACGGGCCTGCGCCTCGGCGCGGGCGGCTTCGGCGGCGTTCAGTTTTTCCTGCAGGGCGGCGAGTGCCTGCAACTCGGCGTCGGCATGTTCGCGCTCGGTGCGGGCCAGATCCAGTGCCTGGCGCGCCTTGAGCGATGCGGCATCTGCCGTCTGGCGCTGCGCCTCGGCCTGTTCGGCTGCCTTGTCGTAGGCCTGCTGCTCGGCGGCGGCCTGCTCGGCAGCCATGCGGGCGGCGGCGTGTTCCAGTTCGGCGCGTTGCTCGGCAAGCTGCCTCGCGCGCTGCTCTTCTTCGCTGCGCACCTGCGCCGCCGCGGCAATCCGCTGTTCGGCGTCGGCGCGCTGACGGGCTTCTTCCGCCGCGCGTGCCTCGGCGTGCACGCGGGCGCGCACCTGCACATCGGCGGCATGCTCGGCTTCGACGCGGGCCAGCGCGGTTCCCTGCAGTTGACGCTCGGTCTGGACGCGTGCTTCGGTGGCGGCACGGATGCGTTCCTCGGCGTCGCGGCGCGCCTGCGCTGCAGCGGCGGCGACGGCTTCCGCGTGGCCGCGGCGCTCGGCGGCTTCGCGCAGTTCCAGTTCGGCCTTCAGGCGCATTTGCAGCGATTCGGCGGCCTGACGCTCGGATTCGGCACGGGCGCGCGCGGCGGCTTCCTGCTCCTGTTCCGCCAGGGCGCGGGCGCGGGCCTCTTCGCGCGCGAGCACCTCGGCAGGCGCGCGGTTCAATATCGACTGCAATGCCAGCGTCTCGGCATGTTCCCGCTGGCGGGCGATTTCAAGCGCTTCGCTGTTGGCGGCGGCCAGCCTTTCGGCAGCTTGCCGCGCTTCCTTTTCCATCCGCTCGCGTTCGCGCGCCAGTTCGGCCACGTGCGCATCGGCACGGGCACGCGCTTCGGCTTCCTGCCGCGCGGCTTCGGTGGCGGCAATCCGCTGGGCGGCCTGCCAGCGCACCAGCTCTGCCTGCTGCGTCGCCTGCTCGGCTGTCACGGAGGCGCGCGCCGCCGCTTCGGCGTCAATGGCCATCTTCTCGGACATCCGTTCGCGCGCTTCCTGCTCGGCGCGCGCGCGTTCCAGCGCCACGCGCTCGGCTTGCACTTCGGCCTCGGCACGGGCGCGCAGTTCGGCGATTTCCCTGTTGGTGGCGGCAAGCCGGGCTTCGCTGGCAATGCGGGCTTCACGTTCCGCGTCGTGACGGGTGCGACTGGCAGCAAGGGCCTCCTCGGTGGCCTTGGCATTCTGGTAGGCCTCGGCGGTCGCGGCGGAATCCATACGGGCGCGTTCTTCGGCCAGCGAGCGGGCGCGCGCTTCGGCATGCGTGCGGTTTTCAGCGGCGACGGTGGCCTTGGCTTCCGCCTCGACGCGGGCAATCGCCTCGCGGATGGCCTTCAGATCGACGGCGGGCTTGAAGGCGGTATCGGACTGCGCCTGCGCGCCTGCTGCCGCCACCTCGTCGTCCGGGATGTCGACCTGCAAGTCGAGTTGTTGGCGCATCGTCTGATTTGATTCCATTTTCGGGCTCCCGCTGGATGAGCGATTCCGGCGGATTGTTGTTTACAGATTGGGGGCCGGAATTTCTTAATTGGCATTATCAGGGGCGTAAAAGCAAATCAGCCGGGGAAAAGAAGGGAAAAGCCGACCCTTTTCACGATTATGACGGCCGCCGGCGTGTCCGCTGGCCGATGCCCGCCGCCGGATTTGCCGCCGCTGCCGCAAAAAAACCTTTTGCCGGAATTTCAAGAAAACGCGGGCGGTGCCGTTAATCAGATACCGGTCGGCACCGGAACAATCCTTCAGACGCACAAGAGCAAAATGACAATATTCTTGAAGACAGGCACCCCAAGCCAAAGCGCAGGCATGCTGCCCTTTGCCGGCCGCCGCATCCTGGTCGCCGACGACAATCCGGTGAACCAGAAGCTCGCCGTGCGCATGCTGGAGAAGCTGGGCTGCCTTGCCGCCGTTGCCGATAATGGCGCGATAGCGGCCCGCATGCACGCCAGCCAGCCGTACGATCTGGTGCTGATGGATTGCCAGATGCCGGAACTCGACGGCTACCAGGCCACCGCCCGCATCAGGGAGCATGATCGCGGGCAGCGGCACACGCCCATCGTCGCGCTGACCTCGGCCACCGGACCGGCCGAACGCGAGAAATGCGCGGCGTCGGGCATGGACGATTTTCTTGCCAAGCCGGTGCAGCCGCAGGTCTTGAAGAACATGCTGGGACGCTGGCTGCCGCCGCCTGCCCCGCTGGCGCAGGACAATCTGGAAGCCGTCCATGCCATGTTCCGCGACGATTTTGCCGAACTGACGGCGCTGTATCAGAGCGATAGTCCCAAGCGCATCGACCTGATGCGGGAGGCCGCAGCGGCACAGGACCATGCGCAGGTTGCAAGGATCGCGCATTCGTTCAGCGGCAGTTGCGCATCGATCGGCGCAGCCGGCCTGTGCGCGCTGTGCAAGGACCTCGAGCTGCACGCCCGGACCGGCGCGCTGCACGACATCGATCGGCGGCTGGCCGCCATCGAGGCGGAATACGCGCGGGTCAGCGCCAAACTGCAGGCGATGCTGGCTGCGCCTTGAGCGCCGTCAGATATCGAAGCTGATGCCCTGCGCCAGCGGCAGCGCACGGCTGTAATTGATGGTATTGGTGGCGCGCCGCATGTAGGCCTTCCACGCATCCGAGCCGGACTCGCGCCCGCCGCCGGTTTCCTTTTCGCCGCCGAATGCGCCGCCGATTTCCGCGCCACTGGGCCCGATGTTGACGTTGGCAATGCCGCAATCGCTGCCGACGGAAGACATGAACACTTCCGCCTCGCGCATGTCGCTCGTGAAGATGCTCGATGACAGTCCCTGCGGCACGGCGTTGTGCCATTCGATCGCCTGCTCCAGCATCCGGTAGCGCACCACATAGAGGATGGGCGCGAAGGTTTCATGATGCATGACGCCGGTCTGGGCCGGCATTTCGACCAGTGCCGGGCGCACATAGTGGCCGCCGCCCGCGATCTCGATCCGCTCGCCGCCATGCACCGTGCCGCCTTCGGCATGGGCGTGTGCAAGCGCTTCCTGCATCGCATCGAATGCATGCGCGTCGATCAAGGGCCCCACCAGCGTGCCCTGCTCAAGCGGATTGCCGACCGCCAGCGAGGCATACGCTTTCTTCAGCCGCGGCAGCAGGCTGTCGTAGATATCCTCCTGCACGAACAGACGGCGCAGCGAGGTGCAGCGCTGGCCGGCGGTGCCGACCGCGGAGAACACGATGGCACGTATCGCCAGCTCCAGATCGGCGCTTGGCGCGACGATCATGCCGTTGTTGCCGCCCAGTTCCAGAATCGCGCGCGCCAATCGGCGGGCGCACGCCTGTGCGACGGCGCGTCCCATGCGCGTGCTGCCGGTGGCGCTGACCAGCGCCACGTGCGCATCGTCGACCAGCGCGCGGCCGCATTCCTGACCGCCGATCAGGTGTTGCGACAAGCCCTGCGGCGCATCGCTGCCGAATCGGGTCATGGCCTTGTCGAACAAGGCTTGCACCGCGATGGCCGTCAGCGGCGTTTTCTCGGACGGCTTCCACACCACGCTGTTGCCGCACACGAAGGCGAGCGCCGCGTTCCACGACCACACCGCAACCGGAAAATTGAAGGCTGAAATCACGCCGATGACACCGAGCGGATGCCACGTCTCCATCATTCGGTGGCCGGGACGCTCGGACGCAATGGTCAAGCCGTACAACTGGCGCGACAGGCCGACGGCGAAGTCGCAGATGTCGATCATCTCCTGCACTTCGCCCATCCCTTCCTGCAGGATCTTGCCGCTTTCGATCGTCACCAGCCGACCGAGGTCCGCCTTGTGCGCACGCAGTTCTTCCGCGAACAGCCGGATCAGCTCGCCGCGTCTCGGTGCGGGGACCGTCCGCCATTGCCTGAATGCGCGTTCGGCCTGCGCAATCCTGTCCGCAACGTCTGCCGCGGTATCAGCGCGCAGCTGCGTCAGCGTTTCGCCGGTGATCGGCGTCACACTGGCGAGGTCGCCGCCCTGATACTGCGTCAGATCGGCACCCAGCGTGCCGAGCAAGCTTGTGATGTTTTCCATGAAGCCCCCTCCATGTCGATTTCCCGTCCGGCCTTCTTTGGGATTGCATGCGCGGTGCGCGCAAGACATGAAGCGAGTCACCAGCCGCGCCTGCTTCACCGATCCCCCTCCTTGTCAGCTTATCCTGAAAATTGGAGGATCGGTAATGAGGCACGGCAACGGTCAATTTATCCACGAATGAAAGATCCTTTCATTCTCCTCGTAATAGCCACGGGTATCGGCTTGCGTCGGATCCATGCCGCCGCTGGCGGAATATCCCGTGGAGTACCCCGACGTGTTCATGGTTCCCATGCTGGAGCAAGCCGTGAGCAAAGCGATTGCGCTGGCAATGACAAGAGTTTTCATTTCACACCTCCGGAACGCCTCTGCTGCGAGACGAAAAACAAAAAACCACTATAGACAGCACGCTCCGGCAACGCTGCCGGAATCCGGCTATCGATGATGCGCCGCAAAATATCGTCAAGGCCTTCTTGACTTGTCTCGATGCAAGCCGCCACAGGGAACCCGCGCCGGCAACTTTCTGCTGCGGCAATTCATTTACGCTGCATCAAAGACCGTTCTCGCCGCGCACAAACGCCGTGCAGGGCAAGTCAATGCCATGTCACCATGCTCGTTCGAACGAAGAGCGCGGATGCAAAATGCCATTCATGCCCATCCTGTTGCTGCCGGCGTTGAAAAACTTACTTGCAAGAGCTCCCGCATGGGCGGGCAAGACAATGTTGGGCAGTTTCGTTTCCCTTCTGCTGCTGGCCTGCCTCATGCCCGATGCGGCGGCGCGCGAGCGGAAAGCGGGCGCATCGCAGAATGCACAGAAGGAAGTCACGAAGAAAGCGCACGCCAGGCAAAAGGGAAATGCCGCATCGCCCGGCGCAAAGGCAGCATCCGCGCGCGGCAAGAACAGGCACGCCGCCGATGGCCGCACACGCGTGGTGAAGAAGTTCATCACCGTGCATGGCCGGCGCAAGCTCGTGTTTCAGCGCGTGGCATTCCGCCCCCTGCCGCCGCCCGTACCGACCGTCGGCGATCTGGCCGGACTGGGCGCCACGCCCGATCCGCTCATGCTGCAATCCAACGTCGCCTATGTGGTGGACGCGTCGAGCAGCGATGTACTCTTTGAAAAGAACGCCGCCGTCGCCCTGCCGATCGCATCGATCACGAAGCTGATGACCGGCCTGATCGTGATGGAGTCGGGCCAGAACATGGATGAGGTGCTGGAGATCACGGATGACGATATCGACAAGGTGAGAAACTCGTCGTCCAAACTGCAACCGGGCGCGAGCTTGACGCGCGCCGACATGCTGCACATCGCCTTGATGAGTTCCGAGAACCGCGCCGCGTCCGCACTCGGCAGGAACCATCCTGGCGGCACGGCGGCTTTCGTCGCGGCGATGAACGCGAAAGCCGGGGCGCTCGGCATGAGCGAAACGCGCTACGTCGACGCGACCGGGCTTTCCGATGGAAACGTGGCAAGCGCACGCGACTTGGCAAAGCTCGTGATCGCGGCCCTCGCGCATCCCATGCTGGCGCTCTATTCGATCGATAGCCGGTATGCAGTCGATACCGGCGAAAGAATCCTGCAATATGTCAATTCCAATCGACTCGTGAGCAATCTCGACTGGCAGATCGGATTGCAGAAAACAGGCTTCATCAACGAATCCGGCCGCTGCCTGGTGATGCACGTCAACATCCGCGATCGTCCGATCGTGATGGTGTTTCTCGATTCCAAGCGCCGACATGCGCGCTTCGCGGATGCCGATCGGCTGCGGCAATGGGTGCATGAAAAAATCGCGCCCGATGCGCACTTTTCCGAATTGCCACTGGTCGAATAAACATGCGTTCCCGGCACGCAGTGTCCCGGCGCTTCAGCAGCACGGACGGAATCCGGCGGCGCAGCACGGTGTTGCGCCACAAAAAAATGCAAATCGTCACCAGCATGTGAACGCATACGAAGTTGCATTGATGCAAACACCGTCCCTGCACGAAGCCTCCCAAATGCATGTCGGCTATTCAGCATTGGTTCAACCCCATCGAGGAGCAATCACATGAGCAAGCTACTGATTTCACTGACGGGCGCACTGTTCGCCGTATCGATGAACATGACCGCGCTGGCCCAAACCGACGCTGCCAAGGCGGATTCGAAGGCGATGAAGGAACAGGCGGAAGGCGACTACAAGGCAGCCAAGGCAAAGAACAAGGGCGACTACGAAGCTGCCAAGGCCGAGTGCGACAAGTTGAGCGGTGCCCAGAAGAATACGTGCCAGAAAGATGCCAAGACGAAGAATGACAAGGCTGACGCCGATGCGAAGGCTGCCCACACGAAGGCTGAGGCCGACGCAAAGGCGATGAAGAAATAGGTTTTACGTTTGCTGCCATGCGCTGACCGGCTTGGCAAGCAATCGTTCTGCAGCCGGCTTTCCCGGGCAAAATGCTCGCGAAAGCCGGTTTTTCATGCGGCGACGATATGGCAGGTGTCCCTTTTGAGGCAGGTGTCCCTTTTGACAACGGCATCGCAAACGGTTGCCATCATTTGTTTCCAGGGGCTACCATGTCCGGGCAGAACATCAATAACGAACGTATCAAAACAAGGGAGGAAAGCATGCATTCCATATCGGAATCGAAAAAAAACCATCTGTGGCGCAAGGTCGTCTGGCACACCGATCCCGAAGATGCGCCGCTCGGCCCCTACCATTCGGTCGAGGTGTACTGCTGCGAGGAATCGAATGGCTATGCGGTGTGGTATGTACGCCGCCTCGCCATGGACGACAAGCGCGGCGCGGAGCATGTGGAGAACGGCGACTATCTGCTCAACTATTATTCAAAGCATGACCGCGACGCCGCCATCGAGCGCGCCGTGCTGGCCGCCAACAGCGACACATCGGCAGAGGGATTGATCATTGCGCTGGACAAGCTGGCGGCGGCGGCGCAGAAGGTGTAGTCAGAATGTGATCAGGCCGGCCACAAGGGCGGCTCCTGCATCAGCGCGATCTGCTCGCGCAACTCTAGAATGCGGTCCTGCCAGTAGCGTTGCGTGCCAAACCACGGAAACGCCGCCGGAAACGCCGGATCGTCCCAGCGCCGCGCGATCCAGGCGGCGTAATGAATGAGGCGCAGGGTGCGCAGCGCCTCGATCAAATGCAGCTCGCGCGCATCGAAGTCGAAGAAATCCTCATAGCCCGCCAGCAAGTCCGCCAGCTGGCGCGACATGTCGGCCCGCTCGCCCGACAGCAGCATCCACAGATCCTGAATCGGCGGGCCCATGCGGCTGTCGTCGAAATCGACAAAATGCGGGCCGTGATCGGTCCACAGCACATTGCCGCCATGGCAGTCGCCATGCAGGCGAATCTGCCGCACCTCTCCGGCACGATCGAAACAGCGGCGCACACCATCCAGCGCCTGCGCCACCACGCTGCGGTATGCCTCGCTCAAGTCCTGTGGCAGAAAGCCGTTCAACAGCAAATAGTTGCTCGGCTCCTCGCCGAAGCTGGCCAGATCGATGGTCGGGCGCGCCTGAAACGGCTGCATTGCACCGACCGCGTGGATGCGGCCGATGAAGCGACCGATCCATTCCAGCGTCTTGCTGTCATCGAGTTCCGGCGCACGGCCGCCCTGCCTCGGGAATACGGCAAAACGAAAGCCGGCGAACCGGTTCAGGGTTTCACCTTCGGTCAGCGGCATGGCCGGCACGGCCGGGATTTCCCGTTCGGCCAGCTGCTGCACGAACGCATGTTCCTCGAGGATGGCGGCATCGCTCCAGCGTTGCGGACGATAGAACTTCACCACCACCGGCGGCCCCTGCTCCATGCCGATCTGGTAGACGCGGTTTTCGTAACTGTTGAGCGCGAGCATGCGGCCATCGCTGTACAGGCCGACGCTTTCGAGCGCGTCGATCACGATGTCCGGCGTCAGGCCGGTGAAGTCGGCGGCGGGGGTCTGGGGCGTAGGAGTCATGCCGTCATTGTACGAGGCAAGCCACCGTCACGGGGGACGGCCTATCGCGCTACACTAGCGTCCTGAATTCGAAATTCGCTGCATAAAAGATGACGAGAATCGCGCCGATACCGCGTCAAAAATGCTCGCAAGGCCTCGGCCTTGCTGCGCTTTTTTCCTTGTCTCGTCGCGATTTCATCACTTTTATTTGCAACGAATTTCAAACTCAGGACACTAGCGACCTCGCATCCCTTCATCACTTTTACTCTCATGCATCTCGACGAACCGCTTTCCGACAAGGAATTTACCGAACTCGACCAGTTCCTGCTCTCCGACCGCTGTGCCGACGACGGCATGACGATGGATTCGCTGCACGGCTATCTCACCGCGCTCGTGATCGGCCCGGAAGAAGTCCTGATGGCGGAATGGCTGCCGCTGGTGTGGGGCTCGTTCGCCGAAGAAGGCCCGAAGTTCAAGAACGAGAAGGAAGCGCAGCGCATCACCGGCCTCATCGCGCGCTACATGAACGAAGTCGCGATCACCTTCGAAGTCGCGCCGAAGGAATTCGAACCGCTGTTCTGCGAACGCGAATGGGAGGAACGCACTCTGCTCGACGGCGACGGCTGGGCGTGGGGCTTCTGGGAAGGCATGAACCTGCGCGCCGAGGCATGGGAGCCGATCTGGTCATCCAACATCGCCGAACTGGTGCGCCCGATCTACCTGCTGGGCGCGGACGAAGTGGAAGAGGAAGAAGCCGCACTGACCGAAGACCCGGTCAAGCGCAGCAAGCTCGCCATCGAGATGGAAGCCGCGATCCCCGAGATCCGCAAGTTCTGGCTGCCGCACCGCAAATCCGCCGTCGCGCAGGTGCAGCGCGACGCGCCCAAGGTCGGCCGCAACGACCCCTGCCCTTGCGGCAGCGGGAAGAAGTACAAGAAGTGCTGCGGGGCGGATCAGGCGGAGTAGTGAAAGGCAGCCGCTGTATCGCGTGACCCGGTACGGACTGGCCGGTCACCAATTGCAATGTTCAGCTGTCACTCAACGAATTGCCGGGTGGTGAGAGACGCGGCTTCTTGTTCGTGGAAGATCCCCCTGTATTCAGTTGAGGTATCGCGGGTCCGGATTTTCTCTTGCTCTCCCGTCGAACGGCAATGTCAACAAGCTCTTCAATTCTTCAATATCAGTGTTCGCCGCATCGTCGTCGTCGGCATTTTCAAACAAGCTGTCTTGGGATGCGTCGACTCCTTCAAATAGCGTCATAAACGCTGCCAATTTTTTCGCAATGCTGTCGTCACGGCCATCCACGTCAGCCTGGGCAAAATCCAATTCATCTTCCAGCAATTCCGAATTGTCGAACGCTTGAACACTGAGAATGCGAACCGTGCGCTCGCCGCACGGTGGCGCGGCTCCATGACAGCAAAGCTTGATCAGCCAGGGACGCTGTCAGATTCGCCCGATGAATGCACCGGCGAGGTTATTGCGAAGAGCGCGTGGAGGATTGGAACGACGATCGTTGCCCGTCCGCTGTTAGCGGAGACGCAATGACTCGGTGGCACGGTCGCCGACTGGCGATTGACGACATGGCGCGGTATCGCAGTGAGCTGCCTTGGAAAAAAGGGGAAGGAAAAGAACGGCACATGCAACGCACGCATGAGGGAATATCCCGTGCACGGTGCGGATGAATTACGGCAGCGTTGTCCAATCCGCACACGGCATGAACGAACGGAAACGCTGCAATTCATGACGCCGTGCCGGATGCGGTGAAGGCACGGCGCGGCACTCTCTACAACTGCGGTGCCACCGACACGCGCAGCCTGACGCGCTCGCCCGGGTCATAGGGCATGACGCTGGTATAGGTACGGCCGTGGTATTCGTAGGTGACGGCGTAGCCGTTGGTGCGCGATTGCCAGTTGTCGACGGTGCGGCAGTGACGCACCGGCTGTTCGGTGACGACTTCGGGCTGATTTTGATTGTTTTCCATGCGGTCGCCGACAATTGCGCCAGCGATCGCACCCGCGGCGGTCGCTGCGGTACGGCCGTTACCGCCGCCGACCTGATTGCCGAGGATGCCGCCGGCGATGCCGCCGATGATCGAGCCGCCCATGCCGCGCGCCTGGCGCGGCTGCTGCACCGGCGCATACTCGGTACGGCATTCCTGCCGCGGGCTGTTGAACTGTTCCACCTGCGGCGTGACGTTGACCACGCGGCCATAGTCGTCGTAATCCGCCGCAGCGGCTGCCGTGGCGGCTCCCATGCACAACAGCGCAAGTACTGCCTTTGACTGCGCCGCCCTCGATTGCCTCTTCATTTGCTGCCTCCCGTGATTTGCCATGATGAATTCATCATAGATTGATCAACGCGAGAAACAGATTTCCGTCATACAAGGGAATGTAAATATATGTATCGAGAGCCATTGCCGGCGTGAAACCAGTTACATGTTGTTACATGCGATTGCGTCATGCATTTGCTGCACGAAGCCGGCGAAACGATGGTGCTGCGATGGTTGCGTGTATGTCTGCGTATCGACGTCTATGTATCGGATTTGTTCTCTCTGACGCCGGAGCCGCGGCTCAACTGGATCAGGAGCGCGCCTTTCACCATCGACAGTGCGACGTTGCTGCCGAGACGGAATCCCTGCATCGCGGCGGCGTCCATCAGGGCCAGCACCTGGTCGTGCGTGAGGTTGCGGAAATCATTGCGCCCATATAGCCGGTTGCGGTTTTTCACATTGAGGTCTGCAATGATTTCTTCGGGGGTCATTGTGCGCTCCAGATGTCAAGCCGGCCGAGATGACGCTGCGCCAGTCGAGCTGTCTTGTTGATTGTGAGACAACATGCAGCCAAGCATGCCATCCGGGTGCATTGCCTTATTGTTGCGGCTCAAGTTTTTGCCACGATGGCGCGCATGTGCGCACCGGCCCGGCATCGATTGCCTGCCTTCGTGGCGCATTGCCGGTCAGGACGCGAATGCTTCTTCGGTCCGATAATCGTCGGCGCAGGCCTTGTTGCAGAAGCGGCGCACATTGTCCAGCGGCTGGTTGCAGTACCAGCATGCGCCTTTCGGCTTGAGGTCCGCGAAACTCGGCGTCGGCGCGCATTCCCCATCTCCCTTGCGACCTTTGATGGCAATGCGGTGTTCGGCGTGTTGCAGATGATTCATGAGTTGGCTACCAGAAAATGCAGATCGGCCCGGCAATCGTTGGCGGCGGTCGCAGTCATTCTGGCACTGATGACCGGCGTTGGCGCATGGGGCATCGGGTCCGGACTTTGATCAAGATCAGAGTGCTCCCAAACTGCTGTCCGCGCGGAATGCCTAGCTGCATGGATGATGCGGAAAACCGACAGCGACAAGCAGAACGCCGGCGGATTTGACAATCAGCAAAGATGGCATGGCGAAATTCCCTATCGTGGTAATTCCGCTGCATCCCGCCGCCACTGCCGCACGGGATGGACCGAAGCCGGCATGCGCAACGCAACGAGCGCCCGGCCAGACCGGGTGCATCACGCATTCGGCTCCAGTTGCCCTCTGCATTCGAGTTGATTGTCATGCTTTCCTCCCTGCACTCATTTTTCGCGAACCGCATGCCGCGGTGCTTTCTTGCATGCCTGTTCTGCGCCACGCTCGCGTCCTGCGGCGGAGGCGGAGGCAGCGGCGATAGCACTGCCGGCCTGCAGAACACGTCGACAGCAACCCAGCCATCGTCGACCGGCACACCGCAGCAGCAGGACGATGGCGTCCCGCAGAATACGGCAGGCATCAGCCTGATCGCGGGCAGCATCGGCGGGCCGGGCGCGCTCGATGCGACCGGCACGGCGGCACGATTCCATGATCCGTACGGCATTGCCGCCGATGCGGCGGGGAACCTGTACATCGCCGATACGGCAAATCACATCATCCGCAAGGTGACGCCAGCGGGCGCGGTGAGCACGCTGGCCGGCACGGCGGGCGTGTTCGGCAGCGCGGACGGCAACGGTGCCGCTGCGCGTTTCTCCAGTCCGCGCGGCATCGTGGTGGACGGCGCGGGCAACGTCTATGTCGCCGACCGCCTGAACCATGCGATTCGCCGGATCACACCGTCCGGCGCGGTCGCCACCATCGCCGGCGCTGCCGGCAGCAGCGGCAGTGCGGATGGCGCAGGTAGCACGGCGCGCTTCAACGGGCCTTCCGGCATCGCCATCGATGCGCTCGGCAACCTGTACGTTGCCGACACCGACAATGTCGCGATCCGCAAGATCACGCCGTCCGGCGATGTCACCACGCTGGCCGGCATGGCAACCGAAAGCGGCAGCGTGGATGGCGCAGGCAGCACGGCGCGCTTCAACGGACCGAGCAGCATCGCGATCGATGCGACCGGCAACCTGTTCGTGACGGATACCTACCACTTTCCCACGTCTCATTCGGCGCTCGACAACTCCACCATCCGCAAGATCACGCCCACCGGCATCGTCACGACGCTGGCCGGGTCGAGCGGATCGCTGGGCAGCACGGATGGCAGCGGCACGCTGGCGCTGTTCTACTATCCATCCGGCATCACCGTCGATGCGGCAGGCAACCTGTTCGTCAGCGACACCTGGAACCACACCATTCGCAGAATCACGCCTGCCGGTGCGGTGAGCACATTCGCCGGCACGGCGGGTATATCCGGCAGCGACGACGGCACGGGAGCGGCGGCCCGCTTCTTTTATCCGTCGGGCGTGACGTCCGACTCTGCGGGCAATCTGTACGTGGTCGATTCATCCAACGCCACCTTGCGCAAGGTCACGCCGGGCGCTGCCGTCACCACCCTGGCCGGGATGGCGTCGCAAAGCGGCAGCGCCGACGGCATCGGCGCGGATGCGCGCTTCAGCGGCCCGTATGGCATCGCGGCCGACGCGGCGGGCAACCTGTACATCGCCGACGCCTTCAGCGCAACCATCCGCAAGATCGCGGCAGGCGGCGTCGTCACAACCCTGGCCGGTTCCGCCGGCAGCTATGGCACCGCCGATGGTGCGGGAGCGCTTGCACGATTCGGCGCACCGCACGGCATCGCCTCGGATGGGGCGGGCAATCTGTTCATCACGGACACGGCGTCCCACACGATCAGGAAGATCGACACGGCGGGCCGCGTCAGCACCTTCGCCGGGACCGCTGGCGTGTCGGGTCGTGCGGACGGACAAGGTGTTGCGGCATCCTTCAGTTCGCCGAACGGCATCGCGCTGGATGCGGGCGGCAATCTCTACGTGGCCGATACCGACAACCACCTCGTCCGCAAGATCACGGCGGCCGGATCGGTGACAACGCTCGCCGGGAGCGCCGGGACTGCGGGCAGCGCCGACGGCATCGGCACTGCCGCACTCTTCAGTTCGCCGCAAGGCATCGCCGTCGACGGCGCGGGCAATGTGTATGTGGCGGACACCAACAACCATGCGATCCGCAAAATCGCGCCGAACGGAGTGGTCACGACCCTGGCCGGCATCGGCGGAAGCGCGGGCTTTGCCGATGGTGCGGGCGCAGCGGCGCGCTTCGATTACCCGCAGAGCATCGCGCTCGACGCCGCCGGCAATCTGTTCGTCGCCGATACGGTCAACGAAGCGGTGCGCAAGGTGACGTCCGCAGGCGCGGTCACCACGGTTGCCGGCATCGGCGGGCGGCGCGGCATCGTGCTGGGTGCGCTGCCCGGCGGATTGTCGCGGCCCTTCGGGATTGCATTCGTGCGCGACGGCATGTTTGCAGTGACTAGCGGGACTGGCGTGCTGCGGTTGGACGTGCAGTAACCCGCATCGCCGGCTTGCGAGCACCCGCGCATCCCGTTGCGCGGGTGCAGACCGGAACCTCATGAGTTCCCCGCTTCACTTGCGTTCGGGATGACATGCGTCGGCCTTGTCGGACAACCGCCGTGTCGCCTGGCACACTTGTCTCGCCCCTCATTCCTGACCATGCGGTGCATGGCAAAAAATTAGTTCCCTCTTGGAACTAATTTCCTCAGAGCAAGTCAAAGCTGCGCTCGGCTAGAGCGTGCAGCGCATCAAACGCCGCAGCCCTTCCCCGCAACACCCTTCTTCCACGCATGGCGCAATGCCATCACAAGAACAATCCATGAAGACCATCGCTCTGCTTTTCCTCGGACTGCTTGTCAGTTCGTCATCCCTCGTGCAAGCGCGCGAGTGCCCGCAACATTACGCCAACGGCAGCACACCGGAAATCGTCAGTCCGAAACTGGCATCGAAGACGACATCGCTGTGCTTCGAAGCGTTTGCGGTGATGCATTCCGGCATCTCCCGCACGCCCTTGTGGTCGGCGGAATTTCTCGACGCCGACCGCATCAGCGATGCCAAATCGATCAAGCGCCGCGACGCGTTCGAAGCGGAGGAACGGATCCGGCCGTCGGAGCGGGCGGAACTGCGCGACTATGCGCGCTCCGGCTTCGATCGCGGCCACATGAGCCCGGCCGGCGACATGCCGACCTCCAGCGCAAAGGAAGAGAGTTTTTCGCTCGCGAACATCGTTCCGCAGAATCCGGACAACAACCAGAACCTGTGGGCGAGCATCGAGGAGAGGACGAGAAGCCTTGCGCGCGACCGCGGCAAGCTGTACGTGATCACGGGACCGATTTTCGAAGGCGCGTCCGTGCAGCGCCTCAATGGCCGCGTGCTGGTCCCGACCCATGTATTCAAGGCGGTGTACGATCCGGTGCGCAAGGAAGCCGCCGCCTGGGTCGCGGAAAACGAGCCGGGACCGGCATACGAAGTCGTGACGATTGCGGAACTGGAGAAGCGGATTCAGATCAATCTGTTTCCCGGCATGCCGGACGGAATCAAACGCGCGCGCATGAAGCTGCCCGAACCGAAGCAGCCGAGGAAGCGGCGATCCGAACAACCGATGCCTACATGGCTGGACAGGATATTGCAATGACAACCATCACACCATTTCAGAACGAATCGGATGCGATCGAGATCGGCGGGCTGACGATCGAGAACCGGCTCGACCGCGTCGAACTCTACGGCGCGCTGCAGATCACGAAGGACAAGGCGGGCCTGGAGCACGCGCAGGAACTCAAGCAGTTGATCGACGCGGCGCTTGCATCGCTGCGCGCGCTCGACGCGCAGAACGCACTGCCGCAGCAAATCGCGCTCGCGCCGGTCGAGACCGTGCGCAACCCTTTCGCCGATTGAACAGGACGCCCCCGCGCTCTGTGACGCGGGCGCATTTGAATTACACTCGTCGCTTGTTTTAGCCCCGCAATCCACGCAACACATCCGGTCCATGAAATCCCTCCTCACCACACTGACTCTCGCCCTCTCCTGCGTCGCCGGCACATTCGCCGCGCCGCTCGCGGCGGCCCAGGACTATCCGGCCAAGCCGATCCGCTTCATCGTGCCCTATCCGCCGGGCGGTCCGCTCGACGCCGTGGCGCGCATCCTCGCCGACAAGATGAAGGACGGCCTCGGCCAGCCGATCATCGTCGAGAACAAGCCCGGTGCGGGCGGCAACATCGGTGCCGATGCAGCGGCGAGATCCGCGCCCGACGGCTACACGATCGTGATGGGTGCCGTCGCGACGCACGCGATCAACCCCACGCTGTTCCCCAAACTGCCCTACGACCCCGTGAAGGATTTCGCGCCGGTATCGCTGGTTGCCAGCGTGCCGAACGTGCTGGTGCTCAATGCCGACACTGCCGCCAAACTCGGCGTGAAATCGCTCAAGGACCTCATCGTCTACGCCAGGGCGAACCCCGGAAAATTGAACTACGCCTCGGGCGGCAACGGCAGTGCCGGCCATCTCGCCGGCGAATTGTTCAAGATGATGGCAAAGGTCAGCATCGTGCACATTCCCTACAACGGCGCAGCGCCCGCGCAGACCGGTCTCCTGGCCGGACAGACCGACCTGATGTTCGACAATCTCGCCTCCGCATCGCAGAACATCCGCGCCGGCAAATTGAAAGCGCTCGCCGTGACGACCACGGCACGCGCCGCTGCGCTGCCGGAGCTGCCGACCATGGCGCAAGCCGGTGCCGATTACGGATTGGGCGGCTTCGACATCAACACGTGGTTCGGCGTGCTCGCGCCGGCCAAAACGCCTGCGCCGATCGTTGCGCGCCTGAACGGCGAAATCGGCAAGGCGCTGCGCGCGCCGGACGTGAAGGAAAAGATCGCACGCCTCGGCGCCGAACCATCACCGACCACGCCCGAGCAGTTCGCCGCGCTGATCCAGAACGACCTGAAGAAATACGCCGCCGTGGTGAAGGCATCCGGCGCAAAGGTCGATTGATGACGCAGCAACCGGCGGCCTGCTGATCTCTCGGCCAGCAGGCCGCTGACTCACCAGTCAGCCGATTCTTCACAGCGGTCCTCATTGAAGTCATTCCAGACGGAACGCGGAATCCGAAGCACCGACACTGCGGGCTTCGGCACTCCTCATCGCAACTCACGTCATGCGGGCGTCACATTCGTCGCGCATCGCCATCGCGAGCATCGCTCCTCTCCGCACCGGAAATCTCCGCAGCGTTGCACGCAAAACGCACTCGCTTCGCGCCTCGCCAACCATTGATCATTGTCAAATCATTGCCGTTTCGACTCGTTACCATCAGGCATGTAACGATGCTGACAATCATTTATTGGAGCGCGATCATGAGCAGAACAGTTGCTGAACCGCATGTTGCCGAAGAGGGTGTGGCCTTCACCGTGGAAGTCGGCTTTACCGATCGCGAATGCCTGGTGTCGAGAAACGCGCTGGCCCATTTGCGGCGCGTGAAAGGCGGCCCCATTGATCCGATGGCCACCTACCGCACCTTCGAAGATCAGATTCACGGCGTGGCCCGCCGCCTGGTGGTGGCCGGCGTCAGCGGCTCGCCGCTGGTGCTGGGTGCCGCATACTTCGTCTGATATCTCTGCACGCCGGCGCCTTGCTGGCGCCGGCCGCCGCATGGCTGAGTCCCACCGCTCGCGGGGCACTCTCCCGACGTCAATGCAGGTTTACCTTATCGCTTGAACAGCGTGGCGGAAGACACTTCGTCCAGCGTGGCGCAACCGCACAGTGCCATGGCGATTTCAAGTTCGTCGCGCAGCAGGCGCAGCACGTGCGAGACGCCCATCGCACCGGCATTCGCCAAACCCCAGACGTAAGGCCGACCGATCAGCACCGCTGATGCGCCCAGCGCAATCGCTTTCAACACATCGGTACCGCGCCGAATCCCGCCATCCAGCAGAATCGGCAACGCGCCGCCAACAACCTCATGGATGCGAGGAAAAACCGCGGCTGTCGCCGGCATCGTATCCAGCGTGCGACCACCATGGTTCGACACGATGATGCCGCCAAGTCCCATTTGCGACGCAAGACGGGCATCGTCTTCGTGCATGACGCCTTTCAATAGTATGGGAAGCCGTGTGACACCTTGCAGCCATTCGATGTCGGACCAGGTCGGCGCAGTGGCCAACAAGGCGTCGAACATGCGGCTTTGATGAGGTGCGAGATAAACAGGGGGCGCCGGCGGCAGGCCCGCGAGGTTGACAGCGGATATGCCGGGCGGCAGTTTGAATTCTGCACGACGCTCTCTATCGCGCACGCCGCTGCTGGGCGCATCGACGGTAACGACAATCGCCTCATAGCCAGCCTGCTCGGCACGCTGGATCAATTCCCGCATGAAGCCGCGGTCATGCTGAAAGTAAAACTGGAACCACAGCGGCCCGCGTTGCGCTTCGCTCAATACCGCTTGCGCGACATCCTCAAGCGGCATGCTGGCTTGCGTGCTCAACACCAATCCCGCGCCCTGCATGGCTGCGGCATAGGCAGTCGCGACTTCGCCGTCGGGATGCGCCATGCGCTGGAAAGCCACTGGCGCCAGCAAAATCGGATGCGCAAGCGTGCGCCCCAGCAATTGCGTTCGCGTGTTGCCGCCGACAAGATTGCGCAACACGCGCGGCGACAGCTGCATCTCGTCCCAGGCGCTGCGATTGGCCCGCAGCGTGATTTCATCCGCCGCGCCGCCGCTGAAATAGGCCCAGGCATTGTCGTCGAGCACCGACCGTGCGTGCAGTTCATGGTCTGCAAGCGTCACGATCCCGGACGGGATCGGCTGGACGGCCGGGATATGGTTCATTTGGCGTGGCTCATGAAACGTGGTTCATGTGTCTGCCCACATGCGGAGCAGGTTGTGGTAGGTGCCGGTCAATTGCACCACCGACGGCTCCTGCTCACCGAGGGCATTTCGCAGCTTCAGCAGTGCCATGTCCATCTCGAACAGCAGCCTGCGTTGCTCGCCTCCGCGCACCATGCTTTCAACCCAGAAGAAACTCGCGAGCCGCGCTCCGCGCGTCACCGGTGTCACCTGATGCAGCGTGGTACCGGGATAGAGCATGAGGTCGCCAGCAGGCAGCTTGATGCGCTGCTCGCCCTGCGGATCCTGGATCACCAGTTCGCCGCCGTCGTATTCATCGGGTTCGGCCAGGAACAAGGTGCAGGAAATATCTGTGCGCACCCATTGCGATGGATTGCGGGAGTGCAGCACTGCGCCGTCGATATGTGCACCGTAATGGTTGCTTGCCCCGCTGTAGCGGTTGAACAGCGGATTGAATATCTTGCGCGGCAGCGCCGCAGAGAAGAACAGCGGATCGCGCTGCACGGCGTTGAGCACCAGCGCCTGCAGCCGGCGCGAGGCATCGCTGTCTTGCGCCAACTGCTCGTTATTCTTGCGGGCGACCGCCTGGCCGCCCGCGCTGCTGCGCCCGTCGACCCACTGCGCCCCGGATTCAAGGAGTGACCGGGCAGTGGCGAGTTCCTCGCGTGTGAGGACGTTCTTCAGGCGCAGCAGCATCGGGCCGGTCCTAGAACGCCGCCTTGAGCGTCAACTGCACGCGGCGCGGTGACCCTGGCGCATAGAAGCCGCGGTACAGCGTGTCGGCGTAGAGCTTGTCCGTCAGATTGGAGACGTACAGCTTGGCGGACCATGTTTGGTCGATGGTGTACTCCGCCATCGCGTCGGCCACAACGAAACTGTCTGCGGTAACTGCGCGGCTTCCCTCGGGATTTTGCTCACCACGGTACGTCAGGCCCGCGCCTAACCGCAGCTTCGGCATGACGAGGTAGGTAGTCCAGAGACTGCCGCTATTCTTTGGCGTCAGGCCCGGACGGTCGCCCTTGACCTGCGCTCCGCCGCCGTTGGCGGCGAGCACCTGGTTGCTCTCGTCGATCTTGGCGTCGGGAATCCAGGTGTGGTTGAAGAACACCTCCCACTTCGGCGTAATGCGACCGGCCAGGTTGAATTCCATACCAGCCGCGTGGCGCTTGCCGGACAGCAGTTGCTGAGTGGATGCCGTGTCGGGGTCGAGGTTGCGCTCGTTATACTTCTCGCTGTAGAAAGCGGCGACTCCCAGCGAGGCGCGGTTCTCGAACAGGTCCCACTTGCCGCCCACCTCGAAGTTGCGGCTCTTCTCTGGCGGCGTGTTGGCGGCTGTCCGCTGATCATTGCCGAACGTAGGCGTGAACTGGTAGGCATCGCCCGAGGTGTTGTATGAGGTGCCGTAAGACACGTAATACGAGGCCCAATTGCTGGGCTGGTAAAGCGCCCCTACGCGCGGCGACCACAGGTTATCGCTGCGCTCGTTGCTGGTACCGGTGGGAGTCTGGTAGGAGGCAGTGAATCGGTCGAAGCGCAAGCCACCCAGCAACTTCACGGTGGGCGCGATGCTCACCATATCCTGTACATACAAGCCGATGTCGCGTGCATCGAAGGTGTTGAAGGCAGGATTGCCGCGAGTGTCCGCCACTGTGGCGCCGTCGTTCGGCGTGCCGACTTTCGTGAACGGGAAGGTCAGCCCGGTCGTAAAGGCATTATTGCGCTTTGCATCTTCCTGGTAGAAGTCGACACCTGTCAGCAATTCGTGCTTGAGACCACCCCAGATGAAATTCCCGGAGTAATCGCTTGTAAGTTGCGTGGTGTCACTGACACCAATGCGCCCCTTCGGTGCTCGGGAAAGCACGGTGTTGTCGTTGACTTGGTCGAGGCGGACAATCTGCTGACCGGGGCATGCTGCCCGCTGGCTGGCATTTCCCGTGACGCCATTACAGAATCCGACCGCACTAGCCAACAGGTCGCGCTCATAGCGGCCGTGGCGCAGCTGTGTCTTGAGCTGGCTGTTCTGATCGAATCGGTGCGTGTAGGCTATCGTGCCATAGGTGGCACTGGTATTCAGATGGTCGCTTGCCAAACCATAGTAATTCTTCGCCGGCACCGTCTCGACGATATGGCCATTGTTGATGACCCAGGGATGGTTGTAGAGCGGACGCCCATCGCTTTCCAGGTAGTACAAGCCCACCGAGAACTCATCACGCGTGCCGATGCCCCAGCTGAATGTGGGGGCAACCCCTTGCTTCTTCTGCTCGGCCCCCCAGTTGTCGGCATCTTGTACCATCGCGTTCAAACGGAAGGCTGCATTCTCGCCCGTGACGACGTTGAAGTCGCCGGTGAGGCGGTTGTCTTGCCCCGTACCCACGGTGTAGCTGACCTCGTTCTGGTTTGTGAGGAAGGGCTGCTTGCTCACCTGATTGACGACGCCACCTGTGGAACCTTTGCCGAACAACATCGAGGCAGATCCCTTCAGCACGTCAATTCGGTCGACGTTGAACGTATCACGCTCGTACAGCGTGCCGTCGCGCATGCCGTCAGAGTAGATGTCGCCAGCCTGCCCGAGCGAAAAACCGCGCAGACGAATATCTTCCTCGCCCGTTTCACCTGCCTGGAAAGTCACGCCGGCCGTGTTGCGCAGCACGTCGCGGAAATCATCGAGGTTGCGGTCGCTCATCAGGCGCTCGGTTATCACCGTGACCGACTGGGGAACGTCGCGCAGTTCCTGATTGCCCTTGCCGATGGTGGTGGTGGTGGCGCGGAAGGATTCCTTGCTTTCGTTTTCCCTAGATGCCTTGACCTCAACAGTCGGAAGAACCTGATCGGCTCCGGTACCGCCGCTCTTCGGCTGCGGAGTGGTTTGCGCCCAGGCGGAAACCGATGCGGCCAGCATCAGCGCGCCGAGCGGCAATGCCGCCTGACGGCGCATTGTCGCGCCGATGCGGGGGGAGTTTTCAATAACGTGGGTCGATTCAATCGCTTCTGCGATTGGATGCTTGACAAGTTTCAGCTTCATTTTGGCTTCTTATGGTGGGAAATTGACGCTTCAAGCTTGCTATCCACGAAACGAGATTGGCTGGCGGCGAAGCCCGGCGGTCAAGCCGGCATTGGGGAGGTAAAAATACGAATGATAATTGTTCTCAATACGGAAATTATAATGCCTTGCGTA
Source organism: Noviherbaspirillum cavernae (assembly GCF_003590875.1). Lineage (NCBI taxonomy): Bacteria > Pseudomonadati > Pseudomonadota > Betaproteobacteria > Burkholderiales > Oxalobacteraceae > Noviherbaspirillum > Noviherbaspirillum cavernae. Next base: position 2,570,111 of record NZ_QYUN01000002.1, read on the forward strand.
AATTTTTGTAAAGTACGCAAGGCCATCCGGGACAGATATTGTGGAAAGGTGTTGGTTATTTATATCCGGCGCGATCCAGAATTTTCTGGGCGGGAATCTGATTTTTGCCGATGGCGGAGATAGGAAGATTCTCTGCCTTGAACTTGCCCATTGCCTTCAGGGCCGGGCTCTGCGCCGCAGCCGAGGCAACCACGGGCCATTCATTGTTGCCGTTGGCAAAATAGGTTTGCGCCTCATCGCTGGCAAGATATTCCAGGAATTTCACAGCCGCCTCACGATGCGGGGCGTTCCTGGCAACGCCAGCTCCGGCGATGTTGACGTGCGTGCCCGAGGTTTGCTGGTTGGGCCAGACCAGACCGACCTTGTTGATCGCATCCCTGTCCTCGGCCTTGGTCGAACGCAGCAGGCGTGCGTAGTAATAGCTGTTGGCAATCGTTACGCCACACTCTCCCGAGGCGACGGACTTGATCTGATCGGTATCGCCGCCACGCGGAGGACGAGCGAAATTTGCGACCATGCCTTGCGCCCATTTTTCAGTCGCCTGTTCGCCATCGCGTTCGATCATGGAACCGATGAGTGACAACATATAGGGATGGGCACCGGAAATCGTGCAGACCTTGCCTTTGTTTTTCGGATCGGCCAGAGATTCATAGGTGGAAACATCTTCCCGATTCACTGCCACCTTGTTGTAAACGATGACGCGAGCACGAGTGGAAAAGCCGAACCATTCGGCGCCCTTGCCTTCATCGCCGCCACGCAGGTTCGCGGGAATGCGCGCATTCAGGATCTGGGATTGCACCGGCTGGAACAGACCAAACACCTGGGCACGCCAGAGTCGCGCCGCATCGACCATCAACACCACATCGGCGGGGCTGTTCTTGCCTTCGTTCTTCAGACGCTCAAGCAATGCGTTGTCGTCTGCCTCGATGCGATTGATCTTGATGCCGGTCTGCGCCGTAAAGTTGCCATACAGCTGTTCATCGGTTTGATAATGACGCGCGGAATAGAGATTCAGTACGTTGTCTTGTGCATGGGCAGATGTTGCACCGACCAGAATCAAGACAGCTGCTGCAATTTTGTTCTTGAAAGCGATTTTCATGAATAACCTTATTGAGAATGATTTTCATTGGCAACATTATAGCCGAACGTCTAAATGCCAATCATTCTCGTTAAGAGTTGTCAAGCTTGCATTGCATCAAGCCATTCATCACTTCCCGCTATGCCACGAATTCCCCGTCTGCATCGATTTTTCCGAAGCTGAGAACCTGCGTAATGACGGCTCTCTTCGCATCTCGCCACCTCCTCTTTTGCGCAGACGCAAGATAAAAACCCCTGATGCGGTGAGTACCGGTAAAGAAACAAGGATTACTGACAATTATCAAAAATATATCTGCGCGTTTGGTAAAAATAGGTTCAGATCGTTACAACTACTATAAGGTAAGACGCAGATGGAAACTTCAAACTCCTCCGAGCAATACCAGTACGATCCCAACCACCTGTTGGAATCCTTGATCCAGAAGCTGAACCTCAAGAACGACGCGGCCCTGTCACGTGCGCTTGAAGTTGCGCCGCCGCTGATCAGCAAGATTCGCCACCGCCGGTTGCCGGTCGGTGCCTCGCTGCTGATTCGCATGCATGAGGTGTCGGATCTGAGCATCAAGGATCTGCGCGAGTTGATGGGCGATCGTCGCGCCAAATTCCGCATCAGCGACAAGCAGTTCAAGCCGAAGCAATCCGACAACGGACAGGCGCAGCACGCGGCGTGAGCCGCTGTGCCTTGCGGAGCAGGCCGGTTCGTCGAGAGCCGGGTGATCTTGCCTGCGCCGCAAGGCCGCTTGCCGCACGAGTTATTCACACTAATTGTGGTCAAGTTTGTTGATAACCGTGTTGATTACTCTCTATGTCCTTGATCGTGAAGGCAATTCTGCGCGTGAAGCGCAATTGCACAGGCAGGCCTTCCATCGCGCAGGCAGATCGAACACCTCTGCGGATTCATGGTCATATTTGACATGACATTCACGAGGATAGTAGATGGCAACCAGGAAAGAATGCGATCAGTACGCAGAGGAACTCAATGACCGGCTCGACGCCCTCATCCGGTGGGCGATCGCGAACTGGCCGAAGAGGGACTTCCCGCTGCTGCAGTCGGACTTCGCGCAATCGCGCAGGGAAATCGGCGGCATCATCGGCCCCAAGCTGGGAGACGGCGAGCCTGACAACACTGCCACCGGCAGCACGCACAATGCCCCGCCTTACATCGCCATGAATCCGATGCCATGGCCGTAGCCACGGAGTTGTTCACAACATTTGTGGGCAAGCCTGTTGATATCGTTGTTGATTAGTGCGGATGTGCTTGATTACATTCGCTTTTATTGACACGACACAATATCGCGCACTGCCGACATTCAGGTGATGGACTGTTCGGGGTCGGCGGACTACAGCTTGCGCGCGAAATAAATGGCAGGAAACGCAACCGCTGTCCAGAATTCGAATGCGACATTGATCCAGAACTCGTTGACACTGATGGCGACGTGTTGCTTTTTCATGGCCGATCCTCCGCTAGTAAGCTTGCAATGTACAAGGCAGGCACTGGCGCAGCTTGATATTGGTCAACCTTGTTGCGATTGCGGAAGATTTTTTTACCGACAGCGGTGCGGACTTGCCCACATTTGCTGTGGGTAATTCTGTAGATAACATGGGACAAGCTGTGCCATGTCCTTGATCCGAAAGGCAATTATCAAGCTGATCAAAATCAAGGCAGCATGAATGTGCGCGGCAATTTCCAACCCAGTGTCTTGCTGCGTCACCACCCCGAATACGTGGCAGAGAATGCTGCCGCCACAAAACAAAAAAGCCCGCAATCCTTGCGGGCTGCGGGCGAAATCCACTACTTGGATGGATAGAGGAAACATGATCACTATCGTTGCAAATCGATCATGCGTCGATTGCTGTTACTTTCTCTTACATGCTTTTCCGCCAATTTTTTCTGCGTAAAGGGATGGTCAAGCATCATTTTCGTCGCGGCCTGAACGCCAGTTCCGCACCGATCCCGCCCAAGTCGACCAGCGAATCTGCCGCTGCCTGAGCCAGCGCATCGCCAATCTGATCGGACGACGCCTCCACGCTTGTGTCCAGTTCGTGCACCGGCATCAAGGCGTTATTACCTGCGTTCCAGTCGTCGTATGCCTTGACGATCTCCAGCCAAGTGGCTTGCTGCGCAGCGGTCATCGCCATGGCACCTCCCTCGGATAACAGGCAAGTAACTGATATCAGAATAGTGGCGATCCGCCATTCCATCAATCGCGGGCGGCATGCGCTTTCCCCAGGGGGAACGTCATCTCCAAGGTGCGTCTTCCAGTTCGAGTAACGCGCTGATGAAAACGCCGCCAATCAGTGCGGCAGCGAGGATGCTCAGTACCCACAATATCGCGGTCATCATGGCAATTCCCCTACAGGTTCAAAGCCGATTTCATTACATCAGCAAGCAGATGAAGCAATGTTGATCTGGCACATCTTTCATCGCAGAACCAATGACAAAAACGCCAGAGCGGATGCCGAAGCGGACACGCTGCATGGCGACAAGTCACTGCAAGCCGGTCGAACGGCCTCCTTGTAATAACAGCAAGCCCGCGCCTACACTGCTCTGCATCGATGCGAACATTCCAGGCAATCGGCATGCATATCATCAGCGATCAAACCGAGCACGTATTGCGGCATCCCGGCGCATTCGCGCTGCAAACGCTCAGGGCTTTCCGCGCCAACCAGGGACTGCTGCTGGCCGGTGCGGTTGCCTACTATGCGTTGCTGTCCATCGTGCCGTTGCTGATACTCGTTGTCATCGCGCTATCGCACGTGATCGATCAGGCGGAACTGCTGGAAACTCTGGGACGCTATCTGGAATGGCTGGTGCCGGGACAATCGAAATCGATCGTCGCCGAATTGGCAAACTTTCTCGCCAATCGTGCCGTCGTCGGATGGGTATTGCTGGGGACGATGATCTTCTTTAGTTCGCTCGCATTCACCGTTCTGGAAAACGCGATGTCGGTGATCTTCTTCCATCGCGTCGCCATCCGGCGCCGCCACTTTCTCGTCTCGGCGCTGCTGCCGTACTGCTACATCCTGTTCCTCGCACTCGGTCTGCTGCTGATCACCTTCGTCGCCGGCAGGCTGCAGGCGATCGGCGAGGAGAATCTCGCCATACTGGGATACCGATGGTCGCTGGGCGGCGTATCGAGCGTGCTGCTCTACTGTCTCGGCCTCGCCGGCGAAATCTTCGTACTCACATCGATCTATCTCGTGATGCCGGTCGGACGGCTGTCGCTGCGGCACGCCCTGATCGGCGGCATCACTGCCGCCCTGCTGTGGGAGCTGATGCGCCATGTACTGGTGTGGTATTTCGCGAGCTTGTCGCAGGTGAACGTGGTGTACGGATCGCTGACGACCGCGATCCTGGTCTTGCTCAGTCTGGAGATCGCGGCGACCTTGCTGCTGCTGGGGGCGCAGGTGATATCGGAATACGAGAGGGTGGCGCCGCATGACCGGCAGCAGATGCCGGAGCCCTGGCGCACGGATTGAACTGCCTGTGGATCGCGCAAACAGCGCGATCCACACGGTGAAAACGAATCAGCGCCCGACGTTGGGGTCGGTGATGAAACCGATCTTGCCCAGACCGCCGCTTTGCGCAGCGGCCATGACTTGCGCCACTTTCTCGTAGGGCGTCTGGCGGTCGGCGCGAAGGTGCAGCTCCGGCTGCGGTTGCTGTGCGGCGGCCTCGGCGATGCGCGCCTTGAGCACATCCTGCTCGACTGCGGTGCCATTCCATGTGACCGCGCCCGCAGCGTCGATCGCGAGTTCGACATGCGCCGGCTTGACGTCGCTGGGCTGGCTGGTGGCACGCGGCAGATCGATCTTGACCGCGTGATTGATGACCGGGACGGTGATGATGAAGATGATCAGCAAGACCAACATGACGTCGACCAGCGGCGTCATGTTGATTTCCGACATCATGTCATCGTCCTGCGACGGGGATCCGAAGCTCATGTCAGCCTCCTGCGGCGCGCAGGTTCGAGACGTTTGCCTGCTGTCCGACACGTCCGCCGGTGATGAAGTAGGCGTGCAGATCGTGCGCGAAGTTGTGCAGTTGTGCGAGCACCGCCTTGTTGCCGCGCACCAGCGTGTTGTAGCCGAGCACCGCCGGAATCGCGACCACTAGGCCGAAGGCCGTCATGATCAGCGCCTCGCCCACGGGGCCGGCCACCTTGTCGATGCTGGCCTGGCCCGATACGCCGATGCTGACCAGCGCGTGATAGATACCCCACACCGTGCCGAACAGGCCGACGAAGGGGGCGGTGCTGCCAATCGATGCCAGCACCGGCAAGCCGCTTTGCAGGCGACCGGTGATGTTCTCGATCGAGCGGCGCAGACAGCTGGTCAGCCAGTCGCTGACGTTGAGCGCGCCGTGCAGGTCTTCCTTGCTGTGGGCGTGATGCGCGGCGGCGTTCGCGCCGTCTTCGGCCAGCGCGCAGAACGGATTCTCCTTGCGGTTCGGACCGAGCAGACGCACGCCCTCTTCCAGGCTCTTGCTGTGCCAGAACTCCTCATCGGCGACGGCGGCCTGCTTGCGCAGACGGATCAATTGCAAGCCCTTCAATGCAATCACGAACCAGGACAGGATGGACATCGTCAGCAGCACCAGCGCCACGATGCGGGTGACGATATCGCCTTGCTGCCATAGATTGGCAAGGCCGTAGGGACTGTTCATGGAATTCTCCTCAATCGGTAAAAGTGTTCAATTCAATTTGAAGCTGATGGGCACCTTGACCCATCCCGCGACCGCGACAGTGCCCTGTTTGGCGGGCACGAATTTCCATTTCCCGCGCACCGTTTCGAGTGCCGATTCGTCGAGCATGGACGAACCGCTGCTGGTCAGCACCTGCACCTCATCCGGCGTCCCTTCGGTAGTGACGTGAACGCGCAGCATCACCGTGCCTTGTTCGCCCATCCTCCGGGCAAGCGGCGGATAGCGGGGCTCGGGGTTTCTCAGGTAGGCCGCGTCGAAGCGCGGTGCGCTGATCGGTGCTGGCGCTGGCGACGGTGCCGCAGATTCTGCCGCCGCGCTGGAAGTATGAGCTGGCGCGGGCTGCGATGATGCTTGCGGCACGGAAATTGCGCTTTCGCTCGGCGTTGTATTGGGGGTCGGAACAGGCGCCGGTGTCGGGCGCGGCGTCACGGTCGGTTTTGCCGGCTTGACCTGTTTGACCGGCGTCGGCTTGGGTGCAGGCTTGACGGCTGGCTCCGGTTCCGGCTGTCGTTGCGGCTGCACTTGAGGTTGCAGCGGCAGCATTTCTGCCATCACGATCGGCACCGGGACCTCAATGGGGAGAGGCTTGTTGAATACCGTTGTCATGGCCCACAGCAGCGTCACATGCAGCCCTGCAATCAGGGTCAACAAGCCGCTCCGGGAAAAATTCGTTCCACTCATAAATTTCATTATTTGCAGGCCGTTGATCAAGTACCGGCCCGCACATGCAACAGGTTGTGGTAGCGGCCGGTCAGCCTGCTGACAACCGGATCGGAATCATGCTCGTCGCTGCCGTCGGCGTTGTGCAAGGCGATGATCGACATGTCCATATCAAAAAGCAGGCGGTCCGGATCGTCGTTGCACACCATGCTGTCGATCCAGAAAAAGGGAGCGATGCGGCTACCCGACTCTTTTATTCCGCCTTCTTTTCAGATCTTTCTCGGATTGCTGGCCGCAGGCTGGCGAGTAATCGCATGATCTTAATACGAATTATTCTCATTTGCAATCATGAAGTTGAGTTAGAAGCGCTCGACACATGTCGAGATGCCCTCTCGACGCAAGGGAAACAAGACGAAGTCAGTGGCGATGACTGGAAAAGCAGGGTGAAAGCAGCAGTCCGGCAGTACAAGGAGCGTGCCTTGTTTGCACAAAGCTGCTGCCTATAATATTCATTACTCGAGGGTCAACAGCGTTGAACTACGGCGGGCGCGGAGCGTTTATGGACAAATACCAGATCATGTCGCTGATGATGCGTGAGGAGCACCAGATCATCGACGACGATCTTTACACTCTTTCTGAACGGCTTGCGGAACGGCTCGCGCATGTCGCCGACAAGCTGGATGATGCGGAGATCAACCGCTTCATCGACATCGGCGCGGCGATCTATCGCCACGGCTTGAAGGAGTTTGGCGTCGATGCGGCACTGGCACGCGAGCACTGGCGCCTGAATGGCAGCGGCGCAACGCGCGGCGGCATGGACGAGGGACAATAAAAAACCGCCGAAGCGGTTGGCCAGCGGTTTCGCCGCGCTGGTCGTGCTGCTTATCGTGCTTCTGCTGCTTGCACTATCACTTGCACTATCGTTTTCTGCCGGGTTGCGGCGGCGGGTTCAGGAATGAATATCGCGGCTTCTGCTCCGCGGCAGTCGGTCGCTGTTCGGCATATTCCTGTTCCTCGATCACCTCAAGATACTGGCTGCCGTCGAGCGGCTTGCCCGCGAAGAAACCGTGCGGCTCGGGACCGATGCCGGCGGACTGCTGTTCAAGCTGCGAAGCCGGCGTCGCACCGCCCGCTTCCTGCCCCTTGTCCGGCGATGGCGATGGTCTGCCCTGCTTTTTCATGGATCGCTCCCTCCTTCCAGAACTGCACAGAATTTGGATTCCCGTCTGCATGGATAGTTCGTCATGCCATTCGCGTTGCCGAACTTTCACAGCAAGCGCCGCTCTTAACCAATGATGAAAAAACCATGCGCCGCATTCGTTACCCGATGACCGGCCGCATGAGTCGGCAATCGTGCAGCACGGCAAAGCCAAGGCAAAAAATCCTCGCGGGCCGAGAACTTCCCGTGGTTTACATTGCCTATCCTTTTTTGCCGAACGGAAATAGCCATGACGGATCGCGAAATCCATGATCTCATTGCCAGGTGCAGCCTGAAAGGCAATGCGTCGTGGGAGGTGCTGGTTTCCCAGTTTTCAAAACGCCTCGTCGCGCTGTCGGATCGACTGACGGAGGAAGAGCTGTATTCGCTGATGGATATTGCGATTGCGTGTTATCAGAAGGGCTGTGACGAATTCAGCGCAGGCAGGGAAGCGGAAAGTTTCATCAATGAAGTGAGGCGGCGCTCGCGGCAGATCAGTCGATGAGCAGTCCCTGTCACACCACTGATGTGGTTGTGCCATTTAGTTGATTAATAACAGCATTTCACAGCGTTCGCCGTTTTACATTAGTGCAAGTAAGATGGCGAAACGTGAAGAAGCACATCGAGGACATTGCAGACATCCGGCAAGCCAGCGACTGCGATGAACGTTTTTTGACTTACCCGACCGAATTGAACAGACGAACAGACAGCGATGGCGCGAATTCATACGCACTATGACAATCTGAAGGTTGCGCGCAACGCCCCGCCGGAAGTCATCCGCGCGGCGTATAAAACGCTGTCGCAAAAATACCATCCTGACCGCAACCCGGGCAGCCCGGACGCGATGCGCATTATTCAAATCATCAATTCCGCGTATGAAACCCTGTCCGATCCGGCCAAGCGCAACGCGCATGACGAATGGATCGCCAAGACGGAAGCCGATGAAACGAAAGCCCGGCAGGAGCCGGCTTCCGCACACCAGCCCCGACAGCCGACGCCAGGCGGGGCCACGCACCGCACGTCAACACATCATGTACACAGGCGGCATCACCACCGACCGCTTGTCGTCAAGGCCTTCCAGAAACTGGAGGCGATGCTGGATCAGCTTTTCAAGAATCTGCTGCGAAAATTCCGGCACGCACCGCAGACCGGAAACGGTCGCCGCCGCTAGGGCCTGTTGACATTCAATTCGGGAGACGCGTTCTTTCCAAAAGGCGTGTTGCGGTCACGCCGCGCTCGCCGCTTTCACTGCGCTTTCGTGACGCAGCCGATACCACACCAGCCCTACCCATTCATGCATCGCATAATGCGTTCGCCGCAACCCCTCGCCGGTCGGGATGAAGTCGAGGGGAGTGAGTCGCTCGCGGCTGAAGAACACGGTGGGTGCCGCCGCCACCTCCAGCCCGGCCGCCTCGAAAATCGCTTTCGAACGCGGCATATGCATCGCATCCGTCACCAGCAGGATGCGCTTGACGCCCGCGCCCTTCAGGATGCGCGCCGAGAACGCGGCATTTTCCGCCGTGTTGCTCGAACGCTCTTCCAGCCATTGCACCGGAACGCCAAAATCATCACGCAGCGAGCGCGCCATGCCGGCCGCCTCCGATTCCGCCGAGGCGTCCGGCACGCCGCCTGTGACGAGTACCGGCAGGCCCGTTTCGCGATGCAGGGTTGCCGCATAGCGCAGGCGCGCCAGCGCGACATGGCTGGGGCCATCCTTGCCGCCGTATTCGGGAGCGCTCTTCATGCGTCCGCCGCCGAGCGCGACGATCGCCTGCGCACCGGCATCGCGCGGCGATGCAAGCGGCGTGGTCCGCTGCTCCAGCGGTGACACGAACAGCAAGGCCCCCGCACAGGTACTCAGCACCAGCAACACGATCAGCGCACCCGCGCTGATCGCCACACCGGCACGCGGCCAGCGCGGACGCAAGCACAATCCGGCGGCGCACAGCAGCACGAGGTTGACCGGCGGCAGCAGCAATGCGCCGGCAATATTGGTGGCAAGGACGGTTCCGCTCATGGATTATTGATTCGCTGGCAAGTGAAGTGGATGGTCAATCGATTTCAGCAGAAACGACTTTCTGCAAGGGAACAAACAGCCATCATATTGGTCTTGATCAATTCGTGCCACACAATGCAATTGATCAACATGCTTGAACCGCAATACCATGAAGAACTTCGCGCATTGCGCAATCTTGAAAAAACAATCCGCGCCTGCGGCCTGCCGACAGCGATGGCCCCGGGACAAGCGCAAACGGAGATGCTGGCCACGGCCTTGAAAGACGTGGTGAATGCGCGCAAGCTCGCCATCAGAAAATCTCGCTTCACGCCCTTCAAATAGCATCGACCAAATAGCATCGACCACGCGCGACAAGTCCGTCGCGCAAAAACAAACCCGCGCCGATCATCATGACCGCGCGGGTTTTGTCGTTTCAGCTCCTGCCTCGATAACAAGGCATGTTTGTTGCTGATATCAGTAACGATGTGACGTGGCTGTCGTCATTGCAATGCCGATGGCAAACGCCTCAATCGCGGCCGGCAAGATGGCGCAGCTCGGCTGCCTGACTCGGCATGCTGGATTCGAACTGATTGGCAAGACGGTACAGTTCGGTGGTGTTATGCATCCTGACATGCTCTTGTTCGACGGCATTGGACTTGAGCGGCGCTAACGCCAGCACGGCGGCTGCCAAGGCCAGCGCGGCACGCGCGACGTTCTCGGCATAGGACGGACCCGCATGCACGGCGGGATAGGTGGCAAGGTTTGATCTCGACATTTCACACTCCTGAAAAATTCGGTTCGCTTTACTGCTTACCAGATGGAGCTGCGAAGACATAAATCAAATTCAGCGTGCATATATGTCTCATTCATTCTGCAAATATGACGACCTCATGATTCCGATGCCGCCGATGCCAGCGATATGCAAGCATGCGGGAACTTACATCGCCGACAAGGCGTCAATGTACCCGCCTCATCGTTTTATTGACAATACTTACAGGCAACAAATATGGAAACACAACGACAAGCAACATACATCGGCTATGACCCGAACCGCCTGCTCGACGCTTTGCGCGAGCGCATGCAATTGAACAGCGACAGCGCTCTCTCCCGCAAATTGAAAGTCACCAAATCCATCATTCACGACATCAGACATGGCCGCCTGCCGGTCGCCGGCTCCATGCTGATATGGATGAGCGAAACGACCGGCATCAGTGTTCCGGAATTACGCGTGCTGCTGGGTGACCGGCGCACGAAAGCGCGTGTCAGCGTTGCCATTGCGCATGATGATTCCATGCGGGAAACTCGGCACCGTCCGATGCACAACAGCGCATCATCTGTCCTGCCCTTTTCGCTATCCGTTGACAAGCCATTTCGAGATGAACTTTCGTCAAAAATGACCGACTAAATTAGTAGAGTATTTGTCGTATATGCAGCGAAGATTGCCGGTTGGATGCAATGCATGAGGCGCTGACAGGATGCCGCGATGCGATTGACGACGAAAGGACGCTACGCCGTGACCGCCATGCTGGATATCGCCCTCCATGGCGATGGCTGCGCGGTTTCTGTATCCGACATCAGCAGAAGGCAGCGTATTTCGCAGTCGTATCTTGAGCGCCTGTTCGGCCGCCTGCATCGCAGTCAATTGGTGAAAAGCGTGCACGGCCCCGGTGGCGGTTATCTTCTGGCAAGCGAACCAGGGGGAATTTCAATTGCCGACATCATTCATGCAGTGGATGAAACGGTCGATGCAACGCAATGCCATGGCCAGTTGAACTGTCACGATGGGGAACGCTGCATGACGCACGAACTGTGGGCCGAACTGAATATGGAAATCAATCGCTATCTTGCATCGGTGACGCTGGCGCAGCTGGTTGCCAGTCAGCACGCGAAGAGCGCTGCGGAGTCGCAGCAGAGCCAACAGTGGATGCCGGTATCGATCGAACGATCCGGTGCGGCCGGTGATGGACCGTCTGGATAGCAGGAAAATTGGCAGGCAATCGCCATCAGGACGCTGGAGCGGCGCTGACAGTGCTGTGACGGACGTCCGGGAGTCGAGCATGACAGCAGTACTGGATACCCTGGTCAATCAACCATATCGACATGGTTTCTTCACCGATATCGAAGCCGATGCGGTGCCGAAAGGCTTGAACGAAGACATCATCCGCATGATCTCGGCGAAAAAGAACGAGCCGCCGTTCATGCTCGAATGGCGGCTCAAGGCCTATCGCCATTTCCTCACCATGAGCGAACCGCACTGGGCCACGGTCAGGCATGCGCCGATCGATTATCAGGAGATCGTCTACTACTCCGCGCCGAAGTCACGCAAGGATGGACCGTCCAGCCTTGAGGAGATCGATCCCGAGTTGCTGCGTACCTACGAGAAGCTGGGCGTGCCGCTGCAGGAACGCGAATTGCTGGCCGGCGTGGCGGTGGACGCCGTGTTCGACAGCGTGTCGGTCGCGACCACCTTCAAGGACAAACTGTCTGAACTCGGCATCGTGTTCTGTCCTTTCTCCGACGCCGTGCAGGAACATCCGCAACTCGTGCAGCAATATCTCGGTTCGGTGGTGCCGTACACCGACAATTTCTTCGCGACGCTCAATTCCGCCGTGTTCAGCGACGGCACGTTCTGCTACATCCCTCCCGGCGTGCGTTGCCCGATGGAGCTGTCGACCTACTTCCGCATCAATGCGAAAAACACAGGGCAGTTCGAGCGCACACTGATCATCGCCGACAAGGGCGCCTATGTGAGCTATCTGGAAGGCTGCACCGCGCCGATGCGCGATGAAAACCAGCTGCATGCCGCCGTGGTCGAACTGATCGCGCTGGAAGGTGCGCAGATCAAGTATTCGACCGTGCAGAACTGGTATCCGGGCGACAAGGAAGGCAAAGGCGGCATCTACAACTTCGTCACCAAGCGCGGCGATTGCCGCGAAGCGAATGCGAAGATTTCATGGACGCAGGTCGAGACCGGTTCCGCCATCACCTGGAAATATCCGAGCGTCATTCTGCAAGGCGACAACACAGTCGGCGAGTTCTATTCGGTGGCGCTCACCAACAACCATCAGCAGGCCGATACCGGCACCAAGATGATCCACCTCGGCAAGAATACACGCAGCACGATCCTGTCCAAGGGCATTTCGGCAGGGCACGGCAACAACGCGTATCGCGGACTGGTGAAGGTCGCGAAGAGCGCTTCGGGCGCGCGCAACTATACGCAGTGCGATTCACTGCTGCTGGGCGACAAGTGCGGCGCGCATACCTTCCCCTACATCGAGGTGAAGAATGCGACGGCGCGGGTCGAGCATGAGGCATCGACCTCGCGCATCGGCGAAGACCAGTTGTTCTACTGCCAGAGCCGCGGCATCGCGGCGGAAGATGCGGTATCGATGATCGTCAACGGCTTCTGCAAGGATGTGTTCAAGGAGTTGCCGATGGAATTCGCGGTGGAAGCGCAGAAGCTGCTGGGCGTCAGCCTCGAAGGAAGCGTTGGATAGACATCATGCTCACCATCAGGAACCTGCATGTTGACGTGGACGGCAAGCCGATCCTGCGCGGCATCGATCTCGAGGTCGATGCGGGCGAAGTACACGCCATCATGGGGCCCAACGGCTCCGGCAAGAGTACCCTCGCGCAGCTGCTGGCGGGCCGCGACAGCTTCACGGTCACCAGCGGCGAAGTCATTTACGAGGGACGCGATCTGCTTGCCATGCCGCCCGAGGAGCGGGCGCGGAACGGCGTCTTTCTCGCATTCCAGTATCCCGTCGAAATTCCCGGCGTGAGCAACATCTATCTGCTCAAGGCGGCGCTCAATGCCGTGCGCAAGCATCGCGGCGAACCGGAACTCGACGCGATCGATTTTCTGGCGCTGGTGAAGGAAAAGATGAAACTGATGGATATGGATCAAAGTCTGCTCTACCGCTCGGTCAACGAAGGCTTCTCCGGCGGCGAGAAGAAGCGCAACGAAATCCTGCAGATGGCGGTGCTGGAACCGAAGCTCGCGATTCTCGATGAAACCGATTCAGGTCTCGATATCGATGCGCTGAAGGTGGTGGCAAACGGCATCAGCGCCATGCGCAGTCCGACGCGGGCGATCGTGCTGGTGACGCATTACCAGCGCCTGCTGGACTACGTCGTGCCGGACGAGGTGCATGTGCTGGCGCAGGGACGGATCGCGAAATCGGGCGGGCCGGAACTGGCGTGGGAGCTGGAAAGGTATGGGTACGGCTGGCTGGATGCAACGATGCAGACAGATAGTAAAAGCGAGGCATCGGTGCCGCGGTAGAAGACGCTTGTGCAGCGCAGATGTTGCGGTGTCATTCCGAATGCAGCGAGGAATCCGCAATGTCAACGAGCCTGCATGCCGTGGAGATTCCACGCTGCACCCAGAATGACAATGAAGTCGCACACGGAGTAAATGGCTGGAAACATTGGCTGGAGCCGCGAATGGATATGCCCTCCATCAGCAGTTACCGCGAAGCGTTCGCGACACTTGCGCCGCAGTTGCCCGGAGCCGATCTGCCGTGGCTGCAGCAATTGCGTCTTGCGGCGCTCGGCCGTTTCGAAGCATCGGGTTTCCCAAGCACCAGGAACGAAGACTGGAAGTACACCAACGTCGCGCCTCTGGCGAAACGTCCGTTCCGCGTCACGCCGAAGGAACCGACGGATGCCGCGCTGCGCGTATTGGATGGCGTGCTGGAACCGGGAGGCGGCAGCGATCATCTCCTGCTGTTCCTGAACGGCCGCCATGTGCCGGGCTTGTCCCGACCGCAGACGCTTCCTCGCGGCGCGACGGTGACGACCCTGGCCGGGGCACTAGCCTTGCATCCGGACGGTCTCGATGCGGCGCTCGACAGCAATACGGAAATCGATACGGAAAACGGCTTCGCAGCATTGAACGCCGCATTCTGGAGCGACGGCGCATACATCGATCTCGCTCCCGGCCTCGTCCTCGAGAACCCGATCCATCTGATCTTCCTCTGCACCGAGCCAGACATGGCATGCCACACGCGCAACATCATCCGCGCCGGCATCAATGCGCATGCAAGCGTGATCGAACACTACATCGGGCCGGACAGCACCTCTTACTTCACCAATGCCATCACGCGAATTGAAGCCGCAGACGGCGCAGTCATCGCGCACTGCAAGCTGCAGGAGGAAAGCCTGCGTGCCTTTCACATCGCCGCCATCGACGTCCGGCAACAACACGGGAGCCGCTTCGATTCGCACTCTTTCGCCTTCGGCGCGCTGCTGTCGCGGACGGATATCGCGACGCGCTTCGATGCCGAAGCCTGCAGCGCGAACCTGAACGGCTTGTACATGGCGGCGGGCAGGCAGCATGTGGATCATCACACGCGCGTCGACCACGCCATGCCACGCGGCACCAGCCGCGAGTATTACAAGGGCGTGCTGGACGGCGCGGCGCGCGCGGTGTTCAACGGAAAGGTGATCGTGCATGCGAATGCGCAAAAGAGCGATGCATTCCAGTCCAACCGCAACCTGCTGCTGTCGGAGAACGCGGAGATCGATACCAAGCCGCAACTGGAAATCTACGCCGACGATGTGAAATGCAGCCACGGTGCGACGGTGGGGCAACTCGATGACGAGCAGATTTTCTATTTGCGCTCGCGCGGCGTGGATGAGGCGGCGGCGAAGAACCTGCTGACCTATGCCTTTGCCGAGGAGATCGTTGCCATGCCTGGCATCGCGTCGCTGCGCGAACGCCTGGAGCGCCTGCTTCTGCAACGATTGCCGCAGCGGCTGCCGAGCGATCCACCGGGTTGGGAGCAATGATGAACACGATCAGTGAGGTAATGACATTGAAGGTCGCGCCGCCGCCGCTTGATGCGGCACGCTGGCGCAAGGATTTTCCCGTGCTGCGACAAACCGTGCATGGCAAGCCGCTGGTCTACCTCGATAATGCCGCCACCACCCAGAAGCCGCAGGCGGTGATCGACTGCGAGAGGCAGTACTACGAAACGCTCAACGCCAACATCCATCGCGGCGTCCACGACCTGAGCCAGCGCGCCACCGAGGCGTACGAAGCGGCGCGGGGCAAGGTGAAGCGCTTCGTCAATGCCGCCGACAGCAGGGAAATCGTCTTCGTGCGCGGCGCGACCGAAGCGATCAACCTGGTCGCACACAGTTACGGCCGCCGCTGCATCAAGGCCGGCGATGAAATCGTGCTGACCGAGATGGAACATCATTCCAACATCGTGCCGTGGCAGCTTCTGTGCGAGCAAACGGGCGCTGAATTGCGCGTGGTTCCCATCAACGATGCCGGCGAACTGATGCTCGACGCGTTCGACAAGCTGATGAGTCCGCGCACACGGCTGGTTGCTGTGGCGCATGTGTCGAATGCGCTGGGAACGATCAACCCGCTGGCGCGGATCATCGAAACCGCGCATGCCTTCGATGCGGTCGTGCTGGTCGACGGCGCGCAGGCGGCACCGCATCTGCAACTGGACATGCAGGCGCTGGACTGCGACTTCTATGCATTCTCGGGCCACAAGCTGTATGGCCCGACCGGGATCGGCGTACTGTACGGAAAGGCGAAGCTGCTGGATGCAATGCCGCCTTATCAGGGCGGCGGCGACATGATCAGCAAGGTGACGTTCGAAAAGACGCTGTACAACGTTCTGCCGTACAAGTTCGAGGCAGGCACGCCCAACATCGCCGGCGTGATCGCTCTCGGCGCGGCGCTGGACTATGTCGAACAGATCGGGCTGGATGCGATCGCCGCGCATGAGCATGACTTGCTCGATTACGCGACGGACATGGCGCGCGAGTTACCCGGCATGCGCCTGATCGGCACGGCGCGGGAAAAGACCGGCATTCTGGCCTTCGTCATCGACGGCATGCATCCGCACGACATCGGCACCATTCTCGATCGGGAAGGCGTGGCGATCCGCACCGGCCACAATTGCGCAATGCCGGTGATGGACCATTTCCGCATTCCGGCCACGGCGCGGGCATCGTTCGCACTGTACAACACGCGCGAGGAAATCGACGCCTTGTTTGCCGCGATCCGCAAGGCCATGCAAATGTTCGGCGTGGATGCGCGACGGACCACATGAGGAATGGCAAGCATGGGCGATCTGCGCGACCTCTATCAGGAAGTCATCTTCGATCACTACCGCAAGCCGCGGAATTTCCATGCGCTCGCCGATGCCAATCGCAGTGCCGAAGGTTTCAATCCATTGTGCGGCGATCGTCTGACGCTGTATCTGGACGTCGAGGACGATGTGATCACGGACGCGAGTTTCGAGGGAACGGGTTGCGCAATCTCGATGGCGTCGGCGTCGCTGATGACAGAGCACATCAAGGGCCGGCGCGTGCAGGAGGCGGAGAAACTGTTCGCCGATTTCCATGAGCTGGTCACGCATGAGCATGGAACGCAATCATCCGATCTCGGCAAGCTGGAAGTCCTGGGCGGCGTGCGGGAGTTTCCCGCCCGCGTGAAGTGCGCCACGCTCGCATGGCACACGCTGCGTGCCGCACTGTCCAGACAGACGGAACCGGTCAGCACGGAATAGATGCCGCCGAAGCAAGGTACTGGAGGGCAAGCGAGATGACGATATTCGATTGGCTGAAGAAGGCGGAGGAATCCGGCGCAAGGGAAATCGCCGCGGCGAATGCGCCGGTGACGCCAGCGATCGATGCCGAGATGCTGCGGCAGGACGTCATCCAGGCATTGCGGCAGATTTACGACCCCGAGATTCCTGTCAACATCTACGACCTGGGCCTGATTTACGAATTGGACGTGGACGAGGCCGGCGCGGCGCGCATACGCATGACGCTGACCTCGCCCGCCTGCCCGGTGGCGCAATCGTTTCCGGAAACGGTGGAATGCGCGGTCAATGGCGTCCCCGGCGTGACACAGGCGCAGGTCGAATTGGTGTGGGATCCGCCGTGGTCGCGCGAGATGATGTCGGAGACGGCGATGCTGGAGCTGGGCCTGCTTTGACAAGGCTTTGCCCAGCCTGACATGGCGAGGGAATCAGGAATTTCGAGAGAACGGAGAAATGACGATGAGCACATGGATCAACGTTGCCGCCGTCAGCCAGATCGCGGATGGCGGTTTCTGCACCGTCGATATCGACGGCACCGACATCGCCGTGTTCAATCTGGACGACGAGTTCTTCGCGATTGAAGACATCTGCACGCACGATGGCGGCATCCTCACCGGCGGCTCGGTCGAGGGCGATCAGGTCATATGCCCGCGCCATGGCGCGCGTTTTTCCATCCGGACCGGTGCCGCGCTTGCGCCTCCCGCCTACGAACCGGTGGTCACCTTTCCCGTGCGCGTCAAGGACGGCATGGTGCAGGTCAGGGACAACCGCTGGGATTAGCGATGGCCACGCTGCACATGCCCGGTGCTTTCCGCGACAGTCTCGCGCAGTGGGCGCGCACCGGCTATCCGAATGAATGCTGCGGTCTCTTGATCGGCGAACGCGACCATGACGACGGCATCGTCCGGCGCGTGACGCAGGCAGCCAACCTGAACGTGGAACGCGCGCGCGATCGCTATCTGCTGGACCCGCAGGACTTCATCGCAGCGGATGAAGCGGCGCGCGCGCAGGGCATGGAGGTGCTGGGCGTGTGGCATACCCATCCGGACCACCCCGCCCTGCCGTCCGAAGCCGACCGCGAAGCGGCATGGCCGAACTGGTCCTACGTGATTCTGGAAGTGAGCTGCGACGGCGTGCTCGATCTGCGCGCATGGCGACTGAACGAGGCGCAGGCATTCGACGAGGAGGCGATTCAATCATGAGCAATGTGACCATCCGCATCCCCTCTCCCCTGCGCAACTACACGCAGGGAGCCGACGAGGTGCGCGTCGATGCCGCCACTGTCGAGCAGGCCTTGAATGCATTGGGTGCGCAACACGACGGCTTGCTGGCGCGCATACTCACGCCCGGCGGCGAGCCGCGCCAGTTCGTCAACATCTATCTGGGAAGCCGGAACATCCGCAGCGAGCATGGATTGCAGACGCCCGTGGCGGACGGCGATGTCGTTTCGATCATCCCGGCGGTGGCCGGAGGAGTCGCTCATGAAAGCGAAAGACCAGCGGATTGCTGAACTCAGGACGACCATCGATGAGGTGAGTCCGGCACAGGCGCTGCAGATGCAGGCGCAGGGAGCGGCCTTGATTGACGTGCGCGAAACCGATGAAATCGCGCAGGGCAGCCCGCCCGGCGCGCATCGCCTGGGACGCGGCTTCCTCGAGGTGCGCATCGAAGACAGCGTGGCGGACCTGGATCGCCATGTGGTGACCATGTGCAACAGCGGCGTGCGCTCCCTGTTCGCGGCCGAGGAATTGAAACGGCTCGGCTACCGCAACATCCATTCGATGAGCGGCGGATTTTCGCGCTGGAAGAATGAAGGCCTGCCGTTCGAGACGCCGCGCCGTCTCGATCCTCACGCGCGCGAGCGCTATGCGCGCCACCTGACGATGCCGGAAGTGGGCGAGGCCGGGCAGATGAAACTGGCCGATGCCAAGGTGCTGCTGATCGGCGCCGGCGGACTCGGCTGCCCCGCCGCCGTCTATCTCGCGGCGGCGGGCGTGGGTACCATCGGCATCGTCGATCACGATACGGTGGACCGCAGCAACCTGCAAAGGCAGATCCTGCATACCGATGCGCGCATCGGCATGCCGAAGGTGGCATCGGCGCGGCAATCGCTGGAAGCGCTCAATCCATCTGTCAAGGTGCAGGGATTCGAGACCCGGCTCGACAGCGGCAATGTGGAAGAGATTTTTTCCGGCTTCGACATCATCGTCGACGGCTCGGACAATTTTCCGACGCGCTATCTGGTCAACGACGCCTGCGTGAAACTCGGCAAACCCAATGTGCACGGCGCAGTCTTCCGTTTCGACGGACAGGCCACGGTGTTCTGGCCCGCATGGTCGAAACTGCGCGGACCGTGCTATCGCTGCCTGTACCCGGAACCGCCGCCGCCCGACATGGCGCCGTCCTGCGCCGAAGCCGGCGTGCTCGGCGTGCTGCCCGGCGTGATCGGCCTGCTGGAGGCGGTGGAAACCATCAAGCTCCTGCTCGGCATCGGCGATCCGCTGGTCGGACGGCTGCTGGTGTATGACGCGCTCAAGGCACGCTTTAGCGAACTGGTGCTGGAACGCGATCCATCCTGCCCCTACTGCGGCGATGCGGCGCAGCCGATCCGCTACGTCGATTACGAACATTTCTGCGCGCAGGCAGCGGCATGACGCAGGAACGCGCCGCAGCGTCGTCGGACACGGGAACGCTCGCTGCCATCGGCCATACGCCGCTGGTGGAAATCGGACTGATGCATGAAGTCGCGCCGGATGTCCGGCTGTTCGCCAAGCTGGAAAGCATGAACCCCGGCGGCTCGATCAAGGACCGCCCGGTCAGGCGCATGCTGACCCGGGCCGTTGCCGCAGGACGCTTCGACGGCGGCCGCCGGCTGCTCGATTCTTCCTCCGGCAACGCCGCCATTTCCTACGCCATGCTGGGCGCGGCGCTTGGTATTCCGGTCACCATCGTCGTCCCCGGCAATGCCAGCGAGGAGCGCCTGCAGCGCATACGGGCTCATGGCGCGGAGCTGATCATCACCGATCCGCTCGAAGGATACGACTTCGCGATTCGGGAAACGAGGCGGCTGGCGAACGAGCAGCCGGAGCGTTACTGGTATTGCGATCAATACAGCAATCCCGACAACTGGCGCGCGCACTACGAGGAAACCGCAGCGGAGATACTGGAGCAGGTCGCGCGCCTGGCGGATGCGCCGCCCGATGCGCTGGTCGCCGGCGTCGGCACCGGCGGGACGCTGACCGGAGTCGCGCGGCGGCTGCGCGAGGTGCAGCCCGATCTGCACGTGCTGGCCGCCATTCCGGAAACCTTTCCCGGCATCGAGGGATTGAAGCCGCTGGGCCAACCCGGCGACATCGTCCCCGCGCAGCTGGATCAATCGCTGATCGACGAACGCATTGCCATCACGCTGGATGAAGCGATTGCGATGTCGAGGCGGCTGGCCTTGCAGGGATTGTTCGTCGGGCCGTCATCGGGGGCGTTCGTGCACGCCGCGTTGAAGCTCGCCGCCAGCAGCCGGGGCCGCTATCGCACCATCGTGACGGTGTTGAGCGATACCGGCGAGCGTTACGTCTCGACGGACATGTGGAAATGGAATCCGACGCCGGATCAGGCGCGCTCGCCTCGGATGTAGTGCTCCAGCTGCTCGATGATGAAGCGTTGCTCGGAAATGATGTCCTTCACCAGATCGCCGATGGAAATCATGCCGACCAGCTTGCCGTCGTCGATGATAGGCAGATGGCGCAGCCGGTTCTCCGTCATCAGCGCCATGCATTGCTCATTGGTGTTGTCAGGACGCACGTACATGACCGGTGAGGTCATGATGTCGCGCACCGGCGTGTCGCGTGAAGAGCGCCCCATCAGCACGACCTTGCGCGCATAGTCGCGCTCGGTCACGATGCCTGCGATCTGCTCCCCCTCCATCACCAGCAATGCACCGATTCTCTTCTCCGCCATCAGCTTGATGGCATCCAGCACCGGCGACTCCGGATCGATGGTGTGGACAGTCTTGTTCTCTTTGGAATAAAGAATGTGTGCGACGGTTGTCATTGGCAGTCTCCTTCCGGGCTCTTGAGATTCCGATGCCAGATCGCAGAGCCTTCCCTCACTATAATGAATTGCGACAGTGACGCAAGACGTTCGCGCTGCGCGATTCGTGTTGTGCAGAAATTTTCCGCATATCAATTCCATCAGATTAACCAGGCGCTATCGCGCATGCATTGTGTCTGCGCAAGGCTGATTCATTTCGCGTTTGAATACGGCAGGCATCCGGCATACTCTTTTTTGCTGAACCTGCAGTTACACGTGCTCCCGGGAGAACGCAAATGAAGAACAGCATGAAATGGTCCCTGATTGCGGCAGTCGCTTTGCTGTGCCTCAGTTCCAGTGCCATGGCGCAGGCAAAAAAGAAAAACCAGCCGGCGGCGGCACAAAACGAGATGACGTTTTTCATCACCAGCACGGGAACCGGAAAAGGCGCGAACCTGGGCGGCTTGCCGGGCGCGGATCAGCATTGCCATGCCCTCGCCAAGGCAGCCAACCTGAAGTACCGGACCTGGCGCGCCTATCTCAGCACCACCGCACTGGCAGGCGCATCCGCAGTCAATGCGCGCGACCGCATCGGCAGTGGCCCGTGGCATAACGCCAAGGGTGTGCTGATCGCCCGCGACATCGACGAACTCCACGCCAGCAACAACATCAGCAAGGACACCGCGCTGACCGAAAAAAGCGAGATCGTCAACGGCCGGGGCGACACGCCGAACCGGCACGACATCCTGACCGGTTCGCAACCGGACGGCCGGGCGTTGCGCAGCGATCAGGACACGACATGCGGCAACTGGACCAGGAGCGAATCCGGCTCCGCAATCGTGGGTCATCACGACCGCAAGGGTCTGAGCGATGACGATGCTGCGCGCTCTTGGAATTCATCGCACCCGAGCAAGGGATGCAGCCAGGAAGCGCTGCGCAGCACGGGCGGGGATGGGCTGTTGTATTGCTTTGCAATCAGATGATGATTATTGGATGGCTGCGGCAAGCCGGCGGTTTCGAAAGCCCGTGGGAAACATGCCATCGCAAGCAAAGTGCGGATAACGTCACCAATGTTTCACTCACCATGTCAATGACATCCTCACCGCTGGCTTGAGCACGATCAAACCCTGGTGCGTCGCACCAGACATCGCTGGTCTGCACAGAGCCTGCCGCCTATAGTGAATACTGCCTGTCTCCTCCATCGACAGGAGACATACGCATGGCAATTACCATGGAGGTTTGCAATGAAGAAGCTTTTAACAATGCTTGCAGTGATACTGGTCGCTGGCTGTTCGAGCATGGGCATGGGCAGCATGAGCGGCCCGAGCGGCGTGCACAGTTCCGGCATGGGCATGGGGACCGGCAGCATCGATACCGATCCCACGCCGTACATCCAACGTGACTTCAACCCGAACGATCCTTACCACGGCGGCTGATTCAGCTTGGCCGACACCATATGATGCCGTGCGTTACGGTTTCGGGGTTTCGGCCATTTTTTCCGCACAATGCTTCCTCTGGAAAGGAAGCGGGCAAGGCAGCAAGTTTTTGCTCGTCCCCCAGGCTGAATCCATAGCAGTCACGTAATGTAACGGCCTCGCACATCGATCGAGGCAGATTCCTACTGCGGAAGTCACGCCTCGTCGTCAGCGAGCGTGGCAATGGCGCAGGCCCACTTGCCGTATTTCAGTTCGGCGAGATCGCGCACGCTTGTGACATTGAACGCCTCCTTCAGAAGCTTTGCGTCGGATTCGCTGAGACCGCGCAAGGCACTGACCGGCGCGGCGGCAAGTTCCTTGAAGCTCTTGCCTTGATATTCCTTGTCGATGACTTTACTGATATCCATGTGCGTCCACTCCAATTGAACAATGCAACCATTGCCATAATCGATTGCATTGTCTTTTGAGGCGACATGTCACGTATTGCGATAACGCATACCCATGCAAGGAAAAGTAAAACGCTCGGTTCGCGATGTCAGCTATCTGTATCAGCTGCTTGCAGGTGCTGATGCAGAAGTTCCAGGTACAGAAGCAAGCAATTGCTGCTGCATGGACCTACCCTGCGTTATTCCTGCAGCATGGAGCGGAACACAGGCTTCGACGTCCGTCGGGATTTCCGCTCCGGCCACCATGAAGTTGCGGTCCTTCCAATCCAGAAAGCGGTTGAAATAGTCGAGAGACCATTCCCTGTTCCGTCCTCCCCACGGATCATGAACAACCACCTTTTCGTCGCGGACACATGTCAAAAGCACATAGTGTCCGACCAGATCGCGCGGTTCCTGCCCACCGCAAATGATCGGCCCATACTGACTGAGATGACGGGCGAGTTCCTGTGCCGGCCAGCTTTTTTTCGGCGGACGGTTGATTGGAGCCACTGCAAGCCCAGCAGCCGACAGTTTCTCTTCCAGATCCCGGAACGGAAGTTCAGCGAATACACCTCTCGGGTTGCGGTCGATTTGCTCGGCATCGCGCCTCCCTTTCTTGTACGCCACCAGCATGTTTACGCAGGCGTCGCCGCACATATTGATGTGTCGTTGATGAACATAGGGAACGTCGCCGCAATGCCAATGACCGGCCGATGGCTCTTCATGCGGCTCGTTTGGATTTGGCGCAGACGGGCATGGATGCGTTCTGCCCTTGTCCTTGAAGGATAGCGCCTTTGCAAAAATACCGACTAACCGCATTTCCCATTTCCCCCAATTGATTTCCCGGAAGCGGAGCACACATCGACCTCTCGGCCAACGCATTGCCATTACTGTCATGAGTGGAACGGGCCCGGGAGTGGTTCCATGGGATATGTGCTTACATCGTTCGAAAAGCCTGCTTCGCCTCCAGCAGGCGCGCAAATTCGCCGCTATCGATCAAGCGCTGCAACTCGCTCGCGCCGCCGACCAGCACGCCTTTCACGAACACCATCGGCATGGTCGGCCAGCCGGTCCACATCTTGAGCGCATTGCGACGGCGCCAGCCGCCGAGGTAGCTGCCGTACTCCAGATACTTGTAGGGCGTGCCGAGCACATCAAGTGCCTTGCGCGCCTTTCTCGGATACGGGTTTTGCGCCATGCCGACCACCACGACTGCATTGCCGGCAATCGCCGCCTGCACTTCGCGCACGATCCCGGCATGATGGCCGGAGATAACGGCGCGAATGGCAGGATGGATATGTGCTTCGTCGAGTACGCTGCGACTCATGATGACTCCTGGTATTGAGGAAAGGGTAACGGATTCATGCTGCACCATCCCATTTTCGCGGTACCGCAGGGCTGTCCGCACTTGCCGAACCATGTCCAGCCCTTCGGGACAGAAATTTTCCATGTTTCGTTGAACAAGCGCGCGAAAACAGTGTCCTAACAGCATTGATTCCCGTTTGACACATGATGACCGAAAAACACGAAGACTCGATGGCGCTTCTTGCCAATGATTTGTACAACAAGCGGCAACGCCTCATCAGAGCGAGCCAGCCCGGTGTCGATATTGTCGATGCGCACACGGCGCGGGCGCTGGAGGCGGAATACCGTGCCGCGGAATCCGAATACACGGAAGCCAAAGCCGCATTTGCACGTGCAATGAAATCGGAAAAGCGCGCCTGATCGTACCCCAGGCTGATCTCCGCCGTTCAATGCGAACGGCGCAGGCTGCGCCCGGGATTTTTCCGTGCATTCCGCCGTCTACCTCCTTCCCTTCCTGGATTGGAGACACACATGAAACGCACAGCATCGGCCGTCTGGAGCGGCGGCCTCAAGGACGGCAAAGGCAGCATCTCGACGCAGAGCGGCGTTCTGAAGGATACGCAATACGGCTTCAGCACCCGTTTCGAAAACGGGCCGGGAACCAATCCCGAGGAATTGATCGCCGCCGCGCATGCCGGCTGCTTCACGATGGCGCTGTCGGCGCAACTCGGCGAAGCCGGCATGGTTGCGGAAAGCCTGAAGACGACGGCGACAGTCATCCTGGACAAGGCCGGCGACGGATTCGCGATCACCGCCGTACACCTGGACCTCGCCGCGAAGATTCCGGGCGCAAATCAGCAGGCGTTCGACGCAGCCACTGCCAAGGCGAAGGCAGGATGTCCTGTCTCGAAGGTTCTCAATGCCCAGATCACGCTGGATGCCAGGCTGGAAACCTGAGGCAGCGCGGCAGCGAAGCCTTACGCCGGATCGCTCGGGTTTCGCACCGGATTGCCCGGCGCAGGAGGCTGTGCACTGCCATTGACACGCCTGTCCGGCGTGTCGCGCAGCGTCGCGCGGCGTTCGACCATGCGGCGCTCTCTGAACTTGTTCAAATCGTAACTCGCTGCCTCGTAAGGCGTTTCCGGACGTGTCATTTCACTGTTCCAATCCACTCGCACTAAAAGAACCACTCGACAAAAAGTGTAGTTCGCCAAGTCTGCCACAACTTAATCTGGAACAAGCTTTCGTTACCTGAAGGCATATTTATGCTCGCATGTCTTTGCGAATTGACAATGCTCGCCATCGCCAAATGCAACTTCCCGGCGCAATCCTTATCAAAAAAATCAGCCTTCGCGCTGTCGCCGGCAATTCGGAAAGAAAGCAGATTCCCGTTTGCCGCGAACACGACCGCGACTTTTCAGACTCTATCCGGCAAACACGGAAACCGTATCGATGCTCGCTTTTCCTGCCCTTTTTCTTGTCATTGTCTGTCTGCACGGAGGCCAGGTTTTCGCCCAGCAGTCCAGACCGGCAAGCAAAAAGCCGACACCGGATCACTCCGGCGAGGCGCGCAAAGGCAAGGCTTCGTATTACGGCAAGCAATTCTACGGAAGGACCATGGCCGACGGCACGCCGATGAATCCGCATTCCAATGTCGCCGCCAGCAGGACGCTGCCTTTGGGCACCAGGGCCGAGGTCAGGAACCTCGTCAACGGCAAGAGCGAAATCGTGGTGATCAAGGATCGCGGCCCCTACATCGATGGACGCATCATCGACCTGTCGCCAAGGATTGCCGACAAGCTCGGCATGCGCCAACAGGGCGTGGTCCCGGTTGAGGTTCGGCCGCTGCATGTGCCGCAACCGGATGGCTCCGTCAAACTCGGCGTCGCGGCCCTGGAGGGAAACCGGGCATTGCTGACCAGCGGTGAATAGCGATGAAGCCGCAATGAATGACGGTGAGTGAGCGATCCGGCGCACCGGATCGCATGCGAGCTCAGTCCGCTCAGTCCGATCAGTCCGGTTTACCGATGCTCCGGCGCGGCTCCTTGCTCGCGGCAAAGATATCCCACGAGGCGATGAACAGCGCGGCGATCACCGGGCCGATCACGAATCCGTTCAGTCCGAACAAGGACAGGCCGCCGAGCGTGGAGATCAGCACCACATAGTCAGGCATCTGCGTGTCCTTGCCGACCAGGAGAGGACGCAGAATGTTATCGACCAGTCCGATCACGAGCACGCCGAACACGATCAAGGTCACGCCTTGCCAGATCGCGCCGGTAACGAGGAAATAGATTGCCACCGGCACCCAGATCAATCCCGCTCCGACTGCCGGCAGCAGTGACAGGATCGCCATCACGACGCCCCACAGCAACGCCCCCTTGATGCCGAGGAACCAGAAAATCATTCCGCCGAGCGCGCCCTGCACGATGGCCACCGCGATATTGCCCTTGACCGTGGCGCGAATGACGGTGGTGAACTTGCTGAACAGGTTTCGCTTGTGTTCCATGCTGAGGGGCATGGCTTCGCTGATGCGCTGCGACAGGATCGTGCCGTCGCGCAGGAGGAAGAACAGCAGGTACAACATGATGGCGAATCGAATCAGGAAGCCGACGGTGTTCTGGCCGATGCTGACCGCCTGTTTGGCGATGAACTGGCTGACCTGCATCACGCCCTCCGAGAGCTTTTCCTGCAGGCTTGCGAGATCGCTCAGGTCGAAGCGGTCCAGCAGCTTGACCATCCAATCCGGCAACGCATGCAGGATCTGCTGGAAATACATGCCGATATCGAGTTCGCGCGTGGAAACTCTCTCGTAGAAAGATGCACCCTCCTGCACCAGCAAGGTCGTGATCACGGTCATCGGAAAGATCACGACCACAAGGCAGAGCAGCAGCGTGGTGATGGCGGCGAGATTGCGCCTCTGATTCATGCGCACCAGCAAGCGCCGGTAGAAAGGCGCGAACAGGATGGCCAGGACCGTGCCCCAGAATACCGCACCATGAAACGGCCAGAGTATCCATCCGAATGCCAGCGACACGGCAATCAGCAAGACAAGGAATGTTTTTTGTTGAAGCTCGGGAGAATTCATGAGGGTGCGCTATCCAGGCAGGCGAAGCAATCAAGTCGGACTTACTGCAAACGCAATGCTACCTGAATGTCACCCGCGGGAATGATTTCGTCCGGGTCATTCCATCCCGATGCGCAGGAGCAGCAGCAGCACATCGCCATTGCCCTTGTTGTCCGAGAGGCGCGGCACGTAGGAGAACAGCAGCTTGACCTTCTCCGTTCCGAGCGAAGCGACCGGCAGCACGACGGGAAAGGGAAATCCGCCAAAGTAGTCGACACGACTGGTCAGCGCGACAGTGACGCCGGCTCCCGCCTCGATGCCGGTCTGCCCCAGCCGCCACATCCACTGATACGCATAACCCGCCATCAATTGCGGATCGCGGTGCGAGTCCGAAATCAGCATCATGTACAGCGACTCGTCATTTCCCTTGGCATTGCGAATCGATTTTCCAAACCCGCCGCCCCATGTCGTTTCATTGAAGCCGTCGAGCTTTTCCTGCGTATAGGTGCTCCGCCCATGATATGCATAGCCCGACAGATACAGATCGGGCTTGCCGGTACTGGCGATGTTGCCGAGGTTATCCGTGGCGCGGTGCCACCAGCTCGCTTCCTCGGCTTGCTGTGCCATGGCGATACCGGGAAAGGCGCCTGCAATGGCGACGATCGCGCAGCCGGCAAGGCGCATGAGAAAAGGCGGGATGGATTGTCGAATGGCGGTTTCGGGCATGCGATCTTGAACGTGGCAATGCGAGCGCTGCCTGTGCTGCCAACGCCTGCGAGAATTTGTCGTTGCCCGATGATCGCATCACCGCGGAAGGCGCATTTTGAGAAAACTGAAATGCCGTGCATGTATGTTGCATACAATTGCACACGAAACAGCACACCCCTCGCTTTCATCCGGAAGCGATTTGATCGCGGACAAGCAACGGTCGTGTTGATCGCCGATTCAGCGGCAGCTCAGGCGACCCCCGCGCCCTTTTCCTTTCGATTTCGCCTTGCCGCAAGCCGGGCCGTCAAGCCGTCCTCGCCTTCTTCCTGCCTGGCCTGGGTATCGACGGTTTTGACACCGGCCTTCAATCGCTGCAGCCGCGCGTAATCCTCCGGCTCATCCTTCGCCATCTGCTTTTCACGCCATTTGTAGAAGACCATGATGCCAAGCGTCGCAGCCACGCCGATCGCCAGTTTTCCCTTGTTATCGCTCAAGGCATTCTTGATGACGCTGGCCGCGCCCGCATCGGTATCCTCCGCGCCGGGATCGGGCATCGGGAGTGGGGTTGTCGCGTCGGGGGAAGGCTTCTGGGACATGCTCACCTCAAATATTCTGCGTGCCGGAATGCTTTTTCAGTGCTTCATGGCGAGTAAGTTAGTTCCTGAATTCAGCAACTGGTTCAGCCCCGAAGCCGGTGCGCCGCTTGGGAAATATCAAATCTGCGTCAATTTGTATCCGTGTCGCAAGAAATCACCCCGGAAAAATCCGCCGCAGAGTCGGCCACGTCGCATCTGCAACCAATAAGGACACAACGCATCGAATGATCAGGACGCATTTCATGATGGCGCGCATGCATGAAATGAGGCCCGTTCAATGTGACGCGTTATGCCGACTCAAACCATCTTGATGGAGAACTACATGAGCAATTCCAATTTCCTGAGCGATATACAGACATTGCGCGACCGCGCACGTCAGCACATCGAGGCAGGCGCGGTCACCGCAGGTTACTCAGCCGACCGCGACACCGTGTTGAAGCTGTTGAACGAGTCGCTGGCAACCGAGATCATTTGCGTGCTGCGTTACCGCAGGCACCATTTCATGGCGAAAGGCATCCATTCGCCCAGCGTCGCGGACGAATTTCTCGTTCACTCGAATGAAGAGCAGGGTCACGCCGACCGCATCGCCGAACGCATCGTCCAGCTTGGCGGCGAGCCGAATTTTTCGCCGGAAGGCTTGACCACACGCAGCCACGCCGAATATATCGAGGCAGGATCGCTGACCGACATGATCAAGGAGAATCTGGTGGCCGAACGGATCGCGATCGACAGCTACAGCGAAATCATCCGCTATCTCGGCGACAAGGATCCGACAAGCCGCCGCATGTTCGAGGAAATCCTGGCGGTGGAAGAAGAACACGCGGACGAACTGGCCGATCTTCTGACGGGCCTGTCCGAGAGCGACGTCAAGCATTGACCGCACCGACTGACTTTCTCGCGAAAGGCGGCGGATGGCCGCCTTTTCTGTATCCGCGCAGTGCTAGTGTTCTGAGTTGGAAATTCGTTGCAAATAAAAGTGATGAAATCGCGACGAGACAAGGAAAAAAGCGCAGCAAGGCCGAGGCCTTGCGAGCACTTTTGACGCGGTATCGATGCGATTCTCGTCATCTTTTATGCAGCGAATTTCGAATTCAGGACATTAGATTCGCACAGACAGCCGGCGCTCCCGGATACGATTTTTCAGCATTGACGCTTCACCTTCACCGGCTTCGACACCACCCGTTCCACTTTCACCTTGATACCCGCTGCGGACGCGAGGCATGAGCGACATATCCGGGCATCGGACAGGCATTTTAGTTACCTGACGAGTTACCTGACGATTTTGACTTTCAGGCAAAACAACTCTATCTTCCTCTCCTGCAACTCTCGCGACAGGCCTGCCGGTGGCAGACGCATCCAACCGCGATGCAAGCCGGTACCAGGTTGCGTTCGGCACCTGTCGCCATCACCTCCAACAACGAAAAACAGAAAAATGAAACAGACAATCTCGCTATCCGTCCCGGCGTCCGAAGCGCCAACCGCCCGCCAGAGCATGCTGTCTCGTCTCGCCCCGCTCGCCGCCGTATTGCTCGCACTGGCACCCGCCGCATGGGCCGGCCAGCAGCTCGACACCGATCCATGCGCGGGCCGCAGCCAAGCGTCCTGCAACGCCTTGGGCGTGACAGACAAGCCATCGATCGCATGGAGAAATACCTTCAGTGCGAGCGAAGGCCAGCAGGTAAGCGCGCGCCTGACCAAAATGATGGAGGTGATCCTGCAAGCGCCGGAACTGCGCGAACCGCGTGGAATGAGCCTGCATCCTTCCATGTCGGCAAGTCCGCCGCCAGCGCATGCCGAAAAACAGCACCCCGCCCTCATCGAAGCGTTTCTGTTGGCCAAGTTCATCACGGTCGAAGACAAACACGCGACGCAGGACAAGAAAACCGGTGCATGGAAAGGGACCGGCGAAGGGCCGATGCTGCGCATGCGTTTCAACGACCTGGGCGCCTTCCTGAGCATCACCCCTATGGACTACGCCAAGCCGGGTCAGTACTACACCGAACCGCCAAAGGTCGGCGAGGTGGGGGGCTTTCCCGTCTACAAAACAGCAGGCCCGGAAGTCATTCTCATCCACAAGCGAGACGCCCTGCCATGGCGGCCGGTTCCGGTGGAACGCTATCTCCAGACCCTGATCTCCGATGAAGAAACGCTGCACGCCGGCTTCCAGAAGCAAATGGCAAGCACCCAGGGTGCCGGAAAAGCCGAACTGGAAAAAGCCAACGCCGATCGTCAGACGCGCATCGACACCATGAAACAACAACTCGCG
Source organism: Noviherbaspirillum cavernae (assembly GCF_003590875.1). NCBI lineage: Bacteria > Pseudomonadati > Pseudomonadota > Betaproteobacteria > Burkholderiales > Oxalobacteraceae > Noviherbaspirillum > Noviherbaspirillum cavernae. The sequence goes on from NZ_QYUN01000002.1 coordinate 2,601,162, forward strand.
CAACTCTCGCCCGCCCAACGACAGGCAGGCGCCTGCAATGCCGCCCGGCGCAAGCGCGGCGATATCATCGGACTGGACTTCAATTGCGGCCCCGGCTCGGAGCCGCTGGTCGAGCCGAATCAGGACTACTTCACCCGCTCCGCGCCCAAAGGTTCTCTGCAAGTACTCGCCATCTCCACCACGTGGGGCGTGCTGCCCAGAAACGACCGCATGCCCAATGTCCTGGGTCGGAAACTGCGTGCCTCGCTGTCGGAGATGGATTTGAAGGCGCTGCAGGCAATGATGGATTGAGTTCCTTGCCCGGTCTGGCAATGCTGCCGTCACGAGCGCGGTCTGCCCGGGCCGCGCAGTGAATGAGCGCATGGCTCGCGGCGGCGCATACCTCACGCTTGGATGCACACCGTTATATGCAAATCAAGACCCCATGCCGCATTGCACTCTAAAGTACAGCCATTCCCCGAAGGGCAATGAACACGGTTAACCATGTCTGCGTCCCCGGGCCCAACCTGCTGGATGGAAGTCGACAAGAACTATCGCTTGATGGACGCACGCAATGTGCATGTCGGGCAGACCGATCGGATTCGAGTTCCATGCTGCGCTTTTACGGATGAATCATGGAACGAGTCGATCAGGCAATCGCAATTTTTTTGGCCGCTTTGGTACTTCTTGTGATTGCTGGCGTGCTTCTCATCCCGTATTAGGGCTTCGCCATCGATGCGGCACATCCGTTACCGCCGCACGTATAACACACGCCACTCCTACGCCACCCTCGGACTGATGTCGGGCGCGAAACGAGGCTTTCTTGCAAAACAGCTAGGGCATTCGCAGGCAGTGTTTTTTAAAGTGTTGCCGATTGGATCAGCGGCGAAGATGATGGCCGCGAAATCGACAAGATCGCGGCCGTGCTTGGCGGATTTGTCCCCGGTTTGTCCCCGAAACAGGCAACACCCTGCCCCCTGAAAATAAAAATGCCCGATTCTCGTTGAGAATCAGGCACTTGGAACGCTTGGCGGAGAGACGGGGATTCGAACCCCGGATAGGCTATGAACCTATACACGCTTTCCAGGCGTGCGACTTAAACCACTCATCCATCTCTCCTGAATTCAGGTTTTCGCTTTGAACGAAGCCGCACATTATAGCAAAAAAGTCGGGCAAAAAATTGCACTATTTAAACTCTGACCCGAAAAGGCATAAAAAACCGGCGCAACATCATGTGATGCGCCGGTATTCAGGTGACGATTTCGCTTACTGCGCCTGTTTCAGCTGCTCCAGAATTGCCGGATTTTCAAGTGTCGACACGTCCTGCGTGATTTCCTCTCCCTTGGCGAGTACGCGCAGCAGGCGGCGCATGATCTTGCCGCTGCGGGTCTTGGGGAGGTTGTCGCCGAAACGGATTTCCTTGGGTTTGGCGATGGGGCCGATTTCCTTCGCTACCCAGTCGCGCAATTCCTTGGCGATCTGTTTGGCTTCGTCGCCGGTGGGGCGGGCGCGCTTCAGCACGACGAATGCGCAGATCGATTCGCCGGTGGTTTCGTCCGGTTTGCCGACGACCGCAGCCTCGGCGACGATCTGGTTGGCGACCAAGGCTGATTCGATTTCCATGGTGCCCATGCGGTGACCGGAGACGTTGAGCACGTCGTCGATACGGCCGGTGATGGTGAAGTTGCCGGTGTCCTTGTTGCGGACCGAGCCGTCGCCGGCAAGGTAGAGCTTGCCGCCGAATTCTTCCGGGAAGTAGCTTTTCTTGAAGCGCTCGGGATCGCCCCAGATGGTGCGAATCATCGATGGCCACGGGCGTTTGACGACGAGGATGCCGCCCTGCCCGTTCGGCAGGTCGTTGCCGGTTTCATCCACGACTGCGGCCATGATGCCGGGCAGTGGCAGCGTGCAGGAACCGGGCACCATGGGCGTTGCGCCTGGCAGCGGGGTGATCATGTGGCCGCCGGTTTCGGTTTGCCAGAAGGTATCGACGATGGGGCAATTTTCCCGACCGATATTGCGGTAGTACCACATCCAGGCTTCCGGGTTGATCGGCTCGCCGACCGTCCCCAGCAGGCGCAGACTGGAGAGATCGTATTTGCTTGGATGCACGTTGGCATCCGCGTCGGCGGCCTTGATCAGCGAACGGATCGCGGTCGGTGCGGTGTAGAAGATGGTCGTCTTGTGCTTCTGGATCATGTCCCAGAAGCGGCCGGCATTCGGGTAGGTCGGGACACCTTCGAACACGACTTGCGTCGCGCCCACTGCCAGTGGACCGTAGGCGATATAGGTATGGCCGGTCACCCAGCCGATGTCGGCGGTACACCAGAAAATGTCGGTCGGCTTGATGTCGAAGGTCCACTTCATCGTGAGCATCGCCCACAGCAGATAGCCACCGGAAGAATGCTGCACGCCTTTCGGCTTGCCGGTCGAACCCGAGGTGTAGAGGATGAATAGCGGATGTTCCGCATCGACCCACTCCGGTTCGCAAGTCGCGGACTGGTTGGCGAGCACGTCCTGCATCTTGAGATCGCGCCCGGCGACCATGCCGACATTGGCATTGGTGCGTTGATAGACGATGACGTTCTTGATGACTTCGCAGCCGCCCATGCCGAGCGCTTCGTCGACGATGGCTTTCAAGGGCAGATGCTTGCCGCCGCGCACCTGTTCGTCGGCGGTGATGACGGCCACCGCGCCGGCGTCGATGATGCGCTCCTGCAGCGACTTGGCCGAGAAGCCGCCGAATACCACCGAGTGTGTCGCTCCGATGCGCGCACATGCCTGCATCGCGACGACGCCTTCGACCGACATCGGCATGTAGACGATGACGCGGTCGCCCTTCTTGATGCCGAGCGATTTCAAGCCGTTGGCGAACCGGCACACGCGCTCGTGCAATTGCGCATATGTGACGTTGGCAACCTTACCGTCATCGGCTTCGAAGATGATCGCGGTCCTGTCGGCGTTGCCGTTCTTCAGGTTGCGATCAAGACAGTTGTACGACACGTTCAACTGGCCGTCTTCAAACCATTTGTAGAACGGCGCATTGGATTCGTCGAGCGTCTTGGTGAACGGCTTGTGCCATTCGAGGTTTTCACGTGCGTGCCTGGCCCAGAAGCCTTCGTAGTCGCGCTCGGCTTCGGCGCACATGGCCTTGTATGCCTCCATGCCAGAGATGGTCGCGTTCTTCACGAACTCCGCCGGAGGATTGAATATGCGATTTTCCTGTTTGAGCGTTTCAATGTCTGACATGGTTGTCTCCGTCTCTACTTTAATGTGGTCAATGCACGATAAGTTGAACGCATGACAAGGTAAGCTTTTACGCTTACTCAAGCCTTACATGACTTTTCCGGCACTACTGCGCCGCATCAAGAATTATCGTTTTTCATGCCATGTCCTAACGACGTCGCATCAAGCTGGCCGCCAGGCGCATTTATATAATTTCATGGCATTTTGCCATCGGGGTTTCTCATCGCCGCACGGCGTGCGCAATCGCGGAACCCGCCGCAGAGAAACGGCCTGCGCGTGTAAAATGCTGGGGTTCCGTTTTCGTTTCAAATGAGAAAGCCTGAATGAAGATTAACGATACTCCCTCCTCTTCCGCCAAAGGTCGCATCCGGCCGCTGCCCAATCTGATTTTCATGAGCCGCTGGCTGCAACTGCCGCTGTACCTCGGCCTGATCCTCGCGCAGTGCGTCTACGTATTCAACTTCTGGGCCGAACTGGTTTATCTGATCGGTGCCGCATTGGGCAACAACGATTCGCTTCAGCATATTCTCGACGCGGTCGCGGTTCAAGGCGGCACGCGTCCGACCGGCCTGAACGAAACGACAATCATGCTGGTGGTGCTGGGTCTGATCGATGTCGTGATGATTTCGAACCTGCTCATCATGGTCATCGTCGGCGGCTATGAAACCTTCGTCTCGCGCATGAACCTAGACAGCCATCCGGACCAGCCCGAATGGCTATCGCATGTGAACGCCTCGGTGCTCAAGGTCAAGCTGGCGACTGCCATTATCGGCATTTCCTCGATTCACCTGCTCAAGACCTTCATCAACGCCCATGCATACGATGTGAAGACGCTGCTCGCGCAAACCGGCATCCATGTGGTGTTCCTGCTGTCGGCCCTCGCCATCGCCTACAGCGACCGCCTCATGGCCGTTGCGCATGACCACGCCAAGAATTCCCATTGAACCCCAGCAATCAACTTCCAGCCACCATGACCATCATCAAGCAAGAAGACCTCATCGAATCCGTCGCCGCCGCGCTGCAGTACATCAGCTACTACCATCCGGTCGATTACATTCAGCATCTGGCGCGCGCCTATGAAACGGAACAAAGCCCGGCGGCGAAAGATGCCATCGCGCAAATCCTGACCAACTCGCGCATGTGCGCAGAAGGTCGCCGCCCGATCTGCCAGGACACCGGTATCGTCAACGTCTTCCTGAAGATCGGCATGGACGTGCGCTTCGAAGGCTTCAAGGGTTCCATCACCGACGCCGTCAACGAAGGCGTGCGCCGCGGCTACAACCATCCCGACAACGTGCTGCGCGCATCGGTGGTTGCCGACCCGCAGTTCGACCGCAAGAACACCAAGGACAATACGCCGGCCGTCGTGCACATGGAACTGGTGCCCGGCAACACCCTCGACGTGCAGGTCGCGGCCAAGGGCGGCGGCTCCGAGAACAAGTCCAAGTTCGTCATGCTCAACCCCTCCGACTCCATCGTTGACTGGGTATTGAAAACCGTGCCGACGATGGGTGCCGGCTGGTGCCCGCCGGGCATGCTCGGCATCGGCATCGGCGGCACCGCCGAGAAGGCGATGCTGATGGCGAAGGAAGTGTTGATGGAAGACATCAACATGTACGAATTGAAGAAGCGCGGTCCGCAGAACAAGACCGAGGAACTGCGCATCGAGTTGCATGACAAGATCAATGCGCTCGGCATCGGCGCACAAGGTCTGGGCGGCCTCACCACCGTGCTGGATGTGAAAATCATGATGCATCCGACGCACGCCGCCTCCAAGCCGGTTGCAATGATCCCGAACTGTGCGGCGACGCGCCACGCGCATTTCGTGCTCGACGGCTCCGGCCCGACCTACATCGAACCGCCGTCATTGTCGGAGTGGCCAAACGTGCACTGGCTGCCGGACACCGAAAAATCGAAGCGCATCGACCTCGACACATTGACGAAGGAAGAAGTCGCCTCGTGGAAACCGGGCCAGACCCTGCTCCTGAACGGCAAGATGCTGACCGGCCGCGATGCCGCGCACAAGCGCATCCACGACATGCTGGCCAAGGGCGAAAAACTGCCGGTCGACTTCACCAACCGCGTGATCTACTACGTCGGCCCGGTCGATCCGGTGCGCGACGAAGCCGTCGGTCCGGCGGGCCCGACGACCGCGACCCGCATGGACAAGTTCACCGACATGATGCTCGAACAGACCGGTCTGATCTCCATGATCGGCAAGGCCGAGCGCGGCCCGGTGGCGATCGAATCGATCAAGAAGCACCAGTCGGCCTACCTGATGGCAGTCGGCGGCGCGGCCTACCTCGTGTCGAAGGCAATCAAGAACGCCAAGGTGGTCGGTTTCGCCGACCTCGGCATGGAAGCGATCTACGAGTTCGACGTCAAGGACATGCCGGTCACCGTTGCCGTCGATTCCACCGGCACCTCGGTACACAACACGGGCCCGAAGGAATGGCAGGAACGCATCGCCGGCAGCATCGGCAAGATTCCGGTCACGACCGCGTGATGCATCTTGCTGCAGCCTGATGGGCTTGTTTGAGCAACAACAAACGCCGATGGAGACGGATGCCGCCATCGGCGTTTTTGATTCCGGCATCGGCGGACTCTCGGTGCTGCGCCATATCCATGCCGCCCTGCCGCGGGAACATCTGCTGTACTTCGCGGATTCCGGCTTCGCGCCCTACGGCGACAAGCCGGAAGACGTGGTTGCGGCCCGCACAATGGCAGTTGCCGCCTTCCTGATGCAGTTCCGGATCAAGGCGCTGGTGGTTGCCTGCAACACCGCGACCGCCGCAACGATCAAGGCATTGCGCGAGATCTACCCAGCCCTGCCGCTGATTGGTGTCGAACCTGGGCTGAAGCCGGCAGCCGCATTGACTGCAACGCGGACCGTAGGCGTGCTTGCCACCGAAGGAACACTCGCCAGCGCGAAATTCAAGCTTCTGCGCGAGCAGATCGCCGCCGCAACGGACGTGCGCTTTCTTGCTCAGCCCTGCATCGGCCTTGCGGACCAGGTCGAGCTGGGGGAACTGCGTTCCGCCAGGACGGCGGCGCTGATACGGCGCTACATCGAACCGCTGCTGGAACAAGGCGCGGATACGCTGGTGCTTGGCTGCACGCACTATCCGTTTGTGCAGCCACTGATCGAAGATGTGCTCGGACGCATTTCCACTTGGCCAGTCACGATCGTCGACACGGGCGAACCGGTCACGCGCCAGCTTGTGCGATTGCTGGAGCAGCAGAATTTGAGGAAAACCGGCGAAACCGGCGCAGTCGTTTCCGCCTTCACGACCGGCAGTGAAACAGCGCTTGCCCGCGCATTTTCCACCCTGCTGAATCTGAAGCCGAAAATCACTGGCATCAAGGCTCCGGCGTGAGCTGCAAAGGAATTTGCCAGCGCGCCATGGATTTTGTATAATCACGGGCTTGCTCGACGTTAGGTCTGGCAAGCGCAATGGTGGCCGTAGCTCAGTTGGTAGAGTCCAGGATTGTGATTCCTGTTGTCGCGGGTTCGAGTCCCGTCGGCCACCCCAAAATTCTCGCGTAAGTTCAAACACTTACGCGCATCAATCCTCAGGGCTGAACGCAATTTTCCAACGCTTTTTGGGATTTTCCAATTGGCGGACCTGAAGGCACGCCCTACTTCACCTTGAGAAATGCCGAATCGGAATCGCGATTATCGTGGACCGGCATATCCTTCGGGTCGTAATACTCCACCGATTCAAGCACCGGTTCTACTCACGGCCGGCATACTGCTTGATCGCGTAAGCGATCCTCATCTTCCATTTTGAAAGCGTCGACCCGTGCTCGGGATCGAGATAAGTGATCGTGTACCGGGGCAATGAATAATCGAGATCCGGACGGCTCATGCTCACATATGTTGGATTTTTATACAGCATATGCCGCATGTCTCGGCATGCAATAAATGGCTGGATCGCACGTCAAACATACAAATATGTGCGAACTGAACACGGCCCCCTTACCAGCGGGAACAGGCCAGAACAGCAGCCGCTGCTCCGGTCTGCTCCTTTGTAAGATGGTTAATGGATCATTGAATCGCCCGTTCCACTTGCACCGTAGAACGACCGAATGCCGCTGGCCCAAGACGTATCAGCCATGTCCGGCCAATCATCTTTGTCAAAGCCCGGCGCATTCTTGAGGCGGTCCTTGTCAACATTGAGCACGAAGCGCTTGTTGGTTGTATCAAGCTTTAAAGCATTGAATGGGACGGCGAACAGCTTTTCGCCGATGCCCAGGATGCCGCCGAACGACAATACGGCATAAGCCACTTCGCCACTACTCATGTCCAGCATGAACTCCTTGATGTCACCCAGCTTTTCTTCCTGCTCGTTATAGACGTCTTCGCCGGTCAGCGTGCCTGCTCCCATCAATGCAGGGCCAGGACCCGCGCCGGTTTTCCGGTACATACCATAGACATCGCGATCGAGATAACTCATGTTTTCTCTCCTAATAAATGCAACGTACAGACATACACCCCCACGACACAACGTCGCAAGGGCGCATGCCTTCTACGGACAGGGTTGAATTTACGCGGACCGGCAACTCCCTATCCGAGCTTGCTTTCGCCACCGTGGTCACGCATAAATCGTGCCTCTGGATTCCGGGGAGATGACCGATACCGGAGCGATTCGTGAAGCGGGAGATTCAAGAATTTCTGGAACCCTTACCGTCCAGAATCTCAAAATCATGGCGGCGAAATCCTGTACGGCGGCGGGCAGCCGAATATGCGTCAAACTCGTGAGTGGCTGCGCAGTCTGTGAAACGCAACCGAACAGGTACCGACGACGTCGCGTTTTTACATGTCATCGTAATAATTACGAATGCAGGGTGCTCTCTACGGCCACGCCATGAACTTTCAGTGCATGTAACGGAAGTTCGGAACGATTTGTCCGGCTGCGCCACTCGTCGACGCTCTCGCCCGAGTACGGCGACAAGTAATTAGTTTCTTGCTGAAAGCGATTTTCCCAGCGCTTCAAAAACGACGCCGCTAGCTGGTGTCCGCCGAAAACACGCAGACACAAAAAAAGCCCGCGCCGGAACCCGACGTGAGCCTGTGCAGTTTGTACAAAAGGCGCCCATCACCGGGCGCACACGACAACGGAAGCTGCAGCAGGCTCCCGCTGCAAGACCTACTTCTTGGCGCCGCCCGGTGGGTTCAAGTCAATATTCCCTTCGATCGGTGCCTGTGCGCCACTCGCTTTCAGTTCCTTGTTCGCAGCCTGCTTTTCTTTCTTGAGTTCATCCTTGGATATCTTGTTGGACTTGTAATCCGATTTTGCCTGGGCCTTCTCGTTGCGCCTTTCGATGAATGGATCGCTTGATTTCTTTGCGCCATCGCCGGTCGTTGCGGGTGCGCTTTGTGCCGCGGCAATACTTGTCAAGCCAAGGGCAACAGCACCAATAATGAGTTGATGAATTTTTTTCATACCGAATCCCAATGAAAGATTGTTGGTGGAGAGAGAGACGCACAGCGCATTGAAGTCCGATGAAGTGCAAAAATTCACCTTCAGCATCAGTGTTTGAATTTTTTACGCAGTCATGTGACTTCCACACAATTGACAATAGATAAACTGCGAAAGTTCATCACTTTTGCGCAAGCTTAGTCGTGCAAAACAGATTTCTGCATCTGAATATCGATGCATTTGAAAGATGGAAATTTCAACGCAATGGCGCGTCCGGCAAGCAATCCGATGAAGCGGCGTTGCCCCATCAAACTTGTCGCGTTGATGGTTGTATTGGACAGGAAAACGGTATTTGGCAGTGCCATTTCAGCTGCACATGGGTATGACCATGCAGGAGAAGCGCGTTCTTTTACGCGCGCGCCCCGGTGACCTTCGGAGTCAGTTCCTGTTGTCGATCTCGTCCAATTCCAGCAGCAGATTGATGCACCGTTCCGCAATCCAAGCGCAAAGCAGAATGGTTGACAGCATGGTCGTCGCAATAATCATGGCTCACCTCCCTGCTCATGGGTGACGTCAGGCAAGCAAACAGTTCCGTGCGCGGTGTTTTTTACAACGACACGTACGAAAAAAGTCGGGAGGCATGGGCTGCGGCGAAATTAGGCCAGAGACAGGGCCGCGTTGAAGCGATGAGTGGCGGAGGGTGTTGCGCGGAATCGGCCGGCCCGCGTGTCGCGGCCGGCCGGATGCGGAATGATTACTTCATCTTGCAGGCAGATGCATAGGCATCGCCGTGGTTGGTAAACACGGTGCCGAGGGTACGGTTGGTGATGCGACCTTGCGCATCCTTGCCGATCACGCGGGCGTAGTAGTTCTGGATCGGGTACTGGTTGTTGTTGAACTTGAAGTCGCCGCGGACCGACTTGAAGTTGGCTGCCTTCAAGGCCTTGCCCAGCGCATCCTTGTCTTCGATCTTGTCTTTCACGCCGCGCACGGCGGAATCCATCAGCATCGCGGCGTCATAGCCCTGCGACGCGTACAGCGACGGCAGGCGGCCGTACTCCTTCACGAAGTCGGCGACGAAGCGCTTGTTCTGTGGATTCTCCATGTCGTGGCCCCATTGCGAGGCGTTGAACATGCCGAGCATCGGCGCGCCGACCGCCTTGATGATGTCTTCATCGGCGGAGAAGCCGGGGCCGAACAGCTGCGCATTCTTCGACAGTCCGGCATCGACGAACTGCTTGATGAAGTTGATGCCCATGCCGCCCGGCAGGAAGATGTACACCGCATCCGGCTTCAATGCGCGGATCTGCGCCAGCTCCGCGCCGTAGTCGAGCTGTCCCAACTTGGTGTAGATCTCGTCGGCGACCTTGCCCTTGTAATAACGCTTGAAGCCGGTCAGCGCGTCCTTGCCGGCCGGGTAGTTCGGCGCGACCAGCGCGACGTTCTTGAAGCCCTTTTCAAAGACGTGCTTGCCGACCGCTTCGTGCAGGTTGTCGTTTTGCCATGCAACGTTGAAGAAGTAGGGATTGCACTGCTCGCCCGCGTATTGCGAGGGGCCGGCATTGGCGCTGATGAAGTAGGTCTTCGAATTGAAGATGGACGGGCCGACCGCCAGCATCACGTTCGAGAACACGATGCCGGTCATCATGTCGACCTTGTCTTTCTTCACGAGCTTGTCGACGAGCTGCTTGGCGGCATCAGGATTCTGCTGATCATCGCCGCTGATGACTTCCACCGGCAGATTGCCGAACTTGTTGTTGAGATGCTTGAGCGCGAGCGAGAAGCCGTCGCGGATGTCCACGCCCAGGCCTGCACCTGCGCCGGACAGTGTCGTCACCATGCCGACCTTGACCTTGTCGGCGGCATGCACGCCGCATGCAGCGGATAGCGCGAGTAACAACGTGGAATAACGCAATAGCTTCACAATCTGCTCCTTGTCGGTTTTTTTGAAATGATGCTGGATCGGGGTTTTGCAGCCACAACCGGCCTCGGGTTCCCGCCGCTTCCTGCCTGCTGCAATATACTTTAGCTCGCAAAAAAATGCATGCGGGTCTTTTGCGCTTCTCCCTATTTCGGATACGCTACCGGTCGCCCGCGCCCGAGGCGCATCGACAAGGACAACCATGGATATCACGCTCGTCACCGAGCACGCACTGAACGGGCTGCAGTTCGGCTTGATGCTGTTCCTGCTGGCGGCCGGCCTGACGCTGGTGTTCGGCATCATGGACCTGATCAATCTCGCGCACGGTTCGCTGTACATGGCGGGAGCCTACTTTGCCGCCACCTTCACCGCACTGACCGGCTCGTTCTGGTTCGGCACGCTGCTGGCCGTCGCCGCCACCGCCGTGCTGGGCGTGGTGCTGGAGATCAGCGTGATGCGCCGCCTGTACGGGCGCGATCATCTGTCGCAGGTGCTGGCGACGTTCGCGCTGATCCTGATCTTCAATGAAGGGGCGCGCATGATCTGGGGTGCGCAACCGCTGTCGCTCAACGCGCCGGAACAATTGTCCACTCCGGTTGAACTGCTGCCCGACTTTTTCTATTCCTCGTATCGCCTGTTCATCATCGGCGCGGGCATCGCGGTGGCGATCCTGCTGTATGTGATCGTGGTGAAGACCCGCATCGGCATGCTGGTGCGGGCCGGCGCGTCCAACCGCGAGATGGCGATTGCGATGGGCGTCAACATCAAGCTGGTATTCACCGTGCTGTTCGCGTTCGGCGCGGCCCTGTGTGCGCTGGCGGGCAGCCTGCTGGGGCCGATCCTCGCGGTGCAGGTGGGCATGGGCGAGAGCATTCTGATCCTTGCCTTCGTCGTCATCGTGATCGGCGGCATCGGCTCGATACGCGGCGCGCTGGTCGGCGCGCTACTAGTCGGTGTCGTCGATACCCTGAGCCGCACCCTGCTGCCGCTTTCGCTGAAGATGGTGATGCCGGCCGATATCGCATCCGATCTTGGTCCTGCCCTTGCCTCCATCCTGATCTACGTGCTGATGGCGGCCGTCCTGTTCTTCAAACCGCAGGGCCTGTTCCCTGCCCGCGGTTGAAAGGTTGCACATGCAAAGCAAGCTGCATCATCGCTTCTCTCCCATCGCCTCAATGATCCTGCTGGCGTTGCTGATCGCGTTTCCCCATCTCGCCACGCTGACCGGACAGGATTTTTACATCGGATTCGCCAGCCGCCTGATGATCTTCGCGCTGGCCGCGACCAGCCTGAATCTGGTGCTCGGCTTCGGCGGCATGGTCAGTCTGGGCCATGCCGCGTATTTCGGCGCGGGTGCCTATACGGTCGGCATCCTGATGCAGCATGGCGTCGCATCCGCATGGATAAGCTGGCCTGCCGCGATCGCCGTTGCCGCGCTGCTGGCGGCGGCGATTGGTGCGATCTCGCTGCGCACGCGCGGCGTGTACTTCATCATGATCACGCTCGCGTTTGCGCAGATGGTGTATTACGTCTTCATCTCGTTGCGTGCCTACGGCGGGGATGACGGACTGAACCTGCCGGCACGCTCCGCCACCGGTTTCGATCTGGCGTCCGATACGGCGTTCTACTACGTCGTGCTGGCCTTGCTGTCGCTGTCGATTGCATTCGTTCATCGCCTGGTCAATTCGCGCTTCGGCCGCGTGGTGCAGGGTATTCGCGAAAACGAAACCCGCATGGAAGCCATCGGCTATCCGGTATTTCGTTTCAAGCTGGTGTGCTTCGTCATCGGCGGTGCGCTGGCCGGGCTGGCGGGCGCATTGATCGCGAACCAGAACATGCTGGTCAGCCCCAACCTCATCCACTGGACACAATCGGGCACCCTGATGGTGATGGTGATCCTGGGCGGTGTCGGTTACTTGTCCGGCGGCGTGATCGGTGCGGTCGTCATGCTGTTGCTGGAGGAAGTGCTATCGAGCTATACGACGCACTGGCAACTCGCGCTGGGCGTGGTCCTGCTGGCGGTCGTGCTGCTGCTGCCGCGCGGCCTCGCGAGCCTGTTCGGTCGCCGCACCCGATCCACCAGCAAACAAGGGAGACAGGCATGACGCAAGCCATTCTCGAATTGCGTGATCTGGTTAAACGCTACGGCGGCCTGGTGGCAACCGATCATGTGAACCTGGCAATTCACGCCGGCGAAATCCACGCCATCATCGGCCCCAACGGCGCAGGAAAGACGACGCTGATTCATCAGATATCGGGCGCGCTCGCACCGGACAGCGGCAGCATCAAATTCGCAGGAAAAGAGGTGACGCGGCGCACGATGCACGAACGCGTCGCCGCCGGCCTCGTCCGCTCCTATCAGATAACGAATATCTTCAGGAACATCTCCGTGCTCGACAATCTCGCGCTCGCGGTGCAGGCCAAAAATGGCAGCAGCATGCGATTCTGGCGCGCGGCAATTTCCGAAAGCGCATTGTTCGAGGAGGCGCGCGCGATCGCGGAGCGTGTCGGCCTCGGTGCGCAGGTCACTGCCATCGCCGGCAATCTGGCGCATGGCGAACAGCGCAAGCTCGAGGTCGGATTGGCGCTGGCAACGGCACCCAGACTGTTGCTGCTGGACGAACCGATGGCCGGGCTGGCACATGAGGAATCGGCGAGCTTCATACCGCTCATCGAAAGCCTCGTGCCATCGCATGCGGTGCTGCTGATCGAGCACGACATGGACGCGGTGTTCCGCGTCGCGCATCGCATCTCGGTACTGGTGGCTGGACGCATCATTGCCTCCGGCACGCCGGACGAGATTCGCGGCAACGAGGAAGTCAGGAAGGCCTACCTGGGCGATGAGGTGACAGCATGAGCGCAATTCTGCGCGTGGAAAACATCGAGACAGCCTACGGCGAGAGTCAGGTGCTGTTCGGCGTCAGTTTCGAGATCGAAGCGGGCAAGGTAGCCACCCTGCTCGGCCGCAACGGCATGGGCAAGACCACCACCGTGCGCTCCATCCTCGGCCTCAATCGCATCAAGGCAGGTCGCATCTTTTTCAATGGCGTGCAGATCGACCGGCTGACAGCTGATCAGGTGGCGCGGATGGGCGTGGCAATCGTGCCGGAGGGTCGGCAGATATTTCCCAATCTGAGCGTCAAGGAGAACCTCATTGCGTTCGCCGCCAATCGCTGCGCGTCGAAACAGCCATGGACGCTCGACAGGGTCTATGCGCTCTTCCCCCGCCTGCAGGAACGTGCACACAACATGGGGAATCAGCTATCGGGCGGCGAGCAGCAGATGCTGGCGATCGGCCGCGCGTTGATGACCAATCCGCATTTGCTGATACTGGATGAAGCGACTGAAGGACTTGCGCCGCTGGTGCGCGAAGAAATCTGGCGCTGCCTGGCAGAACTGCGCGCGATGGGACAAACGACATTGATCATCGACAAGTACGTGCAACGCCTGATCGAACTCGCGGACCAGCATACCGTGATCGAGCGCGGCAAGCTTGTCTGGTCGGGTGATTCCGAAGCGCTGCGCCAGGCGCCCGATATCTGGCATCGCTACATCGGCGTGTGAGTCGTTCGCCGACTCCACACGCACCTTGAACATGCGCGGCATGCGACACGTGTCGCGCATGTCGCCGCGATGCGGCACCCACCATCCGTTCCATCCATTGCCGACGATCATGCATGATCACCGGCAATTCACGTTCCCTCTCAGTGCAGGGAAGGTGCGTTCACTTCCGGCGTGGCGGGCTTCGGCTTTCCTTGCGCATCGCTCAAGCGATATTTCGTGCGGCGGTCGCCCATCAGATCGCGCAGATCGCGAATGCTCATGCCAGTGGTTTCATGCATGCGGATCAGCAGGGATGCGCCGATCGGCAATCTGCGATGACGGATCTTGCTGATGACCGGAGGCGCAACTTCGAGCATGCGCGAAAGCGCTGCATCGTTTTTCAGGTTCATCTTTTCGAGCAATGCATCGAGCAGGCGGTTCGGGTCGTATGTTGTCTGATCGATCAGTTCGTGTTGGGCCATGATTTCCTCTTCAAATGAGCTGTGGGTCAAGATGTATGTGTTACACCTGTAGCAGATGACACCTTGATCACGCGTAAGTTTCCTGATGCGACACAAATTGTGTCAAAAATATTGATTCATCCGTTATCAAGCTGCCTGGTTCCGTCGCATCCACATGCATGCGACGCCTTGCAGGCAGCGGGATTGCGCAGAATGCGTTAGCAGAGTTGCATCGAACTGTGCGTCTGGATCAATCTCCTTTCCGAAATGGCAACGCCTCGGCGTTTTGATTCTTCAATACTTGTCATTTCTCCAGCCAATCACAATTCACCGACAAATAACAACTGCAAGTCGCGCGCGAATCGACAAAGATAGCGACCTTTGCTGCATCGCAACGACATGCTGGCAACCCCACATATCGGATGAACAACCTCCATCAAACATGTCGTCATTGCTCACATGCAGAGGCATGCTTTTTCACTACTGTTGCCTACAGGTTACAAGAGTATTTGCTTTGGAAAAATAGATGAATTCATGCATTGCTGCTGCACAACTTCTCGCCGACTCTCGGCTGCACACATCAACGTTTCACTGGTAGCACAATGGAAAGTTACAAGTTGTTAGCCTTGGTACAAAGCGGTCACGCAATCGAGACATTGGAAGAATTCAAGGCGTGGGTCAGCGGCCCCCTAAAGGATTATTTTCCGCATGACATGATGCTATGCGCACAGGGCCACATGATGTCTGACGAGATCCACATCAAGCATCTGATCGCGATCAACTATCCGGAGCATTTCGTTTCCCATCTGGCCAAGAGCATGACCTTGAGCGTGAAGGACCGCATCGTCCTTCAACGATGGCTGCTCGAATCGAGAGCGCAAATCGTCGACACGCCGGACGCAATCAGCAAATTATCGAAACTGGAGCAGGCGGAGTTTGCGATGCTCGGCCGCACCAACATGGCGGTATACGGATGCATCGATATCACGGGCCAGGCCGGGAGCTATTTCTCCTTTTCGAACATTCCGGGCTCGCTGACCGAATCACACCGCTGCCAGCTTGAATTGATCGTGCCCTACCTGCACCAGCTCCTGATTCGCATCCACCATCAGCAGCGAAAAAAATCGGACCTGCCCAGGAGCGCGTCGATCAGGCTGACAGAAAGGGAAACCCAGATCCTGCAGCTGATGGCAGCGGGCATGTCGAATCGCGCGATCGCCGAAATGCTGTCGCGCAGCGAATTGACGATACAAAACCATGTCCATGCGATCCTGAAAAAAATGGGCGTCCCCAATCGCGCCGCCGCGGTCGGGGCGATCCCGAGCATCAGCGAAATCAGCGCGCCATACTCTTGACGGAACGGCGCGAATGATTTGAGGTTCACCCTCGGTGACGGCAAGGTGTCTTGCCGTTCCTCATGCGTTGATAACGCGGCCCATTCCGAGATTTTCCTTGCTGCATAAACCGGCATCTTCCGCTGGCGAATGGGGGAGCCAATCCCGTCACCAAGGAACGTGTGATCGATGCCAGGCAAGGTCGGTGTGGAGTCCTTCTCGTTGCGGTTGGATAGCGCCGGCAATAACGTCCGAGGTCAGCGCGTAAGCAAGTTTCCATACGAACGATTGGGGCTCAACCTGTTTGCATCGACTCCGTTCGAGTTGCGAAGCATCATTTGCGACTAACTCAATGGGACTGGTGAATCCATCGTCGTCTCAATTACTGATTTTTATGTAATCAACGATCCGCCATCGCCATGTGCATCATGGTCTTCCTGTCAGTGCCCTGTCGGGGGTTCCATGCCATGAATGCTACGTCCCCTGCTCGAACAAGGTCTTTGCCTGCGCCCGGAAATCCTTCGGCGACATGCCGGTCTGCCGCTTGAAGAATCGCGTAAAGTAGGCCGGATCGGAAAACCCCAGCGCATCGGACACCTCGCTGATCGTCATCGCCGTGTAGACCAGATTCCGCTTGGCCTCCAGCAGCACGCGCTCGTGGATGATGTCCAGCGCGGACTGGTTCGCCGCATTGCGGCACAGCACGTTCAGATGCGCGGCGGTAATGCCGATTTTTTCCGCATAGCCGGCAACCGGATGGTGCCTGGCATACCCCTCCTCCACCAGCTGACAGAATGCCGCGAAGTGCCGGTCGCCCTTGCCCGTCGTGCGCGGCTGATCGGCATGGACCGCCGGCAAACGTCTCAGCATCCAGATCAGGATCGTGCCAAGCAGCGACTCGATCAGCAGATTGCGATATGGCGCATTGCGTTTGTACTCGCTGTCGATCAGGCTGAAGGCAAGCCTGACCTGCTCGCTTTCCTCGTCGCCGTCGAGCCGATGCATGCGCGGCATGCCGAGGGCCGCCACGCGGTCGCCGAGCTGGCGGCTGATCTTCTCCAGCAAGGGATAGGCCACCGTCACGACATGCCCGCCTGCATTGTGGGCAAAGTGGAAGCCGTGAATGCACATTTGCGGCACTGCAAGAACTTCTCCAGCGCCCATGTTTTCCTCGCGCTCGTCCAGCCTGATGCGGGCGGTGCCGTCGCGCAGGTACAGCAGCTGGAAGAGGCCGTGGTGCTGGTGCGGCTTGATCTGCCAATCGTGCAATTTGCTGCGCGCGGCGATCGTTTCGCAGTGCATCATTTCCGGCATCAGCCATTGCTCGTCCTCGCCGTACAGCTTGTAGATCGGGACTCCTTGAACCTGCGGCATCGCACCCTCTTGTGAAAGAACCGGATTCTCATGGTATCAGACGATTCTGAAAACCTTCGAAAAGTGCAAATTTTTGAAATAAAAATCCATTCCAAAATTGTCTTTCCAGGCACAACATGGCGGACAGTGCACCGCGTAATATGTATGGGACATAAGGCGGTGCGTATCAATGCATACAAGGAGACATGCAATGAAAACCCAGGTCGCCATCATCGGTGCCGGTCCGTCCGGCCTTCTGCTGTCCCAGCTCTTGCATCTGCAGGGCATCGACACCGTTCTGCTCGAGGCGAAATCCCCCGACTACGTGCTCGGTCGCATCCGCGCCGGCGTGCTGGAGCAAGGCACGGTCGAGCTTATCCGCGAAGCGAAGGCGAACGAGCGCATGGATCGCATCGGCCATGTGCATGATGGTTTCTCGCTGTCATTCAACGGCAAGCAGGAACGCATCGATCTGAAGGGACTCACCGGCGGCAAGACGGTGATGGTCTACGGCCAGACCGAGGTCACGCGCGACCTGATGAATGCGCGCGCCGCCGAAGGTGCCGTCAGCATCTATGAAGCGAAGGATGTGCAGCTGCATGATTTCTATTCTGACAAGCCGCGCGTCACTTTCGTCAAGGATGGCGAAACGATCGAGCTGGAGTGCGACTACATCGCTGGCTGCGACGGCTTCCACGGCGTGTCGCGCCAATCCGTGCCGAAGGATGCCATCAAGACCTTCGAACGCGTCTACCCCTTCGGCTGGCTCGGCATCCTGTCGGAAACGCCGCCGGTCTCGCATGAGCTGATCTATGCCAATCATGAACGCGGCTTTGCGCTGTGCAGCATGCGTTCCGATGTGTTGAGCCGCTACTACGTGCAATGCCCGATCGAGGACAAGGTCGAGTCGTGGTCCGACGAGCGCTTCTGGGACGAGCTGAAGGCGCGCCTGCCGGACGACGCCGCTGCCTCGCTCGTCACCGGCCCCTCGATTGAAAAGAGCATTGCCCCCTTGCGCAGCTTCGTCGCGGAGCCGATGAAATTCGGCCGCCTGTTCCTGGTCGGCGACGCCGCGCATATCGTGCCGCCGACCGGCGCGAAGGGCTTGAACCTCGCCGCCAGCGATGTGCACAACCTGTACCATGTGCTGCGCAAGGCCTACCACGACGGGCGCACCGACCTGCTCGACCAGTATTCCGAACTCTGCCTGCGCCGCATCTGGAAGGCCGAGCGCTTCTCGTGGTGGATGACTTCCGTGCTGCACAAGTTTTCCGACGACGCCTTCACTCAGCGTATCCAGCTCGCGGAGCTGGATTACTATACGAGCTCGGTGGCAGGACGCACGACGATCGCGGAGAATTACGTGGGCCTGCCTTACGAGCGGATCGAATAGGCTGCAGTATCGGGTTTGCATGAATTACACAAACCGTTCGTTAATCGCACCGTCCGCTGATTATCGAACCCCGATCCGCTATGATGACCGCCATGGGCGGCGTGTCCTGCTGCACCATTTGGCAGAAACGCGGCATCGATCGCACAAGACATCAATCAACAGGTCACCTCCAGGAGAGACAATGAAACTCATGAAGAAATTAACCGTCCTCGCAGCACTCGGCATGGCGGGCATCCTACCGCTGGCCGCTCATGCGCAAGAAACGATCAAGATCGGCCTGGTCGCGCCCTTCTCCGGACCCTTCGCCGACTACGGCAAGCAGATGGAAGGCGGCATCAAGGCCTACATGAAGCAGCACGGCGACAAGGTCGCCGGCAAGAAGATCGAAATCATCATGAAGGACACCACCGGCCCGGTGCCGGAAGTCGCCAAGCGCCTCGCGCAGGAACTCGTGGTACGCGACAAGGTGGACTTCCTCGCCGGCTTCGGTCTGACGCCTGAAGCACTGGCCGTCGCGCCGATCGCGGAACAAGCCAAGAAGCCGATGATCATCATGAACGCGGCCACTTCCGTCATCACCACCAAGTCGAACTACATCGCCCGCGTGTCGATGACCCTGCCGCAGATTTCGGCACCGATGGCGACATGGGCGTTGAAGACCGGCATGAAGCGCGTCGTCACGCTGGTGGCCGACTACGGCCCCGGTATCGACGCTGAAACTGCATTCAAGACCAACTTCGTGGGCGGCGGCGGCCAGATCGTCGAATCGATCCGCGTCCCGCTGAAGAATCCGGAATTCTCGCCGTTCATCCAGCGCATCAAGGATGCCAAGCCGGAAGCCGTGTTCATCTTCGTGCCGGCCGGCGAACAAAGCATCGCCTTCATGAAGGGCTATCGCGAGCGCGGTCTGGCCGAGGCCGGCATCAAGGTCATCGCCACCGGCGACCTGACCGACGACCACGTGCTGCCGGCCATGGGCGACGCGGTGCTGGGCGTGATCACCTCGTTCCACTACTCCGCCGCGCACAACTCGCCAGAGAACAAGGCCTTCCTGAAGAGCTTCGCCGAAGCCAACCCGCAAGGCGGCCGTCCGAACTTCATGGCGGTAGCCGCCTATGACGGCATGCATGCGATCTACGAAGTGTCGAAGAAGCTGAACGGCAAGATCGACGGCGACAAGGCAATGGCCGTGCTGAAAGGCATGAAGATCAACAGCCCGCGCGGCCCGCTGACCATCGATCCGGCAACACGCGACGCAGTGCAGACCGTGTATATCCGCCGCGTCGAGAAGGTCAACGGCGAGCCGTATAACATCGAGTTCGACAAGTTCGTGGATGTGAAGGATCCGGGCAAGTAATTCCCGAAGAGGGAGCGGCTCATTGCAAGAGCCACCTTCAGGCGAAGGGAGAAAGAGAAGCGGCATGCTCATAAAGGGCATGCCGTTTTTTTTATCGTTGTCGGAGGATGTTGGCAGTGGCTGAGGATGGCTGTTCGGGGCGCTCTGCAGCGCGTGTCCTGCCTACTCCTGCGAACGGTCTCTGCACAGCCGAAGCTCAGCCGACGGCAAACCGCGTAGCGAGTTGATGGTCGGCTGCAGCGCTTTGTTGGGCGTATACGACTCCATGCCGCTAGTCCGCTGCCTGAGGTGCGCTGAGGCTCTTGCTATAGAAGCCCGATTGATCAAAGCAGCAGACACGCTTCTTGCCCGAAGAAAGCATGTCGCAGGCGTTTTCCACCCGCTGTTTTCGAGTCTTGGCCTGCTTCGCAGATTCAATCCAGTGGACCCAATCGACACGTGCGATGGTCGTGGTGTCCTCCCAGGCAGCCTTGGCTGCCGGAGAGACAGCGAGAGCTTCCTGCAGATCATCCGGCAGCTGCGGTTCCGGCTCTGGATTGGCCGGTGAAATTTGGATCGCAACCATTTCGCCAATGTTCGCGCAGGCAGCCTCACGCAGTCCCTTGCTCACCTTGAGCCAATGGCTTAACTGACCATCCGGTTCAAGCGTGGCTTGAAAGAGGTACCCGTTGATGGTGCCCTCGACCGACGTCCTGCCACGCCTTGGCAACGTGTCACTTGCGCTTTTTGGCAGAACAAGAAAAGCCCATGAATCATCGTTACCCGGTTTTGTCGGGCGAAGCAGCTTTGATTCGAATGTAGACACGTCAGCTTTTTCCATTTCGAAATTCCTTTGATGTCCAACGTAGAAGTGAGCGGCGCTGAGCCGGTTGGTGAAGCGTCCGCTCGACTGCCGGGTTATGCATTGGTTGCAAGCGCCGAATTAATACATTTCAGAACGTCATCGTCCTTTCCAATTTCTACAGGAAAACCTTGGACGCTGAGAATCTTGCTCTCAATCGAAACAACGAGCTTTTCTCCTTTAATAGCCAGCGAAAATAATTTTGATCTCTCACCTAGTATTGATCGGGCTAGCAAGTTGAAGTTGGGTGAGGAGTCGCCGCTCTTGAATCTGGCATGTGCGGGCGCAACCACTGAAAGCAGAAGGTCCCTCAACGCATCCGCCTCACAAATTGCTTCGGCGTTTGAGGCATAGCGAATACATCGCACTACATCAAAATATGCGGAGGAGACATCATCGGCGGTAAACGGAGTGAGGGCGTCGATTTCGCTAACAGCTGCACTTGGTTTACCGATCGAAGTGAAACGATCTGAATTTAGGTAGTAAGACTCAATTGATCCCCTACGCAAAACGAACAGACCGCATTGCTCCAGCAAGTCAAGCAATGCCACAAGTCGATGTTTTATGCTCGCCCAAGCGCTGTCGGTTGCCAACTGCGTTAGTTCATTGTCGGTGCATGTAAATAGCGTACAAAAAGCAGCCCGGCGCTTTGCTTGAGTTTCCTCATCGGCATTCCTATTCACCCAATATGGATGCACCTCGGCGCTGGCGGAAACTTCGCCCCACCGACTATCCACCAATTTGCAGAAATCCGCGAAAATCGCTCCAGACATTTGTTGCGCGGAAGGAAACCCCAATGAGCTAGCGTGCTTATCTGCGTCAGGGTTGTCGATGAGGTAGGAGCTGGCCAGATCAACCCCATCAGCAAATCCATCCGCGTCAGCCAATGCCACTGGAGTCTTTCCTAGCAGCCTCAGCAATTTTGCAACGGCTGGCATTTGCCCCTTGCCGATGACAGGAAGAAGCTGTGATCCGGCGGCTTCGAGATGCATATCTAGCTTGCTCGCTAGGGCACTGCATATGATTACGTCAGAAGGCCCTTCAACAAGTAGAGGACGTTTGGAAAATAGCGACAACTTATGCTCTTGGCCCAGGCGAGCAATTAGACTTTGTACTTTCTTATTTTTTAGCTCACCAGCATCGGCCGGAATCTGAACGGGGTCAGTCATAAGGTCATAACAGAAGACAAGAGATAACAAGTCTTCTGGTCTTTGAATTTGGAGCATTTCCGTTGAGTGCGTCGCAATGATTACGATCTTCTTGTTGGCTCCGGCTGCCGGATGCCCCGAAACACGAAGGATTTCATTCAAAAGAAACGCCTGCAACTGAGGATGCAACGACACCTCGGGTTCATCGAGAAGAAGTGCGCCGACATCATCGTCATACAGAGCCGCAAGTATTCCAACCAATTGCATTAGGCCGGATGCCTCGCGGCCCGAAGAGTATGGTTTGGCTTCTATGTCTAAGCGGGAAAATGAAATTTTTAAGTTCCCACCATCCCAGTCAATAAGAACGTCTCTCTTAAATAGCTTTCTAAGTCGCTCCTGAATTTTTATCAGAATGTCAGCCCGCTCCGCGAGCGTTTGGAAATCCCCATTTAAGGTTTCCATCCGATGTCTGCGAGCAGCATCTCCTTTGCTGCCATAGGTTGCTTCGTCATACATTGGAGAGCCACCACGATGCCCATCGAAGTCTGATCTGAACTGCTCCAACATCCCCATGCGACCAGCTGAGAGGAACCGCACATGCTTACCATTCATGTGCTGGTTAAGACTGTTCTTTAGTCCCCTAAGAATGTGTGTCTTACCAGATCCGTTTGGTCCAAGCAGAACTGTAAGGCCTCGGTTCAAAGTGAACATACGGGTGAAGTTGCCGTTGTGGCTGTTAATTTGCGCTGTCAGTTCTAGAGGGAAATTCACAGGGGATGCCTCTTATGCATAACTCGATTTATACAGCACGACCTGTCCGTATAACACGGCGCCTGCTGTATAACGTGGCACCGACGGAATCGTCAAAAGCCGCGCCGATACTGGTTTTCCCGGCACATCTGGCAATTTTGCACAGTATTAATCAAACGGCAAAAAGCGGCAAGCAATCCGACGCCACGGACATGCGGCGGGGACTTGCTGGATGGCGGCGAAGGCGGGGAAGCGGGAGAGGACGACGACGTGGACCGACCGGTCCACGTGTCATGGAGGGGAAAATCAATCGAAGCGCGTCAGTGCGCGACGGCCACCAGGCGGTCCAGCTTGTCCTTGTCCTGCATCAGACTCTCGCTGTCCGACTCGTGGACGATCTGACCGCGGTCGAGCACGATGGCGCGCTTGGTGATCGAGAGCGCCAGTCGTGCGTGCTGTTCGACGACGATGACGGACATGCCCTTGTCGACGACCAGCTGGCGGATCACGCGCATCAATTCCTGCACGATGATCGGGGCAAGGCCTTCCATCGGTTCGTCCAGCAGCAGCAGCTTCGGGTTGACCATCAGCGCGCGCGCGATCGCGAGCATCTGCTGTTCGCCGCCGGAGAGCTGGTTGCCCATGTTGTTGCGGCGTTCCTGCAGGCGCGGGAAGATTTCATAAATCTTCTTCACGTCCCATTCGCCCGGCCGTGCGACGACGGTCAGGTGCTCCTCGACCGTCAGCGACGGAAACATGAAGCGTTCCTGCGGCACCCAGCCGAGTCCTGCGTGTGCGCGCAGGTAGGTCGGTACGCGCGCGATGTCGCCGCCCTGCCAGCGGATCTTGCCGCCGTGCATGCGGGTCAGGCCCATCAGCGTGACCAGCAGGCTGGTCTTGCCGACGCCGTTGCGTCCGAGCAGGGCGAGGCTGTCGCCTTCCTGCATTGCAAACGAAATTCCTTCGAGGACGACCGATTCACCATAGCCGGCCGTGACGTTGTCCAGCGCGAGCAATTCACTCATGTTCCGCTTCTCCCAGATACACTTCCTTGACCCGCGGGTCGGCTGCAATTTCCGCGGGCGTCCCTTCCGTCAGCACCTTGCCGCCGACCAGCACCGTGATGCGCTCGGCAAAGCGGAACACCAGATTCATGTCGTGCTCGATGAAAACGACGGTCACCTCGCGCGGCAGGCGCGCGATGACGTCGAACAGCTCCGCGCTTTCCGCCGACGGGATGCCCGCGGCGGGTTCGTCCAGCAGCAGCACCTTGGGCTTGGTCGCCAGTGCCAGCGCGATTTCCACCAGACGCTGCTTGCCGTACGGCAGGCTGCGCGTGATGGTGTCGGCGTCGCGCTCCAGCTTGAGCAGCGTGAGCAGCTCCATCGCTTCGTCGATCGTCGCGCTTTCCTGGGCAACGGTCTTGTACCAGACGAATTGCATGCCCTTGCGTTCATTGATCGCCAGCACGACCGATTCCAGCACAGTCAATCCGGCGAACAGCGTATTGATCTGGAACGTGCGGGTCATGCCGAGCTTGACGCGCTTGTGCTGCGGCAGCGCCGTGATGTCTTCGTCGCCGAAGAACACCTTGCCGCTGGTGGGTGCGAAAAAGCCGGTCAGCAGGTTGATGAAGGTGGTCTTGCCCGCGCCGTTCGGCCCGATCAGCGCATGGCGCGCGCCTGGCTGGAACGTCAGGCTGACATCGCTGTTGGCCTTGAACGCGCCCCACTGTTTGGACAGTCCTTCCGTGCGCAATGTAGTGTTCGGCAGTGTCGTGCTCATTTGCGTCCTCCTGCTGCGCGTTGCTTGATATTTTCCACGATGGCGACGACGCCGCCCATGATGCCGCCGCGTGCGAACAGCACGATCACGATCAGCAGCAAACCGATCCAGAATTGCCAGTAAACCGGGTTGAGGCCGGCGATATAGTCCTGCGCAACCATGAACACCGCTGCGCCGATCAGACCGCCGTACAAGCGACCGGTACCGCCGAGCACGAGGATGATGACCAGCTCTGCCGAACGGGAGAAGCCCAGCGAATCCAGGCCGACGAACTGGGTGGTTTGCGCGAGCAATGCACCGGCAATCCCTGCCACCGCCGCACCGAGCGTGAAGACCACGGTCAGACGCTGGTTGACGTTGGCACCGATGGCCGGCATGCGGCGGCCGCCTTCGCGGATGCCGATCAGGCCCAGGCCGAACGGCGAATTCATCACGCGGCGCAGGATGACGAACACGATGAACAGCACGATGCCGCTATAGATGAAGGCCACCTTGCCGTACAGGTCGAACTCGAACACGCCGAAAATCTTGCCCATCACGATGCCCTGCAAGCCATCGACACCGCCGGTGATGAAGGCCGCCTTGTTGGCTGCCTCGAACAGCATCAGGCCGATGCCGAGCGTCACCATCAGGCGCGTCAGATCCTGACCGCGAACGACAAGGAAGCTGGTCAGATAGCCGAACACGGCAGTCACCACGGCCGCGACCAGCAAGCCGGTCAGCGGTTCGGTCCAGCCGTGCACCGCCAGCAAACCGGCGGCGTAGGCACCGAGGCCGAAGAAGGCCGCGTGGCCCAGCGACACGATGCCGGCGTAGCCGAGGATCAGGTCGAGCGACACCGCGAACAGGCCGACGATCATGATCTGGCTGCCCAGCACCAGATAGCCGGAGAACAGGAAGTAGAACGCGATCGGAATCAGCCAGAACAGGATTTCCAGCGGACGCCAGCGGTCGTTCGGCAGGCGGAATTGTGTTGAGTTCGTTTGCACTGGTTTCACCGCGCTCATTGTGGAAGAAATGGTGGTCGGTTTCATGTACGCCTCCCGAGCAGACCAGCCGGGAACAGCAGCAGCAGCACTACCATCAGGCCGTAGATGACGAATGCGCCAATCGACGGCACGTAATATTTGCCGGCGACGTCGAAGATGCCGAGGATCAGCGCGGCAAGCAGCGGTCCCTTGATCGTGCCCGCGCCGCCGACGGCGACCACCAGCAGGAAGTACACCATGTACTTGATCGGGAAAGCCGGATCGAGGCCGAGGATATCGATGCCCAGCCCGCCACCGAGGCCGGCCATGCCGGAGCCCAGTGCGAAGGTGAGGCTGAACACGCGGCTGACGTTGATGCCCAGACCGGCGGACGCAGCCTGGTTGTCCACCGAGGCGCGGATCTGCGCGCCGAAGCGGGTGCGCTCAATCAGGAATCCCAGCGCCAGCGTGATGACGACCACGACGCCGATCATGAACAGGCGGTACGCGCCGACCTCGAGGCCGAACAGCGACACCTGTCCGCGCAGCCACTCGGGCAGTTGCACCGGCTGCTGCTGCGGTCCCCACACATAGGTCGCGGCGGCCATCGCCATGAAGGTCAGGCCGATCGAGAACAGCACCTGGTCGAGATGGCTTGCCTTGTACAGGCGGCGGTACAGCGTGCGTTCCAGCACGAGGCCGGCGATCGCGCTGCCGACGAATGCGATCGGCAGCGATGCCAGGAAGGGAATGCCCATCCTGGTCATCAACATCACGCAGATGTAGCCGCCGAGCATCGCGAACGCGCCGTGCGCGAGGTTGATGAAGTTCATCAGGCCCATCGTGATCGACAGGCCGACGCTGATGAGAAATAACAGGCTGCCGTAGGCAACGCCGTCGAACAATACGCCAATCAAATTACCCATCATGACCACCTTCTTCTGGTACTGGTGAATTTATGCATGATGCTGTCTCCTCCTATCTCGTTACTAATATTGTCCTGCCGGAGCGGGTTGGGCCCGCCCGGCATCTGTCCCGTTACCAATCTCGCTTGAACGCGAGCTTGCGTAGGGCGGGTTCCACCCGCCGAGACCGCCGTATCCCTGTCCCGGCGGGTGGGACCCGCCCTACGCCCTGCTACTTCCCCGCTGCCTCGTCCATCTGCCGGAACACGTCCTGCGCCATATGGAATGCCGAGTTCGCCGCAGGCACACCGCAATAGACGGCGGCCTGCAGCAGCACTTCCTTGATCTCGTCGCGCGACACCCCGTTGTTGGATGCGGCGCGCAAGTGCAGTTTCAATTCCTCTTCGCGGTTCAGCGCCACCATCGCCATGATGGTCAGAAGGCTGCGCGTGTGGCGCGGCAAGCCCGGGCGCGTCCAGATTTCTCCCCACGCGTAGCGCGTGATCAGGTTCTGGAACTCGCTGTTCAATTCGTTCAGATTGGCCTGCGCGCGATCGACGTGCGCGCTGCCCAACACGGCGCGGCGCACTTCCATCCCCTTGGCGTGCCGTTCCTGCTCATCCATCTCATGCTCCTTCTGTCAAGAATCCGACCAGCGTGTCGGTAAATTCGTCGGCAACTTCCCAGTTCGACAGGTGTGCCGCTTCCAGACTCACATAGCGCGCATGCGCGATGCGGTCGGCAACCAGCCTGCTGTCCTGCGGCGGAGTGGCCGCATCGTAGGCACCTGCGATCACCAGCGTCGGCGCGCGCACCGCGAACAGCGACTCGCGCAGGTCCATGTCGCGCACCGCGGCGCAATTGGCAGCGTAGCCGACGGTATGCGTGTGCAGCAGCATCTTGCGCACCAGGTCCACTTCGTTGTGTGCGCTTTTCTGGAATTCCGGCGTGAACCAGCGGTCGATCACCGCCGGCACGATGGCCCCCATGCCTTCGCTGTTGACCTTGGCGATACGGGTATTCCACAGCTCCGGCGGGCCGATCAGCGCGGCGGTATTGCACAG
Source organism: Noviherbaspirillum cavernae (assembly GCF_003590875.1). Classification (NCBI taxonomy): domain Bacteria; kingdom Pseudomonadati; phylum Pseudomonadota; class Betaproteobacteria; order Burkholderiales; family Oxalobacteraceae; genus Noviherbaspirillum; species Noviherbaspirillum cavernae. The sequence continues at coordinate 2,628,633 of NZ_QYUN01000002.1, forward strand.
CACCAGCCGGTTGATGCGCGCAGCGCGGTTCGCACCCAGCCACATGCCGATCATGCCGCCCATCGACAGACCGCAGAAATGCGCGCGGTCGATCTGCAAATGATCCATCAGCGCAATGACGTCGTCGCCCAGTTTCGCAATGGTGTAGGGACCGGGTGGCACACTGGATTGTCCGTGGCCGCGCGTGTCGTAGCGCAGCACGCGGAAGCGCTTGCGCAGCGCCGGCATCTGCGGCGCCCACATGTCAAGTTGTGTGCCGAGCGAATTCGACAGGATCAACCACGGGCCCTCTTCGAGTCCGTCGATCTGGTAATGCAGGCGCACATGATGCGTATCGAGAAAGGGCATGATGGTTACCTTTCGGAGCCGCTCTCGCGGCCGTTGTGTCGTTGACGGGATTGGAGAACACGGTCGACGAATGCGCCGGCCTGACCGAGATAAGCGGAGGGATCGAGCAGACGGTCGATGTCCTGTGCCGACAGCTCCGCGCTGATCGCGGAGTCGGATAGCAGCACTTCACGCAGATGCTGACCGGACTGGCTGGCGCGATGGCATGCCTTTTCCACCAGTTGATGCGCGGCCATGCGGCCGATCTTCGCGCCGAGCGCGAGCGTGACCGCCTCGGCCATGATCTGGCCGCCGGTCGCGTCGAGGTTCTTGCGCATGCGCGCGGCATCGACCGCGAGGCCGGACGCGACCTGCGTCATCTGTTGCAGTGCGCCTGCGGTGAGCTGGAAGATTTCCGGCAGGGTGTCCCACTCGGCCTGCCAGCCGCCCAGGGCGCGCTCGTGCTCCTGCACCATGCCCGACAACATCACGGACACCAGCGCGGGCACGCGCACTGCGGCAGTCAGTGCCACCGCAGAACCGACGGGATTGCGCTTGTGCGGCATGGTCGATGAGCCGCCACGCCCTTCCCCTGCGGGTTCGGCGAGTTCAGCCACATCGGTTTGCATGCAGAGCGAAATATCGCGCGCCATCTTGCCGAGCGAGCCTGCCAGCATGCCGAGCGCCGCCGCGACTTCCGTGACGCGGTCGCGTTGCGTGTGCCAAGGCATATCGGGCAAGGCGAGTTGCAATTCCTCCGCCAGGGCTTCGGATACCTGCATGCCTTGCGCGCCGAGGCTGGCCAGCGTGCCAGCCGCGCCGCCGAACTGCAGGACCAGCACGCGCGAACGCAGCGCCGTCAGTCGTTCCTGATGACGCATCACGCCGTCGAGCCAGCCGGCGGCTTTCAAACCGAAGGTGATGGGCAGCGCGTGCTGCATCCAGGTGCGTCCGACCATCGGCGTGTCGCGATGCCGCAGCGCGAGCGCCGCCAGCGCGGCGGCGAGTTGTTCCAGATCGGCGTCGATCAGATCGAGCGCATGGCGCAGCTGCAGCACCAGTCCGGTGTCGATGACGTCCTGGCTGGTCGCGCCCCAGTGCACGTACTTGGCGGCTTCCTTGTCGCCGGCGGCCACCAACGCGGTCAACTGCTTGACCAGCGGGATCGCGAGATTGCCGGCCGATGCGGCGGCGTTGCCGAGCTTCTCGAAGTCGATGCGTGCGGCATCGCATGCAGCGCCGATCGCACCCACTTCCGTCGGGATGACGCCGGCGCGGATTTCGGCGCGGGACAGCGCCGCTTCGAAATCGAGCATGCCCTGCACGCATGCGCGGGCGGAAAACGCCTCCAGCATTGCCGGTGTGGAGGACATCGGGCCGGTGAGACTGGATAGTGGATTGAATGTCATTTGTCTGTTCCGGAAATCAGGCGCACCACATGCAATTCAGACAAACATGCATCATGCTCCCGATCCTTGCAAGAGCGGGAGCATGGAGCACGTCGAACATGCTGCTGACTTCAGACATTGTGACAGATGCCCTGCACATCGTTCATCTGCCCGCACAACAACGGTTGAGCCGCCAGCACCCGGACTGCTTCCGAAGAGAATGGTCTCTTCTATACATCGAAAAACACTGTCTCGTCGTTTCCGCTGGAATCGCCCTGGATCGCGACATTCCATTCGTACACGCCGTCGCCCGTGCGCTTCGCGATGAGCGTAGCGCGCCGTTCGGCGGGAACGAGTTTCAGGATCGGATCGTCGGCATTGCTCGCCTCATCCGCGAAATACACGCGGGTCGCAAGCCGCTTGGTCAGGCCGCGCGCAAACACCGACACCACGATGTGCGGCGCCTGCAGCGCGCCACCCGGTCCCGGCACGCGGCCCGGCTTGATGGTGGTGAAGCGGAATCCGCCTTCGGCATCGGTCGAGATGCGGCCGAAGCCCTTGAAGCCGGCTTCGACGGGCAGCTCGCGCGTGTCGTCCGGATGCGCGTACTTGCCGTGGGCATTGGCTTGCCAGATTTCGATCATGCCGTCCGGGACAATCTTGCCGTTGCCGTCGAACACGCGTCCCTGCAGCACGATGCGTTCACCAGTCACGCCCTCGCCGACGAGGTTATCGGTATTCAAGCCGTCGAGTCCGATATGCAGGTAGGGGCCGACGGTCTGCGATGCGGTCATTTGCAGGCTCATGTTACTTCTCCATTGGCGTGGCGTCGCGTCCGCGCAGCACGATATCGAAACGGTAGGCGAGCGCGTATTCCGGGCTGGTCTTTTCCCAATCGAAAGAGGAGATCAGCCGGTTGCGCGATTTCTCGTCAGCGGTGCAGTTGAAAATCGGATCGAACGGCAGCAAGGGATCGCCCGGGAAGTACATCTGCGTCACCAGACGGGTCGCAAAGGCATTGCCGAACAGCGAGAAATGAATATGCGCCGGACGCCATGCATTGTGATGGTTGCGCCACGGGTAGGCACCGGGCTTGATGGTCAGGAACTCGTAGCGCCCTTCCGAATCGGTCATGGTGCGGCCGTTGCCGGTGAAGTTCGGATCGAGCGGCGCATCATGCTGATCGTTCTTGTGCAGATACCGGCCGGCGGCATTGGCCTGCCATGCCTCGATCAGCTGATTGCGCACCGGCTGGCCGTTTTCGTCGAGCACGCGGCCGCTGACGATGATGCGTTCGCCGATCGGTTCGCCGGCGTGATGGTGGGTCAGATCATTGTCACCGAGCTTGACCGTGTCGTGACCGAACACCGGACCCGTCACCTCGGACAGCGTTTGCGGCAACAGGATCAGTGGCTTGGACGGCGAACGTTTCTGCGTCGACGCATAGGATTCGCAAAGATATTCCGGTTGGGTGTCCCAGTACGGCCGGCGGTATTGCGCGATTTCCGACATTGCTTGCTCCTTCAAATATGGTGCTGTGTTTCTTAGAGCGTCTAACAAAATGATTCTGAGGGTGTTGCGCCGCCTTGCCGTACAGTTGTACTGTCTGCGGCGGCGCGTCTACTCAGAACCGCTTCGCTTCATTTTGTTAGACGCTCTTATGCTGCGTGCCATGCCGAACGACCATGAAGAACCTCGAACTCCCACGCAACGGCGCGGTTCGAGATTCCTCTCATGCCACCGGCACGACGATTCACAATGACCGAGCGATCAAACCCGCTCGATCACCATTGCAATCCCCTGCCCCACGCCGATGCACATGGTGCACAGCGCGTAGCGGCCGCCGGTGCGGTGCAGCTGGTACATCGCGGTCGTCACCAGACGCGCGCCGCTCATGCCGAGCGGGTGGCCGAGCGCAATCGCGCCGCCGTTCGGATTCACGCGCGGATCGTTGTCCTGCACGCCCAGCATGCGCAGCACGGCAAGGCCTTGCGCCGCGAATGCCTCGTTCAATTCGATCACGTCCATCTGGTCGATGGTCAGGCCAAGCTGCTGCAGCAGCTTCTGCGATGCCGGCGCCGGGCCGATGCCCATGACGCGCGGCGCAACGCCTGCGGTCGCCATGCCGACAATGCGGGCGCGCGGCGTCAGGCCGAAGCGCGACGCCGATGCCTCATCGGCCAGCAGCAAGGCGCATGCGCCGTCGTTCACGCCGGAGGCATTGCCTGCGGTCACCGAGCCATCAGCGCGCACCACGCCTTTCAGTTTCGCAAGCGCTTCCATGCTGGTCGCGCGCGGATGCTCGTCCTGCGACACCGTGACCGGATCGCCCTTCTTCTGCGGGATCACGACCGGCGTGATTTCCTGTGCCAGCGTGCCGTTCTGCTGCGCGGCGGCAGCCTTGTTCTGGCTCGCCACGGCGAATCTGTCCTGGTCTTCGCGGCTGATCTTGTAGTCGACGGCGACGTTCTCTGCGGTTTCCGGCATGGAATCGACGCCGTACAGCGCCTTCATCTGCGGATTGATGAAACGCCAGCCGATGGTGGTATCGAAGATGCCGGCGTTGCGCGAGAACGCGCTGTCGGCCTTGCCCATCACGAACGGCGCGCGGGTCATCGACTCGACGCCGCCGGCGATCATCAGGCTCGTTTCGCCCGACTTGATGGCGCGCGCGGCGGTACCGAGCGCATCCATGCCCGAACCGCACAGGCGGTTGATGGTCGAACCGCCGATTTCCTGCGGCAGACCGGCCAGCAGCGCGGACATGCGCGCCACGTTGCGGTTGTCTTCGCCGGCCTGGTTGGCGCAGCCGTAAATCACGTCCTGCACCGCGTTCCAATCCACATCGGGATTGCGCGCCATCAGCGCACGCAGCGGCACCGCGCCGAGGTCGTCGGCCCGCACGTCCTTCAACGCGCCGCCGTAACGGCCGATGGGGGTGCGGATTGCGTCACAAATAAAGGCTTGGGTCATGGTCATCTCCATGAATAAGTTTGGGGTGCAGTTTCAAGTTGAAGCCTTATTGCGTCAACCGTGAATCTTGATAATACCTATTGCGTTTCTTGATCAAAGGCGGCCACAGCGAATTCTCAACGAATCCTCCATCGCACGAACCGCGCCGGGATTCATCGTTTCACTCGGAATGATGATGATCTCGACGGGCTCATCGACTGACTCAATCGGTCAGGACGCCGTCCGATCGATCAAGGGCACGCCGGTAATCGTCTGCAATTCTTCGAACGATATATCGGCAATCTTCTCGCGCACGGCCAATCCGTCCGGCGTCACGTCGAGCACTGCCAGATCGGTATAGATGCGGTTCACGCAGCCGACACCCGTCAGCGGATAGCTGCATTGCGCCACGACCTTGCTCTCGCCGGTCTTGGTCTGATGCTCCATCATCACGAACACCTGCTTCGCGCCGACCGCCAGGTCCATCGCGCCGCCAACCGCGGGGATTGCATCCGGCGCACCGGTGTGCCAGTTCGCCAAGTCGCCCGTAGCCGACACCTGGAATGCGCCGAGCACGCAGATGTCCAGATGCCCGCCGCGCATCATTGCGAACGAATCGGCGTGGTGGAAATACGCACCGCCCTTCAGCAGCGTGACCGGCTGCTTGCCGGCGTTGATCAGGTCTTCATCTTCCTCGCCGGGCGCAGGTGCCGGCCCCATGCCGAGCAAGCCGTTCTCGCTGTGCAGGAAGATTTCACGTTCCTTCGGCAGATAGTTGGCGACCATGGTGGGCAGGCCGATGCCGAGGTTCACATATGCGCCTTCAGAGATATCCTGCGCCACGCGCGCGGCGATCTGGTCGCGGGTCAAACGTTTCATGCCGGCCTCCCTTGCAGTACCACGCGCTGAACAAAAATCCCCGGAGTCACGATCGTTTCCGGATCGAGTTCGCCGAGTTCGACGACTTCATTGACTTGCGCAATCGTGCACTTGGCCGCCATCGCCATGATGGGACCGAAATTGCGCGCTGTCTTGCGATAGACCAGGTTGCCCCAGCGGTCGCCCTTGTGCGCCTTGATCAGTGCGAAGTCGGCGTGGATCGGCGACTCCAGCACATAGTTGCGGCCGTTGATCACGCGCGTTTCCTTGCCTTCTGCCAACAGCGTGCCGTAGCCGGTCGGCGTGAAGAAACCGCCGATGCCCGCGCCTGCGGCACGAATACGCTCGGCCAGGTTGCCTTGCGGCGTCAGTTCCAGCTCGATTTCGCCGGCGCGGAACGCCGCGTCGAAATGATGGGAATCGACCTGGCGCGGGAACGAGCAGATGATCTTGCGCACCCGCTTCGCCGCGATCAGCGCCGCCAGTCCGGTGTCGCCGTTGCCGGCATTGTTGTTGACGATCGTCAACTCGCGTGCGCCGTGCGCAATCAGCGCATCGATCAAGGCGGACGGCATGCCGGCGTTGCCGAAGCCGCCGATCATCACGGTCGCGCCGTCGCGGATGTCGGATACGGCAGCTTCCAGGGATTCTGAAATTTTATCGATCACGTTCGCTTCTCTTGTGTATGGAGCTGTTTGCATGTGCAAACCTGCCATGCAGCCGGAATAACGTCTCCGGCCATCGCATTCGCGGGCTTGCACAACCTGCAACTCGCATCCGGCTCATGTTGACATTGTTCGATTATCGAACTAATGTTTGTTTATAGAACACAATTGCAGTGTATCGAGTGCAACAAGCGAGCGTCAAGGCGGTTTTCGCAAATGTGTTCGATGGCCGAACAACTCCGCGCGGCACACAGAAAGCCTGTTTTCGACGCGCGAAAACCAACACTCACATCAGCCCGGCGGCTTGCCGGCATAAAAGGGAAACAGCATGCCCAACACCGCAGCCGGCCACGCACCGGCGGATGCAGCAGCAAAGAAACCGCTCACCATCGCGGAAGAAATCGACGCCCTCACCGATCCCAGCTTCATGACCTCGCTGGCGCGCGGATTGGCCGTGATCCGCGCCTTCAGCGACCAGCGCCGCAGCCTCACCATCGCGCAGATCAGCCACCGCACCGGCATTCCGCGCGCGGCCGTGCGCCGCTGCCTGCACACGCTGAAGCAACTCGGCTACGTCGATTCCGAAGCGAACAATTTCTCGCTCAAGCCCAAGATACTCACGCTCGGCTATTCCTATCTGTCCTCGACGCCGCTCACGCTCGCCGCCCAGCCCTATCTCAACAGCATCAGCCGCACGCTCAACGAATCATGCTCGCTGGCCGTGCTCGACGAGGACGAAGTGCTCTACGTGGCCCGCTCGGCCACTTCGCGCATCATGTCGGTCGCACTCAACACCGGCAGCCGTCTGCCCGCGTACTGCACCTCGCTCGGCCGCGTGCTGCTCGCCTGCCAGCCGGAGGAGGACCTGGACGCGTACTTCAAGAGAGTCGAACTGAAGGCCTGGACCGACAAGACCGTCGTCTCCGAAAAGGGCCTCAGGGAAATTCTCGGCAGCGCACGCAAGAACGGCTACGTGATCCTCGAACAGGAACTCGAAATCGGCTTGCGCAGCATCGCCGTTCCCGTACGCGGCGCATCGGGCAATGTCATCGCGGCGCTGAACGTCGGCACGCAAGCGGCGCGCGTGAGCCAGCAGAAGATGAAGGACGATATCCTGCCGGTATTGTTGAAGGGGGCGCAGGAGTTGTCGGTGCTGCTGCCGTAGGAGACGTGCGCCGCTCGATCAATTGAACAATCGGGATGCGCGTCCCTGAATATGCGAACATAGTGCCGCAGTGCAACCTTCGCCAACCCAGGACACTCCCATGATCGACATCCGCACGGCCACGCTCGCCGACTCCCGCCCCATCGCCGGTCTGATGAACGCACTCGGCTACCCCGACGCCGCCTCCTACATCGAACGGCGCATCGTGCAATTGACCGCACACCCCGACGAAGAACTGCTCGTCGCCACAAGGAACGGCGAAGTGGTCGGCGTGATCTCGATCCATTTCATCCCGCAACTTGCCCTTGCCGGAGATTACTGCCGCATCAGCTACTTCTGCGTCTCCGAAAATGCCCGCAGTGAAGGTGTCGGCGCCGCACTCGAAGCGCGCACCGTCGAACTGGCCCGCGAACGCGGCTGCGACAGCATCGAGGTGCACAGCAATTCACGGCGCGAAGATGCCCATCGCTTCTATTACCGGCAGGGATATGTCGAGTCGCCGAAGTATCTGATTAAGAAGCCGGGCTGAGGCCTTCTCTGCACCTGTTTCTCAAACTGACGAATAGCCGAATAAACACAGCCCCGACCTGCACCGCTCTGCCACCACCGGAAACGCCACATCGCAAGAAAAACGCAATGTGCCAATGTCGCTGATCCTGATCACTGGCATCCTTGCAATCGTCATGGGCATGGCACTCGCCCGTGACGACCTTGCCTTCGTCATATTCTCCACGGTGCTGCATCCGCAATTCAACTCCGCTGTGGCGCTGTCGATCGATCCGCTTACCGCGACAATATGCAGAACAGCAGTTTTGATTCAGGTTCACAATATTACGGCTGCCTTGCAATGCGGAAGGAACACTTTGATCACGCTCGCCAGCACAGGCATCACTTCCGCTTCAATGTGTTGTTGATCCACTGATGAAAGGCCGTGAAACATGAAAGCTGCCGAGCGTTTCCGTGCCAGGGGCACGCAGAAAATCAGGGACAAGGACGCGTCCGATGCACCGCTTGCGACGGGCGACAAGGAGCGGGATGAAAGGCAGGTGATGGAGCTCGCGAAGAAAATCGGCGAGTACCAGGACATTTTCTATGCCGAGCATCGGCGCAAGATTCTGATCGTGCTGCAAGGCATGGATACCAGCGGCAAGGACGGCACGATTCGCAAGGTGTTCGGCGAACTGGATCCGCTCGGCGTGCGCTGCGTTTCATTCAAGGTGCCGACGACGGTCGAGCGCGAGCATGATTTTCTGTGGCGGATTCACAAGGAAGTCCCGGGCCAGGGAGAAATGGCCATCTTCAATCGCAGTCATTATGAAGACGTGCTGGTACCGGCGGTGCATGGCTTGATCGGCGACAAGGAGCGCAAGCGCCGCTATGCGCAGATTCGCGATTTCGAACACATGCTCGCCGAGAATGGCACGGTGCTGCTCAAGTTTTTCCTGCACATCTCCAAGGCCGAACAGAAGAAACGGCTCGAAGCGCGCCTCGCCAATCCTGACAAGCACTGGAAAGTCGATCCGAACGATCTCGCGGAGCGCCAATACTGGAATGACTACCAGCAGATGTATGACAAAGCCATCCATGAAACCGATGCCGATCACGCCCCGTGGTACGTGATCCCTGCCGACAGCAAGGACCATCGCAATCTTGCAATCGGGTCAATTGTCGTTGAGACGATGAAAGAGATGAAGCTGGCATATCCGCCACCGAACGAGGCGTACTTCAAGGTGAAGGTGCCGGACTAAGCAGGTCCGCAAAAGTTTTTGACATGTCGTAGGGTGCGTTCCACGCACCGTCTCACCTGGCACGGGCCAATGTCGTCCAGTTGCGAGAGGCGAACGGTGCGTGGGACGCACCCTACGAATTGGCCAGCTAGCGGGGATGAATTCGATGTCAAAAAACTTTTGCATACCTGCTTAGGTGCTTCGGCGATGCACGCCGTGCGCAGCAATCGTCGGTCTCTCCTGGCCCGGCAGGTTGACGAAGTTCCCCAAATCGCTATACTCGACCGACGTCATCAACCTTGCGCGCCCCGAAAAAGTGATCAGGCCATTCTCTTCCCGGAATCGCTTCTGTTCTGCCTTGAACAGGGATCTGTTGCGCCTGTCGGTTTCGCATGACGGCGCGGCCATCAAGCGCGCTTCATCGCACCTTTTTCCTGCGCCGGATGTTCGCCGCGCGCAGACATCCACCAAAGACCTCGCCTGCCTCTCTTGAGCTCGGCGAGTGCCTGAAGGAGCGGCCGGCGGCCAGCCCTGACACCCACTCTCCGAGCTCTCCCGCTTCACATACCAACTGATTCGCCGATGCCTTGCCGCGTCTGGCGAATGCCATTCCATTGACAGTTCTGCCTCCACGCGCGAGGCAGCGGAGACCTATTGCCATGAAATTCAAACGTTACCTGACGCAGGACGATGCCACCGTATTGAGTAGACTTGCGGAGCAGCTGATGCGGGTGCGGGATGTGAGATTCAACAGCGGTGAAACGCTGATCGACATCATTTCGACGTCCATCCTCCTGCCCGAGAACACGCGGAAGAAAAACTTCGTCTCGCTCTATGCCGAAGTCGCTTATACAGGCATCGAACACGACGGTGAGCATGCGATGACGATCGTCTGCCCGCAGGATGCGAATCAGGCGCTGGCGCACGTTTCCATCCTTGCGCCGCTGGCACTGGCCTTGATCGGACGCGAGGTGGATAGCATGGTGGAAGTGGAACTGCCCTTCAGCCAGGTGCACGTTGTCAAGATACTGGGAGTCAGAAACGCGTCAGCGACATCCATTGCACCGGCGCTGCGCCACGGCTGACCTTGAGGAGTCGATGAACGCTTCATGCTTCTTGCAGGACGCAATCATGCACCGCACATGCGTCCTGCAAGCCGGCCGACCAATGCGGCGGCCTATCTGTTCTTGCCGCCGTTCCCGGGCTTGGCCGGAGGCTTGGAGCCGCCACCATGTTCCTGCTGAAACTGCTCGTGGTATTCCGCCGCGAGTTTGCGCAGCGAGCGGCCGATGCTGGCGTATTCGTATTCGTTGAGGTTCGCCAGCGATGCGCGGGCGGCGGGACGCAGCGTGCCAAAACCCCGGCCGGGCAAAAGCACCACGCCTGTTTCGTCGGCGACGCGGAACAGAATCTCGGTGGGATTCTTCGTCTTCATGACCCATTCGGAGAATTCGCGCCCGTACAGCTTCTCCGTGATGTCACCGAGATCGAGCAAGGTGTAGTAATCGACGAAGTTTTCGTCGCGCACGGACTCCACGCCGAGTTCGCGATACAGCGCGGTATCACGGTGGCGGATGATTTTCTTCAGCGCCGACTTGTACGCGCCTTGCTGATCCATCAGCGAAAACAGCGAGAACATCACCATCTGCACCTGTTGCGGAGTCGATAGACCGGCGGTATGGTTGAGCGCCACCGTGCGGCTGTCCGCGACCAGACGGTCGATGAATTTGAGGGCGCGGACATCGGGCGTCAGCGACGCGTAGCGTTCGTCAAGCTCCTTCTTCTCGCTTTCCGACAAGGCCGCGATCGTGCGGTCCATCACATTATCCGCGTGCGTCGCAACCACGCCGAGCCGCCAGCCGGTCGCGCCGAAATACTTGGAGAAGGAATACACCAGCATCGTGTTGTGCGGCAGCATGGCGAACAGTGACTGGAATCCGTCCGCGAATGTGCCGTAGACATCGTCCGTCAGCACCATCAGATCGGGACGCTTGGTCCGCACTATGTCGGCGATGCGCTGGAGGCCTTTGTCATCGATTTTCACCGAGGGCGGATTGCTGGGGTTGATCACGAAGAATGCCTTGATCTTCGGATCAAGCAGCTTGTCCAGTTCGGCATCGGGGTATTGCCAATTTGCGTTCGGATCGGCATTGATCAGCACCTCTTCCAGGCGATAGTCGTTCAGCTCCGGAATCTCGATATACGGCGTGAATGCCGGCATGCCGATGGCGATCCTGTCGCCCGGCGCGATCAGCTTGTTTTCGCGCATGGTGTTGAAGATGTAGGTCATTGCCGCCGTGCCGCCTTCGACGGCGAACAAATCCACATCGCTCATCGGGAGATTGCCGCCGACCATTTCCGTGACGATGTAGTGCCGCACGATTTGCTCGCTGCATTTCAGCATCCGTGGCGGTACCGGGTAATTGCATCCGAGAACGCCGGCAACCATTTCCAGAATGAATTCGTCTTCCGGCATGCCAAGCTGATCGCGCACGTATGACACGGCGCGCTCAAGGAACACCACGCCCGGCTTGTCGCGGTTGTGCGCGACAAAAATGTGGAAGCGCATGCCGATATCCCTGGCCTTCGGCAGGCCGCCGATCCCCTCCGGCATGTAGGAATAGGAGTATTCGGCCTCCGAAACGGCAAACAGTCCAAGCTGGAAGAAGGCCCGTCGCGCGAGCGTGGCCAGAAAATTCGGATTGCCGCGCCCGGCATTGAGCATGGCCATGTCGGGATGACCGGACGCGAGCTTGATGAGTTCATCCTTCAGCTCGAAAGGGCTCAGGTTGGCGTACTTGCTGTAATCGATATGTGGCACGGTCATTCTCCTGTATGAAAAGAGTGAATGGGAGGCGCGTGGCAGTGTTCAGGCGAAGGCAACGACCAGCGGCCCCAGCAGCGTGAGGAACACGTTCGCCAGCGCATAGGTGATCGCAAAGGGAACGGTCGGGATGGCGTTCTCGGCCTTGTCCAGCACTTCGCCGAAGGCCGGATTGGCACTGCGCGAGCCGGAGAGCGCGCCGGCAAACACGGCGACGTTGTCGTAGCGAAGTATGTAGCGGCCAATCAGCATGGTGATGATCAGCGGCACCACCGTCACGACCACACCCCAAAGGAAGATCGACAAGCCGCTGGTCTTGATCGTCTCGATCGCCTGCAGGCCGGACGACAAGCCGACAGCGGCCACGAATCCGGCCAGACCAAAATCGCGCAGCAACTGCGAAGCACCGGACGGCATATTCCCGATGGTCATGTGCCGCCCTCTGTACCAGCCGAACAGCAAGCCTGACAGCAGCGCACCGCCGCCGGCACCGAGCGTCAAGGGAATCGCTCCGATGCGCACCACCAGCAAGCCAATCAGCAAGCCCACCGCAAGGCCGAATCCGTGATACACGAAATCGGTCTTGTCACTGCTGATGACGACGTCGCCGATCTCCTTGGCGACGCGCTTGACGTCCTGTTCGGCCCCATACAAGGTCACGAGATCGCCAGACTGAACGACAGTGTGGGGCGTCATCGGGATGGGAGCGCCATCGCGCTTGATGGCCGGCACATAGATGCCGTGGCGAATACTGGCGGCGGTTGCAGTCCGGATATCACCGATGGTGCGATTGGTGTACGCCGGGTTCTTCAGCGCCACGTCGCGTGTCTGCATGATGAGATCCATCCCGCTGGATGACTGCAACTCCGTGCCCAGCCGCTCCGCAACGCGGACCACGCCGGCACGCCGCCCGACCAGCAACACGATATCGTCCGCCTGCAGCTGCAAGGTCGGCGCGACGTCCACCAGCGCATTGCCGCGTTTGATGCGTTCGATTGTGACGCCTGCATCAACGCTCGTCTGCTCCACCTCGGCCACCGTTTTTCCGGCGCTGCCGCCGACACGAAACAGCCGGCCGACGATTTCGGGTGCGGCGAGTTGCTGGCCCGGCCCGAGAACCGGCGCGCCCTTGAGCAATTCCGCTTCGGCCTTGATGGCATCGTCGCGAATGCTGCGGCCCATGAATCGCGGCAGCAAGTTCGCGCAGATGAGAATCGCACCGAAGGAACCGAAGACGTAGGTCACGGCATAGCCGATGGCGACATTGGCTTGCAAGCGCTGCACCTCATCGGCCGGCAATCCCATTTTCGCGATTGCGTCGCCGGCAGTTCCGATGATGGCGGATTGGGTCAGTCCCCCTGCGGCAAGACCGGCGGCGAGCCCCTTGTCCAGATGCCCCCATTTCGCCACGAGAATCACGGTCAGGAGGCCGGTGACGGCAAGCACTGCCGCGAGGATGATTTCCTTGATCGATTGCCGACCGAGCGAGCGGAAGAATCGCGGACCGCTATCGAAACCGACCGCATAGATGAACAAGGCGAAGAGTATCGATTTGACGCCGGGATCGATTGACACGCCGATCTGGCTGATGAGCACCGCGACGAGCAGGGAACCGGCAACACCGCCCAGCTGGAATTTTCCGAACTGGAATTTGCCGACCCAGTAACCCATGGCAAGCGAGAGGAACAACGCTGTTTCCGGAGACTGCTTTGCTATTCCATGAAGCCATTCCATGTGCTCACTCCGATGGGATGCAGCGGTCAGCGGTCATCTTCATGCATCGAACCGCTCGATGAGGTGTACGAGATGTGCACTGCGATATGCGATGTTCCCCTGGTGCTTGATTACGCCCGGCATGACGGACTGTGCATGCGTGCGCTTGCAATGCCGTGATGTTCGTGATGTTCGATACGGGATGTTCGGACTCTAGGACATGGCTCTCGTCGATTCATTGAGATAGTACAAAGGAAGACCCGTAAAGTTATTTACGCTGGTGCCGGACGACATGCGGCGAAGGTGCTGCGCGATGAACGGATCGAGGCAATGTGAACGACATTTGACTCGACATGCAATTGTTTCGCACCGGGATTTTCCTCCTGCTGTTTTGCGAAGGACATTGAACAAAATGCATAGATGCCCTTGCAAAAATTACAGGCGGTTTATACAAACACGCGACGCTTTCGCTGAATCATGAACTTTTCATGCGTCTTTCAGGATAGCGCCCGCATTGGCGAATATGCATGTGCAGCATTACCGCATGCAAGGTGGCACATCCTTTGCTGTTCTTGATCGATATGCATGTTCATAAACTGCAGAAACAGTTCTTCGGGCAATGCAAGGCGGGAGGCATGGTGTCCTGCATTTCGGCGCGATGAAGAATTCCCTTCACTTTCTTTCTTGTTTGGAAAATTTTTCAAAGGAGCTTCTCATGGAATCAACACTGCACTCTTCCACCCCAGGCAACGGTTCGGATGCCGCGAATGCCATCAAGGGCGCTTATCGCGAGGCAAAAGGCGCTGCGCGTCGGAGCGCCGCTGAAATGCGCAGCGATCTGTCGAACATCAAGCACGACCTCGACGCATTGATCGATCGCGCACCGAGCATGAGCGACGACGAGCTGACCAAGGCGCATGCGCAGATGATGCAGCAATTCAGTTCGGTCCGTTCCACGGCGAAGGGCCTTGCCAATGAAGCGTCGCGCCAGTTCAATCGCGGCATGGAAACAACCACCGAATACGTGAAAGGTCGTCCGATGCAATCGGTTGCGGTAGCGGTCGGCACCGGATTGTTGCTGGGCTTTCTGTTGCACCGTCATTGATCGTTGCCGGCAGGCGTATCGCCTGATTGTCCAACCGACTTCCTTTTATCTTTCATGAAAAAACGCACGATGTTTTGGGCCCTGAGAAAGTCCAGATTGCTCTCCGCGCTCGCGATGGATCGCATGACCGACTATATGGATCTGCTGCGGGTCGAAGTGAAGATTCGCGAACACGACATCGGCGTGAAGGTGGTCGGCTTCGCAGTCGCCGGACTGTTCGCGCTGCTCGCGACGATCTTCCTCGGACTGGCGGTCATCGTCACGTTCTGGGATTCGCCATACCGGGCGGCAGCGGCGTGGTCCGTCGTTCTGCTTTACGGCGTGATCGCGGCGATCTGCGTGGGGATCTGCATGAAGCATTTTCAGTCGCAATCAATCGCAACATCCTTGCGCGGCGAGCTGCAACGCGATATCGACATCATCAAGGAGAACATATGAGCCGTGCGCAATTTCTTGAAAGCGAAAGGGAGTCGATCCTGTCACGGATGCAGGCCAGCCGCGACGAGTATCGACGCATCATGACGGACGAACCCGGTGGTGCCTATGTCCCTGAACGCACCGTGAGCCGTGATCCGCGATTGCATGCTGCCGAGCTCACCGATTCCTCTTCCTCTTCCGGTTCGCGTCATGTGCAGCGCTTCTCCGCTTCACTCGCGGATCCGTCGCAGCGCGCCCATCCGTACAAGACCGCCGCCAACAATGCCGCGATGGCAGCAGTCGGTTGGGTGAAGGAGCATCCGCTTCTGTGTGCGGCAGCGGTGGCGGCGGTGGTCGTGATCGGTCCGCGCCGCGTCGCGCGCTCGACCGTCGCCGGAACCAGCGCGCTGCTTGCCTTGACGCTGCGCAATCCGCAGAACATTGACACCGTTACCCGACTCATATCCACTGCGGCGGCGTACGTGCAACGTGGCCGCAGCCGCTGAACGGCGTGCGCGGCGCGTGGCGCAATCACAATCATGTTGTCGATGCGCTTTGGCATGATCATTGCATTTGGTACAAGGCTACACGTCACTCCTCGACCAGAAAGGAAAAACCATGAAAAAACTGATCTCCATACTCGGCATCGTGATCGTCTCGGCAGGGCTCTCCGCATGCAACACCATGAAGGGAGTCGGCAAGGACGTGGAACGCGGCGGCGAAAAAATCCAGAGCGGCGCAAGCAGCACACAGAAGGGCAGCAGCACAAGCGGCTCATCGACCGGAACGACAACGACGACCACTCCGCCCGCCTCGACTTCACCCTCAACCGCGCCGAAATAATCCGGAAGCGCGCATCCTCATCCGCGTGCAGGAGGGGAAGTGCCGGGGCGAATGTCGTCACCCGGCACGCGCAGTCAGCGGCCCGACTGGAATGCGCCCGGTCCGTCCGCGACTTGCTGCGGCCACGTCAACACGGCTGCCGCGAGCTTGCGTCCGTCCTGCGGATTTTCCGCTACGTTGACCATGTGCCTGACCGTGTAACCGGCGGCGTCGGCGCGCACCTGGTAATTGCCTGCCTTGGGCAGATCAACCAATAGAATCGGCCCGTCGCAGGCGATCTGCAGTATCGGCGTGCCGCCCGCATCGTCGATTTCCACATTGACGTCCGCCAGATAGGAGCCATCGCGCGCCGCGAAGGTCAGCATCAAATCGTAATCGCGCGCCGCTCTCTTCATGTAGCCCACTTCCTCCACGCCGATGCCACCGCAGAGATAGGTGATGCCATCGGCTGATTTTGCCTGCAGCCTTGACGCCGGCGCAGGCGCGCTCGTTGCGGAACCCGAGGCCGGGCGCGGCATCGGCTGCACGTCTGCCGGTGGATGGGACAGGGTACCGGAGTCACCGGAGTCACCGGAGGTGGCCGGCGACGGCATGCCGGGCATCGATGGAGTGGCAAGCTCCGGCTTCAATGGATAGGCGGGCGGACCGGCATTATTCGGCGGCAATGTCGATGGAGCCGGATCGGGAAGCTGGGCAAGCCCCGGCGCAGTCAGCAGCGCGACCGCACTCGACAGGATCAAGCTTGACGTTTTCATGTGGATGCCTCCAATCGTTGAAAGCCGCAACGCCGTTCGCAACCGGGAGTACTGCAGTGCAACGCAAGGACGATTCCTCGCATGCGACTTCTGCCCTTCATTGTTCTGCCATGAGGTGCATCATTCATGCCGGAATGCGCAATACGCTTGCCTGCATGAATGCTTGCCGCTGTACCGGATATGAAACTTTTACATAGCCACGCAGTCTTCAGAACACATTTCGCCCAAGGCATCGTGACCGCCGGCTGGCATCGGAAATGCTTTGTTTGTGTATGCAAAGAAAGAGCGAAAACTGCTTCTTCTTCGCCCTGCTTCATCAAGGAAAGTGCGACGCACCACATCGCCGTGATCACCAACAGACTGCAATTGCCCGTCAGTATCCTGCCGCAGCCGGACGAGATCACCTGCGGGCCGACGTGCCTGCAAGCCGTCTACCGCTACTGGAAAAATGGCGATGCGCTCACCGACGTCATTGCGCGCACGGGGCGGCTCGAGCATGGCGGCACCTTCGCCGTATTCCTCGCGTGCGATGCATTGCGCCTTGGCTTTCAAACGACCATCTACACCTACAATCTGAACGTGTTCGATCCGAGCTGGTTCACGCGGCCCGGGATCGACATCGCGGAACGCCTGCGCCTGCAGCGCGAAATCAAGATGGATTACCGGCTGCAACACGCGACCACCGGCTACCTGGAGTTTCTCTCGCTGGGCGGCCGCCTGCGGCTGCTGGACTTGTCGCGCGGACTGGTGCATGGCTATCTGCGGCGCGGCGTGCCGATCATCACCGGATTGAGTTCCACCTTTCTGTACCGCGTGCCGCGCGAGTACGGTGCGGACGATACGCCAGACGACATACGCGGGCTGCCATCCGGACATTTCGTGATCATCGCGGGCTACGACCGCGAGCGGCGCAAGCTGCTGGTGGTCGATCCCTACCACAAGAATCCCTACGCCAGCACCCATGAATACTGGTTGAGCGGCGAGCGGGTAATCGGCGCCGTGCTGCTGGGTGTCGTCACGCACGACGCCAATCTGCTGATCATCCATCCATCCCGCCACCGGCGACAGGACGCGCCATGAACATCCTCTTTGTCGTGAGCCATGCGCAAGACTGGGCTTTCGACATTCCAGGCGTCACCGTCGTCCCCGCCAAAACCTATCTGATGGACCCCGCTTACGGCGAATGCAGGTCAACCAAGGTCTTCAATCTGTGCAGAAGCTACCGTCATCAAAACCTCGGCTACTACGTGTCCCTGCTGGCCGAAGCGCGCGGCCACGCGCCGTTGCCGGATGTAGAGGCAATCAAGAACCTGCAGGCGGACGAGCTGGTGCAGGACACCGGCGACAGGCTCGCGCAACTGATCGATTGTTCCTTCGCACAGCAGGATGCCGATGCAGCCAAACTCACGATCTGCTTCGGCCGCGATATCGCGCAGCAGCACGATCCGTTGTGCGAGCAGCTTTTCCGACTGCTGCGCGTACCGATCCTGCACGCACACTTCGAACGCGCCGGCGACCGCTGGCATCTTTGCAGCATGTATGCGGGTAATGTCGGCGACGTTCCGCCGCAGCACCATGCCTTTGTCGCGCGAGCGGCGATCGATTACCTGAAGGAAGAAAAGATTCGCACCGACAAGCCGGCAGCGGAAAGGCCCGCGCTGGCCATCCTGCTCGATCCGCAGCGTCCGGAGTCGCCATCCAATCCGGAGGCGATCAGGAAGTTTTGCGAAGCCGCCGGCGTGCTGGGCATGTCGGCACACATGATCGCGCCGGATGACGCGCGCCGCCTGCCCGAGTTCGACGCGCTGTTCATCCGCGACACCACCGACATCAATCACTACACCTACCGTCTGGCGCGCCAGGCAGCGGATGCCGGCATGGTGGTGATCGACGATCCGGATTCCATCCTGCGCTGCACGAACAAGATTTATCTGACGGAACTCCTGATGCGTCACCATATCCCCATTCCGAAAACCATGATCGTGCACAGGGACAACGTGGATCAGATCGTGCTCGCGCTCGGCTTGCCGTGCATCCTCAAGCAGCCCGACGGCGCGTTCTCGCTCGGTGTGGCAAAGGTCGAATCGGAGCAGGAGCTGTTGGTCAAGGTAGCCGACTTGCTGCAGGAGTCCGAACTGGTGCTGGCGCAGGAGTATCTGCCGACGGAATACGACTGGCGCGTTGCCGTGCTCGACCATCGCCCTCTTTTCGTCTGCAAATACTATATGGTCCCGGGTCACTGGCAGATCATCAAGCACGAACATCACCGCATGTCGGAAGGAAAAACCGAGGCGCTCTCGGTGGGCGAAGCGCCGGACGAGGTCGTGAAGCTCGCAGTCCAGGCCGCCAATCTGATCGGCGACGGATTCTACGGCGTGGATCTGAAGCAGGTGGGCAGCCAGTGCTGCGTGATCGAAATCAACGACAACCCGAACGTGGATGCCGGCAACGAAGACGGCGTGCTGGGCGATGCGCTGTACCGCGAAGTGATGGGTGTTTTCCGCAAGCGGATCGACGCACGCAAGGGGAGTACAGCGTCGTGAGCGACGACCCTGCAGCCTTGCATGCCTTCGGCGGCTACGGCATCGAACTGGAATACATGATCGTGGACAGCGCCAGTCTGTCCGTCGCGCCGATCGCGGACCGGCTGCTGCGCCAGGCGACCGGTGCCGACAGCAACGACGTCGATCGCGGCATGCTCGGGTGGTCGAATGAAATGGTGCTGCACCTCATCGAAATCAAGAACCTGCGCCCCGTCGCATCGCTGTCGATGCTGCCGGATGCTTTCGGGAACGAGATTCGCGCGATCAACCGGATACTGGAGGGATGGGGCGCGCGCCTGATGCCGGGCGCGATGCATCCGTGGATGGACCCGCGCACCGAAACGCGGCTCTGGCCGCATGACAATCACGCGATCTATCGGGCATATGACCGCATCTTCGACAGCAACCGTCATGGCTGGGCCAATCTGCAGAGCATGCACGTCAATCTGCCGTTTGCCGGCGATGCCGAGTTCGCGCGCCTGCATGCGGCGGTACGGCTGGCGCTGCCGATCCTGCCCGCGCTGGCGGCCAGTTCGCCGATCGCGGAGCAACGCGACGCGCGGTGCGCCGATTACAGGATGCATGTGTACTGCGGCAATTCGGACAGGATCCCTTCCATCTCCGGCATGGTGATCCCCGAAAACTCCGCCAGCCGCGCGGAATATGAAGCGTCGGTCCTCGCCCCGATGTACCGCGACGTCGCGCCGCACGATACGGACCATGTGCTGCGATACGAATGGCTGAATTCGCACGGCGCGATCGCACGCTTCGACCGCAATGCCATCGAGATCCGCGTCATCGACACGCAGGAATGTCCGCGCGCCGACATGGCGATCGCCGCCGCCGCCGGCTTTGTCGTGCGCACGCTGTACCACTCGGACGCCTTGCCGCTGGCGGCGCTGCAGGCAATCTCGACGCCGGCATTGGCTGCCATCCTGCACGCCTGCATACGCGACGCCGAGCAGGCCGTGGTCGACAATGCCGCCTATCTGGAATTGCTTGACTATCCGGCAACGAGCTGCACGGCGGGGGAATTGTGGCACCGCCTGGTGGAACGGATGCTGGACGAAGCGCCTGAGCATGCCGCGGCATGGGAAGCGTCGCTGCAAGTGATGCTGCAACAGGGGTCTCTTTCTCGGCGGATATTGCGGGCCGTGGATTCCGACTATTCAATGAATCATTTACAGCGGGTTTACCGCGAGCTGTGCGATTGCCTGCAGGAAGACCGGATGTTTGGCGTTTCATGCTGATGCAGGTGCAGACGCGGCATTGCGGCATGTACGGTGAAGCACTTTTTGCGGATTGCGGCAAATGACGTGATCGACGTGGCAAGCAATTTCCTCATCACCTGCGAACACGGCGGCAATCGGATTCCCTCCCCTTACCGGAAATTCTTTCGCGGCCATCAAGCGCTGCTGCGCACGCATCGCGGCCGCGACTTCGGCGCATTGCGCCTCGCGCGCGAGCTGTCGGATGCACTGGACGCGCCGCTGCTGTTGTCCACCGTCAGCCGCCTGCTGATCGACCTGAACCGCTCGCCGGGACATCGCGGGCTGCATGCGGAGGCAATGCGCGATGCGCCGCGCGCGATTCGGGAGGAAGTCTATCGGCAGTATTACCTGCCCTATCGCACCGAGGTGCAAAACCGGATCACGCAGACCATCGGCAGCGGTGCGCGCATCGTCCACCTCTCCTGCCACAGCTTCACGCCCGAGCTGGACGGCAAGCTGCGCAATGCCGATATCGGCCTGCTGTACGACCCGGCCAGAACTGCCGAAGCGCATCTGTGCCGCCGCTGGCAGGCGACGCTGAAAACGCACGCGCCGGAACTGAAGACGCGCATGAATTACCCCTACAAGGGCACGTCTGACGGCTTGACTGCATACCTGCGCAAATGCTTTGCACCGCAGGATTATCTCGGCATCGAACTGGAGATCAACCAGAAGCATGTCCTTGCACGCGGGCCGCACTGGAGCGAGGTGCGCAGCGCGGTGATCGCGGCGTTGCTGGAGCTTGTGCGGCCGGAACGATAAGCGGGCCGCATGGCAGGCCCGCTGGCGGCGCTGCGTCCTGACGGCATCCGCCCGGCATCATCGGAATTTTCATTCAGAATTTTCTACGACGACAGGCATGCAGCGCCAAAGCTTGCCGTCAAGCGAGTGCGGGATGCAGGTACCTGAGGAACCACCTTCGCGCAAGCCGCGCCACCACTTCCAGACTGCCGGGCTCGTCGAATGCGTGCGTTGCACCGGGAATGATTTCGAAACGTTTCTTGCAGCGCAGCGTGGCATAGGCGGCACGGTTCATCTCGACGATGCCTTCGTCCAGTCCGCCGACAATCAGCAGCGTCGGTGCGCTGACCTTGCCGAGGATGCCTTGCGCCGCAAGATCGGCACGTCCGCCGCGCGAGACGATCGCGCAGATGCCGCGCCGCATGCCGCCCAGTTGCAGGACGGCGGCCGCGCCCCTGCTGGCGCCATACAAGCCGAGCGGGAGATCGCGGGTCGCGGGGTATTGCCGCAGCCACTCGCATGCGGCGTCGAGCCTGGCGGCCAGCACGCCGGTATCTAGTTCACCCTTGAGCTCACCCTTGCGGCTTGCGGCTTCCTCTGCCGTCAACAGGTCCAGCCACATGGTCCCCAGTCTGGCGCTGCGCAGCACACTCGCCACATAGTCATTGGGCGGGCGGATGCGGTTGCCTGTACCGCCATTGGCAAACACGATGATTCCGAAGCGGTCCTCCGGCAGCCACAACATGCCTTCCATCTCGATCTGGCCGGCTGGAATTCTGACGCGTTCACCCTGCATTGCCAATGCCATTACTGTATCTCCGATGGATTGAGATCATGCCCGTTTCCAAGCCGCCGTCCATGAAGGATCGACATCACGAATGCCGCTATTGGAGGTCGGGAAGAAGTATCCGATGAGTGTCGCAAAGTCCATGCCATCGCGTGTTTCCAGCCGCCAATCACGGGCCATTGCGTCCGGCAAGCACTACGTCCGTCCCTCATCCGATGTTGCACGCGCATTGCACTGCACCGCCAACGTCTCTGACGCGGCAATGGCTTGGGCAACACTCAAGGTGACGGGCTTTGGTGGCGTACTGGGAGGACGCGGAAAGTCGCTGTACTTGTTGCAAGCGGCGAGCAAGGCAATCGATCCAAACAAGCTTGCCGCTATTGTTGCCGCTATTACCGATCGTGTGCAGCGAGTCGCAATTTTTTCAAACCACCCTTGATGGTCGCTCATGATCACATCCTTCACCGTGGTCGAATGGATCTTGCATTCAATGGTGGACATGCAAATTGCGTTCCCGCATGTTCCCGGTCGCATGCGTCTGCCGCGCTGCGGCGAGGTCCGCATGCGCGGCACCGCTGCGCAATTGACGGAAGTAATCGATGGTCCTGGTCAAGCCTTCATCGAGTGCCACCATGGGTTCCCAGTGCAGCGCGTTCCTGGCAAGCGTGATATCCGGCCGTCGCCGCGCGGGATCATCGCCGGGCAACGGCCTCAGGACGATGCTCGAATGTGACATGGAGAGCGCGATGATGTGTTCTGCCAGTTCCAGCATCGTGTGTTCGAGCGGGTTGCCGAGGTTGAGCGGGCCGGTGAAGCCGGGCGGTGTTTGCATCAGCAGCGTCAGCGCCTCGATCAGGTCATCGACGTAGCAGAAGGCGCGCGTCTGCGAGCCGTCGCCGTAGATCGTCAGCGGCTCATCGGCGAGCGCCTGCATGATGAAGTTCGATACCACGCGGCCATCGTCGGGATGCATGCGCGGGCCGTAGGTGTTGAAGATGCGTGCAATTTTCACCTGCAAGCCATGCTGGCGCCGATAGTCCATGAACAGAGTTTCGGCGCAGCGCTTGCCCTCGTCGTAGCAGGAGCGCAATCCGATCGGATTGACGTTGCCCCAGTAGTCTTCCGTCTGCGGATGGACGCCCGGATCGCCGTACACTTCGCTGGTGGACGCCTGCAGTATCTTCGCCTTCAACCTCTTCGCGAGACCCAGCATGTTGATCGCGCCATGCACGCTGGTCTTGGTGGTCTGCACCGGATCGTTCTGGTAATGCACCGGGGAAGCCGGGCAGGCGAGATTGTAGATTTCATCGACTTCGACGTAGAGCGGAAACGTCACATCGTGGCGCAGCAATTCGAAGCGCGGATGTGCGCGCAGATGCGCGATGTTGCGCTTGCTGCCGGTATAGAAGTTATCGACGCACAATACATCGTGGCCCTGCTCCAGCAGGTATTCGCACAGATGCGAACCGAGGAAGCCCGCGCCGCCGGTGACGAGGATGCGCTTGCAATCGCTTTCTTTCATGAACAGACTCCTGCTGCATGCGCCGAAGGAAGGCCGGATTGCGATGCATCCAGCAGCCGCACGGTGGCGGCATGCACCGATTCCACGCTGACATGGTGCGCGCACGGATGTCCGATCGGACACACCTGGTGCATGCACGGCCGGCAATCCGCCGCCGCGCCGACGAGCGTGTGCCGCTCATGGTCGAGCGGCGCCCAGCGGCGCGGGTCCGAGCCGCAGCACACGACGACGCTGGGCGTTGCGAGCGCCGCCGCGATGTGGGAGATGCCTGTGTCGTTGCACACCACCAATCGCGCCTGCGCGAGCAGCGCCGCCACAGCGCCGAGGCTGGTCTTGCCGCACAAGTCGATCGCGGGGGCGCGCATCGCACCGCGCACCGCTTGCACGATTTCATGCTCGTCCCCGGAACCGGTCAGCACGACCTGCAGGCCGGATTCCGCCAGGCGATCGGCGACGGCGGCAAAGCGCTGCGGCAGCCAGCGGCGCGACGGCAGGCGCGCACCGGGATGCACGCACACATAGGAGCCGGGAGCCGGCACCACAGTGCCGCAGCGGCACAGCGCCGCCTCATCCGTCGCCGACAGCGGAAACTCGAGCGACTCGCCCTGCGGCGGCACGCCGAGAAACGCCATCAGGCGCACGAAGCGCCGCACTTCATGCTCGCCGTCCAGCCATGGGATGAAGCTTTCGAAATCGGGGCAATACTGATCCATGCGGTAAAACCCGGCAACGCGTTTCGCGCCGAACAGCATGGCCAGCGGGTTGCTGAGATTGCCGCTGCCGTGCATCTGGATCACGAGGTCGAATTCGCGGCGCTGCGCTTCCTGCAGGAATGACGGCATGAGCGCGGGCTGCGCCTGTTGTTCGGGAAAGGCGGGAAATCCGGGAAATGCCAGCAAGTCGTCGAGATAGATGCCGAAGCGCTGCACAAAGGCGGCGGCCCACGGCATGCCGATCAGCGTGATATGCGAATGCGGCGCGGCAGCGCGCAATGCACGCAAGGCCGGCACGGCGCACAGCATGTCGCCCAGCTGCAGCGCGCGGAAGACTGCAATTTTCTGCGGTGGCGGCACACCGAATTTTCGTACCGGACGCTGGAGGATGCGCGCCGTGCTCACGGCTGCTTTTCCATCAGGAAGGGGCCGATTGCCAGCGCATCGAGCGGCGTGCTGCAGAAGGATTCGACCGCATCGCGCGGATTGCAGACGATCGGCTCGCCGCGCGTGTTGAACGAGGTATTGATCAGCACCGGCACGCCGGTGCGGTCGGCGAATGCGCGCAACAGATCATGGTAGACCGCGTTCTGTCTGCGGTTAATGGTCTGGATGCGCGCCGTGCCATCGACGTGACGCACCGCCGGAATGCGGTCAGCCTTGCCCGCCTGCACCTCGTACACGAACACCATGAACGGCGACACGCCGCCATTCACGAACCAGTGCGCGGCCTCTTCCTCCAGCACAACCGGCGCAACGGGACGGAAATCTTCGCGATCCTTGATCGCGTTGAGCCGCGCCTGCATCGTGGCATCGATCGGCGACGCAAGGATGGAGCGCGCGCCCAGCGCACGCGGACCGAATTCCATCCGCCCCTGGAACCAGCCGATCACCTTGTTCTGCGTCAGCAGATCGGCCACTTCCCCGGCCAGATCGCCAGCGCGCCGGTACGGCAGCTTCGTCTGTTTGAGAAAGACTTCGATTTCTCCATCGTCATAGGCGGGCCCGAGAAAGGCATGATCCATCCGCCAATGCGGCCTGGATGCGCCGCTGCGCTCGGCATCGATCCACAGCGCCGCCCCCAGCGACGTGCCGGAATCGCCCGACGCCGGCTGCACCCACACGCGTGAAAACGCGCTGCAATCGCGTATTCGCGCATTGAGCACGCAGTTCAGCGCAACGCCGCCCGCCATGCACAGGTTATAAGCGCGCGTCTGCTGGTGCAGCCAATCGACCATTTGCAGTACGGTCTCCTCCAGCACTTGCTGCAAGGAGGCGGCGATGTTCATGTGCGTTTGCGTGAATTCGCTGCCGCGCCTGCGCACCGGACCGAACAGCCGGCCCCAGTCGGCGGGGTTCACCTCATAACCGCCATCGCCGCGATAGCGCAGCACTTCGCGCAGCAGCGGCGCATAGACCGGCTTGCCGAACGACGCGAGCGCCATGACCTTGTATTCATCGGAGGAATGCAGGAAACCGAGATGCGCGGTGAGTGCTTCGTACAGCAGGCCGAGAGAATGCGGCAGATTGACCTGGCGGATGCGGCGGTAGCGGCGGTCTTGATAGATGCCGTAACTGGTGGTGGCACGCTCTCCTCGCCCGTCCATTGTCAGCACCGCACAGTCGTCGAAAGGCGATGCAAGGCATGCGCTCGCCTCATGCGCCAGATGATGCTCGACGAAATGCCATTGGAACGGCCCGTCGTGGCGCACGCCGCGAAAACGGTCCTTCAGATGATGCGGCGCGCCGCTGGCGAGCTGGCGCGGCGCGTTCACGATGGACGCAAGAAACAGCGGGTCCCACGGCGACAGCCACTCCGACGCGTGCGCGGACGGCTCCAGCGGCAGCGAGATGGTGGCACTGTCCTGGCAAGGACCAAGCAGCAGCGATGGATCGAATGAATAGGCGACATGATCGACGTCGGCCAGCATGATGCCGGCCTCGCGCAGACAGTAATCGATCGCGTGGAACGGAAGCTGCCATGTGCTGAACGGCAGCGGCCGCTTGCCGTGCTTGATGCGGGTGAAGCGCTCTTCTTCCGCGGCGGCAAGGACGACGCCGTCATGCACTAGCGTTGCGGAACAGTCGTGGTAAGCCGCATTGATGCCCAATGTAAACACATCGTTCTCCTGCACGATTGAACCCGGCCGTATCTGCCAGGGCAATGATCCTGCAGGCTCAAGCAAGTGATGTACCCGTGACGGCGAATGCCCGGAATGCAGCGGCGGCGCGCTTCGTCCGGGCAGAAACGTCACGCTCCCGGGACGATACGTAATAAATACAGCGGCTTGTAAATCGCACTGCCTTTTCCGGCGGCACCGGCATCACGATGCAGGACGCCGCTTGTAGTACAGATCCATCAAGGGCGTGGCGGAAATGCCGTGCAGCACGATCGACATCGCAAGCACGGTCAACACCAGCGGAATGAAGCGCTGCGACAGGTCCGGCTGCCATTCATGCTGCAGCGCGAACGCGAGGTAATACAGCGAACCGAGTCCGCGTATGCCGAACCACGCCAGCAAGCCGCGCTGCAACGGCGTCACGTGCGTGCCCGCCAGCACCGCGAATGCCGAAAGCGGCCGAATCACCAGCAGCAGCAAGACGGCAATCAGGACGCCTTCGAGCGACAGGCCGCTGCCGGAGATCATGATGCCGAGCAGCAGCACCATCACGAATTCGGCGATGTGTTCAAGCTGCTGATTGAAGTCGAGGACCACTTCCGCCATGTACGCCGGCGCCTTGTCCGGATCGGTGGCGATCGCCGCCGGATCGCCGAGCGGCATGGCACCGATGGCAACCGTTGCCGGTCCCTCCTCGCCGCTCGCCTTGTGCTCGATGCCGCGCATCGTCACCCCCGCCGCAAACACGGCGAGAAAGCCGATGCCGTGAATCAGGTGCGACACGCCGTAGGACAGCGCGATCAAGCCGAGCGCGAGAAACTCTTCCATGCCGAGTGCCTGATGATGGTGTTGGCGCAAATACAGCGCCAGACTGACGACCACCTTGCCCAGCAGCCAGCCGCAGGCCAGTCCGCTCGCGACGCCCCAAACCGCCCACGCCAGTGCCCATGGACCGGCATAGTTGCCGGTGGCGGCATCCTGCACGCCCAGCAAAAACAGGCCGAGCATGGCGAACGGATAGGCGGTGCCGTCGTTCAGACCGCCCTCGCCGCTCAGGCTGAAACGGATGCGGTCGCGGTCGCCGACGTCGCGGATTTGCACATCGGAGGCCAGCACGGGATCGGTTGGCGCCAGGATCGCCGCCAGCAAAAGGGCCGCGCCCAGCGGCAGATGCAGCATGAACATGCCGGCCGCGCTCAACAGCACGATGGTCACCAGCATGCCGCCGACACCGAGCCGCCACGGCAGCCTCCATAGCGGATCCGACAGTTCCACCCGCAGGCGCAGTCCGACCGAAAACAGCGATATCAGCAGTGCAATCTCCGCGATCAGCGTCAGGACATCGGCATTCTGCTTCAGGTCGAGCGCAACCAGCGCCGCGCCCGACGGGCCGAGCGCATAGCCGATTGCGAGATAGAACATGGCGGGGCTGAGAGGAAGACGCTGCAGTACGGAACCGAGCAGGCCCATCAGGATCAGCAATGCGCCGATGATCAGAAACCAGAGCGTGACGATATCGATATGCTTGCCTCCGGATGCGTGGCGACAGAGTGGCGGCACGCAGTCTGCATGCCGGGCATGTCATGCGGAATGCGGCGCACCTGACGCCGAGGCAAGGTTACCGGATGTCGATGCGTCTGCCTTGCTGCGTGCTGCGCGTCACAGGTATCGTGACCTCCAGCACGCCGTCGCGCATGGATGCCGATGCCGCATCCATGTCGGTGCCGGCCGGCAGCGATACTTCACGATAGAAGTGGCCGTAGGAGCGTTCCATCTCGCGGTAGGCACCGCTCTCGCGCCGGGTATCGTGATGCCGGTCGCCCTCGATGATCAGTTTGTCGTTCTGTATCTGCAATTGCACATCTTCACGCTTGACGCCGGGTAGGTCTGCCGAGATCACGAGCTCGCCGCCGCGCTGCGCAACCTCCAGCGACGGCATCCACTCGCCCGCCGTGCTCTGGCCGCTTGTCTCGCCCGCCACATCGCGCATGGCAGACATCGGCCGCCCGACGAATTTTTCGAAGACATGATCCATTTCTTCCGTCATGCGCCGCATCATCGCGACCGGGTCTTCCCAGCCATGCAGAAACTGCGGCAACCAGGATGCCGGTTGCGCGGCAGATGACGATTCATCCGCCTTCGCCTTTTTCTGCGGCGGCCGCGTCGCCTCGTCCTCCATCTTCATGGAAATCTCGACGGCTTCCGCATGCTCGTTGCCGGAAACCCCGCCCCCCGTTTCCGGTATGCCGGGGTCTTCGTTGCCATCCCAGCCTTCGGAACCGGCCGCATAGCCGGCGGCTGCCACTTGCTGGCCGTCGGAACCTTCCTCGCCGGAATAGCCGAAATGCCGGGCATGCAGATCATCCGCCGCGCCCGTTGTTACCTGTCCCGACTCGACGAGTTTCTTGAGGCGGGCCAGATCCTGCTCGGCACGCTGCCTCAGTTCCAGCTCCGGATTGCCCGGTTGCGAAGAAGTCGGTCGCTGTCCATCGTGTACATCGTCGTCGTTGCATTCCATGGCCAGTGTCACACGGGTCTTTCCTTGCGTCACAGACTGCATTTCCATTCTGCCCGTGTTTTTCGGGCCGCCGATGTTGCGCCAGGCAATGCATCGATCCGGAACTTGTTCGGTAATTTCGGCATCCCATTGCATGGTTTGCGCAGCGATCCTCGTACGCCAGTGCAAATGCGTCGCATCGACCTGCCGTACCGCGTCGACCCCTTGCATGAATTGCGGATATTGATCGAAGCGCGTCAGTTGCTGATACACGACGTGAATCGGGACATTCACCTCGATTGACTGCTGAACTCTTGCCATGGTGAAGCTCCTTCCCTGTTCCCTGCCACATGATTCACGGGAAAGCGACAGCAAGTTCCATACCATTTAACGGTTCCGTCAACGTGCATGACACAAGCCATGTACACAAGCCATGTCGCTCGACACCTCCCGGGAAACCTCGCCAGCCGTCGGCTCCAGAGTCGCTGAAACCAGGGTGATGCACGATCTCTGGAGACTCGTCTCGCAGTTCAAGGGGCGCATCTTTCTCGCGCTGCTCTTCCTGGTGCTGGCGAAGGTCGCGGTCGTCTCGGTGCCGTTGTCGCTCAAGCGCATCGTCGATGAGCTGTCGCGCCCCGAGCAGATCGCGGCGCTGCCCGTCGTGCTGCTGGTGGGTTATGCGTTGCTGCGCTTTGCCAGCACGCTGTTCAACGAGTTGCGCGACCTTGCCTTTTCGCGCGTAACGCAACACACCGTCGCGGCCTATGCCCAGAACACGTTCGCCCATCTGCATGCGCTAGGTTCGCGCTACCACGCACAGCGCCGCATCGGCGGATTGCTGCCCGACATCGACCGCGGCACCAGCGGCATTGCCTTCCTGCTCGGCGTCGGTTTGTTCACGCTGGTGCCGACGCTGCTGGAGATCGGCATGGTGGGCGCCATCATCAGCGCGCGCTACAGCTACTGGTACACCGCGTTGCTCGCGGTAACCTTCCTCATCTACTGCGGCTTCACACTGTTCTTTACCGCAAGGCGCACGATCCATCAGCGGCGCGTCAACCGCCTCGACTCCAGTGCAAAGAGCCTGCTTGCCGACAGCCTGATCAACTATGACAACGTCAAGTATTTCACCAACGAAAAACTGGAATCCAGCCGCTTCGGCGGCATCATGGATCACTGGATCGAAGCGGCCGTCGCCAACCAGAAGGCGCTGTTTCTGCTGCATGTCGGGCAAAGCGCCATCATCGCGCTGGGCGTGGCCTCGGTCATGCTGCTGGCCGGACAGGGTGTGCTCACGCAACAGATGACGGTGGGCGACCTGATCCTGATCAACGCCTACGTGATCCAGATCTGCCTGCCGCTCAATGCACTCGGTTTCGTCTACCGCGAAGCGAAGGATGCGCTGGTCAATGCCGAGAAGCTGTTCCAGCTGCTGCGTGAAAAGCCCGAGATCGACGACCCGCCGGGCCGTCCTGCATTGCATGCGACGCATGGCGAAGTGACATTCGAGAATGTCAATTTCGGCTACGAGGCGACGCGGCCGATCCTGCACAACGTCAACTTCCGCGTGCCGGCCGGCGGCACTGTCGCGGTGGTGGGCGGCAGCGGTTCCGGCAAATCGACGCTGGCGCGCCTGCTGCTGCGTTTCTACGATGTCGGCAGCGGACGCGTGCTGATCGACGGTCAGGATATTCGCAGCGTCAGCGCGAAGAGCCTGCGCGAAGCGATCGGCGTGGTGCCGCAGGACACGCTGCTGTTCAACGACACGATCGCCTACAACATCGGCTATGGCCGCAACGGCGCAACGATGGAACAGATCATCGCGGCAGCGAAGGCCGCGCATGTCCATCACTTCATCGACTCGTTGCCGCAAAAATACGAAACGCCGGTGGGGGAACGCGGTGTCAAGTTGTCGGGCGGCGAGAAGCAGCGCATCGCGATTGCCCGCGCCATACTCAAGAATCCGCCGATCCTGATTTTCGACGAAGCCACGTCCGCCCTCGACACGCAGTCGGAACGCGCGATCCAGGCGGAGCTGGATCAGCTGGCGCACAACCGTACCACGCTGGTCATCGCACACCGCCTGTCAACCGTGGTCGGCGCGCATGAAATCCTGGTCATGGAACGCGGACGCATCGTGGAGCGCGGCACGCACAGCCAGCTGCTGGCCCACGGCGGCATTTACGCGCGCCTCTGGCAACTGCAGGAGCGCACCGAAGCCACGGCACAGCCTGACGGCACGGTGCAATTGATGAAATGAAACGCCCGGGTGAAAGCGTTGCATGACAAACATGCGATGCAGAAAAAACCCAGCATGCCCGCAGGCAATTTCACGCGGGAACGGCTTTTGCTGAATGCGCATGCAGGCTGAACTTCTTTGCGCCTGATCCGCTCGTAATAACAGCAAACCGCGGCGCAGCATTCAGCGATCCGCTCAGACATTCCTTCAGGTAAGCATTCATGTCGAAAGTCCTTGCATTCAAGCGCAGCCGCAAACGCTCCGCGATCTGTCAGGAAGGCGCCACGCTCGAGAGCAGTGCCGTCGAGGCGGGCTGGCGCATCAACGCGCAACCGACCGCCGCGCGCACAAGCCGCTGGCAATCCGCATCGGAAGACGTCCAGGTGTCGGTCGTGGTGCCGACCTGCGGCAGGCCCGAACTGTTGAATCGTTGCGTCGCCAGCCTGGTTCTGCAAACCTTCGACCCCGAGCGCTTCGAAATCATCGTCGTCGACGATCGCCCGAGCCCGGACACCGAGGCCGTGGTGCGGCGCTGGGCGCAGCATGCGTCGCCGGACGGCCTCAGGGTGACCTACATTCCGTCGTCCGGCCCGCACGGACCGGCCGCCGCGCGCAACCGCGGGTGGCATGCGGCGCGCGGCGAGATCATCGCCTTCACCGACGACGACACGGTCGCCAGCCCCGACTGGATCGAGCACGGCCTGCGCGCATTCAAGAACGACGTGCATGCGGTGCGGGGCCGCATCACGATGCCGCTGAACGGCACGCCGACCGATTACGAACGCGATGCGCGCAATCTGGAGACGGCCGAATTCGTCACCGCCAACTGCTTCTGCCGCAAGCGCGTGCTGAAAGACCTGGGCGGTTTCGACGAGCGCTTCCGCTTCGCATGGCGCGAGGATTCCGACCTATATTTCCGCCTGCTCGATTACCGCGCGCGCATCGTGCATGCGCCCAATGCCGTCATCACGCATCCGATCCGTCCCGCCGACTGGGGCGTCAGCCTGTCGCAGACGAAGAAGATGCAATTCGATGCGCTGCTGTTCAAGAAGCATCCGGTGCGCTATCGCGAAAAAATCCGCGCCGCGCCGCGCTGGGACTACTACCTGATCGTCGCGGCCCTGCTGGTTTGTGTCGCTGCATTGGCGATGGCGCGCCACGACATCGCGGCAGTTGCGGGCGCGGTGTGGCTGTGCATGACGGCGCGTTTCTGCTTTCTGCGGCTGCGGCACACATCCAGATCGCCCGCTCATGTGGCCGAGATGATCGTCACGTCGGCCCTGATTCCACCGGCTGCGGTCTTCTGGCGCGCGGTTGGCGCGCTCCGCTTCCGCGCAGGCTTTCTTTGAGCGAGTACCCGACAAGGCACACGCTCGCGCCATGCAAAAAAGACTGAAAATCCTGACCTGGCACACACATGGCAGCTACCTCCACTACCTGAGCCGGGCGCCGCACGATTTCCATGTTCTCTCCAAACCGGACCGCCCGCCCGGTTATGGCGGAAAATGCGGCCACCTGCCGTGGGGCGAGAACGTGATCGACATGCCGGTCGCTGAAGTCAGGAATCATCAGTTCGATTGCATCCTGTTCCAGGATGACGCGCAATACCTGACGGATCAGCATGTCTACCTGAGCGAAGCGCAGCGCCGCCTGCCGAAAATCTATCTCGAACACGACACCCCGCGCGATCATCCGACCGCCATGCCGCATCCCGTCGATGACCCCGCGATCCTGCTGGTGCATGTCACGCACTTCAATGCCTTGATGTGGGACAACCGCCGTACGCCGGTACGCATCATCGAGCATGGCGTGAGCGTGCCCGACGGGGTGGACTATGACGGCGGCAAGGCACGCGGTCTGGTCGTGGTCAATCATC
This sequence comes from Noviherbaspirillum cavernae, assembly GCF_003590875.1. NCBI lineage: Bacteria > Pseudomonadati > Pseudomonadota > Betaproteobacteria > Burkholderiales > Oxalobacteraceae > Noviherbaspirillum > Noviherbaspirillum cavernae. The sequence goes on from NZ_QYUN01000002.1 coordinate 2,661,702, forward strand.
TGGCCAGGCGCGGCCGACGCCTGGGCAGCGACCTCTATCTACGTGCGCGGGAGCAGGTGCCGCTCGACCTGGTCGGCATGGGTGCGGATGAAATGCCCGGCGGCCTCGGTGAAATCCTGCATGCGCAGCTGCCCGCGTTCGCCGCCGCCTACCGTTTCTTCTTCCATCCGATCCGCTATACCAGCCTCGGCCTCGCCGTCATCGAGGCGATGATGGTGGGCGTGCCGGTAGTGGCGCTGGCGACCACCGAGATGCCGACTGTCATCGACAACGGCGTATCGGGCTACGCAAACACCAATCTCGACAAGCTGATCATCCACATGCAAGACCTGCTGGCCGATCCGGACGGGGCGCGCCTGCTGGGCGTCGCCGGACAGCGCATCGCGCGCGAACGCTTCCACATCGGCCGATTCGTTGAAGACTGGAATTCGGCCTTCAGAATGGTTGCGATGTAGCAGGATACTTTCAGCTGCGCCGGTACAGAAGCAATGCCGCGCCGCAGCGCGCACCGGCAACCTTTTCCTGCCGGCCGTCAATATTCAGGACCAGGTGTAGAACACCAGCCGCGCCAGTGCCGAATCGAAGTACAGCGTCTTCCACGGAATCGCAACCCGGGAAACGCGCCGCCCTTTGCGGCATGCCACCATCACATAGCGTACCTGTCGTGTGCGTACGTCGACAATCAAGTGTTCCACCCTCCCGATCGGCTCGCCTTCAGCCGTCACGACCGGACATTCGCGCAACATGTCCGTCGCACAGGATTCGCCAGAAGAAACACGGGCCAGACGCACCGGTTTCTCGTTTCTCGATTGCTGCGCCTTGTCAGCGCTGCCGACTGTACGTTGCATGTTCCCTTCCTTCATCGATCAAGATTGCGGCCGGGCCTGCGTCACGAGGTGCGCACCGGCGTCCCCATCGTTCCAGACCAACTGATACGGCGCGCACCTGCCGCGCCCAACGCGCCGCCCCCGATGCCGACTGCCAATGCCAGCGCCACGGCGGCAAACACGACCCATGCCGCCGCGCCCGCGCCCTGGACCGCTGTTTCCACCGCGGCACGTCCTTGCGGCGAGGCGCTCTCCGCCGAACCGGACAGGACCAGCGCCTGGTCCACGATTTTCTCTGCGCGTGCGCGATCCATTCCGGTGGCATCGGTCAATTGCGTAATTGCCTCTTCGCGCCGTCCCGCTTGTATCGCTTGCTGGAAGTTCTGCAATTCTTCGGCATCCATGATCCCGTTCTGGCCGCGCATCATCGCGCCCGTATCACCCTCCACTGCGCCGCGCGCGATCTGGCCCACGTTGGCAAACACGCCGCTGATCAGCGATCCGCCGGCCGAAGTCGCCAGCACGGCAAACAGGATGGTGGTCACAGCCCACGACACCGCGCCATGCAACACGCCATCGGATTTGCGCTTCAAACCGGACATGCGCGCTGCCACGTAACCGCCGGCGAAGGCCGCAATGAGCATGCTGACACCGGCCCACAGTAACGGCCCCGCTCCGACATTGTCGTCTTGCGTCATACCCGCGCTGGAAAGGCCGCTGGCGATGCCCAGTAAAGTCAGCGCCAGCTGAATCGAAATGCCGACGGCCACCCCTGCCAGCACGGCGCCCCAGCGTATGGCCGGAAACAGCGGCTGTCGCAGGTACTCGGCAGGCATTGCAGCGTCAACCCCGATTTCGCTGCTGGTGGATTGTGGGAAGGTCGCCATCTCCGTTGCTCCTGTAAAAGCGGAAGGAAGCAAACCTGCAAATTGTTGTCTCGTGGCGGAGGGCTTCCTCTCCTTCATAAACTGCAACAACCATGCCAAAAAATCCGCACGGACGGAGAGGATTGAGATTCATTCAAGTTATCAGGCTCGCGCAGGAACGCAAGGAATTGAAAAACAAAGTTACCAATTGCAGTCGCAAACGGTGCATGGCTGCGGTTTTCACCCCTCTTTCGCTCTCATCTCGTCCAGCGTTATCTTCATGCGCCGCAGAAACTCGTGGCGCACGTGCCACTGTTTTGCGGGAATGACCTTGATGCGACCCCGCACATTGACCGATGCGGCCTCGATCTTTTCCACGCCGGCGATATCGATGTCGTCAAGAATGAGCGATCCAAGCACGGTATCCTGCCGCATCTCGTCGCTGGTACGGCGCATGGCCGCGAACAGGGTTTCCATATCCTCGCTGCGCGGCACGTTCAGGTCGATGATGGCATAGGCGAAATCGCGGCTCTTGTTGGTCACCGTCGTGATCATGCCGTTGGGAATGAAGTGCACGCTGCCGTCATAATCGCGGATACGGATGTGGCGCAAGGTCACGCGCTCGACATATCCCGACTTGCCTGCCGCTTCGATGGTGTCGCCCTCGCTGACCTGATTCTCTATCAACAGGAACAGGCCGCTGAAAAAATCCTTCACCAGACTCTGCGCGCCGAAACCGACCGCGATGCCTGCCACCCCGGCGGTCGCAATGACGGGCGCGACCGATATCCCGAGTTCACTCATGGTCAGCATCGCCGCCATCGCGGTGATCACGACGTTCGAGGTATACCGGAACACGCTGGTCAAGGTTCCGATGCGCCTGGAATCGCGCAGTTCGGTCGTCCGCGTGACGATGTGATCACGAAACGCGGTCAGCAGCCTGCGCAGAAAACCCAGCGATATGCCGGCAAGCAGCCAGATGAGGAAGATACGGCCAAACGTGCGCCCCGTACCGAGCCATGGATTCAATGCATCGAAGTCGAACATCATGTCGTTGATTCTTCTTGTTGGAAACATGCTTCGGCGGTCCGCACACGCCAATGCAGCCCCATCAGCGCCGCGGGCCGCGACGTCAAGTGGGGCTGCATCTGCAACCGGAAAGGAAGCGGCCAACGTGTCGATGCGTGCCGATGCGTTGTGCCTTTATCAAGAAGACCGTTTACCTGGCGATACGTTCGACGATCGCGCCGTTTTGCAGCCTGACGCGTTCGCCCTTCTGCACGGCAGGCGGCGCATCCTGCGTGAGCGTCTGCGTGGAGCCGTTATCCATCACCACCACAACACGATAGGATTGTTCGCCGGCACTCATGTTCTTCGACACCTGGTTTCCTGCCAGCGCGCCGCCTGCCGCACCCGCAACAGTCGCGGCGGTTCGTCCGGTACCCGATCCGATCTGATTGCCGAGCAGGCCGCCGACCACAGCGCCGCCCACCATTCCCAGCGCCGAACCTTGCGCTTGACGCTGCACCACGTCAATCGATTGCACCACGCCATAGCCGCTGGCACTGCTGGTCGATGCAGCGCTGGCCGGAGAAGTGCTGTTGCCGTAGGTCGGCTGCGAGGTGCTGCCGCATGCGCCAAGAGCGAACACGACGGGGACGATGGCCAACGCTTTCATTTTTCCTGGGGACATATCGGGCTCCTCTGAGAATGGTCTTTACATACCGTCACCAAGGATGGCATGCAGGGAACATGCCAATGCATCTCGATCGAAGGCCTCGCCATATCCATACGCAAAGCCGAATGCTCTTGCGTAATTGTTTCTATCGCTCCCCCTGCATCCCGCGTTTTACATCCATATGTATTTATTACGCGAACGCTGTGCCGGGTCAGTCGATGCCCATGCCGCTGCCACGCTCGACGCGTCGCCATGACAAGGCATCGGCATGCCGAGAACCGCTTCGCGCAAGCGAAGCCTGAAGTCTGCGTTGAAAATGCGGCACATGGTGGGTACATCGCTTGCTTTGGGGGGATCCACATTCAACACTTTGGAATTCCCGTATCCATGCGAAAGATTGCCTTGATCAGCGAGCATGCCTCGCCGCTGGCCACGCTCGGCGGTACCGACAGCGGCGGACAGAATGTGTACGTCGCCCATCTTGCGCGGCAGCTGGCCCGTTCCGGCTACTTGATCGATGTGTTCACGCGTGCCGATTCGAAATCGCAGAATCAGGTTGTCCGTTGGTTGCCGAATGTACGCATCGTGCATGTGACTGCGGGCCCGCGTCATTTCATTCCCAAGGAAGCGATGCTGCCGCACATGGAGCAATTCAGCCGCTCCGTGCTGCGTTATGCGCATCGTCAAAAAATTCCGTATGACCTTGTTCACGCCAATTTCTTCATGTCCGGCATGGTCGCCCGACAATTGCAACAGGCCTTGGACATTCCCTTCGTCATCACCTTCCATGCGCTCGGTCTGGTGCGGCGTCTGTCCCAGGGACAGGCCGACGGTTTTCCCGATATCCGCTTCGCGATCGAAAAGCAGCTCATGCGGGATGCCGCCCGCATCATTGCCGAATGTCCGCAAGACCGGCTGGACATGGAGGCTCTGTATGACGCGCCGGGCGACAAGATCGATATCGTGCCGTGCGGTTTCGACCCCGAGGAATTCGCCCCGCTGGCGGTCGATGCGCGCCAGCAATTGGGATTCGGCCAGGAAGATTTCATCGTGCTGCAGCTTGGGCGCATGGTGCCGCGCAAGGGTGTGGACAACGTGATCCGCGCGACAGCGATATTGCAGCAGCGTTACGGAACGCCGGCGCAACTGGTAATCGTCGGCGGCAATACGGAATGCCCCGATCCGGTCATGACCCCGGAGCTGGGGCGGCTGATGGAACTGGCGCAATCGCTCGGCATCGCCGACAGCGTCAAGTTCACCGGGCAACGCGGACGCGACCAGTTGCGCTACTACTACAGCGCCGCCAACGTATTTTGCACCACGCCATGGTACGAACCGTTTGGCATCACGCCGGTAGAGGCGATGGCATGCGGCACACCGGTGGTCGGCACGGCAGTCGGTGGTATCAAGACAACGGTGGTCGATGGTGAAACCGGCTATCTCGTGCCGCCGAACGATCCCGATGCCCTGGCGGAACGACTGGCATGGCTGCAACGGCATCCGCATATGGCACAGCGCCTTGGCTGGGCCGGCATGCGCCGCGCGTACCGGCAATACACATGGCGCAACGTCGCGTCCCGCATTTCCGACGTCTATGAAGCGGCAATCGAAGCGGCAACGCCATACGGGACCGAAGCGCGCGTGGCGGCAGCCGGCGATGCGGGCTTGAGCGGTTGATCAATTGCGCATGCCCGCCCTTTTCACGTTCTCTTTCTCGTGGAGGCTGAAATGAACGCATCCGAAACAGCATCCGTTTCCGTCAAGTCCGAGGAACTGTCCGGCAAAGCCATTCTCGTCACCGGCGGCGCCAGCGGCCTGGGCGCCGCCCTGTGTGAGGTGCTGTCCGACGCAGGCGCCCGCGTGATGGTGGCCGATCTCGATCACGACCGTGCCGTGCGCGTGGCCGATCGCTTGCACGCGGACGCCATCGCGCTCGATGTGGGCGACCCCGCCGCTGCGGAGATGGCGGTCGAAGCAAGCGTGCGGCAATTCGGCAAGCTTGACGTGCTGATCAACAATGCCGGTGTGGACGTCACGTGCTCGCTGGAAGACCTGTCCATATCCGATTGGGAACGGGTGATCCGCACCAATCTGCACGGTCCCTTCCTGATGTCCAGGTTCGCCGCGCGGCGGATGCGACAGGCCGGCCATGGCCATATCGTCAACATCGCATCGACGGCGGCGAAGCGGGCATGGCCGAACGCGGCGGCCTACCATGCCAGCAAGTGGGGCCTGCTGGGCCTGTCGCACGCGCTGCATGCGGAATTGCGGCCTTTCAATATCAAGGTGACCGCCGTCATCGCGGGCGGCATGCGCACGCCCTTCCTGCTGGACAGGTTCCCCGACATCGATATCACCACCTTGCAGGAGCCGGCCAACGTCGCAAGAGCGGTGAAATCGGTGCTGACCTTGCCCGACGAAACGGTGATTTCGGAAATCATGGTGCTGCCGATGCGCGAAACCTCATGGCCGTAGGTTCCGTTGCCCGAACAAGTCATTGCAGCCGGCGTATTCACGCCACTTCGCAAGCCGCCATTCACAGCTCCGCACCATGCGCGCAATCTTCCTCGACAAGGACGGCACTCTGATCGAGAACGTCCCCCACAACGTCAATCCGGAGCTGATCGCCCTGACATGGCTTGCCGGACCGGCACTGCAGCTCTTTCAGCAGATGGGCTATGCGCTCTTCGTGGTCAGCAATCAGCCCGGCATCGCGCATGGCTGCTTCACCGAAGCGTCGCTGGAAACGGTGCGGCATCGTCTGGCCGAACTGCTGGCGCAATACGGCGTCAGCCTGAACGGCTTCTACTATTGCCCGCACAGCGCGGATGGCATGGTCGCGCCTTATGCCACGCAATGCGCCTGCCGCAAACCGGAACCGGGCATGCTGCGCCGCGCAGCGCAGGAGCATGGCATCGACCTTGCGCGTTCATGGATGATCGGCGACATCCTCGACGACGTGGAGGCAGGCATGCGCGCCGGCTGCCGTACTGCATTGATCGACAATGGCAATGAAACGCACTGGCATCTGTCCGCATTGCGCACACCGCATGTCATTGCGCCCGACCTGCATGCCGCCGCGCAGCGCATCGCGTTGCTGGATGAGGTCGCCGCAGGCCGGCGACGGGAGGCCGGCGGATCATGACGACAAGCGGCTGGCAGCGTGCGACGAACCTGCTCTGCGTTCGCCTCGACTACCTCGGCGACGTGCTGATGATGACGCCGGCGATACGCGCGCTGAAGCGCGCCCACCCCGACCGCCATGTCACCCTGCTGACCTCGTCCTGCGGCGCGGCGATTGCCTCCCTTGTTCCGGAAATCGACGACACGATCGAATACGCCGCGCCATGGATGAAGGGCAGCGAAGCGCACACGCCCGAGATCGACTTCGCCATGATCGCGTCGCTGCGCGCGCGCCACTTCGATGGTGCAGTCGTCTTCACGACCTACAGCCAGAGCGCGCTGCCGGCTGCGATGCTGTGCTACCACGCCGGCATCCCGTTGCGGCTCGCGCATTGCCGCGAGAATCCGTACTTCCTGCTGACCGACTGGGTCGCGGAAACGGAACCGCGCGAGCGTGTCAGACACGAGGTCCGCCGCCAGCTCGATCTCGTGGCAAGCATCGATTGCCGCACGGACGATGAGCGGCTGTCGCTGCGCGTGCCGGCTGTGGAATTGGCATGGGCGCGAAGCCGGCTGCACGCGCTCGGCATCGATGCGGCGCAGCCATGGATTCTTCTGCACCCGGGCGCGAGCGCGCCATCGCGACGCTACCCGCCCGAACTGTGGCGCGAGGCGGCGCAACAGCTGGCAAGGCGCACCGGCTATCCGCTGATCTTCACCGGCGCGGCGGATGAGGCGGCGCTGGTGGAACAGATCAGGCAAGGTGTCCCCGCTGCGCATTCGCTGGCAGGCATGCTCAACCTCGACAGGCTCGCAGCCTGCATCGCACTGGCTCGCCTTGCGATCGCCAACAACACCGGACCGGCGCATATCGCGGCGGCCGTCGGCACGCCGGTCGTCGATCTCTATGCATTGACCAATCCGCAGCACACACCATGGCAAGTCGCAAACCGCGTGCTGTTTCATGACGTGCCCTGCCGCTTTTGCTACAAGAGCGTCTGTCCGCAGGGGCATCAGCATTGCCTGACGAAAGTCGAGCCGCACACCGTAGCCGACGCCGCCATCGAGTTATTGCAAATGGAGGATGACCATATGCCGGAATCCGTCGGCGTCCTCGCAATCCAGCCCGATATGAATTCACTGCACGTCGTTGCCGGCGACCCGATCCAGTGGAAGTAGTTGACCCCGAGCAAACGGCAAGAATCGCTTTCCATTTCCTGGCACGGCGTTTGCGGTGGATCGATATGCACATGTCGGCAAAAGGAGAAAATCATGTCACGCAATGCAGATACCAGGACATCTTCCCGCACCACTCCGAAGACAGCCCCCAAAGGCGCCCACCATGCATCCGGACACGACGTTCTCGACCTTCTTTCCGAAGATCACAAGAACGTACGAAAAATGTTCGATCAGTTCGAAAAGATGAAGGAAAGCGAGAAGGCGGATGGAGAAATGAAGCAATCGCTGATTGAACACGCATGCGCGGAACTCACGATCCATGCCCAGGTGGAAGAGGAAATTTTCTACCCGGCCATGCGCAATGCGATCGACGATATGGCTATGCTGGACGAAGCAGAAGTCGAGCATGCTGCGGCCAAACAACTGATCACCGAACTATCGTCGATGCAGCCGGACGATGCGTTGTATGACGCCAAATTCACAGTGCTTGGCGAATACATAAAGCATCACATCGACGAAGAGGAAAAGGAGATGTTCAAGAAGGCGCGCAAATCGGATGCAGACTTGATGACGCTGGCCGATCAAGTACAGCATCGCAAGGATGAATTGCGCGAAGAGATGGGAATATCCCCGATGGATGAAGAGGGCGGAAAGAAGGCGTCCCGCATGACGAAAGGCAAGCAAGTGCATTGACCGGTTCGATGTTGCCGTCATGGTGCCGGTCCTGACCGGCGCCACGACACACTAAGAGCGTCTAACAAAATGAAACGAAGCGGTTCTGAGTAGGCGCGCCGCCGCAGACAGTACGACTGTACGGCAAGGGCGAAGCAGGGAATTCGCAAAGCATGCTTTGCGCCTGCGTAGCAGCCTTGGCTTGCCAGCCAAGGTGCGCCCTGCAAGGGGCGCAACACCCTCAGAATCATTTTGTTAGACGCTCTAAAGACATGAAATACAGAAAGGCTCTACGTGCCCCCAACTACCGGGAACAACAGCATCGATGACAATGCAGGCCATGCGGTGGATATTCTCGCGTTTATCGATGCCCGGAATATCCCGTTTCATCATTTCAAGACGTCATACCGCCTGGTGCCCGCACCGGGCGACGAAAGGCGCTATGCATACCTGCACGAAACCCTGAAGCGCACGCAAAAAGCCGGCATCGCCTGTGTCACCATCGAAGCGAAGCTGCATCTGGCCGCGCTGGTGCTGTGTGGCGCGGCACTGGTGCTGAACACCTTGCATTGGGCAGGCGAGCCTGATTGTCCGGGTACCCGAGATGCTGCGGCAGAACGCGCCGGATCGGGAAGGGACGCTCGGATGGCCACGCGAGCGGCGTGCGGTGCATCGGCTTGCGGCAGACCGCGCAGACGCTCGCGCAGGCATTGAACACGGCGACGCAATGAGCGCTGAAGGCAAGGCTTACGACGCTTGCTTACGACGCTTGCTTCTCCCGCTTGATCACGCTGATCTCTCCATCCGCCTCCAGATAGACGGCCTTGACCTCCTGGATGGAGTCCACGCCATGCTCCCGCAACTTCGTCCACAGCTCTTCGTCGCTGATCCATTCCCTGCGCAGATTGCGTTTCAGGATGCGGCCATCCTTGATCAGATGCATTGCCGGCGGTTCGGCAAAGCGGCGAACTCCATCGAAGCGAAAACTCAGCCAGTCAAGCAGGAGATTCCATGCGATCAGCGTCGACACCAGCACCATGCCGTCGCTGATAGAGGTGTACTCGCCTGCCATCGCGTTCTGCGCAGCATCGGCGACGATGAACAGAACCAGGAGGTCGGCGATACCTACCGCCCCCACGTCGCGCCGTACCACAAAGCGGAAAACGAGGAACAGGAACCAGTACATCGCGCTGCCGCGAATCACCAGCTCCAGCGCGGGTACGGTGAACCCGAATAGTCCCGCCCACTCGATCGAAAGAAGATTGTCCATGCTGGAGCCCCGTCAAGAACATGCGCCCCTTTCGAATCGCATCATCCATCACGGCGGATAGCAATGACGACGCAGGGATCAGCGCCCGCCCTCGCCGCGCGAACTCGCCCCCTTTGCTCCGCTCGTGCCGGCTGCACTGTTTGCACCGGCATTCGGAGAAATGCCGTTGCGCGGCGTCTGCCCCACCATGCTGTCCCAGTAGCGATCGACTTCGGCACTCCACGTCTGATCCGCCATGTCGGGCCAGTGCCGGCGGTCGAAACCGGGCGCCTTGCCGACCGTCGCACGATCCGCGCGCAGTACATAGGATTTGCCGTCGTCGCTCGGCGCCAGCGCCTTCCATGGCAGCGCATGGTATTTGCCGCCGGCTCCCATGACGCCGCCAAAGCTCACAACCAGATAGGCGATCTCTCCGCGGTCGCTGTCCAGCACGAGATCCCTGACCTCGCCCAGTTTCTTGTCCTGCGCATCCTTGACATCGGCGCCGATGATTTTGCTGGCGCGATAGACACGCTGATTCCGCTCCGGCTCGGGAGCCTGCTGCAGCGCCTGACGATCCGCTCGCGTGTCCTGCGAACGCGTCTGCGCCCCGACGGGCGTCCACGCCGGCATGACAAGCGCGAGCAGAAACAGCATCCGGCAGAACCTGGGCATTTGCGACTCCATGCTTGCAACGCACTGTGGGGAAGCGTGCAAACCTCGTGCCAATCGAATGCACTGTGGAATACGCGGCGCATCCATCCGCGCGCGCACCGCGTCGCGTTTTCTGCCGGGAAAAAGAAAGGCGGCTTGTCTGCACAGCGTGTCTTTCCGGTACGTTTCCTGCATGGGAAACCATAGTCCACAGCATCGCGCAATGCCGGAGCATGTGCGCTTGTCGCCGGATGCGGCATCGGTCGTGATTTGCATTCCTTGCCGCCTTCCTTGCAGAACTTGCAATGATGTAAAAACCGGTAGAAAGATGTAATCGTTACCAGTATCGCGATTGCTGGATTGAATGAATGGATCGCAGAACACTTTCCGCGCGCATCGGCCGCAGACGTTGGCCGACATGGAGCGGAGGACGCGGACGACAACAGCAATCATGCAACTGAAGGGAAATCCAGGGAAAGAAAATTTATCCGGATTCACACACTTTATTGTCAGGCATCAAGGCTGCGGACTGCGGCATGTGGCGTCCTTGAAGTCGCAAGTATGTGTCGCCGGCACAGCCTGTCCTCCGGCTTGAACCCGCCATCCGCCGCAGCAATGAATCCGGTGCAAGGCGCGAATGGGAGTACTCAGTACTGAGTAACATGATTCCATACAACCAGCAAACCAATCGTACGGTTGCCGTTCCGCCGGACGCGACGAACATGAACGGACGCATCACGGCGGAGCAGATTCTCGGCGAGCGTGAGCGGCAGTTGCGCCTGATCACCGATGCGGCACCGGTGATGATTGCGCAGATCGACGATGGTTACCGATTCATGTTCGTCAACAAGACCTATGCCGATTATCTTGGGCGCAGTCCGAGGGACATGGTCGGCAAGCGCATTTCGGAAGTCGTCGGCAAGCACATGTTCACCGCGATACGCCGCTATGTCGACAATGCGCTGGCAGGCAGGAGGCAAGAGCACGAGATCAAGATTCCATCCGAACAAGGCAGCGACCGTCACCTTCACATGATCTACGTGCCGGAGCGCAACGAGCACGGCGAGGTGCGCAGCGTGGTGACCACCATCAGCGACATCACTCATCTGCGCCACACGGAAGAACAGCTCCAGCAGCGCAAGCTGGAGTTCGCGACGCTGATCGAAAATTCATCCGACATCATCTCGCGCATCGACCCCGGCATGCGGCACATCTACGTCAACCCTGCTATCCAGGCATTGTCGGATGTGCCCCCGGCCGCCTATCTCGGCAAGACCATGGCCGAACTCGGCCTGCCGCCGATGGTGACGCACGCGTGGGATACGGCGGCACGCGCCGCGTTTGAAACGGGCGCCGAACAGAAACTCGTCTTCGATCACATGATCGACAACCAGATGCGCTATTTTTCCGGGCGCGTCATTCCAGAAATCGATCGCGACGGCAATATCGACTTCGTGATCGTCGTCGCCTACGACGTCACTGCGCGAGCGACGATGGAGAAGGAGCGCAACGAACTGCTCGCACGCGAACGCACCGCGCGCATACAGGCTGAAATCGCGGCGCGTGCGCGCGACGAGTTTCTTGCGATCGTCTCGCATGAGCTGCGCGCGCCCCTGAACGGCATCCAGAGCTGGGCGCACGTGCTCGAAAACCATGTCAAGGACCCCGCCTCCGCGCCGCTCGCGCAACGCGCGCTGCAAGGGATCAAGACCGGCGTCGCTCAGCAGGTGCGTCTGATCGAAGACCTGCTCGACGTCGCCCGCATGATGAGCGGCAAACTGCGGCTGGTGAAACTGCCTCTCGTGCTGCTGCCCGTGATCCAGGCCTCGGTCGAAAGCGTGCGTGCCGCTGCCTCGACAAAACACATCGGCATCAACTGCACGTACCGCATCAGCAGCGAGCAGATCGATGGAGATTCCGACCGCGTACAGCAGATTTTCTGGAACCTGCTATCCAACGCCGTGAAGTTCACTCCCGAGAACGGCAACATCTGGCTGACCGCAACGCAGACGGACAAGCAGATCTGCGTCACCATCCGGGATGACGGCGTCGGCGTGTCGCCGGATTTCCTGCCCTACCTGTTCAACCGATTCAGCCAGGAAGACACCTCGAGCACGCGCGACCATAGCGGCCTCGGACTCGGCCTGTTCCTCGTGAAGCACCTGATCGAACTGCATGGCGGCTCGGTCAGCGCCGAAAGCCCGGGCGAAGGCTGCGGGGCGACTTTCTCGGTGCGCTTCCCCGTGCGCGAGCTGATGGAAAAATACACGCCGGCGGTGCGCCTGGGTCAGGTCGGCGACGAGGAAATGCCCTTGCCTTCACTCAGCGGCCTGAGCATCCTGCTCGTCGACGATCAGGAAGAGGCGCGCGAATCGCTCAATATCGTGCTCAACAATGCAGGAGCGCGGGTGTTTGCAGCGAAATCGGCAAAGGAAGTGCTCGCATGGCTGCCCACCCTCAAGAAGGGCGAGTATCCGGATGTGCTGGTGTGCGATATCGCGATGCCCGGCGAGGATGGCTATACGGTATTGCGGAAGCTGCGGATGTGGAAGGACGCCGGCAACAGCATGCCGCTGCATCGCATGCCGGCGCTCGCGCTCACCGCGTTCGCCCAGCGCGAGGACCGCATACGCGCCTTGACTGCCGGCTTCCAGATGCACATGACGAAACCCGCCGCCCCCGAGGAATTGATCGTGGTGATCGACACCATGGTGCCGCGCGCCGATTGATGAAGCGATTGGCGACGCAATTGATGCAGCCGCGCATCAATGATAGGCATCGCTCCCCGGCACGGAAGACGCATCGTCCTTCTTCGGCAGCGCCTCGTACGGCCCGTATTCCTCCAGCCGGTTGTAGAGCGTCTTCAGGCTGATGCCGAGAATATCCGCTGCCCTCTTCTTGACCCCGCCGCACAATTCCAGCGTGGCGTAGATCAGCTTGCGATCGACATCGGCCAGCGAGGTCCCCACCGGAATCGCCAGCGTCATCCCGACCGGCGACTGGGTCGTGATCACGGGCGCCAGCGCCGACGCATCGATGGAATGGTCGGACAGGATGAATGCGCGCTGCATGTAATTGCGCAACTCGCGTACATTGCCCGGCCAGTGATAATTGGACAGGCATGCGAGCCCTTCCGGCGACAGCACCTTGCTGCTGCCGTGCGCGGCATTGAGCTCCTGCAGAAAATGCTCGGCAAGCAGTTCGATATCGCTGCCACGCTCGCGCAGCGGCGGAATCCTGAGCGGAAACACGTTCAACCGGTGATACAAGTCGAGTCGCAGCTTGCCCGCCGCAACCGCCGCTTCCGGATCGCGATTGCTCGCTGCGACCACGCGCACGTCGGTTTCGATCTCCTGCGTGCTGCCGATGCGCATGAAGGAGCCGGTCTCCAGCACGCGCAGCAGTTTCACCTGCAGCTCGATCGGCATCTCGGTGATTTCATCGAGGAACAGCGTGCCGCCGTTGGCGCGCTCGAAGTAGCCCTTGTGCTGGCGGTCCGCGCCGGTGAAGCTGCCCTTCTCGTGGCCGAAGATTTCGCTTTCGATGAGCTGCGGCGAAATCGCGCCGCAATTCATCGGCAGGAAGGGACGTTTCTGCCGCAGACTCAATTCGTGGATGGTCTGCGCCGCCAGCTCCTTGCCGGTGCCGCTTTCGCCAAGCAGCAGGACGGTGGCCTCGGTCGGCGCAACGCGTCCGATATGGTTGTAGAGTTTCTGCATGACCGGCGCAGCGCCCAGCATCTGGCCGAAATGGCCGAGCCGCCGCAGCTCGCTGCGCAGCACGCCGATCTCTTCCTTCAGATCGACAGTGCGCGGAATGCGCGACAGCAGCGCCTTGAGCCGCCGGAAGTTGATCGGTTTGGTGAGGTAATCCGCCGCGCCGAGGCGCAAGGCCTCGACTGCGGTCTCGACGCTGGCATGGCCGGTGATCAGAACGATTTCGGTGGTGGCGCGCGATTCGATGTCGTTGAACAGATCAATGCCGCTGCCGTCGGGCAGCTTCAAATCGATCAGCACCACGTCTGGACGGCGCAACATGATCTGCGCCTGTGCCTCGCGGATGTTGCCCGCAACCGCAGCGGAAAATCCTTCCGCGGTCGTGATCTCCACAAGCGCCTCTCGCGTGTTGGCATCGTCATCGACAATCAAGACATGTGGCATGTTTCGATACCTCGAATAAATGTTTGCAAGGAGCTGAACTCCATTCTTCGCCGTCACGGCCCGTTGGCGAATCTCCGGCCACGCAATGCGGCCGCAGGGGCAAGGCGCGGACGGCAGCACAAGCGGCCCATCCGACGGATGTCAGAGATCTATACCCGGGACAGAAAAAGGCCTGCGCCGCCGCACGGGAACGCAAGCCGGAAAAATTGCTGATGCATTCGGATTCATGTATTCCGCAACCATCTTCGGATGCAGACAACCACGCCGCACCCATCGCTACGGGATGCAACATGTCCCCGCCTTGCGGGAACATGCGCCGACAATCTCCGACCTTATTGCTTCACAAGCATTTTGTTATCGACACTCTTTACGCCATCGACCGCGTTGGCGATTTTCAGCGCCTTGTCGATTTGCGCCTGACTCTGGACCGATCCGCCCAGCATCACCTCGCCCTGCTTCGTTTCGACGCTGATGTCGCTGCCCTTGACATCGGTATCGGCCAGCAACGCAGTCTTCACCTTGGTGGTGATGATGCTGTCATCAATCGACGCCGCTGCCGATGCGGCGGGGGCGCTCGAAGGAGCCGTACCTGCGGGCGGCGTCGTCTGGCCTGCAATCGTTCCACCGGGCGATGCCTGTCCGCCGGTCGTGCTGCTCGGCGTGCCGGGCGCGCCGCCGGGACCGGCTTGATCCGGCGCCTTGCGGTCGCAACCGGCGATCGCCAGTCCCATCAACGCGGCAACCAGGACTGCCCTGGAGGTATTGGCCATTGCATTCATCGCGGCGCCTTTCACTTGTTGGTACCGCTGCCGCTGGTACCGGAGCTGCCGGACGTGCCGGATGAACCGGAGCTGGGGGAACTCATGGTGCCGCTAGAGGAGCCCGATGTGCCTGCGCCGCCGGACGCGCCGGAAGTCTGATCGGCCGGACGCCGTTCACAACCCGCAAATGCCAGGCTCAATACGGCAGTGACCAGAAGGATTTTTGATGCGCTCTTTACTTTTGCTGATTCCATGGTTGTTCCTTTCATTCAAATTGCGTATGCAGGAAGCGTTGTGCTCCTGGTTGACCATTACATTTGCGATAAGTTTCTTGATTCGAATGCAAACGCGGCAAGCAGCAAAAGGCAGTTTCCATGCCAGCGTCCATTCCGGCCATGCAACTTGAAGTGGAAAGCGCCGTTGCAATACGGCGCATCAAAGATGCTGACCGCATCGGAGCGGCGTAAAAATTACCGCCGCGACGTAACGCTTACATCTCGCTGCCGGCGGCATCGATTCATTCGGGAATTCTTTTCATCCGGTAAACACCGTACGGAAAAATATCCCGGTGAGATGCATGCGGAAAATAAACCCGCCGTCGCATGCCCAATCGAACAGCAATCTCCTGTATCGTTGGTTCAACGAGGCATGCAAGCGAGGTGTCATGCGAGCGCATTGCCGACTGCGCAATGCCTTCGGTGCAAGCATTCTTCAATGCAGTATCGGGATACATTTCCGCATTGACTGCAAGACGCTGAAATAGCGCAAGCATCACATCGCCCATCGATGTGACAATCCATGATCGCGTTGCATCCTCGCGGCGGACACCGTGATCCCGCACCCTTTGCAGATCGGCTGATCAAATGGCATTCGAAAAATCCATCAAGCGCTTCGATCTCATGTACGGCTCATCGCCTGCGATGGAGCGCTTGTTCCAGCAGATAGAGAAAGTCGCGGCCACCGACGCCACCGTGCTACTGGTCGGTGA
Source organism: Noviherbaspirillum cavernae (assembly GCF_003590875.1). NCBI lineage: Bacteria > Pseudomonadati > Pseudomonadota > Betaproteobacteria > Burkholderiales > Oxalobacteraceae > Noviherbaspirillum > Noviherbaspirillum cavernae. Next base: position 2,677,859 of record NZ_QYUN01000002.1, read on the forward strand.
AAGCGGCACCGGCAAGGAGCTGATCGCAAAAGCGATTCATCAAGCCAGCCCGCGCAATGCGGAAGCATTTGTCGCCGTCAATTGCGGCGCGATCCCCGCGCACTTGATCGAAGCCGCATTGTTCGGCCACGAGAAAGGCAGTTTCACCGGCGCGGCGCGACAGCACGTCGGCTATTTCGAGCATGCCTCGCGCGGGACGCTGTTTCTCGATGAAATCACCGAGATGCCGGTGGAGATGCAGGTGAAATTATTGCGCGTGCTGGAGTCCGGTGCGTTCCTGCGTGTCGGCGGCAGCGAGGAAGTGAAAGTCGATGTGCGTCTGGTCGCCGCCACCAATCGTGATCTGGAGGGTGCCGTCAAGCAGGGTCATCTGCGCGAAGACCTGATGTACAGGCTGGCCGTGTTTCCCGTACGCGTACCGCCCTTGCGCGAACGCGGCATCGATATCGAATTGCTTGCGCAATGTTTCCTGCATGAGCTCAATGCGCAGGAAAAGACCGACAAGGTGTTTTCACACAGTTCGCTTGAAGTAGTCCGTTCGTACTCTTGGCCCGGCAACGTGCGCGAACTGAAGAACGTTGTGCAGCGCGCCTTCATCATCGCCACCGATACCCTCAACATCGAGGAATGTCTCTCCGACATGAGCGCAAAGAAGCCCACGTTCCACGAAGGCTATCTGAATTTCTTCGTCGGCACGCCGCTCGCCGAGGCACAACGCGAAATCATCCTCGCGACGCTCAAGCACTACAGCGGCAACAAACGCCTCACCGCCGAGGCGCTCGGCATCAGCCTCAAGACCTTGTACAACCGGCTCAAGGATTACTAGGGCAAGAACAGGTAGAGCAGATTGCAATAGAACACGGGCACGAGAGTGCGAGCACGACATCCGGCTCGTCCTGTCATTCCGAGCGCATGTGAGGAATCTCCAGCGCCGGCTTCATCACGTGCATGAGATTGCTCACTCCGTTCGGAATGACAATCCCGCATTACGTGTTCAGCACTTCGCCGCCGTTCACATGCAACACCTGTCCGCTCACGTAAGACGCGTCGTCAGAAGCCAGATACACATACGCCGGTGCAATTTCATCCGGCTGACCGGGGCGGCCAAGCGGCACATTCTTGCCGAATTCACTCACATGATCTGCATCGAAACTCGACGGAATCAATGGCGTCCAGACCGGGCCGGGCGCGACGCCATTCACGTGAATTCCCTTCTCAGCCAATTGCAGCGAGAGTGAACGCGTGAACGCAACAATCGCTCCTTTTGTCGCCGAATAGTCGAGCAAGTGCGCGCTGCCGCGATACGCGGTCACCGAGGTGGTATTGATGATGCGTGCACCCTCCTTGAGATGCGGCAGCGCGGCGCGCACCATGTAGAACATGGAAAACAGGTTGATGCGGAATGTCTTTTCCAGTTGCCCATCGCTGATGTCCACGATGCTTTTCTGCGGATACTGTTGTGCCGCATTGTTCACCAGGATATCGAGCTTTCCCAGTGACGATACCGTATCGTCAATCAACCTCTTGCAGAATGCCGAGTCGCCGATGTCGCCCGCAAATATCAGGCATTCCCTGCCTTCCGCTTGAATGAGCCGTTGCGTGTCCTGCGCATCCTGATGTTCATCGAGGTAGGAGATCGCGATGTTCGCGCCCTCCTTGGCAAACGCCACCGCCGTGGCGCGCCCGATGCCGCTGTCGCCGCCGGTGATCAACGCCACCTTGCCTGTCAATTTGCCGCTGCCGCGATAGCGTTTTCCTTCCGCCTCCGGGCGCGGTCGCATCGCCGCTTCGGACCCGGGCTGCTTGTCCTGATGTTGCGGCGGCATGGTTTTGTCATCCTGCTTTCCCATGCAAACATGCTCCACAAAAAAAAGCGGCAGGCGCACCCGCCTGCCATCTCGTCAATGCCTGGACCTGCTCTTCCCAGCCTTCTTCATGGAAATCGCAACCGCTTGCTTGATCGCCTTCTTCTTGCTCTTCGGATGGCTCGTGCCGATTCTTCCTCGGCTTTCGTACTCATGCACAAGCGTCTTGATATTGGTCTTGATCGTCTCCTGACTTTTTCCGCTTCGTAATGGCATATCGATTCCTCCAATACATGTTGCGGCAACGTCGTGTCTTTTCAAAACTTCACGGATTTTCCCTACTGGAACAGTGCCGCAAAGATCAATCGCATACAGACGTACAGATAGCGAGCAGCATTCATGCCATGCGGCGCAGACAAATCTTGTGAAGATATAACAATGCACGACGCGTGCGCGAAGTCACTGTCGCACTGAGCGACAGTGTGGCGGAGACATCAACGAGAAGGGAAACTTGCTATGCGGCCAAGGCTTGCGTCCTGCCCAGCGCTTCCAGCAACAACGCCGGGTCGCCCGACGCGAGCTTTCTGGAATCGGACAGCGTTTGGCGGAAACCGCGCGCCCCCGGCATCCCGGCCATCAGGCCGAGCATGTGACGCGTGATGCTGTTCATTCGCAAGCCGCCGCCGACCTCGCTCTTGCCGAAGCGTTCGAGCTGCGTGCGGATATACGGCTGCATCGCGTGCAACACTTCGGCGCGCGATTTGACCGGCGCTTCATCGCCGTAATAGCGGGCATCGAAGGCCGCCATCATGTAGGGATTGTGGTACGCCTCGCGCCCGATCATCACGCCATCGACATGCTGCAGATGCGCATCGATCTCGGCAAGGGTCTTGATGCCGCCGTTGATGAGGATTTCGAGATGCGGAAAGTCGCGCTTGAGTTGATAGGCAAACTCCGGCTTGAGCGGAGGAATTTCGCGGTTTTCCTTCGGACTCAATCCTTGCAGGATCGCATTGCGCGCATGCACGATGAAGGTTGTACAACCGGCATCGGCAATGGTGCCGACAAAGTCGCGCACGAATTCGTAAGACTCCACCTTGTCGATGCCGATGCGGTGCTTGACAGTGACATCGATCGATACGGCATCGCGCATGGCTTTCACGCAATCCGCCACCAGCGCCGGTTCGGCCATCAGGCAGGCGCCGAACGCGCCCTTCTGCACACGCTCCGACGGGCAGCCGCAATTGAGGTTGATCTCGTCATAGCCCCATTGCGCGCCGAGCTTTGCGCTCTTCGCCAGATCAGCCGGCTCGCTACCGCCGAGTTGCAGCGCGACCGGATGTTCTTCACCATTGAAATCCAGATGCCGCGCAACATCGCCGTACAGCAGCGCGCCTGTCGTCACCATCTCGGTGTACAACCAGGTATGGCGTGTGATGTGTCGGTGAAACATGCGGCAATGCCGATCCGTCCAATCCATCATTGGTGCAACGGAAAGTCGGCGGGAAGGCAGTTTGACGGAGTTCAAGGCAGTTACCCAGGAAAAAGCCGTATTTTACCGGGACTGCCCGCCTTCCGTTTTGCACGGAAATGCGGCTGCATCACGATGGCAAACGTACTACCATGAAGACCTACCCATTCCTATCCATTTTGACAAAACGAGGGGACATGCATGGCGAACACGCTCAACACCGAACACTTCTGGATGCCATTCACCGCCAACCGCCAGTTCAAGGCCAGACCGCGCATGCTGGTGGCGGCGTCCGGCATGCATTACACGACGGACGACGGACGCCAGATTCTCGACGGCACCGCGGGATTGTGGTGCGTCAATGCAGGCCACGGCCATCCGAAAATCACCGCGGCAATCCAGCACCAGGCCGCCACGATGGATTACGCGCCGCTATTCCAGATGGGCCATCCGAAAGTGTTTGAAGCCGCCAGCGCGCTGGTGTCGATTGCGCCGGAAGGATTGAATCGCGTCTTCTTCTGCAATGATGGCTCGGAAGCGGTCGATACCGCGCTGAAGATCGCGCTGGCCTACCACCGCGTGCGCGGCGACGGCTTGCGGACGCGCTTGATCGGACGCGAGCGCGGCTATCACGGCGTCGGCTTCGGCGGCATCGCAGTCGGTGGCATCGCGGGCAATCGCAAGCAATTCGGCCCGACGCTGGCCGGCGTCGATCATCTGCGCCATCCGCTGGATATCGCGCGCAATGCATTCTCGAAAGGACTGCCGGAACACGGAGCGGAAATGGCCGACGAGCTGGAGCAACGCATGCTCGCGCTGCACGATCCGGCAACTGTCGCAGCCGTCATCGTCGAACCGATCCAGGGTTCGGCCGGCGTGATCCTTCCGCCCAAGGGCTATCTGCAAAAGCTGCGCTCGATCTGCGACAAGTACGGCATCCTGCTGATTTTCGATGAAGTCATCACCGGCTTCGGCCGGCTCGGCACGGCGTTCGCCGCCGATTTCTTCGGCGTCGTGCCCGACATGATCACCTGCGCCAAGGGCCTGACCAATGCCGCCGTGCCGATGGGCGCGGTCATCGTGCGCCAGGACATCCACGACGCCTTCATGGATGCCTCACCGGAGGGCGCGATCGAGTTTTTCCATGGCTATACCTACACCGGCCATCCGCTCGCGTCAGCTGCAATGGTCGCGACGATGGATGTCTACAAGGAGGAAGGTCTGTTCGACCGTGCCGCCAGCATGGCGCCCCATTTCGAGAACGCCGCACATAGCCTGAAGGGTTTGCCCTGCGTAAAAGATGTGCGCAACCTCGGCCTCGTCTGCGGCATCGAACTGGAGGGCGTGCCCGGCAAACCGACCGCGCGTGCCTTCGATGTGTTCCTCAAGTGTTTCTGGGAAAAGAACGTGCTGATCCGCACCACCGGCGACATCATCGCGCTCTCGCCGCCCCTGATCATCGATGAACAGCAAATCAACCAACTCTTCAAGGCCATCGCCGACATCCTGAAGTCACAGAAAGCGGTGCCGGAACTGCAGGCAGCTGCTGTGTAAGAGATCGTTTCGACGTCAGTAAAAGCAAAAGGCCGCCAGATCCTTCATCGTCCGGCGGCTTTTTTTGATGTGAATGTATGTGCGTCAGACCGACGACTTCACGCCACCGCCGCGCACCGTCGAGCGCATCGCCGACAACTCGTTGAATACCAGCGCTCCCATTACGATCGCACCGCCAATCAGCGTCGCCTGCGCAGGCACTTCGCCAGCGCCAAGCCACGCCCAGATGGGCCCGAGCAGCACTTCCAGCAAGGCAAGCAGGGACACTTCCGGTGCCGACAGCGCCTTCGTCGCCTTGACCATCATCATGCACGGCAGGCCGAGCTGAAAGAAGCCGAGTACGGCGAGGATCGCGACATCGTGCCACGATGCCTGAACCGGCCACGCCAGCGGCAGCATCAGCCCCGCCGAGAAAATGCTTCCCAATAACACCGCAGGAACAAGATCGACGCCATGCCCGGCCTTCTTGATCGCGATCAGATTGATCGCCGCTGCCACCGGCACTGCGGCAGCAATCAACATGCCGAGCAAATGCCGTTCGCCCACGCCGCTCATGCCGTGCACGAACATCCACGCAATCCCGATCGTCGCTGCCACGATCGCACCCCATGTGCGCGCCGGAATCGCCTGCTTCAGGATCAGCCATGCAAGAAACGCGGTGAGCAAGGGCGATACGCTCATCACGACCAGCGTGTTCGCCACCGTGGTTTTCGTCAGCGCAATCATGAAGCAGCAGAACATCACGCACCACATCATGCCCGACAGCACGCCGAGCCGTCCGCCGGAACGAACGGTCCTCATCGCTTGCGGCACGCCCTGCTGCCAGACGAGCACGGCTGCGACAAACAGCGCAGAAAAGAAACTGCGCCAGAACGTGACTTCAAAACCGCGCGCCGCGTCGAGATGCCGCGTCAATACGCCGGCAATGCTCCACAAGGTCGCGGCACAGACCATCATGAGAATTGCCCGCCGGTGCGTGTTCAGAAATGCCATGACATGCATTGCCTTCGCATAAAAAATCGGCCCGGTTACCACCAGGGTAACCGGGCCATTATTGCTGTCGCAATCTCTTGCACCCCGTCTTCCGGGCGTTCGATCAAGCCGTTACGCTGCTTCGCGCGAAGCCTTCTTGCGCTCGTGCTCCTTCAGGTGGCGCTTGCGCAGGCGAATGCTTTTCGGCGTGATTTCCACCAGCTCGTCATCCTCGATGAATTCGACCGCATACTCCAGCGACAACTGGATCGGCGGCACCAGACGCACCGCCTCATCGGTACCCGATGCGCGCACGTTGGTCAGCTGCTTGCCCTTGATGGGGTTCACGACCAGATCGTTGTCGCGCGAATGGATGCCGATGATCATGCCTTCATAGACCGGATCGTTATGGACGACGAACATGCGGCCGCGATCCTGCAGCTTCCACAATGCATACGCCACCGCCGCGCCGTCATCCTGCGAAATCAGCACGCCGTTGCGACGGCCCGCCATCTCGCCCTTGGAGACATCCACCGGTGCGTATTCGTCAAAAATATGGCTCATCAAGCCGGTGCCGCGCGTCAAGGTCATGAATTCCGACTGGAATCCGATCAGCCCGCGTGCCGGGATGCGATATTCCAGACGCACACGTCCCTTGCCGTCCGGTTGCATATCCTGCAAATCGCCGCGACGACGGCCCAGTTCTTCCATCACGCCGCCCTGATGTGCGTCTTCGATGTCCACGGTGAGCAATTCGAACGGCTCGTGACGCACGCCATCGATCATCTTGAACACGACACGCGGCCGCGACACGGCCAATTCATAGCCTTCGCGACGCATGTTTTCCAGCAGAATCGTCAGGTGCAACTCGCCGCGGCCGGACACTTCAAACGTGGTGTCGTCGCCGGTATCGGTCACACGCAGCGCCACGTTGGATTTCAGTTCGCGGTCGAGACGGTCGCGCAGTTGGCGGCTGGTCACGAACTTGCCTTCGCGACCCGCGAGCGGCGAATTGTTGACCATGAAGTTCATGTTCAGCGTCGGCTCGTCGACCTTCAGCATCGGCAACGCATCTGGTTGATCCGGAGCGCAGACGGTGGTGCCAATGTTCAGGTCTTCGATACCGTTGATCAGCACGATGTCGCCGGCAGTGGCTTCGTCAACCAGCACGCGCTCGAGGCCTTTGAATTTCAGCACTTGATTGACACGCGCCTTTTGCGGCGTACCCTCGGGGCCATTCATGATCACCACGTCTTGCAATGCCTTGACGCGGCCGCGGGTGATACGACCAATACCGATCTTGCCGACATAGGAGGAATAATCCAGCGACGTGATCTGCAATTGCAGCGGACCATCGGGATCATCATCGCGCACCGGCACGTGCTGCAGCACGGCGTCGAACAGCGGCGTCATGTCGCCCTCACGCACTTCCGAATCCAGGCTGGCATAGCCGTTCAACGCAGAGGCGAAGACCACCGGGAAATCCAGCTGCTCGTCGGTTGCACCCAGCTTGTCGAATAGTTCGAACGTGGCATTGATCACCCAGTCAGGACGCGCGCCCGGACGATCGATCTTGTTGACAACAACGATAGGCTTCAGTCCCAGTGCCAGCGCCTTGCGGGTGACGAAACGCGTCTGCGGCATCGGACCTTCAACGGCATCGACCAGCAGCAACACGCTGTCGACCATCGACAACACACGCTCCACTTCACCGCCGAAGTCGGCGTGGCCCGGAGTATCGACGATGTTGACGTGAGTACCCTTGTATTCGATCGCGCAGTTCTTCGCCAGAATCGTGATACCGCGTTCTTTTTCAATATCGTTCGAATCCATCACGCGATTATCAACTTGCTGGTTGTCGCGGAAGGTGCCGGATTGGCGCAACAATTGGTCGACAAGCGTGGTCTTGCCGTGGTCAACGTGGGCGATGATGGCGATGTTGCGCAGAGCGCGTTTGGTGTTTGACATGGTCGTGGAAACAGGGGGCGGAAAACCCAAAATTATAGCATGCTGCGCCACACGAATCTTTAAAAGACCTGATATTTCAAGGAGTTGCTGCTTCCATGAAATTTTTCGAAAAGTTGCTTTCCGCTAATTTATACTCGGGATCCTCTGCACTTTGCAAAACTGTCATTCCATATGATGCGAAAGATTCTTTTCGTCAGCCTGGCGGCACTCCTCGCAGCCTGCGCACAAGTCAGCACGACAGCGCCGGGCACCGTCGGCGTCAACAGGCCGCAATACATGGCATTTTCGTCGGACAGCTTCAATCGTTCCATGGCAAGCTCCTACAGCCAGATGATGCAGGACGCCTCGAAGAAGAACACCTTGAATCAAGATCCGGCATTGACAAGGAGAGTCAATGCAATTGCCGGCCGTCTGACCCCGCATACGCAGATATTCCGACCCGACGCGCCGAAATGGAAATGGGAAGTGAATGTCATCACATCCGACCAGCTCAATGCCTTTTGCGCGGCGGGCGGAAAGATCGCGTTCTACAGCGGGATCATTGAAAAACTGAAGCTCACCGACGATGAAATCGCCGCCATCATGGGGCACGAAATTGCGCATGCATTGCGCGAGCACGGCCGCGAGCGCGCATCTCAGCAAATGGGTACACAACTCGGATTGGTGGTGGCGAGCATCGCGATCGGCGCAAATCAGAGTCAGATGGGACTGGCGGGCGACATGTCGAAATACCTCTATTTGCTGCCCAACAGCCGCGAGCACGAGACCGAGGCCGACCGGATGGGTGTCGAATTGGCGGCACGCGCAGGCTACGATCCGCGCGCCGCAATTTCAGTATGGCGCAAGATGCAGGGAATGGGCGAAAGTCAGCCGCCTCAATTCGCGAGTACCCACCCATCGCATCAAACGCGCATCGCCGATCTGGAAAGATACAGCGCGATGGTGATGTCGCTTTACGAAGCCGCCTCGAAAAAACAGCGTCAATCAACCGCTCAGGCGCAATGAATGCGCCTTACGAGCCGGCCGTTGCAATCAGCCGCTCAGGCGCAAGCACACCATATTCCATTAGCTGCGCCGTGCCGAGCAAAACGTCATCCGCAGCACGATAGACGCGCACACGCCCTGCGGTTTCCGGCAATGCAAGGTTCTCCTTGCCCAGCGCAAGCCGTTGTCCATGAAGGAAGCGCCTTGCCAATTCTTCAGGCAGTGTCACCGCAGGAAAGGATGAGAGCAAGGCATCAACCGGCGCCAGCGCGTTGACACGCTCAGTTTCCGGCATGCTGCCAAGCACATCCAGCGTTACCGCGCGATCAAGTGAGAGCTTCCCGACAGCAGTGCGCCGGAGCGCCTGAAGGTGCGCACCGCACCCCAGGGCCTCGCCGATATCCTCACCCAATACGCGAATATAAGTACCTTTGCTGCAGGTGACGCTCAAAGTAAGGAAGGGCGCGCGGTAGTCAACGATATCGAGCGCATGAATGCTCACGCGCCGCGCTTCACGCTCCAGCGTGATGCCGGCGCGCGCGTATTCGTACAACGGCTTGCCGTCACGCTTCAAGGCGGAATGCATCGGCGGGATCTGCTCTATCTCGCCGCGAAATTGCGGCAATACGGCTTCGATCTGCTCACGCGTGACACCAACCTCACGCTCGTGCAATACAGGGCCTTCGGTATCGCCAGTGCTCGTGACAATGCCCAGATGGACAACCGCTTCATAAGTCTTGTCTGCGTCCAGCAAGTCCTGTGCGAATTTGGTCGCCTCGCCAAAGCACAAAGGCAGCAAGCCGGTTGCAAACGGATCGAGCGTACCGGTATGCCCGGCCTTTTGCGCATTCAACAAGCGCTTTGCCTTGATCAGAACATCGTTGCTGGAATGCCCGGCGGACTTGTCGAGCAGAAGTACGCCATGGATCGGCAGGCGAATCTTTTTGGGCGAAGGTTGCGCCATGTTTTCGTAAAAAATCCGTCGGGAACTGCCGCGCGGATGCGGCAGGCAGAGGGCTTCAGTCTTCCGAATCCCTGGCGCGCGTCGCGTTCGCCTCATCGATCAGCCGCGACAGTTCCATGCCGCGCGCAGTCGAGACATCGTGAACAAAGTGCACTTCGGGAATGGTATGGATGGTCAATCGCCTGCCGAGTTGGCCGCGAATGAAGCCTGCCGCTTTGCGCAAGCCGGTCACCGTGTTTTGCACCGCTTCGGGATTGTCGACCAGCATGGTGAAAAACACCTTTGCGTGAGCATAATCCGGCGTGACCTGCACTTCTGTAATCGTGATCATCCCGACGCGCGGGTCCTTCAGTTCGTACGCGATGATTTCCGCCAGATCGCGCTGAATCTGATCGGCAACGCGTACGCCGCGGCCCGGAATGGATTTGCTGTGTTTAGCCATGCTGTGAGAATCGGTCTCTGCTTGATTGTATCGGCGGACCGCGATAACGCAATCCGCCGCATACACTGTTACAGAGTACGTGCAACTTCCTGAACTTCAAAGACTTCCAGTTGATCACCTTCCTTGATGTCGTTGAAGTTCTTCAGCGACAAGCCGCATTCAAAGCCGGCCCTCACTTCCTTCACGTCATCCTTGAAGCGCTTGAGCGAGTCAAGTTCGCCTGTCCACGTGACGACATTATCACGCAACAAACGCACCGACGAACCGCGTTTGACCAAACCGTCCAGCACGTAGCAGCCTGCGATCGCGCCAACCTTGCTGACATGGAATACCTGGCGAATTTCCACCAGGCCCAATGCCTGCTCGCGCTTCTCCGGTGCCAGCATGCCCGACATTGCCGCCTTGATCTCGTCCACCGCATCGTAAATGATGTTGTAGTAACGAATGTCGATACCGCTGGTTTCGGCCAGTTTGCGCGCTGAAGCATCGGCACGCGTGTTGAAGCCGATGATGACCGCCTTGGAAGCCACGGCAAGGTTGACATCGTTTTCGCTGATGCCGCCGACTGCCGCATGCACGATCTGCACCCGAACTTCGTTGGTGGACAGTTTCTGCATGGCGTGAACCAGCGCTTCCTGTGAACCTTGTACGTCTGACTTGACGATCAATGGCAGGTTTTTCACTTCACCTTCTGCCATCTGGTCAAACATGTTCTCCAACTTGGCCGCTTGCTGCTTTGCCAGCTTGACGTCGCGGAACTTGCCTTGACGGAACAACGCAATTTCACGCGCCTTGCGCTCGTCGGTCATCACCATCACTTCTTCGCCAGCCGCCGGCACTTCGGTCAAGCCCTGAATCTCGACCGGGATCGAGGGGCCCGCTTCGGCAATATTCTTGCCATTCTCGTCCAGCATCGCGCGCACACGGCCGTACGAAGAACCAGCTAACACAATGTCGCCGCGCTTCAAGGTGCCGGATTGCACAAGGACGGTCGCAACCGGACCACGTCCCTTGTCGAGCTTGGCCTCAATAACCAGGCCTTTGGCAAAGGCATCCACAGGAGCCTTCAATTCCAGGACTTCCGCTTGCAGCAGCACGTTTTCCAGCAACTCATCAATGCCCTGACCGGTTTTCGCCGAGACAGGAATGAAAGGCGACTCGCCGCCGTACTCTTCCGGCACCACCTGCTCCGCGATCAGTTCCTGCTTGACGCGCTCGGGATTGGCACCCTGCTTGTCAATCTTGTTGATAGCAACAACGATCGGTACGCCTGCAGCCTTTGCGTGGGCAATGGCTTCCTTGGTCTGCGGCATCACGCCATCGTCAGCCGCCACGACCAGAACGACGATGTCGGTCGCCTTGGCACCGCGGGCACGCATCGCGGTAAACGCCTCGTGACCAGGAGTATCAAGAAAAGTGATGATGCCGCGCGGCGTCTCGACGTGATATGCGCCGATATGCTGCGTGATTCCACCCGCTTCACCGGCTGCCACCTTCGCGCGGCGGACCGAGTCGAGCAGCGACGTCTTGCCATGGTCAACGTGGCCCATCACCGTCACCACCGGGGCGCGAGGCAACGCCTCGGCATCCGCATGAGCGCCAGTCTCTTCAAGCAGCGCTTCCGGATCGTCCAGCTTGGCCGCGAACGCCTTGTGCCCCATTTCCTCGACCAGAATCATGGCTGTTTCCTGATCCAGCACCTGATTGATCGTCACCATCTGGCCCAGTTTCATCATGTGCTTGATGAGCTCGGAAGCCTTCACGGACATCTTGTGAGCCAGTTCGGCAACGGTCAGCGTTTCAGGCACGTACACGTCCTTGACAATCGCTTCGGTCGGCGCCTGGAAATTGCTCTCGCGCTGTTCGTCGCCATGCGAGGAGCGCCGCCCTTTCGACCCGCTGCGCCAGCCGTCGCGCCCCGTGCTTGCACCGGCGGTATTGCCGCGTGTCTTGATGCCGCCACGTTTTTTCGCAGCATCATCCTGCCACGTGGACGACACGTTGGCGGACTTGATCGCCTTCTTGTCGCCGACCGCAGGCTTCTTGTCGTCCTTCTTTTCACCAACCTTCTTGTCGGCGGGCTTGTGCAATGTGCCCTCCGCGCCCTTTGCCGCAGGTGCAGCCGGCTCAGGCGCCTTCATTACCTTGCGCGGCGCATTCATCATGGCCTTGATCTGCGCAACCTCATCGGCAACCATCTTGCGCGCACGCTCCGTCGCAGCCGCCCGCTCGGCAGCTTCCTTCGCTTCCTGTTGTGCAGCCTTCTTCTTGGCTTCTTCCGCAGCGAGGCGGCTTTGCTCGTCGGCTGCGGATCGTTCCACCGCCATTGCCTGCTTCGCGTTATCTTCGGCTACTCGCTGCTCTTCCAGTTCCGCTTCGCGCATTGCCTTCGCCTGCGCTTCTTTCTCAGCCTCCAGCTTGGCCAAACGCTCCTGTTTCTCGCGCAGATCCGCTTCCTGGCGGGCGATCAATTCGGCCTGACGCCGCGCCTCTTCTGCGCGACGTGCCGTCTCGGCTTCGTCAACGACGGGAGCGACGACCGGCTTCGATGTTGGCTCTTCAACGACAGCAGGCTCATCGCGCTTGATGAACGTACGTTTCTTGCGCACTTCCACCTGGATCGTGCGCGACTTGCCGGTCGAATCGGCTTGCTTGATTTCGCTTGTTTCCTTGCGAGTCAAGGTGATTTTTTTCTTCTCGCCTTCCGGCGTCGCGCCATGCGAACGACGCAGATGACTCAAAAGCTTGTCCTTGTCGTCTTTGGACAGCGGATCGGACGCCGAACTTTTCTCGACGCCCGCTGCTCGCAATTGAGTCAGCAGCAAGTCCGCAGGCATCTTCAGTTCGGTGGCAAATTGGGCTACGTTGGTACTCGCCATTCAGTCCTCTTTTCTATGTGACGGGGCAGATGATATTGGTGCGTTCCGGATCATTTGGCTTCAACGAGATCCCACGCCTTGGCCTGCAATGCTTTGGCACGATCGTCGTACTTGGCATCGATCAGCCTCATCTCATCATCAGTCACATCTTCAAATTCATTGTCAATCAATTGACGTGCGCGCTCCGACGGCAATGCCAGAATCGCGCCAAATTCGTCATAGGCCAGACCGGCAAAGGCCTCAACTGTCTTGATGCCAGCCAATCCCAGCTTGCCGGCGGTAACGCGGTCAATCCCTTCCAGGTTGGCGAGCCCGTCTTCCATTCCCTCCAGCCCCTCTTCCGAGGCGATTGCTTCGGTTACCAACGCATCGCGGGCGCGGTTGCGCAATTCGTTGACCGTATCCTCATCAAATGCCTCGATTTCCAGCATTTCATTGATTGGCACGTAGGCAATTTCTTCGAGCGTGGCAAAACCCTCTTCCACCAGAATGTCAGCAACCTCCTGGTCAACATCGAGTTTTTCCATGAAAAGCACACGAATTGCTGCCGTCTCCGCAGCAGACTTGTCCGCAGACTCCTCGGCGGTCATGATGTTGATCTGCCAGCCGGTCAACTCCGATGCCAGACGCACATTCTGACCGCCGCGACCGATTGCGATCGCGAGATTTTCCTCGTCCACCACAACATCCATCGCGTGCTTTTCTTCATCGACCACGATCGAAGACACGTTCGCCGGAGCCAGCGCACCAATGACAAACTGCGCCGGGTCTTCCGACCAAAGCACGATATCGACGCGCTCGCCGCCGAGTTCGCCGGTCACGGCCTGAACGCGCGAACCACGCATGCCGACACACGTGCCGATCGGGTCGATGCGCTTGTCGCTGGTGAATACCGCAATCTTTGCCCGCACCCCGGAATCGCGCGCGGCAGATTTGATCTCCAACAGGCCCTGTTCAATTTCCGGCACTTCGAGTTCGAACAACTTCATGATGAACTGCGGTGCAGTGCGCGACAAAATCACCTGAGGTCCGCGCGCATTGCGGTCGATACGCAAAATGAAGGCGCGAACGCGATCGCCGATGCGCAGATTTTCCTTCGGAATCATCTGGTCGCGCGGCAGGCGCGCTTCAATCTTGCCGGACTCCACAATGGCATCACCGCGCTCCATGCGCTTGATGGTGCCCGTCACGAGCGAGTCGCCACGCTCCAGGAAATCGGCAAGAATCTGTTCACGCTCCGCGTCGCGAATCCGCTGCAGCACTACCTGTTTGGTATCCTGGGCAAATCGCCGTCCGAAATCCACCGACTCGATCGGCTCTTCAATGTAATCGTCGACCTCGATATCCGCAATCTGCTCTCTCGCTTCGAACAGCAGCACTTCCTGATCGGGCAATTGCAGACCCGCCTCGTCGGGCACGACATGCCAGCGGCGGAAGGATTCAAACTCGCCATTATCGCGATCGATGGAAACGCGGATGTCCACGTCGCCCTCGTAGCGTTTCTTGGTCGCTTGCGCGAGCGCATGCTCGAGCGCCCCGAAGACGATATCCTTATCGACATTTTTCTCACGTGCTAGCGCATCGACCAACAACAATACTTCGCGACTCATGCTTTGCGGCTCCTAAAGTCCACTTTCGGCACCAACCGTGCCTTGTCCACATCGGCGAGCGTAAACTCGAGCATCGCCGGCCCTTCTTTTCCTTCAAATTCCAGTTTCAGCTTGTCGCCTTCGGGAGCATGCAAAACCCCCTGAAACGACTTGCGATTTGCCGCACCCGGCATCGGCATGCGCAGTTTGACAACCGCCTCATATCCGGCAAAGCGTACATAATCGGACGCCTTCTTCAGCGGACGATCCAGCCCTGGCGACGAAATCTCCAAACGCTCATAGTGCGCGTTTTCCACCGTCAAGACATGCGAAAGCTGGTGACTCACTTTTTCACAGTCCTCGACCGTAATACTGCCCTTGTCAGCATCCTCGATCGGAAAATCGATATAAACGCGCAACAAGCCATGAGCTGCCTGTTCCATATCGACCAACTCGTAGCCCATGCCCACGACGGTTTTCTCAACCAGTTCCAGCAACCGCAAAGCGATTCTCCGTATCGTTTAACGGGTCGTCGTGACCCGACTCGGTAAATTATTCAACAAAAAAAAAATGGGCATCTGCCCATCTTCTTATCATTACGCCCGCCCGCAACCGATTCGCAAATCGAAAACTACGGAAGTGTCTTGCGTTAACTATCTAATTATAAACGACAAATTTACGAGTCGCAATCGAAAGCGCCGCTCAGAAACGAACATTTCACCGTGAAAATATTCAACACACCCCAACCTAGTCACTGCGAACAACGTACCAGCCCCCAAGCATTGACGATCGTTATCGCGGGCGCCGCCGTGGAACGCCTTGCAGCGACATATCGTTGCGTTGCCGGCTGCCATTGCGACGCGGCTGCTCCATTCCCGGAAAGCCGAGAGCGGTCTGCAAAGGATCGGGCTGCCTCGCACGTGCCTGCCCTTGATTGCGCCCTTGTCCGCGTGGTTGTTGACCACGCTTCTGCCCCTGGTCAAACGCAACATTCCCGTTTCGTTCGCCTTGTCGATCCGGACGGTCACTGCGTTCCTTGCCCTGCTTGCCGCCAACCGCTTTTTCCAATCCGCTCAAAGCCATCAAGTCGCGTACCGCATTCTCATCCAACTCCTCCCAGCGGCCACGTTTCAACCCTCTCGGCAGGCTCATCGCGCCGTATCGTGTGCGGATCAGGCGCGATACAGTCAATCCAATTGATTCGAACATCCGGCGCACTTCGCGATTGCGTCCCTCACCAATGGTCACGCGATACCAACGATTGACCCCCTCGCCTCCACCATCGGCGATTTTGGAGAACTGTGCGACGCCGTCTTCCAGATCCACACCGCCGAGCAACTTTTGACGCATCCCTTCCTCGAGCTCACCCAGGGTTCGCACCGCATATTCGCGCTCAATGCCATAACGAGGATGCATCAGTCGGTTGGCGAGATCACCTGATGTCGTGAACAGCAACAAGCCCTCCGTATTGAAATCAAGGCGTCCGACCGCGAGCCATTTGGCTGCCTTCATGTTCGGCAAGCGATCAAACACCGAGGGACGTCCCTCAGGGTCATTATGACTGACGATTTCACCCGCCGGCTTGTGGTAAACAAGAACACGCGGAGGGCGTTTGGTGATTTTTCGCTGAATCAGCTTGCCATTGATGCGAACCTGGTCGGTCGGCAAAATACGCTGCCCGATATGGGCAGGTTCGCCATTCACGGAAACGCGTCCGGCAATAATCAATTCTTCCATGTCACGGCGTGAACCCAGGCCGGCTTCCGCCAAAACCTTGTGCAACTTGGGGGCATCGTCCTCGGCCGTCAAATCGCGACGCACATTTTTCACAGCACCTTGACGACCATCGCGACGCGATGCGCCTTGGTCATCACGATCCGCGGCGTGACTGTCAAACGCATCGGATGTCACGAATGAAAATACATCATCCGCTTCGACATTCTTCGAGCGGGTACGCGCCGCTGTCTTATCCCTTCCCGCACTACCGCCTTGCTTGTTACGCGTCTGTTGTGCCGGTTGTCGATCGCTTCGTTTGCGGCCGTTGCGCGGGGTTTGGACTGGATCGCGCCCATTGCCGCCGCCATTGGCGTCGCCAACTTTCACGTCACCAACCGACTCGCGAGAATCGGCGATCTTTGCCGTGGAGTCAGCATCGTTCGAACGTGGCGTACGCGCCCGACGCAGACTGCGAGGTCCGCGCACACCACGCTTCGCCGGCTTCGACCTGGATTCCTCGGCCGGCACACCATTCACGGGCAAGATTTCAACTGCCCTGCTCGCGACTTCATGCTCTTTGCGCTCCGAAGAGGCCGGGGTGTCCGCGCTGGCGGCTGACACTTCATTGGGGATAGGCTGATTCATCATTTGATTCTTGGCTATTCTGACCGGACGCGGTTTCAACCGGCAATTGTGGCGCCGTGTCATCAGACACGGCTTCGGCTACATACAATGAAACGGGCGATACACCATCCTGCTCAATAGCGTTTTCCTGACTTTCGACCGCAGCGAGAACTGGAAATACCTCAGCATCTGCAATGGAACCATCAGCGGATGCAAAGTTCATTGATGTTTGATCCAGCCCTGCCTGAATGCCGGTGTGAGCCTCCATTTGTGCCAGCATCCCGCCTTGCATGCCCTCTTTGGTCATCTGCTGCAATGGCGGCAATTGATCAAGAGAAGTCAATCCCAGATCATCCAGAAATTGTTTGGTCGTCGCAAACAGCGATGGCCGGCCCGGCACATCCCGGTGACCGATGGCTTCAATCCAGCCACGATCTTCCAGCATCTTGATGGTTTGCGAATTGACAGTGACGCCGCGAATTTCCTCAATGTCGCCACGCGTCACTGGTTGTCGATATGCAATGATCGCGAGCGTTTCGAGTGTCGCGCGCGAATATTTGGGTGGCTTTTCAGGATTCAGCCGTTCAAGGTACTTCTTCATTTCGGGACGACTCTGAAAACGCCACCCCGTGGATAGGCTGACGATTTCGATACCCTTGCCAGCCCAATCACTGCGCAACTCCTCAAGCATCAGCTTGATGGTATCAGCACCGACTTCTTCACCATTTTCGCCGCCATCCGCATAGAGCTTTTTCATGTCATGAATGGACAATGGCTCATGAGCGCACAACAGCGCAGTTTCGAGGACTCTTTTCGCCTCAATAGTATTCATGTGCAATTTTGTGCGTCTTGTTGTTTGGTAACAATATGCAGATGCTACAGTCATCGACAGGCATCCGTGATGCTTGCCCGGTTAGAAAACCCGTTTGATGCTGCCTCGCGACGCCCGATTTAGAGGATGTGTAATGCCGAGCGGGAATTAAGGCTTTAGATACTTGGTTGCGGGGGCAGGATTTGAACCTGCGACCTTCGGGTTATGAGCCCGACGAGCTGCCAGACTGCTCCACCCCGCGTCTGAAGAGAAGAATTATATCCCGCATCGGCAATCAACGCAAATACAATCGGCTTCACATCGCGGGTGATACACTTCGACATGTATATTTGCGACACCCGAGTAATGCACTGGCAACATGCCTGCAGCGGTAGCCAATCTGCGAGCATCCAATTACATCTGTAGTCTTCTTCTACTTCCATGAACTTTTGCTCTGAATGCGCCCACCCTGTGTCGCTGATGGTTCCTCCAGATGACAACCGTCCGCGTTACGTTTGCGGAAACTGCGGTGTGATTCATTATCAAAATCCCAAAATGGTGATTGGATCGATCCCTGTGTGGGAAGAGCAGGGACAGACGCGCGTCCTGTTGTGCAAACGGGCAATCGAACCGCGCCATGGCTATTGGACGCTTCCTGCCGGATTCATGGAAAACAATGAAACCACGACCGATGCCGCCATGCGCGAAACGCTGGAAGAGGCCGGCGCACGCGTGGAATTGCATGACTTGTTCTCTTTGCTGAATGTTCCGCATGTGCATCAAGTGCACATGTTCTATCGCGCAACATTGCTCGATTTGAATTACGAAGCAGGCATCGAAAGTCTTGAGGTAAGGCTTTTTGCGGAACACGAAATTCCATGGGAAGAGATTGCATTCCCCACTGTGGGCTACACCTTGAAGTCATTTTTTTCCGACCTGACCAAAGTAAGGAGCGGTGAAGGTGCGTTCAGTATGCATACGCACGACATTACAAAGCCTTTGCGACCGCGCGAATGACTGGGCGCAATGTCCGATATTTCATCAGCAATGCATATTTATTGGTGAAACAGACCGAAGTTGATGGCTTCTCGCCCATGCAACATCGACCTTGGCTGGAAAGTCCGGCTTTCCGGCACGATTGAAGGAACATGGATGATTTCGTGGCTTGACGAGGACACATCTTTTCCTGATGTGCGCAAGGCGCTAAAAGAAATAGACGGCGCACCCGGACTGCTTGCTGCGGGTGGTGACTTGTCGCCTGCACGCCTGCTCGATGCATATCGTCACGGTATCTTCCCATGGTTTTCCGAGGGACAGCCGATCTTGTGGTGGAGCACCGATCCTCGCATGGTGCTGTTCACCGACAGGTTCATGATTTCGCGCAGTTTGAAAAAAACATTAAAAAGGATTCATGCCAGCGCGAATACGGATGGCCTCTGGCAAATCCGTTTTGACACGGCATTCGAGGAGGTCATGCGCGCCTGCGCCGGACCGCGCAAGGAAGGCGCAGGAACCT
Organism: Noviherbaspirillum cavernae; assembly: GCF_003590875.1. NCBI lineage: Bacteria > Pseudomonadati > Pseudomonadota > Betaproteobacteria > Burkholderiales > Oxalobacteraceae > Noviherbaspirillum > Noviherbaspirillum cavernae. The sequence goes on from NZ_QYUN01000002.1 coordinate 2,697,154, forward strand.
GGATTTCGGAAGATATCGTGCGCGGCTACACGGCATTGCATCGGCAGGGGTATGCGCATTCATCGGAACTGTGGTTGGATGGCCAACTCGTGGGGGGCGCGTATGGAGTCAGCATCGGACGGATGTTCTATGGCGAGTCCATGTTTGCCAGAGTCTCCGACGGTTCGAAAGTAGCACTTGCCTATCTCGTGCACTTCCTGAAAGAGCACGGGGTTGCAATGATCGACTGCCAACAGGAAACCTTGCATCTGGCGTCGCTCGGCGCAATTCCGATTTCCAGAAAAGAGTTCATCGCACGTCTGCAGCCGGCGATCCTGCATCCGCAGATCGAATATTGGTACCCACCCAAAATATTTTGATCAAGCGACAAAAACGCTTATACGGCCCTTTCCTTACGGTGTAAATTATTGCTATCCGCATCGGAATCAGGTAACAGGCCCATGACGCATCTGAAAGATCTGCCGTTCGCCACTCTGCAGTTTTACGCAACTGCACCGTATCCCTGCAGCTACCTCAATGATCGTCAGGCGCGCTCGCAAGTGGCGACTCCCTCCCATCTCATCAACACCGACGTGTATTCCGAACTGGTCCAGAATGGCTTCAGGCGCAGCGGGATTTTCACGTATCGCCCCTATTGCGATGGCTGTCATGCCTGCGTGCCGGTGCGCGTCAGAACCGAGGCTTTCTCCCCCAACCGCAGTCAGCGCCGTGCCTGGACGCGACATCAGGATTTGAACACTTGGGTGTCCAGTCTTGCCTACGTTCCCGAGCATTACGAGCTGTATTTGCGCTATCAGGCCGCACGCCATGCGGGTGGCGGCATGGACCAGGACAGCCGCGATCAATATGCGCAGTTTCTGCTTCAAAGCAAGGTGAATACACGTCTGGTCGAATTCCGCGAAGGCGATGGAACACTGCGCATGGTCAGCATTATCGACGTGTTGAACGACGGCCTTTCTTCCGTATATACCTTCTACGATCCGGACGTGGCTGGCGCATCGTTCGGCACATTCAACGTTCTGTGGCAAATCGAGCAGGCAAAACGCCTTGCGATGCCTTACATTTATCTCGGCTACTGGATCAAGGACAGTTCGAAGATGGCATACAAGATCAACTTCAAACCGCTGGAAGCTCTCAGGCACGGCAAATGGGAAGAATGGATCTAACGACGCTGTAGAAAAACCCCATTCTGAACACCCGGTTCAGCCTGCGGCGGCATTTTTTCAAACCATTCCGCGATTTTCATTTTCGGATTCCTGTTTTTATCGAACATCGTCGCTGCAAACAGGCCTTGTCTGACAAGCCTGTTCGCGCGATACCGCGGCGAGCCGGCATTCTTCCGGCCTCTTTATTGCGCATAACCGTGGTTCGCCAGTTTTTCAACATTATGTACCAGGCAGTACAGTTTCCACTGCCCGTCCACCTTGGCTTTTCCCCGCAGCGTAAAGCGGTGCAACCGCTTGTTGCCGCGCAGGTTGCCAAACACCGGCTCCACCGTCGCAAAGCGGCGCGTGATCATTTCTCGACCCGCATCCGAATCGATTTTCACCTTCATCCGGTCAACATGATTTTCGTGGATGTCTCGTTTTCCCTGGAAGAAGGAGACCTGCCGGGTTGCCGTCTTCTCGGGTGTGCGCAAGCATTCCTTGCGCCGTTCGCACGGCACGCAATCCTGTTTGGCGCCACTGAACTTCATCGCCGCATAGCCATTGATGGTGCAATTCGATCCGTTGCTGTAGAGCCGCTTGCCTGCCGGACAAAGACAGTGGGAGCGATCCTCTGCCAGCCGGAAATCCGCCGTCTTGAAGCATGTGGATTTCTTTGGTGGTTTGGCTTTGTTCCACAGCGGGTCAGGCTTGGCAGCATGGACATGCCGGTCCGCATACCGCTCATCCCGCTTGCGATAACCATTGTCTGGCACATAGGCATTGATCCGCAGTTGGGCCAGTGCCTTCAGATTGGCTTGCGAATGATAGCCGGCATCGGCGGTGATCACCGTCTCGACGCTGCGTAGTGCCTCTGTGGCCTGAATCACCGGCAGCAGCAGTTCTTGTTCCGAGCCAGTGCCGTGCGCCTGCGCATCGACGATGATTTGCGATTTCTCATCGACTGCGGCCACACCGGTATAGCCTTGAATCACGCCTTTGCCGGTGGCCATCTTGGCCGATTCATTGTCGGTGCGATTGGATAGGCGAATGCTGCCTTTGCTTCCCTTGCGATCTTCCGGGTTCTTGTTGAGCCAGTCGCGCAGCTGCTGCGCTTCCTTTTGCAGGCGTTCCAGTTTCTGCGCTTCGCGCTTTGCCAATGCCTCGTCGGTGGGGGCGTTGTCGGCGCTCTGGTGCTTCTCCAGCAGCTGTTTGGCCGCGTGCTCCATCTTGTCAAGCTGGCGCTGATAGTCGGCGCGCGTACCTGATTTCGCTTTACTCGCATTGGCCGGAAGCTTGACGCCGTCAATGGCGAACATCTCGCGTCCAATCAAGCCCTGACGGTCGCAAATGAGCAGAACTTGCGCAAACAGTCGGGCAACCGTATCGCCCATGCTCGAGACAAAGGCGGCCAGTGTGGTGAAGTGGGGTTGGCTGTCTCCCGAGACGGCGATGAACAGCACATTCTCGCGGCACGCCGCTTCCATCTTGCGGCTGCTGATGATGCCCCGGCTGCAGGCCAGCAGGATGATCTTGATCAGCACCGCCGGGGCGAAGGCAGAGGCGCCATCGACCTCATTCCTGTAGCGGGCATGGAAGGCGGACAGATCGAGTTCATGATCGACCAGATGGCACAACGCGTATTCGAAACTGCCGGGAATGACTTGCCGGTCAAAGTCGACCGGCAGCAGTTTCAAGCCTTGGTGGATCGGTTTGAATCGCGCCATGTCGCACCCATTCGTGTGTTACGCCATGAACAAAGCATGCCGGCTCTGCCGATCCGGTTTTTGAGCAATTCGGGTTTTTCTACAACCTCAACGGTAAAATAATGCCTTTATCCATGGCGTTTTGCTCGATTGCCTCGTTCAGCCGCCCGCCCATCTTCTACCCTTATGTCTGACAAGCTTCTCTACGCACTCGCCCGCCCTTTCCTCTTCTCCCTCGATCCCGAAACTGCGCACAATCTTGCATTGCCGGCACTCAAGCGCGCCGCCGGCTTGGGCCTGACCAAAGCTTTTGCACATCCAAAGACAGATCCGCGAACCGTGATGGGAATCACGTTTCCCAATCCGGTAGGACTGGCTGCCGGATTGGACAAGGATGGTGCATATATCGACGGCTTGTCCTCGCTGGGATTCGGCTTTATCGAAGTCGGCACCGTCACCCCGCGACCGCAGCCCGGCAATCCTCGCCCGCGCATGTTCAGATTGCCGCAAGCGAACGCAATCATCAATCGCATGGGTTTCAACAACGGCGGCGTGGATGCCTTCGTCAGCAATGTACAAGCGTCGCGGTTCTATCAGAACAAGGAAGGCATACTCGGACTCAATATCGGCAAGAATGCCGATACCCCGATTGAACGCGCAGCCGAAGACTATGTGACTTGTCTCGAAAAGGTTTATCCATACGCGAGCTACGTCACAGTCAACATTTCATCGCCAAACACCAAAAACCTCCGGCAGCTTCAGGGCGGGTTCGAACTCGATGCATTGCTTGCCCGGCTCAAGGATGAGCAGTTGCGTCTGGCGGACAGGCATGCGCGCTATGTGCCAATTGCCCTCAAGATTGCGCCGGATGTCGATAGCGAACAGGTCAAAACCATTGCAGAGGCATTGCTCCGGCACAAGATGGATGCCGTCATCGCGACCAATACGACGATCACACGTGACGCCGTAAAGGGCATGGCACATGCGGACGAAACCGGAGGCTTGTCCGGTGCGCCGGCATTCGAACTGTCCAACACCATCATCCGCGCACTGAAAAAAGAACTGGGCGACGCACTGCCAATCATTGGCGTGGGAGGAATTCTGTCCGGACAGGATGCGCAAGTGAAGATCGATGCCGGAGCATCATTGGTGCAGCTCTATACCGGCTTGATTTATCGAGGTCCCGCGCTCATACGCGAGTGCGCTACCGCGCTGCGAAAGTTCCAATAACCTCCCCTGCATGCCCGCAAGCATGCAGAGACTTCGCCAACTTCAAACCGCAATCGCAAAAGCCGGTGCCAAAATGAAAAAACCCGAATTGCTTGCGCAATTCGGGTTGTTCAACTTTGAACTGAATTACTCCGTATCACTCCACTTCGATGGTTTCTTCCGGAGCTGACGGCGGAGCTGCATCGCCTTCGGCAAAGTCGAGCTTGATCTGTTCCTTCTCATCCAAGTCGACCGTCACACGTCCACCGGAAACCAGACGCCCGAAGAGCAACTCGTCCGCCAATGCTTTTCGAATCATGTCCTGAATCAAGCGTGACATCGGCCGCGCACCCATCAGCGGATCGAAGCCCTTGCTTGCCAAGAACTTGCGCAAGCTTTCGGAGAAAACAGCCTCGACTTTCTTCTCGTGCAATTGCTCTTCAAGCTGCATCAAGAACTTGTCAACCACCCGCAGGATGATTTCCTCATCGAGTGCGCGGAAGCTGATGATCGCATCCAGACGATTGCGGAACTCCGGCGTGAACATGCGCTTGATATCCGCCATTTCATCGCCGGCCTCCTTCTTGTCGGTGAAGCCGATCGAGCGCTTCTGCAGGCTTTCCGCACCCGCATTCGTCGTCATGATGATGATGACGTTGCGGAAGTCAGCCTTGCGACCATTGTTATCCGTCAGCGTGCCGTGATCCATTACCTGCAACAGGATGTTGAAGATGTCCGGATGCGCCTTTTCGATCTCATCCAGCAGCAACACGGCGTGCGGTTTCTTGGTAATCGCCTCGGTCAACAATCCACCCTGATCAAACCCGACATATCCCGGCGGCGCGCCGATCAACCGGCTGACCGCATGACGCTCCATGTACTCCGACATATCGAAGCGAATCAGTTCGATGCCAAGGATGAACGCGAGCTGCTTTGCGACCTCTGTCTTGCCCACACCGGTCGGCCCCGAAAACAGGAACGACCCGATCGGCTTGTCGGTCTTGCCCAAGCCGGCACGCGCCATCTTGATCGCCGAGCCCAACGCCTCGATCGCCGGATCCTGACCAAACACGACATTCTTCAAATCACGATCGATCGTCTGCAGCTTGGCACGATCATCCTGATTGACGGATTGCGGCGGAATCCGCGCGATCTTGGAGATAATGTCTTCGATCTCCGACTTGCCAATCGTCCGTTTCTGCTTGGATTTCGGCAAAATACGCTGTGCCGCACCGGCTTCATCGATCACATCGATCGCCTTGTCCGGCAAGTGGCGGTCATTGATGAAGCGCGCAGCCAATTCCGCAGCAGAGGTCAGCGCAGATGCCGAATACTTGACGCCATGATGCTCTTCGAAACGCGATTTCAGTCCGCGCAAAATCTGCACGGTTTGTTCGACAGTCGGTTCATTCACATCGATTTTCTGGAAGCGGCGTGACAATGCATGGTCCTTCTCGAACACGCCGCGGAATTCCGTATATGTCGTTGCGCCAATGCATTTCAGCTGGCCGCTCGACAAGGCCGGTTTCAGCAAATTGGAAGCATCCAGAGTGCCACCCGACGCCGACCCTGCACCAATAATGGTGTGGATTTCATCGATAAACAGAATACCGTGCGGATTTTCCTTCAGCTGCTTGAGAACCGCTTTCAATCTCTGTTCAAAATCGCCGCGATATTTCGTTCCAGCCAGCAATGCGCCCATATCGAGCGAATAGACCACAGCGTTTTGCAATACCTCCGGTACATCACCTTGCGTTACGCGCCATGCGAGTCCCTCCGCAATGGCCGTCTTGCCCACGCCGGCTTCGCCTACCAGCAATGGATTATTCTTGCGGCGACGGCACAAAGTCTGAATCACGCGCTCAACCTCGGCTTCACGCCCGATAAGTGGATCGATCTTGCCTTCGGCAGCAAGCTTGTTCAGGTTCTGGGTGAACTGATCAAGCGGACTTTCTTTCTGCTGCCCTTCGGTTTGCGCGTCTTCCGCACCCTCAGGCGCCTTTTGCGAGTCGGTTTGCTGATCCTTGCGTACGCCATGCGAAATGAAATTCACCACATCAAGACGTGTGACTCCCTGCTGGTGCAAGTAATACACCGCATGCGAATCCTTTTCGCCAAAAATGGCAACCAACACGTTGGCACCGGTCACTTCCTTCTTGCCATTGGAAGCCGACTGCACATGCATGATGGCACGTTGGATCACACGCTGAAATCCGAGGGTCGGCTGGGTGTCGACCTCGCTTGTTCCCGGCACGGTCGGCGTATTGTCACTGATGAAATTGGCCAACGTTTTCCGCAAGTCCTCGATATTCACTGCGCAAGCGCGCAGTACTTCGGCGGCCGACGGATTATCGAGCAGCGCCAACAGCAAGTGCTCGACCGTGATGAACTCATGCCGTGCCTGGCGAGCTTCAACAAACGCCATGTGCAAACTTACTTCAAGTTCCTGCGCAATCATGCTTCCTCCATCACGCATTGCAGGGGATGTCCTGCTTTCCGAGCGTGCGTTAAAACCAGTTCGACTTTCGTGGACGCGATATCTTTAGGATACACGCCGCACATACCTTTTCCATCGCGATGAACCTTGAGCATGATCTGCGTCGCGGTTTCTCGGTCCTTATTAAAGTACTCCTGAATAATCGCGACAACAAACTCCATGGGCGTATAGTCGTCATTTAGAAGCAGTACTTGATACATTGGTGGTGGTTTAAGCTTCTGCTCTTGCCTCGCAAGTACCGTCCCGTTGTCATGCTGAGTTGCCATACGTCTATTCTAAAGCGTTCAACTTCTGCGACAGACGCAAAAGTAAGGGGGAATCCATGTTCATATTGATATTACGCCCTTTCGCACCGGTACGCAGATAATGCCCAAATCTCCTAATTCAAGGAGTATTTCCAGGATTGAACCTGTTTGTTGTTGTATGAACATTGCAAAAAGTCAAAAATGTGCCGAAAGTTGCCTTGACTTTTGTATTTTTTGCAGGAACAATCGTATGTATTGACACATTCAGTTGTTATACAATTGTCAATACGAAGAGAGCAGGTGACAAGAGGGGGCGCAGCGTTACGCGAGGCTTCTTGCTTTTACGGCTCGTGTGATTGGTTATTATTTGAAAGACGCTTTTATGGCAACAGGTACCGTCAAGTGGTTCAACGATTCCAAAGGCTTCGGATTTATCACTCCGGATGACGGCGGTGAAGATTTGTTCGCCCACTTTTCCGCAATCCAAATGAATGGCTTCAAGACCCTCAAAGAAGGTCAAAAGGTTCAGTTTGAAGTTACGCAAGGCCCCAAAGGCAAGCAAGCTTCCAACATTCAACAAGCCAACTAATCACGCCGATTAGCAAAAGCATCACGAGCCCCGCACCAGCGGGGTTTTTTTCATTTGTGCATTCAACCAACACAAGTCGGCTGCGCCAGCAGCATCGCCCGAATTTTTCAAACATGACTTGATCTCAGTCATGTTTGACTTAGCAAATCACAAAGCAAAAGGCCGGATCAAATCCGGCCTTTGTCCTGCACTCGTCTCAGCAAGCTTACATATTCGCAATCATTACGTCTCCGAAGCCGGAGCAGGACACTTGCGTTGCACCTTCCATCAAACGCGCAAAATCATAAGTAACCTTTTTCGAGGTAATCGACTTTTCCATCGATGTGATGATTAAGTCAGCCGCCTCGGCCCATCCCATGTGACGCAACATCATTTCAGCGGACAGGATCAGCGATCCTGGATTGACATAGTCTTTGCCAGCATACTTCGGCGCAGTGCCATGCGTCGCTTCAAACATTGCCACTGAGTCAGACAGATTTGCACCTGGAGCAATGCCAATGCCACCAACCTGAGCAGCAAGCGCATCAGAGATATAGTCGCCATTGAGGTTCAAGGTAGCGATAACGCTATATTCATTCGGACGCAATAAAATTTGCTGCAGGAATGCATCGGCGATCGAATCCTTTACAGTGATTTCCTTGCCGGTCTTCGGATTCTTGAACTTGCACCATGGGCCGCCGTCGATCAACTGCGCGCCAAATTCCTTTTGCGCCAAGGCATAACCCCAATCACGGAAGCCACCTTCGGTGTACTTCATGATGTTACCTTTGTGAACGAGCGTTACAGACGACTTGTCGTTATCGATCGCATACTGAATCGCCTTGCGTACCAGACGCTCGGTACCTTCCCGGGAAACAGGCTTGACACCAATACCCGAAGTTTGCGGGAAACGGATTTTCTTGACTCCCATTTCCTTGATCAGGAAATCAATGACTTTTTTCGCACCTTCCGAACCTTCCTGCCATTCAATGCCAGCATAAATATCTTCGGAATTTTCACGGAAAATGACCATGTCAGTCTTTTCGGGCTCACGAACAGGCGATGGAACGCCCTTAAAATAACGCACAGGGCGCAAGCAGACGTACAAGTCAAGCTCCTGACGCAAGGCAACATTCAGGGAACGAATGCCGCCACCGACCGGTGTAGTCAATGGTCCCTTGATCGACACGACATACTCTTTCAGGGCCTGCAGCGTTTCTTCCGGCAACCAGACGTCCGGACCGTAAACTTTGGTCGACTTCTCACCCGCGAAAATTTCCATCCAGCTGATCTTGCGCTTGCCGCCGTATGCTTTTGCAACAGCCGCATCAACCACCTTAATCATCACGGGCGTGATATCAATACCGGTGCCGTCTCCTTCGAGGTAGGGAATGATCGGGTTCTCGGGCACATTCAACGCGAAATCAGGGTTGACGGTGATTTTTTTGCCGTCGGCAGGCACTTTGATATGTTGATACATCGTTGGCTCCGGGGTTGAGGAGGAAATAGGAGGATCGCCGCAAGTCAAATTCCGATTGAATTTAACCAACATGTCTTATATAAGACATAAGATAGCGTTTCGCATTATGCACCAGTATTTTACCGTATGCCATACCTTTTACGGTAGCAACAGGCGTTTCGATACTTCAACGACGCCATCCAAAAAACAATATCATGGACACAGGCAATCATTGGCTCTCGAAGCCCTCATCCGCCGCTCATCCGTTCGAAAAGCGTAGCATGTCTCTCATATTATTCAACAAGCCATACCATGTCATGTGCCAATTCTCGCCTCATCCGACGCGGGAGACGTTGGCTGATTACCTTTCGATCCCCGATGTATATCCAGCCGGAAGATTGGATGCCGACAGTGAAGGGTTGCTGTTGTTGACGGATGACGGGAAGTTACAGCACCACATCAGCCACCCTGAGCACAAACAGTTCAAGACCTATATCGCCCAGATCGAAGGAACCCCCGACTCCTCGGCCATTCGGCGATTGCAAGGAGCACTTGACCTTGGCGATTTTGTGACACAGCCTTGCAAAGCAGTACAAATTCAGCAGCCGGAATGGCTTTGGCAACGAAATCCACCCATTCGCGAACGCACGAACAAGCCAACCAGTTGGCTGGCAATTACGCTTTCGGAAGGAAAAAACCGGCAAGTACGAAGAATGACCGCCGCCGTCGGATTACCAACACTACGGCTTGTTCGGATTGCTATTGGACCGTTTTCCTTGGAAACCCACCCGCTTTGGCCCGGCGAATGGCAGGAAGTCTCGGCTGAGACAGTTAAGTGAGAGGTACGCACATATGCTCGTATGCCGCATTGCCCATTGTGGAACAAGTTTTTCAAGTGCACACGATATGTGAATGAAACGCTCAAGGATTCAAAATTGGGCACCGGTCAAAGCAAAATCACAGAGCCTCACAAAAAGTTGTCAACCGACAGCGTTTCCTTCCGTTATTGGCAATGATTCATCCGAATCACTGAGTTACCAATATCTTAATTCGAGGGACTATACAAATGAAAAACCTGATCGCTGCTCTGGTTGCAGGCCTGTTTGCCACCTCCGTATTTGCTCAAGCCGCTGCTCCGGCAGTCGCTCCGGCAGCCACTTCCGCAGAAGCAGCTGCGCCGAAGGCAAAGAAATCCAAGAAAGCAAAGAAAGCAAAGAAAGCTGCTGCCACACCTGCAGCCTCGAAATAATTGCAATTCAGCTTGATAAAAAAGGCAGGTTCTTCCTGCCTTTTTTATTTTCCGATTGCAGCTCCAATTGCATACTGTTTTGCAATGACAGCCAAACCTGCGTAGAAGTCGCCCCCCCCCGAATCCTTCCGAAGAATCACCATTGCGCTACACAAGCAGGCTGACATATCCTTCTTCTTTATCCTGCGACTCTTCACTCACCTATCGGCAAATTCTGCCGGATACCATATGAACCCGAATGCCATTCTTCGCGCTGCGCTGTTTGCAACGTCATTTATCTTGAGCACAGCAGCATTTTCACAGCAGCCTCCGAAATTTCCGGTAATTTCATTAACCGCAGGCATTCACGTGATCAAGGCGGAAGTTGCAGCCAAGGATACCGAAAGGCAGCAAGGACTCATGTTTCGCGAAAAACTCGGGACGAACGAGGGAATGGTGTTTCTATTCGACGCGCCGGCAGGTGTTTGCATGTGGATGAAGAATACCCTGATCCCGCTGTCGGTTGCCTTTATCGACGAGAGCGGAAAAATCATCAATATCGAGGATATGCAGCCGCAGACAGCCGACTCCCATTGCGCGAAAAAACCTGTGCGCTACGCACTGGAAATGAATCGGGGCTGGTTCAGACAAAAAAATATCAAGCCTGGCAGCACCATAGAAGGGCTGCCGCCCGCACGCTAATCAGCGTGCGTATTATGTTGCAATGACGGCAAAGGCATGATTTACTGCCGCCCGACACTGCAAATTGCAATCAGCGAAAACGAAAAAACCCGCATGAAAACATCATGCAGGTTTTTTCAAGCTTCCACACCCTCAATCGAGGGCAGGTCAAGCAATCAGGCCAGCGCCTTCAAGGCAGCAGCCAAACGGCTCTTGTGGCGAGCGGCCTTATTCTTGTGAATGATTTTTTTGTCAGCAATACGGTCGATCGTCGAAACGGAGGACTGGAACACTTGCGTTGCGGCCGCCTTGTCGCCAGCTTCAAGCGCCTTGCGAACAGCCTTGATCGCAGTGCGCAGCGTTGAACGCTGGCTGGAATTGTGAGCGTTTTGCTTGACTGCTTGACGAGCACGCTTGCGTGCCTGTGCGGTATTTGCCATGAATATTCCCTAAGACGAAACCGGATCGCTGGTGCGGGTCCGAGACAGAATTCTGTAAAGCTGGCGATTATAGCGGCTTTTTGAGAAACGAGCAATAAAGAAAGCCGCATGTCAACCGATTCTCTGCAACTCTGCAATCCCACATCACCCGCACCGTGAAACCAAGACTGGCGGCAGGTCCGACTATGCGTCCGCGTCCGCTTGTACTTGTTTCCCCAGCTATAATTGCTGCCCATGAATCTGCATAAAACGCTAGCCACCGTCTCCGGCATGACAATGCTTTCGCGTGTGACGGGGCTGCTGCGCGAACTCTTGATTGCGCGGGCATTCGGCGCATCAGCCTTTACGGATGCATTTTTCGTTGCCTTCCGCATCCCAAACCTGCTGCGTCGATTATTTGCTGAAGGTGCTTTTGCCCAAGCCTTCGTACCCATTCTTGCGGAATACAAGAATCAGAAAGGCGATGCCGCGACCAAAGATTTGGTGGACCATGTCGCGACGATATTGATCTGGACTCTGCTGCTCACATGCATCCTCGGCATCATTGCGGCTCCTGCGATTGTTTATCTCATTGCAACAGGATTGAAATCGAATACCCTCGCCTTTGATGCGTCGGTATTGATGACGAGGATCATGTTTCCCTATATCGGGTTCATGTCGTTCGTGGCATTGGCGGGGGGCATACTCAATACTTGGCGTGAATTCAGGATTCCTGCAATCACACCCGTATTGCTCAACCTCTCCTTCATTGGTGCATCGCTGTTTGTCGCGCCTTACATGAAACAACCTGTGTATGCACTTGCCTTTGCCGTGGTTGTCGGTGGCATTCTGCAAATTGCAATTCAGATTCCTGCCCTATCCAGAATCGGCATGCTCCCTCGCTTCAGTTTCAACCCGCGAGTAGCCCTTGGGGACGCCGGTGTGAAACGGGTATTGAAGCAAATGGTGCCCGCCACTTTCGCCGTCTCGGTCGCGCAAATCAGCCTGATCATCAATACGAATATCGCATCGCGGCTGGAAAATGGCAGCGTTTCGTGGCTGTCGTACGCAGATCGGTTGATGGAATTTCCAACAGCTCTGCTGGGCGTTGCGCTTGGCACAATCCTGTTGCCGAGTCTGGCAAAGGCGCATGCGGATGCGAATACGACAGAATATTCCGCCCTGCTCGATTGGGGCTTGCGACTGACGTTCCTGTTGGCACTGCCATCCGCGGTCGGGCTGGCAACCTTGTCCGAACCGCTTACTGCAACGTTATTTCATTACGGAAAATTTGATCTGCAGTCGGTCACGATGACAAGCCGCGCACTGGTTGCCTATGGAGTCGGCTTGATTGGCCTCATTCTGGTGAAGATTCTTGCCCCCGGCTTTTATGCGAAGCAGGATATCAAGACACCCGTCAAGATAGCCATTGGCGTGCTGATTGCCACACAGTTGATGAATCTGTTGTTTGTTCCCTGGATTGCACACGCGGGCCTGGCGTTGTCGATCGGCTTGGGCGCATGCATCAACGCGATTTTCCTGTATCGGGGTTTGCAGCGGCGCGGAATCTACGTGCCTGAAAAAGGATGGGGATTGTTCTTCGTCCGACTGAGCGGTGCGTTATGCCTGCTGGCTGGCGTCGCATTGTGGGGAGCTCGTCATTTTGACTGGCTCGCATTGCAAGCGCACCCGTGGCAGCGCGTGGCCGCATTGGCCTGCGTATTGCTGGCGTGCGGCGTCACGTATTTTGGCGCATTGCTTGCAACGGGATTCCGCTTCAGGGACTTCAAGCGCACAGCGCACTGACCGTGCGGCACTTGTATTGATTTGCTGCCCGTTTCCTTTATTTGACGGCGTCGGGGTTATATGATGATCCTTGTATGATGATCAAAGCTCTGGATTACTTTGCATCTTTGGTGCAACAGGACGATTCAATCCCCTTGTTTGAAGCGGCGCTGGCGATTGCGCAAGATGTTGATCCGCAACTCGATCTGGCGGCGGTGCAGGCAGAAGTCGACCGGTTTGCAGCAAAGCTCGAACGTCGTTTCGCACCGGACGCATCGAACGTACAAAAGCTGCGCCTGCTTAATCACTTTTTCTACCACGAGCTGGGTTTTGCGGGAAACATCAACAACTATTACGATCCCGACAACAGTTACCTGCATCGTGTAATCCGCACACGGCGTGGCATCCCGATTTCGTTGGCCGTGCTGTACATGGAACTGGCGCAACAGATCGGGCTGAATGTGAAAGGTATTTCCTTCCCCGGCCACTTCCTCATGAAACTTTCCGTGCAGTCGGGCGACATTGTGCTCGATCCGTTCAACGGCATGAGCCTGTCGAAAGAGGACTTGGAAGAGCGGCTTGAGCCTTACTTCGAACAGCAAGATTATCCCGCCCACATACCGCTCGCCTCGTATCTGCATGCGGCGCACCCGCGCGACATACTGGTACGCATGCTGCGCAACCTGAAGGCGCTGTTTGTCGAACACACGCGCTGGCAGCGGGTATTGGGCGTTCAACAGCGACTGGTGATCTTGCTGCCCGATGAAATAACGGAGCGCCGCGACCGCGGACTCGCGTATGCCAATCTGGAATGCCCGCAAGCAGCGCTGCAGGATCTGGAAGCCTATCTGGCCGAACGGCCTCATGCCTCGGATGCCGAACTATTGCGTAATCGTCTGCCGGAATTGCGAGAAGCCAGCAGACGATTGAATTAACAGTGTTAATGCGAGATCGCGATCAGCCGTTTGCGCGTGCTTCAATCGCTTCCCATCGCGCGAGATTCTCCAGCAGCAATTCATCGATTTCAGCAAAGCGTTCATTCAAACGTTGCGCTTCGGCCGCATCCTTGCGATACACATCGGGATCAGCCAATCGCTTCGAAATCATCTTCTGCTCCTGCTCGAGATCGGCGATCAAGCCCGGCAACGCTTCCAGTTCCCGCTGCTCCTTGTAGCTCAGTTTTTTCTGCTTCGGGGCCGCCGAAACCTGCGATGCTTTTTGCGCAGGTCTTGACTCCGATTTGAGCGCAGCCTTTGCCGGCACCGGCTGGGCCGTGGCGGCACGCACGCGATCCCAATCGCTGTAACCTCCGACATACTCACGCCACGCGCCAGCGCCCTCGGCAACGATCACTTGCGTCACGACATTATCGAGAAACATCCTGTCGTGACTGACGAGGAAGACTGTGCCGCTGTAATCCTCCAGCAACTCTTCCAGCAATTCGAGCGTATCGATATCCAGATCGTTGGTCGGCTCATCCAACACGAGGACATTGGCAGGTTTGGCAAACAGGCGGGCCAATAGCAGCCGGTTGCGCTCGCCACCCGACAACGACTTGACCGGCGAACGGGCGCGCTCCGGCGCGAACAGGAAGTCGCCGAGATAGGTCATCACATGCTTGCGCTGACCGTTGATCTCAACCCAGTCGCTGCCGGGCGAAATCGTCTCCACGAGGCTGGCTTCCTCATTCAGTTGGGTGCGCATCTGATCAAAATACGCGACCTGCAATTTCGTCCCCTGCTTGACCGTGCCGGTATCAGGGATTTCCTCGCCGAGAATCAGCTTCAACAGCGTTGTCTTGCCTGCGCCGTTGGGCCCGATCAAGCCTACCTTGTCGCCCCGCAGGATGGTCGTGCTGAAATTGCTGACAATGACCTTGTCGTCATAGTGTTTGCTGACATCGGCGAGTTCGGCGACGATCTTGCCGGAACGCTCGCCCGACGACACGTCCAGTTTCACCTGACCTTGCTGGTCACGCCGTGCATTGCGCGTGCGGCGCAGTTCTTCCAGCCGCTTGACGCGCCCCTCGTTGCGGGTGCGCCGCGCCTCCACGCCTTTGCGGATCCAGACTTCTTCTTGCGCCAGGAACTTGTCGAATTTCGCGTTCTCGATCGCTTCGATCTCAAGCTGCTCTGCCTTGCGCGCCTGGTACGTGCTGAAGTTACCGGGGAAAGACAACAAGCGCCCGCGATCCAACTCAATGATGCGCGTGGAAACATTATCCAGAAACGAGCGGTCGTGCGTGATGAACAACACGCTCCCCTTGTAGTCGCGCAACAGACCTTCCAGCCACAGGATGGAGGTGAAATCGAGGTGATTGGTCGGCTCATCCAGCAGTAGCACATCGGGCGCGCCGACCAGCGCGCATGCCAATGCGACGCGCTTTTGCGTACCGCCCGACAGCGTGCCCATCAATGCATCCTTGTCAAGATTCAAGCGCGCCAAAGTCGTTTCCACGCGGTTCGTCAGATTCCATGCATCAGTGGCATCCAATCGCGTCTGAATCGTATGCATGCGATCCATGATGGCATCGTCTTCATCGCCGCCCAGTTTTTCGGCCAGCTCGTTGTATTCCGACAGCAGCGCCGGTAAATCACCCAGACCGGAAGCCACGGCATCGAAGACGCGCATCTCTTCCGCAAATTGCGGTTCTTGCTCGACATAAGCGATCTTGATGCCTTGCTGCATGACCAGCAAGCCATCATCGAGCTTCGACCTGCCTGCGATGATTTTCAACAGTGACGACTTGCCGGTGCCGTTGCGACCAATCAACCCGACGCGCTCCGCCGGTTCGAGCGAGAATTCAGTCTGATCCAGCAACGCCACGTGACCGAACGCCAGCTGGGCATTTGTAAGAGAAATAACTGCCATGACAAGTAACCAAATAGCGCGCATTGCAACTGCGCGACGATAAAATGAATGAAGCCCGCATTGTACCGACAGCGTGAAATAAGCAGTTATTTCTTGCAATGGTCTCGGCTATAATCGCTCTTTCGAACTGGAATGACTGTTTTCAGTTCCAGCGTCTCGCCGTAGTTCAATGGATAGAACGAGTGCCTCCTAAGCGCTAGATACAGGTTCGATTCCTGTCGGCGGGACCAGTCCACCCCTCCTCACTTGCCCAGTCCGCCATTTCATCCATTGCGCGGCGCAGCGTTCTGAAAACTCCCGAATCGTCTTCGATCCAGTTTGCAAGCATCATGCCGCGTGATATGGGTTTGACGATGTCGTCGCGCCAGTCGTTCTTTCAATTTCTGCGCGAAGAAGTTGCCGTGAATAATCCATTTCGATGACAGGCTTCGTCGGCGTTATTGATGCGCAGCAGCGGATCGGGCACTCCTGCACATGCGGCACAGGACTGAATGGGAAAGGCTGAAGCGCGGTAAACGAGTGACGATACCCGGCCCGCTTCTTCCTGGAATTTTTCCTGAATCGGGCCTTGATCGCAAATTTCTATTCGGCGTCGGGCTGATTTCCAGGTGCCGCACGAACGAATGCGTCAAGCACCATGCATGCATCATTGATGCGCATGAGAGTCGGCATTCGGGACAAGTCGCAGTTGAGTCGCTGGGCATTCGCGATTTGCGGAACGAGGCAGCAGTCAGCGAGTGTGGGGGTGTCGCCAAAGCAGTATGTGCCAACGCGGGCGTCTTGCGACAGGACGGCCTCGATGGAGGCGAGACCTTGCTCGCACCAGTGCCGGTACCACGCGTTTTTATCCTCTTCGCTGACGTTGAGGTTGTGTACCAGGTAGCGCAACACACGCAGATTGTTGAGCGGATGAATGTCGCAGGCAATGGACAATGCAAGACTGCGCACATAGGCCCGGTCTGCGGCATTCTGCGGCAGCAATGCCGGTTCGGGATGCGTGTCTTCGAGATATTCGATGATGGCCAGCGACTGGGTCAGTGTGACTTCATCGCCAGCCGAATCGTCAACCAATGCCGGGACAAGTGCATTCGGATTGAGCTTTCGATATGCGTCCGAAAATTGTTCACCACCATTCTTCAACAGGTGAACCGGGACTGTTTCAAACGCAAGTCCCTTCAGATTCAGCGCGATGCGCACGCGATACGACGCGGAACTGCGGAAATAACTGTAGAGCTTCATGCTGATTCCTTCATTTCTTTTGCCCTGCGTCGTGCCGATCTTCGTCAGACGATCTTGACGCGCAATTCACCCAGACCCGCAATGCCACCTTCGAGCAAATCGCCGGTCTTGACTGCGGCAACACCTTCGGGCGTACCCGTGAAAATCAGATCGCCTGGTTGCAGTTCATAGTATTTCGACAGATGTTCGATGGTTTCCGACACATTCCAGATGAGTTTTTCAATATCGCTTTTCTGACGTGATGCGCCATTGACGTTCAAATGAATTGCAGCGCGATCGATCTGCCCCGTTTCGGCAACAGGATGGATCGGGCCGATCGGTGCGGAGTGGTCGAACCCCTTGCCTGTACACCATGGCCGCCCCTGCTTCTTTGCTTCGCCCTGCAGATCGCGCCGCGTCATGTCGAGACCGACTGCGTAGCCCCACACGTGCTGCTGCGCATCGGATGCAGCGATGTTCTTTCCGCCCTTGCCGATCGCCACCACCAGTTCGATTTCGTGATGCAAGTCGGCGGTCATAGACGGATACGGCATTTCGCCGATCGTTCCCTGCGCGACCGGCAATGCGGCATCGGCCGGCTTCATGAAAAAGAACGGCGCTTCACGCCCTGTCGCGCCCATCTCCTTTGCATGCTCGACATAGTTGCGGCCGACGCAGTAGATGCGATGAACGGGAAAAAATTCATTGCGGCCTGCAACCGGAACAGCGGCCACGGCCTGCGGAGGGAAAGCGAATTGCACGGTGATCTCCTTGTACCTTGTGTATGCGTGATCGCCGATTATGCCATCGCCTGCATGTTGACGTGATGCGACGGCAATCGGTCCGATCCCCGAAAAACAAAGCCGTCGTGCCTGCGAATCAGGGACGACGGCTTCGGGTGAAGCGGCATGCCGGAAAGGATCAGCCTTCGCCCAGATACGCTTCGCGCACCTTCGGATCATCGAGCATTTCCATTGCGTTGCCGCTCATCGTGATGAGACCGGAATCCATCACGTAGGCGCGGTGCGCGGCCTGCAATGCAAGTCGCGCATTTTGCTCGACCAGTAATATCGTCACACCCTGCGCGGAAACGGTGCGCACGACCTCGAAGATCTTCTCCACCATGATGGGAGACAGGCCCATGGATGGTTCGTCGAGCAGCAGCAACTTCGGATGGTTCATCAGCGCGCGCGCCATCGCGAGCATCTGTTGTTCACCGCCCGACAAGGTGCCCGCCAGCTGGGAAGAGCGTTCCTTCAGACGCGGAAAAACGCTGAACCACTTGTCGATATCGGCATTGATGGCATCCTTGTCGTTCCGGGTATATGCGCCCATCAACAGGTTTTCCAGAATCGTCATGCGCGTGAATACGCCGCGCCCTTCCGGCACCATCGCCAGGTTCTTCTTTACCAATTCAAACGACTTGGTATCGGTGATCTGCTGGCCTGAATAGTGAATCTGTCCTTCGACCCGGCAGTTCGGCAGCGTGCCGGTGATGGCCTTCAGCGTCGTGGTCTTGCCCGCGCCGTTGGCCCCGATCAGCGTCACCAGTTCGCCCTTGTTGACTTCGAGGTCGATTCCCTTGACGGCCTGGATGCCGCCGTATGCGATCTTGAGGCCGCTGATTTTCAGAACATTTTCGGTCATTAGTGAGCCCCTCCCAGATACGCCTCGATGACAGCCGCATTCTTTTGCACGTCAGCAGGCAAGCCTTCCGCGATCGGCTTGCCGTAGTCCAGTACCGTCAAGCGGTCGCAGAGTCCCATGACGAGCTTCACGTCATGCTCGATCAAGAGGATTGTCTTTCCTTCCGCCTTGATCTTGACCAGCAGTTCGCGCAGCGCCAGTTTCTCGGTTGCATTCATGCCTGCCGCCGGCTCATCGAGCGCCAGCAATTGCGGATCGGTCGCCAGCGCCCGTGCGATTTCGAGTCGACGCTGGTCGCCGTAGGATAGATAGCGGGAGGTGCGATTGGCGAATTGCGCAATGCCGACGAAATCGAGCAGCTCCATCGCGCGCTTGCGGATTTCCGCTTCCTCCTTGCGTGCCGCCTTGTGATGCAGCACCGCGCCAAGCACGCCCTGGTGCGTACGCACATGGCGGCCGACCATGACGTTTTCCAGTGCGGACATTTCGCCGAACAGGCGGATGTTCTGGAAGGTGCGCGCAATCCCGGCTTTCGCCACTTCGTGCGGAGCCGACGGCGAATAGGGCTTGCCCGCCAGCTCGAACGAGCCAGTGTCGGCCTGATACAGACCGGTGATGACGTTGAAGAAAGTCGTCTTGCCGGCACCGTTCGGGCCGATCAAGCCGTAGATCTGGCCTTGCATGATCTTGACGCTGACATTGGACAACGCCTGCAGGCCGCCGAAGCGCTTGTTGACCCCGGCAATCTGGAGAAGAACTTGTTCGCTCATGTGATCTCCTCAGGCGGCAAGCGCAGCAGGTTCTTTGTCATCGTGCGGCTTCGGCGCATTGGCGTCGGGCCTGTCCTCGTATTTCGGTGAAGGCCACAATCCGGCCGGACGATACAGCATGATGCCGACCATCGCGAGACCGTACAACAACTGCCGCAGCACTTCGGCCTCGATCAGCACGGTGCCGAACAGATTGCGTTGAACCGGCTCCACCACGTGGCGCAGGACTTCCGGCAGCGCCGCAAGGATCACGCCGCCCAGCACGACGCCCGGAATATGACCGATGCCGCCCAACACCACCATCGCCAGTACGGCGATGGATTCAGTCAGCGAAAACGATTCAGGCGACACGAATCCCTGGAACGATGCGAACATCGCGCCGGCCACGCCGCCGAACGAAGCGCCCATGGCGAATGCAAGCAGCTTGATGTTGCGGGTATTGATTCCCATCGCTTTTGCGGCAATTTCGTCTTCCCGAATCGCGACCCACGCGCGGCCTAGTCGCGAGTCCTGCAGGCGAATCGAGATGAAAATGATCGCGATGCATAGCGCAAGGAACAGGAAATAGTACGCATTGACCGATGGCATCCCCCATTCACCGAAATAGACCATGGCCTTCGATCCAGGCTCGCCGGCGAGAGAAACACCGAAGATGCGGATCGGGTCGATCATGTTGATGCCTTGCGGTCCGTTTGTGATGTTGACCGGAGCGTTGAGATTATTCATGAAAATGCGGATGATCTCGCCGAAACCGAGCGTCACGATGGCGAGGTAGTCGCCGCGCAGTTTGAGTGTCGGCGCACCGAGCAATGCACCGAAGAATGCCGTCAGTGCCGCCCCCAGCGGAATGATCATCCACACAGACAGATGAATGCCGTTCTGCGCCGCCTCCGGCCCGGCGATCCACAGCAGGGCCTCGCCCACCGGCGGGTACTGGTTGACGAAGGATTCCAGCACCGTCGCAAACTGCGGCGATGCCAGCAAGCCGGTCATGTACGCACCAAGCGCATAGAAGGCGATGTAGCCCAGATCCAGCAGGCCGGCAAAGCCGACCACGATGTTGAGCCCCAGCGCCAGCATGATGTACAGGAGCGCCAGGTCCATGATCCGCACCCACGAGTTGCCGTAGTTCGCGGCGATGAACGGAAAGGCCACGAGCAGGATGCCGAGAATGGCGAAGCTGATGTATGCCTTGCGCGGATTGCGTCTGACGTCGAAATAGTTGGCCATGATGCCCTCCTTAAGCACGATCCGCGACGCGTTCGCCCATGATGCCGGACGGACGCAGTGTAAGCACAGCAATAAGCACGATGAACGCAAAGATGTCCTGATAATGGCTGCCGAGGAAGCCGCCGGTCAGGTCGCCGATATAACCCGCGCCGAGGCTTTCGATCAAGCCGAGAAGGATGCCTCCGACCATCGCGCCGTAGATATTGCCGATGCCGCCCAATACTGCAGCGGAAAATGCTTTCAGGCCAGGAACGAAGCCCATTGCAAATTGCGCGGAAGAATAATTCGCTCCCCACATCACGCCGGCAACGGCCGCCAACGCCGCGCCGATGGCAAACGTCATCACGATCACGCGATTGGAGTCCACGCCCATCAAGCCGGCCACGCGCGGGTTTTCAGCCGTGGCACGCATTGCGCGCCCCATCTTGGTCCGTTCCACCAGCAGCACCAAAGCGACCATCGACAACACCGCCAGTACCAGCAGCATCACCTGCGTTTGTGAAATGAGGGCACCGAAGACATTGAACGACTCGGTTGGCATCACCTGCGGGAACGGAATCGGGCTGCGCCCCCAGATCATCATTGCAAATGTCTGCAAGAGGATCGATACACCGATTGCGGTAATCAGTGGAGCAAGACGTGGCGCGTTGCGCAGACGGCGGTAGGCGACACGTTCGATGATGATGTTGACAATAACGCAGACCGGGATTGCACCGAGGATCGCGATGATGAGTTTGACCACGCCAGGCAAGTCGGGAGCCACGTTTTGAATTATCTTGAGGATAGTGATACCGACCATTGCTCCAATCATCAATACATCGCCATGCGCGAAGTTGATGAGATTGAGAACGCCATACACCATCGTATATCCCAACGCGACGAGTGCGTACATGCTGCCCAGCACCAGTCCGTTGATGATTTGCTGGATGAATGTCTCCATGATTTGCCTACTCTCCAAGAATCAGAATCGTTCCACTGCAAGTTGCCGCCAGGTGTGCAACTGCAGCAATATCATTGCTGATAACAAAAACGGCACCCTGGATCTAGCCAAATGGGTGCCGTTTTCTGTCGACGATGGTTACCGGTAAAGGTGCGCCGCAATAATGCAGACGCTATTGGTGGCAGGGCAATTGATGCACATAGCAGTGTCTCCTTCGTTTTCGATAAAAACTTTTGTAATGTTCTCGCGGTGCCTTTTGAGGACCGTCGGAACCGGGCGGCATTATACCGAACATAATCAACGTGAAAACGAATTCTTAAGTTGGCCGTCGAATATCAGCGTATGCATGCAAATGTATGCAGCAACAGTGATCATCACTCAAAACATCAAAGAGCAATTCAGCTTTCCGGAAATACTCTGCTTGCAGGAATGTTGATGCCAAAGCGTTTCCTGATTGTTAATGTATTCAATGAACAGGGCAAGAATTTTATTCAAGGACAATATCCATATCTAAAATTCAAAAAGGAAAAACGTGTTCTTCTCCTGTTACTTTCCGTCCTGCTCTCCTTCCGCCATCCAGCTTCGACCTGCGTTACTGCATAGTCAGGAAGCCTGCATTCACGCGCTACGCGCGACCGCGAGGCCTTTCGGCATCGGAAACGTCACGTTCTCCTCCACACCAGGAAGTGCGCGTACGCTTCTTGCACCCAACGCCTTCAGTCGATCAATCACTGCCTGAACCAGCACTTCCGGAGCCGAAGCACCGGCGGTTACGCCAATTCTGAGCTTGCCTTCCACCCAGGACGGATCGATCAAGGACGCGTTATCAACCATGTAGGCAGCGGCCCCCTTCTTTTCGGCCACTTCGCGCAAACGATTGGAGTTCGAGCTGTTCGGACTGCCGACAACGATCACCACATCGACTTGCGGCGCCATGAACTTGACTGCCTCCTGCCGGTTGGTGGTCGCATAGCAAATGTCGCCCTTCTTCGGCTCTGCAATGTTTGGGAATTTGCGCTTGAGTGCGGCAATGATGTCGGCCGTATCGTCGACTGACAAGGTGGTCTGTGACACGTATGCGAGCATGCCCGGATCGTTCACCTGCAGCGTGTCCACGTCAGCAGTGGTTTCAACCAGATACATGCCCGCTTCGGCCTGCCCCATTGTGCCTTCCACTTCGGGATGACCATCATGGCCGATCATGATGATTTCACGCCCCTCGCGACGCATCTTCGCCACTTCGACATGCACCTTGGTCACGAGCGGACAGGTCGCATCGAACACGCGCAATCCGCGTTGCGCAGCTTCGGCCTCCACCGATTTGGGAACGCCATGTGCGGAAAAGATGACCGTATTGCCAGCGGGGACGTCGTCCAACTCCTCGATGAAGATCGCGCCCTTGCTGCGCAAGTCTTCAACGACGTAGGCGTTATGCACAATTTCATGGCGTACATAGATCGGCGCGCCGAATTCCGCGAGTGCACGTTCAACGATCTCGATTGCCCGATCGACCCCGGCGCAAAAACCGCGAGGCTGGGCGAGCAAGACTTCCTTTTCCATTCTCAATCCTTCAAACTCTCAATTGCCTTGCCAGGTGCAACAAAGCCTGCGCTCAGGCCTACAGTATTCCA
Organism: Noviherbaspirillum cavernae; assembly: GCF_003590875.1. Taxonomy (NCBI): domain Bacteria; kingdom Pseudomonadati; phylum Pseudomonadota; class Betaproteobacteria; order Burkholderiales; family Oxalobacteraceae; genus Noviherbaspirillum; species Noviherbaspirillum cavernae. The sequence goes on from NZ_QYUN01000002.1 coordinate 2,720,403, forward strand.
ATGATCTTCACTTCGAACTTCAATGGTTGACCGGCCAGCGGATGATTGAAGTCGAACCATGCGCCGTCGGCATCGATTTCGCGTACAACACCAGCAAAACGACCGCCGCCCGGCGCGGCAAAATCAACCAGATCCCCGACGGCATACTCCTCTCCCGCCTGGGAATTCTCTTTCAGTGTTGTGCGCGAGACCCTTTGAATCAATTCCGGATTGCGTGGACCGAAAGCCTGTTCGGGCTGCAAATCGAAAACCTTGTGCGTGCCTTCCGCCAAGCCGATCAGGCTGGCTTCAAGAAACGGCGCGAGCTGACCGGTTCCTAACTGCAGCGTCGCGGGGTTATCTTGAAAGGTGCTGACAATATCAACGCCATCCATCGACGCAAGGCGATAGTGGAGCGTGAGATAAGCGGCTTCGGTAACGACAGGAACAGATACGTTTGACATGAAAATACGGGTTGACAGGTAACGCACTATTGTAAGGCACGTCCGTTTAAATAATGAGCGTTTTCAGCCTTGGCGGACATCGAGCAATAAACGTGCCGAAGAACAATATTCACCATGATGACTTCAACCATTCGCTCGATGGTGCGTCATGAGCGAGTCAGCGCAAACAAATAAATTATCAATATTGCAATATTCAAACTTATAATTTCACCGCTTCAATTCATCTTGCCCGACATGGACATACGAATGTCGCCTCGAGCAAGGCTTCAGGACCGCACGACGACAATATATATGGCAATTACCGATTGGCCCGAAGACCAGCGCCCGCGCGAGCGGCTTATCAATCATGGCGCGCAAGCATTGTCCGATGCCGAACTGCTCGCGGTTTTTCTGCGGGTTGGCGTCAGCGGCAAGAGCGCCGTCGATCTGGGGCGCGACATGGTGACGCATTTCGGCTCGCTCAATCGCTTGTTTGCCGCCACTCTTGCTGAGTTTTCAGTGCTCAACGGCTTGGGTCCGGCCAAATTTGCACAGCTCCAGGCCGTCCTCGAACTGGCGCGTCGCGCATTGGCAGAGGATCTGCAGAACGGTACCGCATTGAACTCTCCACAGGCAGTCAGGCACTATCTGCAACTGCTTTTGGCAAACAAGTCCTACGAGTCGTTTGCCGCCCTTTTCCTGGATGTCAAAAATCGGCTGATCGCAGCCGAAGAGCTTTTTCGCGGCACGCTGACGCACACCAGCGTCTACCCAAGGGAGGTCGTAAAGGCTGCCCTCGCACACAATGCGGCCAGCATCATCGTCGCTCACAATCATCCATCCGGCACCTCCGAACCAAGTGCGGCAGATCACGCGCTGACGCAGGCCTTGAAACAGGCGTTGGCCTTGGTGGATGTCAGAGTGCTCGACCATTTTGTGGTCGCCGGAAAGCACATCCATTCTTTTGCCGAGCATGGGCAAATCTGAGCGCACAACAATTGAAACGACATTGTTAAATTAACGAAATAAAAAAAGATACAATTGTTTTTCGCAAGTCATTGAATATCCTCACATTTTTAGATATACTTCCTTTTTTTCCAATTCTGGAAATCTTTTAAAGGAGTTGAACATGGCGCGTGTTTGCCAAGTCACCGGGAAAGGGCCGATGGTCGGCAACAACGTTTCCCATGCAAACAACAAGACGAAACGTCGCTTTTTGCCGAATCTGCAGCGTCGTCGCATCTTCGTTGAATCCGAAAACCGCTGGGTTTCCCTGCGGATCTCCAACGCCGGTCTGCGCGTGATCGACAAGATCGGTATCGATGCCGTACTGGCCGATCTGCGTGCCCGCGGCGAAAAAGTCTAAGCGGAAACTATCAGGAAAATATCATGGCGAAATCTAACCGCGACAAAATCAAGCTGGAATCGACTGCGGGAACGGGTCATTTCTACACCACCACAAAGAACAAACGCACCATGCCGGAAAAAATGGCGATCATGAAATTCGATCCCAAGGCACGCAAGCACGTGGAATACAAGGAAACGAAGATCAAGTAATTGATTTCATCGCCTTGGCAAAAACCCCGCAAATGCGGGGTTTTTTATTGGCGCTTTCACTCGAATGCCCTCTCTGAACATATGACCAGGAACTCGTGGACAAACAAAAACGCGGCCCGGAAAATCCGCAGCCGCGTTCAGAAATAATGCCGGATAGCGCCGGCTGCAAGTCACACGTCGATCATGCATAGCTGCGCAAGCGCAGCGAAAACTCCTGCAGCGATTTGATGCCCGATGCCTCGGCACGAGAGCACCAATCCTGCAGCTGCTGCAGTAGTTGTTCACGGCTTGAGTTTGAACGTTCCCAGATCGCGCCCAACTCCACACGCATCTCGTGCATGGTTTTCAGCGCCTTGCTGTGAACGAACAATTCAGTCAATTGCTGCTTGTGGCTTGCTTCCAGCTTGGCCGGTTCGCGCTGCAACAGCTTCCGGGACGATTTCAGGAAGCCCGATTCAAATTTGGACTTTGCCTTCAACTGGTCCAGCTCATCATGCCATGCTCGCTTGAACGATTTCGCATATTTCGCCATCACGTCGTAGCGGTTCGAAATCACCGATTGCAAGGTATCGAAATCGGCGATGTGCTTTTCGCGATTGAACTTCGGCTCCGGCGCAACCTTTTTCACTTTCGCCAAACCCAGTTGTTCCAGAATGCGGATATACATCCAGCCGATGTCGAACTCGTACCATTTGGACGACAGTTTTGCCGATGTGCCGAAAGTATGGTGATTATTATGCAGCTCTTCACCGCCAATCAGAATGCCGATCGGAAAGACGTTGGTCGCCGCATCGGCGCAATCGTAATTGCGATAGCCCCAGTAGTGGCCGATGCCATTGATGATGCCGGCAGCGGTGATCGGGATCCACAGCATCTGTACGGCCCACACAGACAAACCGACCACGCCAAACAGCAGCACGTTGATGATCAGCATCAGCACAATGCCCCATGCGCTGCGTTTGGTGTAGACGTTACGCTCCATCCAGTCGTTCGGCGTACCATGGCCGTACTTTTCCATGGTCTCGTTGTTTTTGGCTTCTGCACGATACAGCTCGGCACCTTCTAACAGCACTTTCTTGATGCCACGAGTCACCGGGCTGTGCGGATCGTCTTCCGTTTCGCACTTGGCGTGATGTTTGCGATGGATCGCGGCCCATTCCTTGGTGACCATGCCGGTCGTCATCCAAAGCCAGAAACGGAAAAAATGGCTGGGGAGCGCATGCAGGTCCAGCGCACGATGCGCCTGACAACGATGCAGATAGATCGTAACTGCCGCGATCGTGATATGCGTTACCACCAGGGTAAACACGACGATCTGCCATGCGCTAGCCTGTGTAAGGCCGCCAGACAAAAATCCAAGTACTGCATCAAGCATTGTATTTTCCTATCATTACTACTCCAGGTGGAATGCCATCCTTGGCAGATCAAGCATGAGGACGGGACTTATCTGAAATTTCGCCCAGATTGTACGCTCTTTTAGGTACCACCGGCTGCTTGCAGCATCTCGGAAACCTTGTTCTGCACAGCGTCGCGCGTACCAAGCACCCTGATTTCGCGCTGCGGATACGGCACTTCGATGCGATGCTTTTGCAAGGCCTTCCATACGGACCGATTCACCTCTGACAACACATTTGACCGTCCGTTTTCCGGATCGGATATCCAGAAGGCCAATTCCACCAGAAAACCATCGGGTTCGAATTTCAGCAATAATGCCTGCGGCGCAGGATCGCGGGCAATCCGTGGAACGCAGATGGCGGCATCTTGCATAAGTTCAAGGACTTGCTCAATGTCGCTTTGATAACCAACCGTTACTTGGGTTACGAGGCGCAAGGTGCGATCGGTCAGCGAATAGTTTTGCACCAGACCTGACACCAGCATCTCATTGGGGACAACGGTCTCGATGCCATCGCCGCTTCGCACAATGGTGTAACGGGTGTTGATCCGTGTCACCTCGCCATGGTATTTGTCGATCGTCACAATGTCGCCGATCGACAGGCTGCGTTCAAGCAGTATCACAAAACCGGACACGTAACTGCTGACGAGCTTTTGCAAGCCGAGGCCGATACCGACCCCCAATGCACCACCGAACACCGACAGCACGGTAAGGTCGATTCCGACCAGCGACAAACTGAACAGTACCGCGACCAGAATCAATAACGCCCGCCCCATGCGCGCCATCACCGCACGCAAGGATGAATGCATGCTGCTCATGCGCATCAATCGCTCTTCGAGCAGAGCACCAGCCCAAAGCGCGATGAGCAAGGTAACCACCACCGATGCGGCCGCTTGCAATATAGACAGCAAGGAAGTCCTGTGACGTCCGATCGGCAACGTTGTCTGTTCGAGGTATGCCACCAGATCAGGCCACACACCGGTGATGTAGAGGGCCACACCGATCCACACCACAGTCGCAAAGCCCTTTTCGAACATTTGCAGGAAACCTGCTCCCTTGCCACTACGGGAGAATGCGCGGTTCAGCACATAAAACGCGAGACGAATCAGGGCGAATGATGCAACCAGAGGGATCGCCACGCGCAGCAGATTGGCTCGGTGCCAATGCGCGACAATCGGCGTGGCACTCGCGATCAGTGTCAAGGTCAGCAGCGACGGCAGCACTCGCGCAAAACTCTCCACACCGAGGCGCACCACGCGCGGCTGCATGTCGCGCCCGGTCATTCTGGCGCGCAGCAGCCGCGCCAGGCCCCAGCCGGCCGCGATGCACGAAGCCAGGACAGCGATTTGCAACAACAATCCCGGCTCACGCAAATCGGACCAAAGTTCGGACAACAGGCTGGAAAAGAGGTTTTGTGTCATTTTTTGTATGGCACCGCATCCTGACGATGCCTCTCCCAATTCAAAACATAACGTGACGCGAGCTGCGGATTGTTGCGAACGATCAGTACATTTTCCGCGTTCCCGTGCTGCGCGGTCCAGGTGAAATTGTAGCTACCCGTAATGACCGCAGCGTCAGACGTGCCGGGATCAATCACGATGATCTTGTTGTGCGCATTCTGGTACTTCGTCTCGATCCAGACGGGAATGCCGGCTGCCGCGAGCACTGGCACCATGGACGATGCCGTTCGGGCGACTTGCTCTCCATCGGCCAGCACACGCACTTCGACGCTGCGGCGTTGCGCGGCGATCAAGGCGGAGGCTATCCTTTTGCTGGTCAGCAGATATGCCTGCACAAGGACTTGCCGGTTCGCGGTGCCGATGGTGTCGGCAATGAGCGCTTCGACATTGTCCCAGGGGGAAAATGCGACCTGCACGAATCCTTGCGCAGCATAAGCAGGCGGAACTGTGGCGTCTGCCGCGCAAAGACTCGGCGCAGCAAGCAACATCGCCCAGGCCAGCGCGCCCGCGGAACGACTCATTTCCTGCGTTCGAGTACGGCAGCAAAGAATCCGTCGGTCTGATGCAGGTGCGGCGAGAGTTTCAGATAATCCTGCATCTCGAGCGCAATCTTTTGTTCGTTCAATACATCCCTCATCGGCACCAGCACAAAATCGTCGTGCGCGGCAATGAACTGCGTGACGATTGCTTCGTTCTCTTCATCAAGAAGACTGCAGGTTGCATACACCAATCTGCCGCCCGGCTTTACCAGACGCGCGGCGCTTGTCAGAATCGCCGTTTGCTTTGCGTTCAGCTCGGCCAGCGATTCAAGCGTCTGACGCCACTTCATGTCGGGATTGCGCCGCAATGTCCCGAGTCCGCTGCATGGCGCATCCACCAGCACGCGATCCAGCTTGGCGGCAAGGCGCTTCACCTTTGCATCGTTCTCATGAGCGATGACCACGGGGTGCACATTCGACAAGCCACTGCGCGCCAGACGTGGCTTCAGCTTGCTCAAGCGCTTTTCCGACACGTCGAACGCATATAACCGCCCGGTATTGCGCATCGCCGCACCCAGCGCCAGCGTCTTGCCGCCTGCGCCTGCGCAAAAATCGGCGACCATCTCGCCCCGTCTTGCAGCGACGATTTGCGCCAGCAACTGGCTACCCTCGTCCTGCACTTCAATCGCACCTTCCTTGAACAGTGGCAGGTTCTGCAACGCGGGTTTCTTCCTGATGCGAATTCCCAGCGGCGCATAAGGCGTCGGTTCGCATGCAATCGGCGCAGTCGCCAGTTCCGCGATCACGTCGTCGCGCTTGGCCTTGAGCGCATTGACGCGCAAGTCCAGCGGTGCAGGCCGATTCAGGGCATCCGCCAATTCCAATGCCGCCGCCTCACCATCGCGCGCCACGAGTTTGTCGTACAGCCATTGCGGCAGATTGGAGCGCAGCGCGGCGGGCAATGCATTGCGATCGATTTGCGCAATACGTTTCAACCACTCCGCCTCTTCCACCGCAAGTCCGCCAAGCGCATCCACGCCAACCGTATCCGCCAGTCCCAGCAAAGCCAGGCGGCGCATGGCCGGGCCGGCGCCGGATTCCGAAAAGCTGGCGTAGACCGGCTTGTTCCGCAGTACGGCATACGCGCCTTCGGCAATGGCATTGCGCTCACGCGAGCCAAGCTTGGGATGGTCGCGGAAATAGCGCGACAAGGTTCCGTCGGCCGGCGCCGTGAAGCGCAGGACTTCGCGCAGAACCTCTTCGGTATGCGCAACGACGGCGGGGTGCAATCTCATTGGGGGCTTTCAAAAGTTGAAGTCATTGCGCTTGCGCGTCAATGTGGACAATGCCGTTATCGATGGCGAGCCTGTTTTCGACAAACCAGCGCACCACGCGCGGATAAATGATGTGTTCCTGCTCCAGCACACGTTCCGACAGCGTTTGCTCCGTATCGTTCGGCAATACGGACACAGCGGCTTGCGCAACGATCGGACCATGATCCAGATCGGCAGTCACGAAATGCACGGTCGCGCCATGCACTTTCACACCAGCCATCAAGGCCTGAACGTGCGTGGACAATCCCGGAAAGCTCGGCAACAGCGATGGATGGATATTCAGCATCCGGCCGGCATAGTGCTCGACAAAAGGTGGCGTCAAAATGCGCATGAAGCCAGCCAGCACGACCAGATCGGGCGAGTACCGGTCGATCTCCGCCTGCAGCGCCTGATCGAATTCTTCGCGCGACGGATACGCCTTGTTGGCAACGACAGCCGTGGCAATGCCATGCGCGGCTGCGAAATTCAATCCTTCCGCATCGGCCCGATTGCTGATGACGGCAGCAATTCTGGCAGGCCATTGCTCGGCCTGCGCGGCACGCACAATGGCTTGCATGTTGCTGCCCCGGCCCGAGACGAGAATGACGATATTTTTCATGGCGCGCATTGTACCGCACGGCCTTTCAGGAGCAAAAAAGCCGGCTGTTCAGCCGGCTTTTTCGATGGCGACGCGATGGTGCCTGAATGACAATTACTGAAACGAGTAGAACACTCGGAAAGCGATTTTCTTTTCAGCCCAAAAATCCGCCGCATCGCGGAATACATCGAGCAGTGTTTCGCGTGCTTCCTTGTCGAACTTTTGCGTGTTCGGCAATTGTTCGAGGACCACGAGGAATCCTGGTTGCGGGCCAGCCTTGTAGGTCAAATCGGTCAGGCAATCAGACAATGCGTCGAAGTTTTTTCCGAAATGTCTGGGAAAGTGGAAGGCTTGGGCGATGCACGCCAATACCTGCTGCTTGGTCGTTGCTTCTGCACAATAGGCGTAAAGAAAGTGCTGCCCGAGACGAGCCGCCTCGTCCTGCAATTCAGGGATCCTGAATGCACGAATGGATTGGACCACGTTTGGCGGCACGGTTTTCAGCAAGCTCATGTCTTCCTCGCCTTGTGCAAAAATCATTGCCGGGTCTCTGCGCAGTGGCTCGATTCGCATTGGATTACTCTTTGATGCGTTTGAAAGTCGAATAATGGTCGTCGGTGTAATAGTATTCGCCGGAGGTGACGGGGTCGCCGCCAGCGACAATGCGGCGCGCCCCTCGATTGCGCTTTCCCGGCGTCGGGACAGTGTATTCATGATAATAACCCCGCTTTCGCCTGGGCAAAATTCCTTCGTAGTTTCCAAATACCGCGCCGTCCTTGGCATATGGAAAAGGTCCTCCTTGTCGGATGAGTAAAAGCGTTTGCCGCGCCTCCCTGGGCAACTGCGTTACGGCAATCTCATCCGGCGAAACCGGGCCTTTTGCGAAAACCTGAAAACACAGTAACAGCCCCGCAAGAAAAAACAACCAGCTTTTCAGTGACTTAGCTGTCATCTCTATTTTTCTGCCATTATCAAACGACCAATAATTACCATAATTTACGATACCGTAGCGTAACGTTTTGTTTCATCCGAATCAACTGGTATTGACACTCGAGCACTTTTCATTACGGCACTTTTGTGTTCATTTTAATAATTATCTTTCCGTTATCTGATACACATTGTTTCAATAGTTACCCGTATTTGAAAAATTGCGGGTAGGCATCGGTGCGGCTTGTGAAGTTAAATGGATGCCATGACTTGAAGGACATTCACAATGAAAAAATCTGCGAAAACCGCCCTGAAATTTGTAGCTGCTACCGCCCTGCTGTCCGGAATTGCGCCGCTTCCGGTGGCATATGCCCAGCCCGACGTCAATTGGTCGGTCAGCATCGGGTCCGGCCAGCCTGCACCGTATATCTACAGTCCGCCGCCCGTTGTGTATGTGCAACCGCAGCCTGTATATGTCCGGCCTCAACCGGTCTACGTGCACCCCTATTACGGTGAAGAAGTCCGGCACAAAAAATTCAAGCACCACGGCAAGCATCATGGCAAACATCATCACCACCATGGTGACGACTGAATCCATCAGTCCGCAATGAGTCGCCGGGGAAAACCTGGCAGCGAAGGAAGCCCCTTTGTCCGAACCGGGTTGCCGGTTCAATCCGTGCCGTTCACGATGCCTTCAACTGCAAGGCGGCATGATCGGCCACTCCAAAGAAATCGATCACATCGGCACGCCGAGCCAGCGCATCCTTTTTCCCCAGACGAATCAACTCGCCGGTGTAGCTCGCTTCAAACAACAAATACGAGGCGAGTGCCGCACCGCGTACTTCGGTCGCGCCTATGCCTCCCAACAGCATGCGTACCGGGCGCGGCAGGCTGCCCACATGGCGGCTCGCAATATCGTCCAGCCGCTCCGACGGCGCGATGATCAGCATTTCGATCGGCCGAAGCGGCGTTCTCACTCGTTGCTCCTTCGTCAACATGGACAAGGTCAGGTTGACCCGCTTCATGCGTTCGATATCGACTGCGAGGCTGTCAAGGAATATGCTCGACATGGCATGGCCGGCAATCTGCGCCAGCGTCGGATACTGTGCCGACTCGCTGGTGTCGTGCGCCGGTTCGGAAAGCCGGCCCGCACCGATCACCAGCACCCTGTCCGCCCCCAGATGAATGGCTGGCGCAATCGGCGCCAGCTGGCGCATCGAGCCATCGCCGAAATATTCGCGCCGGCCGTTGCAGTAGATAGGCGTTGCCGGGAATATCAAGGGAATGGCGGACGAGGCAAGCAGGTGTTCGACCCCGATCTGGCTGCGCAAGGCGATGCGCTGCGACCTGACCCACGGTTCGATATCGGCTTCGGTTTGAAAAAACGTGATGTGCTGGCCGCCACTGTAGGATGAAGCCGTGACCGCCAGCGCATGCAAGGCACCGGTGCTCAACGCCGCATCCAGCCGCGGAAAATCAAGCATTCGGTTCAACAGGGTCACCAGCGGCGTGTTGTCCAGCAGCGAGTTCGGCGGATTGGCGTGCCATTTGCGAAGCAGCCAGCCGAACGACAGCAGCGACAACCATTTGGCGCCGGATCGCAATACGCCAAGCGAGTCAGCGCGATACACCTGTTCCGCGGTGAACTGCTCCCACACTTGCGCGACCCGCTGCAAGCCGTCGTTGAAACTGTCGGCGTGACAGGCGAGCGCGGTCGCATTGATCGCCCCCGCCGAAGTGCCGCAGATGATGTCGTAGGGATTGTGATCCGGCTTCCAGCCGGCTTCGTGCAGGATCGACGAAACACCTTGCAAGACGCCCACCTGGTATGCCGCGCGCGCGCCGCCGCCTGTCAAAATGAGGCCGGTTTTCATGTGATCGGTCATGGCAAGAGATTAGCAGCCCGCGTGCCATTTGGGGAGATGCGCTCGACGCCCCCTGTGAAAACAATGCGGGAAAGCCCGGCATCGCGAAACTCAATCTCCCCTCACGGCCCCTTCACGACGCGGATCGGCACCGCCAAACCACACTTCCTCGCCATGGACGTTCATACGCATGATGCCCTGCAAGCCGGAAGTCTGCTCCATCACCCGCACGTTGTGCCCCCGGGCTTTCAGCTGCTCGATCAGGGTGTCGCTTGCACGGCCCTGTTCCAGTTCGGTCGGGCCATTGCGGCTGCCGAAATTGGGCAGGCTGATCGCCTGCTGCACGTTCAAGTTCCAGTCCAGCGTGCCGACCAGGACCTTGACGACATAGTTGATGATCGCCGAGCCTCCGGGCGATCCGGTGGACATGACCAGCCTCTTCGTGCCTTTTGCAAACACGAGCGTCGGTGCCATCGAGCTTCTCGGCCGTTTGCCCGGCTGCACGCGATTGGCGACCGGGCCATTGGCATCAGCCGGATCGAATGAAAAATCGGTCAGCTGGTTGTTCAGCAGGAAGCCTCGCACCATCTGGCGCGAGCCGAAGGCGTCTTCAATCGAGGTCGTCATCGACAGCGCATTGCCGCTGCCGTCCACTACCGAGACATGCGAGGTCGACGGCAGTTCGGGCGAGTTGTCGAGGCCCCATGCAACGTTCGCTCCGGGAGGCACGCCGAACGTTGCCGTGCCCATCGATTTGTCTGTAATCAGCGCGGCGCGCTCGGCAAGATATTTTTTGTCGATCAACGGCTTGACGCTGTTGCCGGGCAGCGGGACGAAATCAGTGTCCGCCACGTAGCGCCCGCGATCCGCATAGGCCAATCGCCCTGCTTCCGAGAACAGATGAACCGCCTCGGCATTCGGTTCGTCGTTTTTCGGTGCGAGTGGACGGATATCCCTGATCTCCAGCATGCCAAGCATCTGCGCGATGGCGATGCCGCCGGACGATGGCGGCGGCATGCCGCAGATGGTCCATGCCTTGTAATCGGTGCAGAGCGGCTCGCGCACCCTGGCCTGATAGCCGGCAATGTCGGCAGCAGTCAGGCCGCCGGGATTGACGGGATGGTTTCTGACCTTGGCTTCGATGTCGCGTGCGATCCGGCCCTTGTAGAACGCATCCGCGCCGTCTTGCGAGATTTCGCGCAGCACTTGCGCGAGTTCAGGATTCTTCAGGAGGTAACCGGCGGGCCGAGGGTTGCCATCCTTGTCGTAGAAGTATGCCGCTGCGACCGGATCCTTTTTCAGATACTGCTCGCTCTTGAGCATGCCGGCAAGCCGCGGACTGACCGTGAAACCCTCTTCGGCAAGCGTGATGGCCGGCGCAAACAGGGAAGCCCACGAAAGTTTGCCGTATTGTTTGTGCGCCAGTTCCAGCATGCGCAGCACGCCCGGCGCACCGACCGAACGGCCGCCGACCACGCCGTCGTAGAAGTTCACCGCCTTGCCTTGCGGCGTGCGAAACAGGTTTTCATCGGCGCTGGCCGGTGCTGTCTCGCGGCCATCAAACGCCTTCACGGTGCTGCCATCGAAATGCAGCAGGAATGCACCGCCGCCGATGCCGGAGGATTGCGGCTCGACCAATGTCAGCACCATTTGCGTGGCGATCGCGGCATCGACTGCTGAGCCACCGGCTTTCAGCATCTGGTAACCGGCGTCGGTAGCGAGCGGATTGGCCGCCGCAACCATGAATGTCTTCGCGGTCCAGCCGGATTTTTCGGAGTAGCCGGTAGCGATTTCCGGCGCTTGCGGTCGAGATGGCGCAACCTGGTTCTGCTGATTCGGAGCGAACGCACAACCGGCAAGCAAGGCGGCAGCACATGCGCACAGTATCACTTTGATGCTCGTCATGCTTGGCTCCCAAAGAAAAGGCAAGCACGAGGCTTGCCTTGATTCAAGTGTGCGACCGAATCCCGTCGTCACCCGGCATTACAGCGCACATCACTTCGGCTGCATGCGGATTGCGCCATCGAGGCGAATGGTTTCGCCATTGAGCATCACGTTTTCGATGATGCTCTTGGCGAGGTTTGCATACTCCGTCGGCTTGCCCAGACGCGGGGGAAACGGCACGCTGCGTCCCAGCGCATCCTGCACATCCTGCGGCATGCCGAGCAGCATCGGCGTTTCGAAGAGACCCGGGGCGATGGTCATGACACGAATGCCGTTGCGCGACAGGTCACGCGCCATCGGCAGTGTGAGTCCGACCACGGCGGCTTTCGAGGCGCCGTACGCGGCCTGTCCGATCTGGCCATCGTAGGCCGCGACCGATGCCGTGTTGATGATCACACCGCGTTCGCCGTGTTCGTTCGCGTCGGTTTTTGCCATGGCATCCGCCGCCAGACGCGCCATGTTGAACGTACCGACGAGGTTGATGTTGACCACGCGCTGGAACACATCGAGCGGATGCGGCCCATCCTTGCCGACGGTTTTCACGGCCGGCGCGACGCCGGCGCAGTTGACCAGTCCGCGCAACGTGCCCATTGCGGTGGCCGCATCCACCACCGCCTTGGCATCCGCCTCGGAGGTCACGTCGCATTTGACGAAGCGGCCTTTCAGCTGGTTGGCGAGGTTTTCGCCGGCCTCGACCTGAACATCGGCCAGCACAACCTTGCCGCCGTTATCCACGATCATTTGCGCAGTCGCAGCACCCAGACCTGAAGCGCCGCCAGTGATGATGAATACATTGCCTGCGATTTGCATCTGTCCCTCTCTTGTGAATTGGAATGTCGATTACGTTTTCTTACGTTAACGTTAACGTCAGATTTGACGAATCATTGTAGCGAACTTTGGCATGAAAAAGAAAAGGCAGACGAGGCTGCCTTTCACTCGACAGCCTGGCGCCGCTACGGCTTCGGTGCCGTGATTCCCGTCGGCGCTGCGGAATTGTCCGCCGCCGGCGCAGTGACTGCCGCCGGTGTCGTCGCGGCGTGTCCGGAGGTTGCCTGTGTGCCAGTGGCCGGCAGCAAGGGCACGATCAGCAAGGCCACGATATTGATGATCTTGATCAAGGGATTGACCGCAGGGCCGGCAGTGTCCTTGTAGGGATCACCCACCGTATCGCCGGTCACGGCCGCCTTGTGTGCATCGGAGCCCTTGCCGCCGTGATGGCCGTCCTCGATGTATTTCTTTGCGTTGTCCCAGGCGCCGCCGCCGGTGGTCATCGAGATCGCAACGAACAGGCCGGTCACGATTGTGCCCATCAGCAAGCCGCCCAGCGCGGCCGGGCCCAGGATCAACCCGACCAGAATCGGGACGACCACCGGCAACAGCGAGGGGATGATCATTTCCCTGATCGCGGAGGCGGTCAGCATGTCGACCGCCTTGTCGTATTCCGGCTTGCCGCTGCCATCCATGATGCCCTTGATGTCGCGGAACTGACGGCGCACCTCGATCACCACCGCGCCGGCTGCGCGCCCTACCGCTTCCATCGCCATCGCACCGAACAGATATGGAATCAGACCGCCGATGAAGAGGCCAACGATCACCATCGGATTCGAGAGATCGAACGAGGTGCTTCTGCCGACCGCATCCAGTGCATGGGTGTAGTCGGCGAACAGCACCAGAGCGGCCAGGCCGGCGGAACCGATCGCATAGCCTTTCGTCACCGCCTTGGTGGTATTGCCGACGGCATCGAGCGGATCGGTGATCGCCCGCACGGAATCGGGCATGTTCGACATCTCCGCGATGCCGCCTGCGTTATCCGTGATCGGGCCATAGGCATCGAGGGCGACGATGATGCCAGCCATCGACAGCATCGCGGTGGCGGCGATCGCGATGCCATACAAGCCGCCGAGCCAGTAGGAAACCAGTATCGCAACGCATACAGCCAGCACCGGATAGGCGGTGGATTTCATCGATACACCGAGGCCGGCGATGATATTGGTCCCGTGGCCCGTGGTGGAAGCTTCTGCAATGTGCCGGACCGGCTTGAAATCGGTGCCGGTGTAATACTCGGTGATGTACACCATCAATCCGGTCAACACGATGCCGACCACGGCGGAACCCATCATCGGCATGCGCATCGCTTCGGGCAGGACTTTCCACGTGACGACGGCAAACCCGATCAGCGACAAGCCGGCTGCCCACCACAATCCGGTGTAGAGCGCCGACATGATCTTCCTGCCCGGCTTGGCCTTGACCATCAGGCAGCCGACAATGGAGGCGAGAATCGACACACCGCCCAGCAACAGCGGATAGAGAATTGCCTCCGCCTCCGCGCCCTTCACCATCAAGGCGCCGAGCAGCATGGTCGCGATCAGCGTGACGACGTAGGTTTCGAACAGGTCCGCCGCCATCCCGGCGCAGTCGCCGACGTTGTCGCCCACGTTGTCGGCGATCACCGCCGGATTGCGCGGATCGTCTTCCGGAATGCCCGCCTCGACCTTGCCGACCAGATCGGCACCGACGTCGGCCCCCTTGGTGAAAATGCCGCCGCCCAGACGTGCGAAGATGGAGATCAGCGAGGCGCCGAAACCGAGGCCGATCAGCGGCTTGATCACGTCATGCGCGGACACCGCACTACCGGCGCGGGAAGTCAGCACCCAGTAGAACAGCGTCACCCCCAGCAAGCCCAGGCCGACCACCAGCATGCCGGTGATCGCGCCGCCCTTGAACGCGACATTGAGCGCATCGTTCATGCCGCGGGTTGCGGCCTGCGCCGTGCGCACGTTGGCACGCACCGACACGTTCATGCCGATGAAGCCACAGGCGCCGGACAGCACTGCGCCCACCAGGAAACCCAGCGCCGTGTTGAGCCCCAATCCGGGGAGAATCGCGATGATGATGAAAAGCACGACGCCGACGATAGCGATGGTGCGGTATTGCCTTGCCAGATATGCCGCTGCCCCCTGCTGAATGGCGGCAGCGATTTCCTGCATCCGGCTGTTGCCGGCATCCTGTTTCAGTATCCAGCTGCGGGACACCAGTCCGTAGAGCACCGCAATAATGCCGCACGCCACGGCAAACCATAGGCCTGTTGCCATATCGACTCCTCCATGTTGTTCACGACAAGGTTAAAAACAATCGAAACGTGACGGAAGACGGCGACGGCGGGTGCAACGCTAAAGATCGTGTTCTGCTGTCATCGTCTTGCGATTACTGCGTACTGCGAAACTTGTGCGCCTGCTCAGGTTATTGTTTTTATCGGGTGGATTCTGGTGTTGTGCTGCGAAACGACGGATTTCTTCATTACTGTCGCGGAAAACAAAAAAGCGGACATGAAGTCCGCTTTTTCCTATTCCGCCAATGCCGCGAATGCCTTGTCGCGGATTGTATCGACCGGTCCGACACCTGCAATCTTGCGATATTTCGGCGCACCGGGCTGGCCCGACACGGCCCACTTGTTGTAGTAATCGACCAGCACCTCGGTCTGATCATGATAGACGGCAAGCCGTTTCTTCACCGTTTCTTCCTTGTCGTCGTCACGCTGAATCAGCTCTTCGCCCGTCATATCATCCTTGCCCGCGACTTTCGGCGGATTGAACTTGACGTGATAGGTACGGCCCGACGGTTGGTGCACGCGACGGCCGCTCATGCGCTCGATGATTGCTTCATCCGGCACATCGATTTCCAGTACGTAATCGATGCCGACACCGGCCTCCTTCATTGCATCAGCCTGCGGAATGGTGCGCGGAAAACCGTCGAACAGATAACCGTTGGCGCAATCCGCTTGCTTGAGACGATCCTTGACCAGGCCGATGATGATGTCGTCCGACACCAGGCCGCCCGCATCCATCACCTTTTTCGCCTCCAGACCGAGAGGTGTGCCTGCCTTGACGGCGGCGCGCAGCATGTCGCCGGTGGAAATCTGCGGGATGTTGTATTTTTCCTTGATGAAATTGGCTTGTGTGCCCTTGCCGGCACCAGGCGCTCCTAAAAGAATGAGGCGCATGACAGTTTCCTAATTGAGTTTTAAATTCTGATATCGCATCCGGACGGCCCCACGTCTCCTCCGCGGCGACTTTACCGGAAATAACTTTGCACGAAACTTACCACAGAATCCCATCCAAACGATGGCTTGACCTTGATTTTCGCTCAGTGATGAATGAAATGCCGCCGCGCGCGCGCCAGGTCTTCCGGCGTGTCGACACCTGCGGCCGGAGCATCCTGCGTGACATGAACGGCAATCGGAAAACCATGCCAAAGCACCCGCAATTGCTCCAATGCCTCGACCTGTTCCAGCGGCGACAATGCAAGCGTGGGATAAGTCTGCAGAAAAGCATTGCTGTAGGCGTAAAGGCCGATATGCCGCAATGCGGTATAGCCTGCGGGCACCGCCGCCGTCGATCCACCAAAGCCGTCGCGATTCCACGGAATGGTGGCGCGTGAAAAGTAGAGCGCCCTGCCCGCCTTGTCCAGAATCACCTTCACTACATTCGGATTGAAGATTTCCGCGGCCTCATGAATCGGATGCGCGGCGGTCGCCATCGGTACCCCATTCTTGACCAGGCTTGCCGTCGAGGCGATCAGGGCCGGATCGATCAGCGGCTCATCGCCCTGCACATTGACCACCACGCTGTCCGCTGCGAGTCCCATGGAAGAAGCGACCTCGGCGATGCGGTCGGTACCCGACGGATGATCGCTGCGCGTCATGCGCACTTGCACGCCATGCTGCTCGCATGCGGCAACGATACCCGCGTGATCAGTGGCAACGACGACTTCCGACGCTCCCGACAAGGCCGCCCGTTCCGCAACCCGCACGACCATGGGTTTGCCGCCCAGATCGGCAAGCGGCTTGTTGGGCAGGCGTGTCGAAGCCAGACGGGCAGGAATGATGACGATAAAGGACATCGGAGCGGATGAATCGGGGTTGTTCGGCGAGCCGTGCATGAACACGGCCCGGGTCGGGCAGGCAGCGGAGTTGGAGTGTGCTAGCGGAGGGGTACTGTCTCGGGCGCTGCATTCAGGTCACGCGCTTCGTCCGCCCACATGATCGGAATGCCGTCGCGAATCGGATAGGCAAGCTTGTCCGCATTGCAGATCAACTCCTGCGCAGTCTTATCGAATTTGAGCGGGCCCTTGCAGATCGGGCAAACCAGGATATCAAGCAGTCGGCTATCCACGACATTTCTCCACAATTTGTTCGGCGAACGCGGCATCGATCCGGGCAGCCACCGGAACCACCCAGAGCCGCTCATCGTTCTTCAACGCGCCATGATGGATGCATTTTACTGCATCCTTCTCCGTAATCAGGATCATATCGGCCGAACTTTCCGCAAAAGGATTGACGTCAAAATCGTAATGGTCCGCAAGCGGCATTTCCTCGAATATGACCCCGGCATTGCGCAACATGGCAAAGAAGCGCGCGGGATTGCCGATGCCGGCCGCGGCGACAATGCGAGCCGGTCGCCCATCACCGCGCAATGTCGGCAGGGAATGGAGCGCAACCCGCTGCGATCTGTCCACCAGCCGTTCCGCGACGTCGCCGACCAGACGCATGAAAATGGTGGAATGCGGAATATCGTGCGGACGATGCGCGCCGTTGACAACCGTAAAGTCACGCGGCCGCGATGCCGGTTCGCGCAAGGGCCCCGCCGGCAACAGCCAGCCGTTGCCATTGCCGCGCGCATCGCACAAGACGATTTCCACATCCCGCGCCAGAGCGTAGTGCTGCAGGCCATCATCGGACACAATCAGATTGACTTCCGGATGCGCCGCGAGCAAGGCTGTTGCCGCCGCCACACGATTGCGTCCGACCATCACCGGACATTGGGCGCGCGTCGCGATCAGCACCGGCTCGTCCCCGACCTGTTGCGGCAAGGAGCCGGCCGACACCGGCTGCGGCACATCATTGTGCGCGCCGTAACCGCGCGAGATCACGCCCGGGACATAGCCCGCCCGACGCAAGGCGTCGACCAGCCAGATGGTCAATGGCGTCTTGCCGGTACCGCCGAGGAAGATGTTGCCAACGACAATCACCGGAACAGGAAGTCGGGTGGATTTCAGCACGCTGACTGCATAGAGTCTGCGCCGCAGCGCAACGACGCCATGGAACAACAGAGATACAGGCCACAGGGTGCACGCGAGCAAGCCACGCCGCATCCACGCACGGGTCAGGATCGATTCAAGTGATGGGCGTTGGAGGGTCAAGCGAGCGGTTCCGTGGATGAATGGCCGCGTTGCCACCGATCATGGGCGGCTGCGGCGTTTCCGGCAAACGAGCCGAGGCCGCTCACTGCCGGTCTGTTATTTTCTGCCGCTCGTCTGCGCCGCGAAGGTGAGTTTTTCGAAACCGGCCAGACGCGCCGCCTCCAGCACATTGATCACCGACTGATGTGCAGCCGTCGCGTCGGCATTGATGATCACGACCGGATCCTTTTTGCCTTGGCCGTTCGCATTGGCCGTATTCTTCAGCTCGTCGGCGAGGCCGCTCGCGTCGCGCGCCGCTACCTGCATGTTATTGATCAAGTAGCGCCCTTGCGGATCGACACCGACGTTGATTTCGAACGGCTGCTCCATCGCCTTTTCCGCATCGGCGGTCGGCAGCGTGATCTGCAATGCGGTGAACTTGCTGTAGGTCGTGGTGACCATCAGGAAGATCAGGATGACCAGCAGCACGTCGATGAACGGGATCAGGTTGATCTCGGGGTCTTCGCGACCCTTGCCTTTGCGGAAATTCATTTGCGGTTGCCGTGGACGGTATCGACGAATCTGATCGCCTGCTGCTCCATGTCGACGATGAAGCTGTCGACCTGCGCACGGAAATGACGATAGAAGACCAATGCCGGCATCGCGACCGCGAGGCCGAAACCGGTGTTGTACAAGGCGACGGAAATGCCGTGCGCCAGTTGCGCAGGGTTGGTACCGGTCGCGTTTTGCGCACCGAAGATTTCGATCATGCCGACCACGGTGCCGAACAAGCCCATCAGCGGAGCCAGCGTGGCGATCGTGCCGAGTGTGGTCAGGAAGCGTTCGAGTTCATGTGCGGTACCGCCGCCGGCTTCCTCGATGGATTCCTTCATCACGTCGCGCGGCGTGTTCACATTGCGCAGCCCGGCAGCGAGCACCCGTCCCAGCGGCGAGTTCTGTTCCAGGTTATTGATGACCTCGGGAGAAATCTTGCCGTTGTGATAGACGCGGATGACTTCGTCCAGCAGATTCGGGGGAAGAATGCGTTTACGGCGCAGGTACAATATCCGTTCGACGATCAGTGCCAAAGCAACAACAGAGGCAATCAGCAGCGGCCAGATCGGCCAGCCTGCAGCTTGAATAATGGCGAGCAAAAGAGGCTCCTGGGTTTGTTTCGGGTGGATGCAGAATGTATCGCGTTGAGCCGTTCGGATCAAGCCTCACGGCAATGAAATTCAGAGTGAAAAGTTTTGCACAGCCGCTGTGGATAAGTATGTGAGCAAGTGCAGCGTGGCTAACAAGAAAACATGTCGCAAAAACAATTCTGTTTCAAATAATCAACTCCCCTCCTTCGCATTTTCTTTTTAAAATCAGCCGGTTAAGAACGAGATATGTTGTTCGCAATCATTTATGACAATCAAATGACAGTTTGGCGCGCCTGTGGACAGGTTTTGCCTTTGGAGGCCGCATGAATACTGACTCTTCCTCTGAAAACCCAGTCGCCACGCCATCTGTCGTCTCGGTTTCCGCGCTGAATCAGGCAGTTGCGCGGATGCTGGAGCGCAATTTCCCGCTGGCGTGGGTTTCCGGCGAGATTTCGAATTTCACGCGCGCCGCGTCGGGACATTGGTATTTCACGCTCAAGGATGATGCGGCCCAGGTGCGAGCCGTCATGTTTCGCGGTCGCGCGCAATATGCGGGCTTCACGCCGCGCGAAGGCGACAAGGTCGAGGTGCGCGCACTGGTCACGCTCTATGCGCCGCGCGGCGACTATCAGCTCAATGTGGAAGCGATCCGTCGAGCGGGCGTCGGCAATCTGTATGAAGCCTTCCTGCAGTTGAAGGAAAAACTCAATGCCGAAGGCCTGTTCGATCCGCTGCGCAAACGAGCGCTGCCTGTCTTTGCGCGGACGATAGGCATCGTCACCAGTCCGCAGGCGGCGGCCTTGCGCGACATCCTGAGTACGCTGCGCCGGCGTGCGCCGCATGTGCGCGTGATTCTGTATCCGACGCCGGTACAGGGCGAAGGCGCGGCGCAGAAAATCGCGCAGGCCATTGCCACCGCATCCAACCGTGCGGAATGCGATGTGCTGCTAGTATGCCGCGGCGGCGGCAGCATCGAGGACTTGTGGTCGTTCAACGAGGAAATCGTCGCCCGCGCCATTGCTGCCGCCACGATGCCAGTCGTGTCCGGCGTCGGCCATGAAACCGATGTCACGATTGCCGATTTTGCCGCCGATCTGCGTGCGCCGACCCCTACCGCCGCCGCCGAACTGGCGGCTCCGCCGCGCGCGGATTGGCTGGCAACGCTCGATGCGCACGCGGACGATCTCCGGCGTGCAATGAAACGCCGTTTGTCTGATGCCGCGCAAACGCTGGACTGGCTATCGCGCCGGCTGGTGAGCCCATCGACGTACATTGCGCATGAGCGGCTCAGATTGCACGGCTTCCAGGCCCGACTTGCGCATGCGACACGCACGCCTTTGAAGCAGGCTCGTTTCTCGCTGACACATTTGCAGACACGGCTGGCGGCGCAGTTGCCCGACACGGCCTCGCGTCGGACACAGCTGACCTACGATGCGCGGCGCATGATCGCGTTGATGAGGGCAAACACCGGGCGCGAGCGACAGGCGCTCGGCGCGCTGGCGGCGCAGCTGGAATTGCTCAATCCGCGGCGTACGCTGGAGCGCGGCTATGCAATCGTGATGGACAGCAAG
This sequence comes from Noviherbaspirillum cavernae, assembly GCF_003590875.1. Lineage (NCBI taxonomy): Bacteria > Pseudomonadati > Pseudomonadota > Betaproteobacteria > Burkholderiales > Oxalobacteraceae > Noviherbaspirillum > Noviherbaspirillum cavernae. Next base: position 2,741,254 of record NZ_QYUN01000002.1, read on the forward strand.
GGCAAGCTGGTCCGTGCGCCACGCGACCTGCGTCCGCGTGATGTCGTCACGATGCGGCTGGCGGAAGGTTCGGCCGAAGTGGGCATTGCCAGTGTGCAGCCAACGCTGGAATGATTCTCTTGCGCAGCACCGATTTCGGGGTCTGTTCTACTGATGCAGGCAAGCCGCATCCGACTTACAATTGAGTTCTTTCAAAAAGAGTATCCCCTTCAAACAATAGAAAGGAACGTCATGGAACATGCACTGCCAACCCTGCCATACGCGATGGACGCATTGCAGCCGCACATCTCGAAGGAAACACTTGAGTACCACTACGGCAAGCATCATCAAGCGTATGTGACCAACTTGAACAATCTGATCAAGGGCACCGAATACGAAAACGCTTCGCTGGAAGACATCATCAAGAAATCGTCCGGCGGCCTGTTCAACAACTCCGCGCAAGTGTGGAATCACACGTTCTTCTGGAACTGCATGAAGCCCAACGGCGGCGGCGCTCCGGCCGGCGCAGTGGTTGATGCCATCAATGCCAAGTGGGGTTCGTTCGACAAGTTCAAGGAAGAATTCACCAAATCCGCAGTCGGCAATTTCGGCTCCGGCTGGACTTGGCTGGTCAAGAAGGCTGACGGCTCGGTTGACATCGTCAACACGTCGAATGCCGCCACACCGCTGACGACTGCAGACAAGCCTCTGCTGACCTGCGACGTGTGGGAACACGCGTACTACATCGACTACCGCAATGCCCGTCCGAAATTCGTCGAGGCATTCTGGAACCTGGTGAACTGGGATTTCGTTGCGAAGAATTTCGCGTAACGAAAGTCTCACTGTCGATTCAAAATAAAAAATGACACGAAAATAGAATCTGACAAAAAACAATGGCTGACCATTCTGTCAGCCATTCAAAAGAAGTCAGCAATTTCAAAGTTGCTGACTTCTTTTTTTTCGCGACGCGGCTGGCAGCGAGCGGCCTCGCACTCGCCGCCACCGATCAATGAGGCTCATTCAGGAATAGCTGCGCAAGCGCAACGAGAAATCCTGCAAGGCTTTGATGCCCGAATTTTCGGCACGAGTACACCAGTCCCGTAACTGCCTCAGCAACTGCTCCTGGCTGGCGTGAGAGGAATTCCAGATGTCGGCCAATTCCATACGCATGTCGAGCATCGTCTGCAGCGCCTCGCTATGCGCAAACAACTGACTCAGCTTCTCCGACTCCAACGCATCAAGCTTGCCGGGTGCATGTCGTAACAGCTTCTTCGCGGATTTCCGGAGCTTCAATTCGGAGGTAGGTTCGGTTTTCAATCGGGCCAATTCATCGCGCCAGGCTTGGCGAAGAGAACGAGCATACCGCGCAGTGACGTCATAACGATTTGCAATCACGGAAAGCAGAGTCTCGGAATCCACGACCGTCTTGTTACGGTCGAATTTCGGTACGGGCGCGATCTTTTTTACCTTCGCAAGGCGGAGCGTTTCCAGAATGCGGATGTAAAGCCAGCCAACGTCGAACTCGCACCACTTCGACGACATCTTGGCGGACGTGGCGAAGGTGTGGTGATTGTTATGGAATTCCTCGCCACCGATGAGAATGCCAATCGGCAAAATGTTGGTCGATGCATCGGGGCAGTCGTAATTCCGATAGCCCCAATAATGTCCGATCCCGTTGACGACTCCCGCAGCAGTAACCGGAATCCATAACATCTGGAATGCCCACACAGTCAATCCGATCACGCCAAATAGCAGAACATCGATAATCAAGAGCAGGCCGACTCCTTGCCAGGTATATTTGCCGTAGAGGCGGGATTCAATCCAGTCCTCCGGCGTACTGTGGCCGTATTTTTCCGTTGTTTCCTTGTTTTTCGCTTCGGCGCGATACAGTTCCGTGCCTTCAAACAAAACTTTCCAGATGCCGCGAGTATTCGGGCTGTGCGGATCATCCTTCGTTTCGCACTTTGCATGATGCTTGCGATGAATCGCAACCCACTCCCTGGTCACCATGCCAGTGGTCAGCCACAGCCAGAAGCGGAAGAAATGACTGGCGAGCGGATGCAACTCCAGCGCCCGGTGCGCCTGGCAACGATGCAGGTAAATCGTCACGGCGGCGATCGTGATATGCGTGGTTGCAAACGCATATGCCACCACTTGCCAGGCGTCCGCATTCGACAGGCCGTTCGACAAAAATTCGAGCACTGGATTCAGCATTGCATTTTGCACCTTGTCACTCCCAGGCAAGCATTGAACATCGCTGCGAATTGCGCATCCATGAGCGACCTTCAATGAAAACAGAAGTGAAACCATTCGCCATGGTTCACGGGCTTCAGGGCTGCTTTGCGTTGGTGTCTGTCACAGTCACTATAGCGGCTACTCGAAAACATGCATATAGCGGACCAGTTGCCAAATCAGTCCAAGACGGTGGCATGTTGATTTGAACAAAGATCGATCGGACATTCAGAACACGGGCTGAGCACGGGCAATCTATTTCTTGCTGCCAAGCGAGATTGATACGTTTTGATTCGATTCCGATTTTGCCCCTTGTATTCGTCCATCGATACTCCATGTGGATGGTGAATGGATGGCAAAGAGGAGTTGAGAAATGGCAAAAGAACTCACGTTGCAAGACAGTCGACCAAGAGCAGGCGAAACGGAAAAGGTCACCATTAATCTCGGCCTGGTCGACCTTGGGCAGATCGATCTGCTAGTGCAGGAAGGCTTTTATTCCAACCGCACTGATCTGATCCGCACCGCCATTCGCAATCAACTACAACTGCATGGCGACGTCATCAAGCAGACTGTGGCTCGCAAAAGCCTGGTGCTCGGCTTGCAACATTACTCCCGTGCGGATCTGGAGGCCGTGCGCGACGCAGGACAGAAACTGCAGATACAGGTTCTGGGATTGGCCGGCATCGACGCCGACGTGACGCCGGAATTGGCATTGACCACCATCGACTCCATCACGGTGCTGGGCGCATTGCACGCCAGCGCAGCCGTCAAGGCCGCTTTGGCTGGACGGATTCATTAACCGTCGTACCTTCGGAAAGATCTTCATGAAAACCAATGAAAATTTCCTCGCGCAGATATGCGAAGCTACCCGCTTGCTTCAGACCTCCGGCCCGATGGCCGCTACGGAAGCAATCCAACGCGCGCTGCACGGTGCCGGCACGCCCGACGTTGCAATGCCGGATGACGATCGCACCAAGGGTCAAACGCGACCGGCGGAGCTGGTCGATATCAACCCTCCATCCGTATCCAAAACCGACTTCCTCCACTTCACTCGGGGAAAGTGGCAGGAACCGTCAACTCGTCAGCCGATTGAGGACGTCGAAGTCAATGAAGCAGGGAAAGGAACATTCCTGTCCGGATCAGTAAGCAACCATGCGGGAACGCGCGCCTACAAATTTTATGTGCCGAGCGGCTATTGCGGTGAGCCGCTGCCATTGGTTGTGATGCTGCATGGATGCAAACAAAACCCCGACGATTTTGCCGCTGGCACCGGCATGAATGACGTCGCAGAAGAGAACAACTGTTTCGTTGTCTACCCTGCGCAGTTGCGAAAGGCGAACGAGTCGCATTGCTGGAACTGGTTCAAGCCGGAGCATCAGCGGCGTGATCAGGGCGAGCCTTCAATCATCGCCGATATCACGCGCAGGATCACTCGCGACTACAGGATCGACACCAGCCGCATCTACGTCGCCGGCCTGTCGGCGGGCGGCGCAATGGCCGCCGTGATGGCCGCCACTTATCCCGAACTATATGCTGCCGTCGGCATCCACTCCGGCTTGCCTTATGGCGCTGCGCATGATTTGCCGTCCGCACTCGCGGCGATGAAAGGCAGCAATGGGAAAGAAGGTCCGCTTGTCGCCCGTGGCAAGGCGCCCGCCTCGTTCGGACATGTCGTACCGGCGATCGTGTTCCACGGCGATCGCGATTCCACTGTTCACCCATCCAATGGCGATCAGGCGCTGTCGCAATGTCAGTCAGCGTCAGCATGCGGTGCGTCTGACAAAGACAAGCCAGACACGCAAATCCAGGTGGAAAAAGGCTGTGTGCCGAATGGCCGTGCCTATACGAGAACACTCAGCTACGACATCAGCGGGAAAGTCGTGGCCGAACATTGGGTCGTGCATGGTGCAGGCCACGCGTGGTCAGGGGGAAATCGCAAGGGATCCTACACTGATCCGAAGGGGCCGCCTGCAGCGCGTCATATGCTGCAGTTCTTTTACAGCCATAGGAGGGATGCAAAATAGCAATGCTGGCCGCCACGCGTTTCGGGTTGAACGCATTTCCCGAACTGCATGCCGGCCCTGCATGAACACGCGACTATGACGACTTGATCGCGATCAAGCCGGCGCATTCTTTCGACATGTCGCCCATGGTCGTGCGCCAACATGATCAAGATGGAGAGGAGCGTTCCGGATGACCATACTCGTATCGGTGAAGATCAACGACGGCGTTGTCATGGCGGCTGACAGCGCAAGTTCGTTCGCCAGCGGCATGGTTTATCACCATTCGCGCAAGATCAGGAATATCGTCGACGGCATACCGGTGGGAGTGATGGTTGCAGGAGCGGGAGGCATAGGCAACGAATCGGTGGACACCCTGTTGAAGGATCTGAGCGTGCGACTGCGCGGCGTGGACACCCGGTATCGGGACTGGACGCTGAATCGGGATGACTATACGGTGGAGCAACTCGCATGGCGGGTGCGACAATTTCTATTCGAGGAAAAGGCACAAGCCTATGCGGGACAGGTCCGGTCGCAAGTCAGGCTTTGCGGATACTCGGCAGGCAGGCCGCTGGCGGAAGCGTGGGACGTGCTGCTGGACGATACGCACTGTCCGCCGCCGGTATGCGTACAGCGCGAGGAGGACTTTGGCCCGCGCTGGGCGGGCGAGGCAGAGGCGCTGGATCGTCTGGTGCTGGGCTTGGGCAGTCGCTTTGATGAACTTGCACGGGAACAAGGCATCACGGCTGCCGACGGTCAAAGTGTCCGAAGCGGATTTGCCCCCGCACTATACGAACTTCTGTTCCTGGAAGCGATGCCCATATCGGACGCCGCCGAACTGGCGCGGTTCCTTGTCGAGACCACGATCGGCTTCGTGCGATTCTCCGTTTCACGGCCGAAAACCGTAGGTGCCCCTGTCGAAATTGCTGCAATCACCAAACACGAGGGCTTTCATTGGCTCCAGGGCGGACCGGCGCCGCTGCCTGCGGAGTGACGTTTAAAGCAATGTCCTGCACCCACCAAGAGGCTTTGGCGAACCGCTTGATTGAGACTGCCGCGCGATGAGCGCATCAATACGAGCCACCTGCCAGCTGTCAGGCTCCCGGACTCCCCATTGACCAGCCTGGTTGACGCATGAGGACCGGGCCATCCACCCTGGCTACGAGTACACTGGTTGACTCCAGACCGGAGGCATCATGACGCAGGACGAAATTCTTGACATGTTCAGACAGCAGGCGGACAGCATGCCGCCCGAATCGCCAACGCTCAATGCAGTGATTCTGGAACTGGCTCAGATTCTTGCGCAGTCGCGTGGCCGCCTGCCCGAGGAAACCTTTGAAACGCTGGTACGTATCGGCGCTGTACTTTACAAGGAAGGCCGCAACCGGTTCGATGCGCGGTCGGATGTTGCGGAGATCATGAAGAAATCGGCCGAGGACCGGGGGAACGAATGACGCCTGGTTCTCCTGCGCCACTGTGTCATCACCTGGTTGCGGAAGACTGGTGACGACGGACGGGCCGCAGCTCACATCGCGCTTTAGTCCCGCGAAGAAGAGGCCGGGAGGAAGTCGACATGCACAATGAAGAGTTCCAACTTTCGCTTCGCATGCCCTTGTATTTCCTTTCCTGAGGGTACGGATGCAGGCCAATTCCGTGGTGTTTATTTGGAACACATGATCCCAAACGGCATTCGCTTGATCTTGCCTTCTATCCTTCTCTGTCCAACGCAATGCTCCACGCCTTGAGCAATATCAAAATGAATCCGGAGGCGGCGTACCTAGTATGAAAGGGACGCTGCTCCGTGTGCGCTTGCCTTGTGTGTGCATTACGCAAGTGTTGCCGAGTGGCGCTGCGTCGGGGCACCACGGGCAGGATACTGTCGTTGCCCCTCGAAAATCCATGCTCATCCAGTCGAGGTGCATCATGACAGGCATGAAGAATGAGGTGATTGACGATTTCAAATCGACTCTGCGCGGGCAAATGTTTCAGCCGAATGACTCCGGCTATGAGGACGCGCGCCAGATCTGGAACGCAATGATCGACCGCCGGCCGGCGATGATCGTGCGCTGTGCGGGTGCGGCCGATGTCATGCGCTGCGTCGCCTTTGCGCGCGACCATGACGTGCCGCTGGCGGTACGCGGCGGCGGCCATAACATTGCCGGCAATGCCGTGTGCGACGGTGGATTGGTGATCGATGTGTCCGCGATGAAAGCGGTCTGCGTCGATCCCGAGGAACGCCGCGCCCACGTTGAAGGCGGCGCGACGCTGGCCGATTTTGACCATGAGGCGCAGGCGTATGGACTCGCCACTCCGCTGGGCATCAACTCGACAACGGGCGTGGCGGGATTGACGCTGGGCGGCGGATTCGGCTGGTTGAGCCGCAAGTACGGCTTGACGGTCGATAACCTGATATCGGCGGAAATCATTACTGCCGATGCAAAACGGCTGTGCGTCAGCGCCACTGCACACCCGGATCTGTTCTGGGCCATACGCGGCGGCGGCGGCAATTTCGGTGTGGTCACGCGCTTCGAATTCCAGCTGCATCCGGTCGGGCCGGAAATCTTCAGCGGGCTGATCGTCTATCCGTTCGAGCAGGCCAGGCAGGTGCTCACGCAATACCAGGCCTTCGTCAACCAGATGCCCGACGACTTGAGCGTGTGGGCCGTGCTGCGCCAAGCGCCGCCGCTGCCCTTCCTGCCCGCCGAGGTGCACGGCAGAAACGTGGTCGTGCTGCCGATCTTTTCCACCATGGGAATGGAAGATGCCAGGCGCGCAGTGGAGCCGCTGCGCAGCTTCGGCCAGCCGTACGGTGAGCACATGGGCGCGACACCTTATGCGGCATGGCAACAGGCATTCGATCCGCTGCTGACGGCCGGCGCGCGCAACTACTGGAAATCACACAATTTTGCGTCTTTGAATGAAGGCGCAATCGATACGGTGATCGAGTACGCGGGCAAGCTGCCCGATCCGCAATGCGATATTTTCCTCGGCCTGATCGGCGGAGAGGCCAACCGTGCTGCGCCTGACGCGACGGCGTATCCGCATCGCAATGTGCTGTACGCGATGAACGTGCATGCGAGGTGGACCGAGCCGTCGAAAGACAGCGCGTGCATCGCCTGGGCGCGCGAATTCTTCGCCGCGGCCGCGCCCCATGCGGCGGGCAGCGTGTACATCAACTTCATGACGCAGGATGAAGGGGAGCGCATCGGGGAGGCTTACGGCAGGAACTTCGAACGGCTGATGCGGGTGAAGAATGAATACGATCCGCAGAACTTGTTCCGGCAAAACCAGAATATCAAGCCCTCGGTGCGGGCTGCGTGAGCCGTGTTCGCTCCGGGGAGTCGATGGCGAGGAATTTCGGACGCATGCGCTTTATCGACGCTCGGGATTCCTCGTTGCACTGGAATGACCGTGCAGCGTGAATCTAATACGTGTCCGTGGCGTGCGGTGATTCGTCGGATTGGTGCGCGGAGCAGTCGATGGTGAACGCAACCTCCTGCCCGTGCGCCACTTCGAGCGTATGCCCGTCGGGGTCTCGAATGAGCGCCCAGTAGCCGACCGGCGGGCCGTAGTCTTGCGGTTCGCGCAGCAGACAGCCCTCTTCCCCGGCCAGCGCACACAAGCGATCCACCTCGTCGCGAGATGCAACGCCGACGCCCAGATGTGCGCAGGGCTGCAGCGGATGCGGCACGGACGATGCCTTGATCAGCACGATAGCGAAGGCGCGCGTGAGGTCACTGAGCCAGACGACATCGTGCCGCTGGTGCACCACTTTCATCGAGGCGTAGCGTGCATAGAACGCGATGCTGGCGTCGAGGCTGACAGCGGGCAAGGCGACATGGGTGAGGCCGAGGTCGGACATGGTGGTTACCGGCGGGTGAACAGGCTTTCCTTTTCGACCAGAATGCGGGTGCGTAATTCCACCATGACGTCCACCACGACGATGCCGTCGCGCCACGAATCTTCGCGAGCCTTGCCGGCGTCAAAGATATTTCTTCTTCAACCTGAAATCATGACTGAGCACGATTCTGGTCGCCTCGATCAGGCTGCTCAGTCCCAGCACCAGTTGCGTCATGGCATGGCCGGGCAATGCCCATATCTGCGAGGACGGCGCTTCCACACGTGTCGCTGCGGTGATGAGGGGTGCGACCCACTCGGCTTCGGGCGTGACGTCGAGCAGGACATCGCCATCGGGATCGGTGTGCATGAAAATCTCGCCGCCTTCGGCCAGATAGAAGCAGATGCCGTAGCCGCTGGCATTCGCCTTTTGCACGGCGCGCTGCAGTTCGCGGTTGTAGTTGTCGATCCATGCCTCGACGTCATAGGTCGTGGTCAACACGATCCATGGACGCTTGGGCAGGTCTTCGTTGCCGGTGGAATCCGGATCTTGATCCGTGCTGTGCATTGCTGTGCTTTCCTGTTGAACCAGTGCGTTGCCAGAAATTATCTTTCCGTCAGGAATCTGGCTATCGCATGTTGAATGACCTTCACGACTTCCGCGTAGCGCTCGGGATGAAGACGAGAGGATATCGCGGCGACGCTGATTGCTGCATAAGGCGTGCCGTCGGGATTGGGAATCGCCACGCCGATGCCGCTGACGCCTTCGGTCAGGCGGTCGCGGCTGACGCCGTAGCCGCGCTCGCGCGTGTCGCGCACCATGTCGCGCAACTCCGCGATGGACAAGCCGCGAAATTGCGCGATCGCCGCCCTGTTGCGCGCGCAAACCTGCTCGATCTCATCGTCGGCGAGGCTGCTCAACAGATGCAGCCCGCCCGCGCCGACACCGAGGGCGCGCCGCCCGCCCACCTCCAGCATCAGCGCCTTGATCGGGAATGAACCTTCCTCGCGATGGAGGCAAACCGCTTCGTCGCCGCTGCGCACCACCAGGTACACGGTATCGCCGGTTTCGGCGGCAATCGCTTTCATCGCCGGGATGGCGCGCTCCAGCAAGGGCGAGCGCTGCATCGCCGCCAGCCCGATCTCGAACGAGAGCAGACCGAGCGCATATGCCTTGTCCGGCATGCGCTGCTCGATCAGGCCTTCTTCGACCAGGCATTTGAGAATGCGGTAGGTGGTGGAGACGTCGAGTTGCGCCAGATCCGCCAATTGCGTCAGACGCACGCCGTCGCGTTGATGCGCGGCGACGAGGCGCAGCAATTGTGCGGCGCGTTCGATGCTTTGCGTGCCGGAACGCGCCGTGGCCGCCCTCGGAACTGGCGAAGGCGTTTCTATTACATTCTTTTTTTTATTAACTTTCATATTGTGACAATATTCATCGGTAAGCAAATGAAACAAACAGCTCACTATTCATAAAGCGTTGACACAGGATTGGATGCCGTTGTAATGTCTATCAACGACAAAACTATAGCACAACTATCACATTGTGAAAAAGGAGACGAAGTGAATTTCGAGCATTTACTGTATGAACAACAGGGCGCGGTTGCGCGCATCTGGCTGAACCGACCCGAACAGCGCAATGCGCAAAGCCAGCAGTTGCTGCAGGAACTCGACGACGCGCTCGGCCATGCGGTGCGTGACGATTCCGTGCATGTCGTTGTGCTGGCCGGCAAGGGCGATCATTTTTCCGCCGGACACGATCTCAAGCAGGCGCAACGGGAGCGCGCCAACTTCACGGTGGAGGAACGCTGGCAGTACGAGGAACGGTATTACTACGACTACTGCCTGCGCATCTTCGATCTGCCCAAGCCCACCATCGCCCAGGTGCAGGGCGCATGCGTGGCCGGTGGCTTCATGATCGCCAACATGTGCGACCTGATCGTGGCTGCGGACGATGCCTACTTTTCCGATCCGGTCGGTCACACGCTGGCAACCGCCGCGACCGAAGTGTTGATTCATCCGTGGGTGCTCGGCCTGCGCAAGGCGAAGGAAATGCTGTTCACCGGCGCGCGCCTGTCAGCCGAGGATGCACGTGAAATCGGCATGGTCAATCGCGTCGTGCCGCGCGCCGAACTCGACGATGTCACGATGGAACTGGCGCAGCACATCGCGAAGGCCCCGCCCTTCGGCCTGCGCCTGCTGAAACGCTCGCTCAACCGCTGCCTCGACACGCAGGGCATGCGCAACAGCATGGCCGCGCACTTCGACACGCACCAGCTGTCGCATGTGACCGAGGAATTCAAGGCGGTGCGCGACAAGGGTCTCGCGAACGCGATCCAGAAGAACAAGGCGGCGGGTCAATGATGCGCGATCTTCGTCCCCTGATCAGTCCCGACTCGATCGCCATCATCGGCGCGTCCAGCAATCCCGGCCGCGTCGGCGGCATGCCGCTGGCCCTGCTGCTGCAGCACGGCTATGCCGGACGCATCTATCCGATCAATCCGAAATACACCGACATCAGCGGCCTCACCTGCTATCCCGATGTGGAATCGCTGCCCGGCCCAGCCGATCTGGCGGTGCTGGCGATTGCAGCAGAGGACGTGGTGGCATCGCTCAAGCGTTGCCACGCCAAGGGCATCCCCGCAGCGATCGTGTTTGCGGCCGGCTTCGCCGAGGCGGGCGATGCAGGCAAGGCGCTGCAGGATGAGCTGGAGCAGTTCGCCGCCGCATCGGGCATGATCGTCGCCGGCCCGAACTGCATGGGCTTCGCCAATCTCAACACGCACGCCTACACCGCCTTCGCCTCCGTCTTCAAGAACACGCCGCCACCCGCGCAGCCGGGCAACACGGCACTGGTGACGCAGAGCGGCAATGTCTGCGCCGCCGTGTACAGCGTGGGCCGCAAGCAGGGCGTCGGCTACAACTACGTGATCAACACCGGCAACGAGGCCTGCCTGGAATTCTCCGAATACCTCGAATGGCTGGTGGAGGACGAATCCACGCATTGCGTCGCGGGCTATGTCGAAGGCTTGCGCGACGGGGCACGGTTCGTTCGCACCGTCGCGCGCGCCCGTGAATTGAACAAGCCGCTGATCCTGCTGAAGGTGGGCGACAGCAGCAAGGGCCAGGAAGCCGCCGCCTCGCACACCGCATCGCTGGCGGGCGACCAGCGCGTCTACAAGGCCGCCTTGCGCCAGCTCGGCGTGATGCGCGCCGACGATCTGGCGCACATGGCCGACCTCTGCTATCTGGCGCAGTTCCGCCACAAGACCGGCGGCAAGCGCATCGCCATCGTCACCATCTCGGGCGCGCTCGGCGCGCTGCTGTCGGACCGCTTCAGCGATCACGGCGTGGAGATCCCGACCCTGCCGGCCGACGTGCAGGCCACCCTGCGCGCGGGCATTCCCGACTACGGCATGGTGTCCAACCCGATCGACATCACCGGCAACGTCGTCAATCAGCAAGGCTTCTTCGCCGAGGCACTGGGCACTGTGCTCGACTGCGCCGAGGTCGACGCCATCGTGATGTACGCGCCGGGTTATCTGCTGGATCGCCTGACGCCGGAACTGGTCGAGGCCGCCGGCAAGACCGACAAGTTGATCGCCGCCATCGACACCGGCAATGCAACCGTGCGAGAAACGCTGGAACAGGCGGGCATTCCCGTCTTCACCGAAACCGGACGCGCGGTGGCGGCGCTGTCGTCCTTCCTGCACTGGCAGGATGGCCGGCGCGCGACGTGGCGGCCCATGCCGCAACGCGCGGCAATGACCGCATCCGCACTCGATATCGTCGAGACGGTTCGTTCGAAAAAACGTGTCGCGCTGGACGAGGCCGAGGGCAAGAAACTGCTGGCGTCCTTCGGCGTGCCGGTCGCGCATGAAGCCGTCGCCACCAATCCCGCCGAAGCGGCGTCGATGGCGCAGCGCATCGGCTTTCCCTGCGTGCTCAAGATCCTCAGTCCCGACATCCTGCACAAGACCGAAATCGGCGGCGTGCGTCTGAATATCGGCAGCGCGCAGGAAGCCGCCAGCGCCTGCGAGGAAATCCTCGCCGCCGCGCGCGCGAAGATGCCGGACGCAAGATTGACCGGTGTGCTGTTGCAGCGCCAGGAGAAATCCGCCGCCGAACTGCTGGTCGGCGTCACGCGCGATCCCGTGTTCGGCCTCGTCATGACGGTCGGACTCGGCGGCATCCTGACCGAGCTGTATCAGGACGTGGCGCAGCGCATCCTGCCGGTCGATGCCGCGATGGCGCAAGAGATGTTGCGCGAGCTGCGCGCATGGCCGCTGCTCGACGGCTATCGCGGACGCCAGCCTGCGGACGTGACCGCCGCCTGCCAGGCCATCGCGGCAGTGTCGGAAGCCGCCCTCGCGCTCGGGCCGGAATTGAGCGAACTTGAAGTCAACCCGCTGATGCTGCGTGCAGCGGGTGAAGGTGCCGTCGCGGTCGATGCCTTGGCAATGCTGACGCCGCGCGAGAAATAAGTCGTTGTTCTACAAGCCCGCAATTACAAACCACAAGGAGACAAGCATGACAATTCGTTCACGCCTTTGCGCCGCCCTGATCGCCGCATTCTCGATCGGTGCGCTGCCCGCACATGCAACGACACCCTACCCAACCAAACCGGTCAAGCTGATCGTGCCGTTCTCGCCCGGCGGCGCGTCCGACACGATGGCGCGCATCATCGCCGAAAGGCTCGCCGTCAATCTCGGCCAGCCGGTGATCGTCGACAACAAGCCCGGCGCGGGTACCATGATCGCGTCCGAAGCCGTCGCCAAATCCGCGCCGGACGGCTACACGCTGGGACTGGCCGCATCGTCGCTGACCATCAACCCGGCGCTGTATCCGAAAGTGCCGTTCGATACCGTCAAGGACTTCGCGCCGGTGATCCTGGTGTCTTCGCTGGTGCACGTGCTGGTGGTGCGTCAGGACATGCCGGTCAAATCGGTCGCCGATCTGATCAAGCTGGCCAAGAGCAAGCCGAACGGCCTGAACTACGGCTCGGTCGGCAACGGCACCTCGACCCACCTCGAGATGGAACTGTTCAAGAGCATGTCCGGCACCGAGATGACGCACATCCCCTACAAGGGCAGCGCACCGGCCTTGACCGACATGATGGGCGGCCAGCTGCAAGTCATGTTCGACGCCGCCGCGTCCTCGATGCCGCATGTCAAGTCGGGCAAACTGCGCGCGCTGGCCGTCACCTCGGCCAAGCGTTCGACCCTGCTGCCCGATCTGCCGACGGTGGCCGAATCCGGTCTGCCGGGATACGAAGCGATGCCCTGGCTCGGCATCCTCGCGCCTGCCGGCACCTCGCCGGAAATCGTCAATCGCCTCAACGCCGAAGTGACCAAGGTGCTGGCCCAGCCCGAGGTGAAGGAGAAATTCGCCGGACTCGGTCTTGAAATCATCGGCGGCACGCCGAAGCAGTTCGCCGACTTCATCAAGGCCGACCTCGTCAAGTGGGCCAAGGTGGTCAAGGATTCCGGCGCGAAGGTGGATTGAGGAGCGACACGATGCATCTTTCATTTTCCGCGGCGGATGAAGCCTTCCGCGCCGAACTGCGCGCATGGCTCGACGTTAACCTGTGCAGCGTCGAGACCAGCTTCGGCGGCAAGGTCGCACGGCACAGCGACGAGTTCCGCCTGAAGTGGGACAAGCACCTCGGCGCGCATGGCTGGACCGGACTCAATCTGCCGCAGGAATATGGCGGACGCAATCTGCCGCTGGTGCAGCAGGCGATCTTCCATGAGGAGTACGCGCGCGCGGGTGCCCCGCAGTCGATCAACAGCATCGGCCAGGGCATCCTCGCGCCGACGCTGGCGCACTTCGGCAGCGAGGCGCAGAAGCGGCGCTTCCTCGCGCCGCTGCTGCGCAACGAGGAAATCTGGTGCCAGGGCTATTCCGAACCGGGCGCCGGTTCGGACCTTGCCTCGCTCGCGACGCGTGCGGTGCGTGATGGTGACCATTACGTGATCAGCGGGCAGAAGATCTGGACCAGCTTCGCGCAGTTCGCGCACTGGTGCTTCGTGCTGGTGCGCACCGATGCGACCGTCGCCAAGCACAAGGGCATCTCCTTCCTGCTGGTCGACATGAAGTCGCCGGGCATCACCGTCAAGCCGATCCACCAGATGAACGGCGAGGAAGAGTTCAATGAAGTCTTCTTCGACAATGTGCGGGTGCCGGTCGAGAACCTCGTCGGCGCGGAAAACGACGGCTGGCGCATCGCGATGGCGGCCGCAAGCTTCGAGCGCGGGACCTATTTCATTCCGCGCCAGGTGAAGCTGCAGCAGGAACTGCGGGACATCGTCGTCCTCGCGCAGCGGACCGTGCGCAACGGCAGGCCGGTGATCGAGGATCCGGTGATTGCCGATCGCCTCGCGCGGCTCACCATCTCGGCGCACGTGATGCGCGTGCATGCGTATCGCGTGTTGACGCAGGCGATGCGCGGCGAACCGCCGGGGCCGGAAGCGTCGTACACCAAGCTGTTCTGGAGCGAGACGCATCAGGCGCTGTACGAGCTTGCCGCCGACATCCTCGGGCCGGACGCAGCTGCGGGACCGCAGGACAGCCACGCGCCACGGCAAGGGCGCTGGATGCGCGACTATCTGTGGACGCGCGCCGAGAGCATTCTCGCCGGCACTTCCGAAATCCAGAGAAACATCATCGGCGAACGCGCGCTGGACTTGCCGCGCTGAATCCGCCACGCTGACAGGACTCGAAATGAACTTTGCATTCACGGACGAACAACAGATGTTGCGCGACAGCGCGCGCAAGGCGCTCGCGGGCATTCCGCGCGAACGATTGCGTGCCGGCGAACACGATCCTTGCGTGGCCCGCGAGGCATGGGCGCTCGCAGCCGAGCTGGGATGGCCGGCGCTGGCGGTTGCCGAGAAGGATGGCGGACTCGGCATGGGCCCGGTCGAAATCGTCGTGCTCGGCGAAGAAATGGGCCGCGCGCTGTATCCCGCCTCGTTCAGGGATACCGCAGTCTTGCTGCCCGCATTGCTCGCACGGGCCGAGGCAAATGACATGGCCTATCTGTACGAGGAATTGTGCGGCGGTGCATTGCATGCGTCGTTCGCGCAGCTCGAACAGGACGGCGACTGGTTTTCCGACAGCGCCTGCGCGACCAGGGAAGGAACACTGCACGGACGCAAGGTGCTGGTTGAACACGCGCAAGCCGCCACGCATTTGCTGGTGGCGAATCGCCGCACGCATGGCGCAAAAACAGTGCTGGAGGTGACGCTGGCCGCCATGAATGCACCAGGATTGTCATGCATTCCGCGACAGCCGCTCGACGTGATCTGCGGCCTTGCCGATGTCGAATTCAATGCGGTGAGTGGTCCGCGCCTGAGCGTGCATCTCGATGCCGAAGGTGAAATGGCATGCTTCGGCACGGCGCGGCTGTTCAATTGTGCGGAACTCAATGGCGCGGCCGAAGCGGCCTTGCAGATGACACTCGGCTACGCGCGTGAACGCAGGCAGTTCGGCCAGCCGATCGGCAGCTTCCAGGCGATCAAGCACAAGCTGGCGGATGCCTTCGTCATGCTGGAAAACGCAAAGTCAGCCACCTACTACGCCGGCATCGCCTTGCAGGACGGCTTGCCGGATGCGCGCTTCGCGCTCGACGCAGCGCAGGCGGCAAGCTGCGAGATGGCGGTGCGCGTCACCTCGGATTGCATCCAGGCGCACGGCGGGATCGGCTTCACCTGGGAATACGACCTGCATCTGTACTTCAAGCGCGCGCGCCGCCTTGTCGCCTGGTTCGGCGGCGCGCGCTTCGCGCATCAGCGCATTGCGCACGATCTGATGGCGGCGGCATGATGCGATGAACGCCTGCTCTCTGCAGGAGAAGCGGCAGGCGAAGCGGCTTGACGACAGCGCAGCTTGTCACTCATCCGAAAGCGGCGCAACAGCAGCGCCCGCAATGGCGTGCCGCTCAAGGGATTGCGCAACAAAACCGGAGGCCTTCATTTCCTCCACAAATGCGCGAAGGTACTCGACGACTTCGGCCGGCCGGCACTTTGGCGTGGCCATGGCTTGCCTGATCACCATGAATCGTCCCGCCAGCAGGCGCAAGCCGCCGAAGCGCGCCGCATCGGACTCGAGCTGCTGCCTGACCCCGGCGGCCACTTCCAGTCCCTGTTCGATGAATGTGTCCACGACCGTGGGTGAGGTCGGGGCCCGGACGATCTGCGCGTGTTTCAGTTCCCGGCTCAGGAACAGATCGTATGCGCTGCCGGCACCCACCGCGACACGCATGCCCGGTCGGTCGACCTCTTCGTTTTTCACGACAGGCGATTCATTTCTAACCAGATAGCATCCTTCGATCAGCACATAAGGCGCCGTGAAGCTGATGCCTTCGCCGCGCACCGGGTCGATTGCCAGGAAGCCCGCGTCGATCTCGTTGCGCGCCAACGCATCAGCCGCTTTCCCCGCTGCGTCGAACACGACGTATTCCGCCTCGACACCCAGTCGTTGTGCCAGCGCGTTCGCCAGATCGACAGAGATGCCGAAGGGCTGGCGCGTTTGGGGATCGGCATTTGCCAGAATCGGATTGCCCAGATTGATCGATGCGCGCAGCCTGCCGGTGGGAGCGAGGTGAGCGATGATGGATTTGCTTGCGTTCATGGCCGCCCTTGTCAGTGGAGAAAATTTCAGGGAACCGGGGCCGATGCGGCAGGAGCAGTCGATCCCTGCCGCATCGTACCCGCGCCCTGTTACTCGTCGCCGCCCTTGAATCGGCGCAAGCCCTTGAAGACCATCGGCGCTATCAGTGCGATGACCGCGATGGCGATCAGCGTGGCCGATACCGGATGCTTGAAGAACACCCAGGAATCGCCGAGACTGACTTGCAAGGCCCTGCGGAACTGGCTTTCCGCCATCGGCCCCAGGATGAGGCCCACGATCATCGGTGCCACCGGATAATCCCAGCAGCGCATCAGATACCCGACCGCGCCAAAGACCACCAGCATGGTGAGTTCGACCACCGAGGGATTTGCTGCCAGCGTTCCCATCGAGGCGAAGACCAGGATGCCGGCATACAGCCATGCCTGAGGGATGGCGAGCAATTTGACCCACAGGCCGACCAAGGGAAGATTGAGTACCAGCAGCATCAGATTCCCGACGAGGAAGCTGGCAATCAAACCCCAGACCAACTCGGGATTGGTGGTGAACAAGAGCGGCCCCGGCACCAGCCCGTATTGCTGAAACCCGGCCAGCAGCATGGCGGCCGTCGCAGAGGTTGGCAGCCCGAGCGCCAGCAGGGGCACCAGGGTACCGGTGGCCGCGGCGTTGTTCGCCGCCTCCGGGCCGGCCACGCCTTCAATCGCGCCTTTGCCGAATTGCTCGGGATTCTTGGCAAGCCTGCGTTCCAGCGTGTAGGACAGCAGCGTGGGCACCTCGGCACCGCCCGCCGGCAGCGCACCGATCGGAAATCCGAGCAGCGTGCCGCGCAGCCACGCCTTCCAGGAGGATTGCCAATCCTTCAGTGTCATCCACAAGGAGCCGCGTACCGCCTCCACCTTCTCGACAACGCCGGTGAAACGCGAGGCCATGTACAAGGCCTCGCCCATGGCAAACAGGCCGACGGCAAGTGTGGTGATCGAGATGCCATCCAATAATGAGGGAACGCCGAAAGCCAGCCGCGCCTGACCGGTCAGTTTGTCGATGCCGACCAGTCCGAGGAACAATCCCAACGACAGGCTGGTGAGGCCGCGCAGGACGGAGTCGCCAAACGTGGCCGAGACCGTAATGAAGGCGACCACCATCAGCGCAAAGTAATCCCATGGCCCGAACCGGACCGCGAGTTCGACAATCCATGGCGCCAGCACCGCCAGCCCGATGGTGGCAATCGTGCCTGCGACGAATGAGCCGATCGCGGCAGTCGCAAGCGCAGGACCGCCGCGACCGGCACGGGCCATTTTGTAGCCTTCGATTGCCGTGGCAATCGAGGCCGCCTCGCCGGGAGTGTTGATCAGGATCGCCGTGGTGGAACTGCCGTACATGCCGCCGAAATAAATACCGGCAAACATGATGATCGATCCGGTCGGGTCCAGCTTGAACGTCACCGGAAGGAGCAAGGCCACCGTGAGCGACGGACTGATACCCGGCAGGATGCCGACCAGCGTGCCAAGCAGAACGCCGATACCGGCGAACAGCAGATTGCCGGGCTGCAGAGCGACCCAGATGCCCTCTGCCAGGAGTGCAAAAATATCCATGAATTCCCCTTGGAGCGTCTAACAAAATGATTCTGAGGGTGTTGCGCCCCTTGCAGGGCGCACCTTGGCTGGCAAGCCAAGGCTGCTACGCAGGCGCAAAGCATGCTTTGCGAATTCCCTGCTTCGCCCTTGCCGTACAGGCGTACTGTCTGCGGCGGCGCCCTTGCAGGGCGCGCACAGGCTTGCATGCCTGTGCCGTTTCGCAGGCGGGCAGCAGGCTGCCCGAATTCCCTGCTCAACCCTACTCAGAACCGCTTCGCTTCATTGTGCTAGACGCTCTTAGCCCAGCAGCAGTTTCTCCAGCGGGCCCGCTGGCAGCGACAATGAAAGCGCCTTGGTAAAGAACACGTAGACGGCGATGCTGAGTACCAGGCCATACACCGGGCCGAGCGACTTCAGCGAACGGCCGAATCCGCGTGCGGTGGCGACAAAGAGAATGGTCGACGAGACGACGAAACCTGCCCCAAACGCCAATGCGGCAATCTGCACGATCAGGCCGCCGAGTACCCAGGCCAGCGCGCGCGGATTGCCCTTTTCTCCCTGATGTGGCGCCTGCTGCTGCTCCCCTCGCTTGCGCCACGCCTGCACGAGGTGCGCCACCCCGAGCACGGTCAGCAGGGCAGCGACCAGCTTCATCGCCACCGAGGGACCGACGCCCGGACCGGTACTCACCGCCAGCCGGAACGCATCGGCGAAGGTCAGGCCTGCAAGCAGCAGCAGCACGACGCCGACGATCAGCGGCGCCCGCCACACGGGCGCCTTCCTGACGTTGCCGTCGATCATTTCACCAATCCGATCGAGGTCAGCACCTCCTTGATGCGCGCCTGGTCAGCCTTCATGAACGCGGCGAACTGATCTGACGGCAGATAGGCGTCTTCCCAGCCACGCGCCTTGAGAACCTTTTCCCATTCAGGCGACTTGATCGTCTTTTCGACCGCCGCTGCCAGCGTCTTGCGCTGCTCAGGCGTGATGCCGGGAGCGGCGACAATGCCGCGCCAGTTGACCAGTTCCACATCCATGCCCTGCTCCTTCAGCGTGGGCACATCGACGCCCGCGAGCCGCTTGCCGGTAGACAGGGCCAGGGCGCGCAGCTTGCCCGCCTTGATCATGCTTTCAAACTCGTTATAGCCGGATACGCCCGCAGTGACGCGGCCGCCGAGCATCTCGGCAAGCGCTTCGCCGCCGCCGGAGAACGGCACATAGTTCAGCTTGCTGGCATCGCCACCGGCAGCCTTTGCCACCAGTCCCGCCAGGATATGGTCGGCGCCACCGGCCGAGCCGCCCGCCCACACCACCTTCGAGGTGTCGGCCTTGATCGCCGCAGCGAGGTCCTTGATCGTCTTGTGCGGCGAATTGGCCGGAACCACCACCACCAGCGGATCCGCCGTCAGCCGCGCAATCGGCGTCACGCTATCCAGTCCGACGGGCGATTTATTGGTCAGCACGGCGCCCAGCATCGTGATGCCCATTGTCATGAGTTGGTTGCCGTCGCCCTTGGCATTGTTGACGAACTGGGCAAGGCCGACTGTGCCGCCGGCACCTGGCACGTTGATGACTTGAACGCTTTTGGCGGCCTTGGTCGCGACCATGACCTGCTGCAAGGAACGCGACGCACCATCCCATCCGCCGCCCGGCGCGGCCGGCGCAATGATCTTGAGTTCCAGTGCCTCTTGCGCCATGGCAGGCAAGACAGAGGCGCACGCAGCGCCGAACGCAATCGCATGGCCTGCACGAACCAGCATCGTCTTCAACTTGAACATATCCATATCTCCTAGAAATGAAACTCCACTTGTTTTGATGCGGATTTTTTTGCCGGGGGCTTCCGCTCGCTTGCCCGGTATGCAACAGATGGTACGCCGCAAAAGCCGTTTTTTGCCAGCCGGTTTCTCATCATTTTTCATTCTACGTTACTTTGCATTTTTTTGCGATCATATGCAATAATACGTTTCATGAAAACCTCCCCCGCCTACCCGCCCGGTGACCTGGATGTGGCCGGCCGCCGCTACAAGATCGTTGATTTGCCGGCCCTGTTCGGCAGCGAACTCGATCGGCTTCCCCTTGTCTTGCGCATCCTGCTGGAAAATATCGTGCGCAACATGCGCGGCCAGGAGCGGGACGATGCCGTCGCCGCCATCTTCGGATGGCTCGCTTCCGGCAGCAGCGAGGCGGAGATTCCGTTTCAGCCTGGCCGCGTGCTCATGCATGACACGACCAGCACCCCGGCACTGGTTGATATCGCGGCAATGCGCAACGTCCTTGCCGAGCACGGCGTCGACCCATCCCTCCTGAATCCGGTGATTCCCGTCGACGTCTCGGTTGACCATTCGCTGGCGGTGGAAGAATTCGCCAGACCCGACGCGATCTCTCTCAACCTGCAACATGAAATGCGGCGCAACGAAGAGCGTTACCGCTTCCTGCGGTGGGCCTCCAAGACCTTGAGCGGCGTGCGCATTCATCCTCCGGGAACGGGGATCATGCACACCATCAATCTCGAACAGCTGGCGACGGTCGTTTGCGCCGAAACGCGCCGGGAAGAATCCGGCGAGGAAACGTGGGCAGTCCCCGACACCTTGATCGGCACGGATAGCCATACCCCGATGATCAACGGCATCGGCGTGCTTGGTTGGGGCGTAGGTGGACTTGAGGCGCAGACCGTGATGTTCGGCATGCCGACCATGCTGCGCATTCCGGATGTGGTCGGCGTCCGGCTCACCGGCGCGCTCGGTGCCGCCTGCACGTCGACCGATCTGGCATTGACGGTGACCCAGCGCCTGCGGCAGGCCGGCGTGACCGGCGACTTCGTCGAATTCTTCGGCCCCAGCGTCGATACCCTCAGCGCAGGCGATCGCGCAGTGGTTGCCAACATGGCGCCCGAATATGGCGCCACCACCGGCTACTTCGGCATCGACCGCCATACCATCTCCTATCTGCGCGCGACCGGGCGGACCGAGGACGCACAGGCACTGGTCGAAGCGTACGCGCGGCGTACCGGCCTGTGGTTCGAACCGGGCGCCGAGCCGCGCTACAGCCGGGTCATCGAGATCGATCTCGATGACATCGGCATGCACGTGGCCGGGCCGACCCGGCCGCAGGATCGTTTGCGGTTAGCCGACGTGCCGGCAGCATTGCAGCAGTTCAGCGTGTCGGCCCCCTCCCCGGAACTGCCGCTGCATCCGATCGCGATTGCTTCCATCACGAGCTGCACCAACACCTCCGACCCGGCGCTGCTGATTGCCGCCGGACTGGTCGCGCGCAAGGCACGCGCCTTCGGCCTGCAACCGGCCAGGTGGGTCAAGACCTCGCTCGCACCCGGCTCTCCCGCCTCGGCTTCCTATCTCAAGCGCACAGGCTTGCTTCCTGATCTGGAAGCCATCGGATTCGGCATCGTGGGATTCGGATGTGCAACATGCATCGGCAACTCCGGTCCGCTGACCGAGCCGATCCGGAAGATGATCGATGAAGGCAGCGGCAAGCCGGTGGCCGCGCTGTCCGGCAACAGGAATTTTCCCGGCCGCGTGCATCCCGATCTTGACCTGGGCTTCATCATGTCTCCTGCGCTGGTGATCGCATACGGATTGGCCGGCGATGCAGACAAGAATCTGGAGGCCGGTCCGATCCAGACAACGGCGGACGGAAAGCCTGTGTATCTGCGGGACTTGTGGCCGACGCGCGAAGAAATCGCGCGCTGCCTTGCTGCGGCACAGGATACAGCGGACTACCGCAGGGATTTCGAGCGGGCGGAAAAGAACCCGGCATGGCATGGCCTCGATGCCCCTGACTCGGCGCTTTTCCCCTGGGACGAGCGGTCGAACTACCTGCAGCGCCCGCCCTTCGCGTCACTTGAGGCAGGCGGTCTGCTCGGTAATTACCGCGCCTACCCGCTGATGGTGCTGGGCGATGACATCACGACGGATCACATTTCGCCGGCGAGCGCCATTCCGCCCAAGAGTCTGGTTGCCGACTATCTGGTGCAGCGCGGCGACAAGCGCAACGACCTGAACGTCTTCGCCTCACGGCGAGGAAACTGGCAGGTGATGCTCAGAGGCACATTCCACAATCGGAACGTGATCAATTTGTTGAAAGACGGACTCCCCGTCGCCCATACCGTGCATGTTCCGAGCGGCGACGTCATGCCCATCTGGGAAGCGGCACAACGCTATCGCGACGACGGCGAATCGATCGTCGTCATTGCAGGAGAACGTTACGGCACCGGCTCGTCCCGCGACTGGGCGGCAAAGGGCTTGCGCCTGCTGAATGTGCGGTCCGTGCTGGCGTGCAGCTTCGAACGGATCCACCGTTCCAACCTGATCGGCATGGGCATCCTTCCCGTGCAACTCCCGGCTGCCGCGATCAAGGGGATGCCGGCCATCGCCCTCGGTGACCGGATTGAAATCCACGCCGACGCAGATGCGTTGTCACCGCGCTGCCCGATTGCCGTTCGCGTGCACCGGGCCAATGGCACTGTCGATACCATCGCGGCCAAAGCCGCGGTCGAAACGCAACTGGAAATCAATCTGCTGAAAGCCGGCGGCGTCATTCCTCTCATCCTCGACCAGACCATTCAATCCAGCCGGCAAGTCGCAGCATCATGAAACCCGTCGCCGCGCGCATTGTTGACATCATCCAGGCCGACAACCTCGAGATCGGGACGCATCTACCGGCGCAAATGCTGGCGGATCGCTTGCGGGTATCGCGCCAGCCGGTCAACGACGCGCTCGGCATGCTGTGTGAAAGAGGCATTCTTCGGCGGGAGCCGAACCGCGGCTATTTTCTTGCGCAAAAACCGTTGCAGCCGGCCAGCGAAATCGGGCTGGCGGAAAATGACATCGTGACCGCCGTGTACTTTCGCATCGCGGAAGACCGGCTGCGGGGACAATTGCCTGACGAATTTTCGGAGAGCCTGCTGAGGCAGCGCTACCAGCTGACCGCCACCCAGCTGTCATCGGTTCTGGCCCGTATTGCCCAGGAAGGATGGGCAGAGAAAAAGCCCGGCTACGGCTGGTCGTTTTCCTCGATGCTGACCACGCCCGACAGCCTGGTGCAGTCGTATCGCCTGCGGCTCGCCCTGGAACCGGCGGCCCTGCTCGAGCCGGGTTACCGGCTGGATCGTCAGGCAGCCGATCGTTGTCGCGCCGCGGAACTGCACCTGCTCAATGGCGGCATCGAAACCGACAGCGCAGACCAGTTGCATGATCGCGGCGTGCGCTTTCACGAGACGCTGGTCGAGGCATCCGGCAATCCCTTCTTCATCGACGCCATCCGGCGCGTCAACCGCGTCAGGCGACTGCTCTCCTACCGCTCGATGCTGGACCGCAGCCGCTACAAGCAACAGTGCAAGCAGCATCTGCATATCCTTGAGCTCCTCGAACACGAGCGGAACGAAGAAGCATCACAAGCGATGGCAGAACATTTGCAAAGCACCTTGAAAAACATCGGAAAGATTCGCAAGATCCTGGACGCGGCGTAACGAGCCGCAGGAGAGTGCAGCAAGCCGCGAAGAGAAAAAAAAAGCCCGCTGACCTTGCGGTAGCGGGCTGAATCCAATTCAAAGGAGAGTTGGAGGAGACAGATTTCATTGTATGGCACCGCATCATATTTTTCCTCTTTATTCTTGTGATAGCAGATATGCGCAATCCTTATATCTGCACGCGACCCACACAAAAAAACGCCCGGCAAGCCGGGCGTGTTTGTCTCCTGTCATCCTTGAGCATGGATTTTTTTGATGTCGGCAGATACTACACTACAATCATTCAAACGAAAAACAACAATGATTCAGGCTTGATGTCGACTTCACTTCCAAGGACCAGGTTTGCCATGCCAGCCTTCCCGGAACTTGAACATTGCCTGAACAGCAATACCTTTTTCACTCCGCATCACCCTCGTCGGTACATCCCGACCCGCGCCAGCACCTCATGACCGATCTCCAAAAAGCGGAAGACCGTCCGCGCCCGCAATCCCTGACTGATTTGTTTGTCTCCTTCACCTTGATTGCCTTGCAAGGTTTCGGCGGCGTGCTGGCCATCATCCAGTACGAACTGGTGGAAAGAAAGCGCTGGCTGAGCAAGGAGGAATTCATCGAGGATTGGGCGGTCGCGCAAATCATGCCGGGTCCGAACGTGGTCAACATTTCCCTGATGATCGGCGCGCGCAGTTTCGGACTGCCGGGCGCGATGGCGGCACTGGCTGGCATGCTGGCGGTGCCGCTGATCGTGCTGTTGCTGCTGGCGCTGGCCTATTCACACTACGCAACGCATCCCGGCGTCACTGGCGCATTGCGCGGCATGGGCGCGGTCGCCTCGGGGCTGATTATCGCCAGCGGCCTGAAGCTGTTCAATGCCTTGAAGAAGAATCCGCTTGGCATGCCATGGTGCATCGCGCTCGGATCGCTGTGCTTCATCGCCATCGCGCTGCTGCGCTGGCCGCTGATTTACGTGTTGCTGGGCCTCGGCATCGTCGGCTTCGGGCTGGCTTACCGGAAATTGAAGCCATGAATTCCGCGCTGCAGATTTCCATGCAATGGAGCGACTGGCTCAACCTGTTCGGCCACTACCTGTTGCTGTCGTTGTTGTCGATCGGCGGCGCCATCACTACCGCGCCGGAAATGCACCGCTACCTGGTCGACGAGCATCGCTGGCTGACCGACATGCAATTCAATGCGTCGATTTCCATCGCGCAAGCCGCGCCTGGACCGAACATCCTGTTCGTCGCCTTGATGGGCTGGAACGTCGGCATCAATGCGGGCGGTTTCGGTACCGGCCTGCTGGGCCTGACTCTGACGATGGCCGGCATTCTCTTGCCGAGCACCACCCTGACTTACCTGGCGGCGAAATGGGGACACCGCAACCGCGACTTGCGCGCAGTGCGCGCCTTCAAGCTGGGCCTGAGCCCCATCGTGATCGCACTGGTGATCGCGACCGGCTGGATACTGGCAAGCGCCAACAACAATCCGGCCGAGGATTGGCGGATCTGGCTGCTGATCATTGCCACCACGCTCATTGTCTGGCGCACCCGCATTCACTTGCTGTGGTTGCTGGGCGCAGGTGCCTTGCTCGGCTGGTTCGGTCTGATCTGATTTCGCTTCGGCAATTGTCGAAGGCGCTCGCCCTGCCAATCGCATCACATATCGCCATCAGGCCCGTCCGTTAGTTGACGTTGCATTGCACCACGTCAAAAAGCCGAACGGACACACGGTCATCATTGCAGATCGGTGACTGCCTTTCGGATTCCGATGCCTCGCTTTCTCTTCAACATCATTTCGTCATGCTGCCGCCAACCGGCGCTTGCATTGTGTCTGTGCCTGCTGCCGTCGGCGGCGCTGGCCTTCAACTTCGACGACGTCGCGGCAAAAGCGAAACAGCTTGCCGAGAGCCCGTACAAGAAGCCGGCGAAGAATATTCCGAAGGCGCTCGAAAACATCACCTACGATCAGTACCGCGACATCCGCATGCGGACCGACAAGACGCACTGGCGCAACGCGAAGCTGCCGTTCGAACTGGCGTTCTTCCACCAGGGATTGTTTTTTGAAAGCCCGGTGAAGATCAATGAGGTGAGCGACAAGAGCGTGCAGGAAATCCGCTTCGATCCGAAGTCCTACAACTACGGCGCGAATGAAATCAACACGAAGGATTTGACCGGCCTCGGCTTTGCCGGCTTTCGCGTGCACTACAACATCAACACGCCGCAATACAAGGATGAAGTGATTGCCTTTCTCGGTGCCAGCTATTTCCGGGCAGTCGGCAAGCGCCAGCTGTACGGTTTGTCGGCGCGCGGGCTGACGATCGATACGGCCTTGAATTCCGGCGAGGAGTTTCCGCACTTCACCGAATTCTGGATCGTACGTCCCGACGCGGCGGCGAAGGAATTGACGATCTACGCACTGCTCGATTCGCGCCGACTGGCAGGCGCGTACCGCTTCATCGTCAAGCCCGGCGTCGATACCGTGGTCGATGTCAAGACGCAACTTTACTTGCGCGAAAACGTCAGCAAGCTTGGCATCGCACCCTTGACCACCATGTTTTTCTTCGGTGAAAACCAGCGTGCGAGCATCGAGGATTATCGGCCCGAAGTGCACGATTCCGATGGTTTGTCGGTCCAATCCGGAACCGGCGAGTGGTTGTGGCGCCCCTTGGTGAATCCCAAGCGCTTGCTGGTGACTTCGTTTGCCACGATCAATCCTTCCGGTTTTGGCCTGATGCAACGCGACCGCCACTTCAACAGTTTTGAAGACCTCGAAGCACACTATGAAGCGCGGCCCAGCGCATGGATCGAACCGCTCGGCGCATGGGGAGCCGGGCGCGTCGAACTCGTGCAGATACCGACGCCGGACGAAACCAATGACAACATCGTGGCGTTCTGGATACCCGATGCCGCGCCGCGCCCCGGCACGCCGCTCGCTTTCGAATATCGGGTGCTGTGGCAAAAGGACGTCGAGAAGCGCCCGCCACTGTCATGGGTGACACAAACGCGGCGCGGCCACGGCTATCGGCGCAAGCCGGATGACAGCATCGCGTTTCTGGTCGATTTCGAAGGCCCGGCGCTGAAGAAACTGCAGAATGAAACGAGCGGAACGAATGGAACAAATGGGATGAATGGAGCGAAAGTCGAAGCCATCGTCACCATCGACAGCAACGGCAAGCTGCTCGAAACCAATGCCTACCCGAACGAAACGACCGGAGGATGGCGCATGACGATCCGCATGCGCCGCATCGACGACAAGAAGCCGGTGGAAATGCGCGGCTACCTGCACAGCAACAACGAAACCCTGTCCGAAACGTGGAGTTACATACTGCCTCCGGACTGAGCCGCGATGCGGCACAGTCGGTCTTGCCTTTGCCGCACTCGCAGCTGTGCGCAAGTTATCTTGCGCGGCTGCCGCTGTCATCCGTCATGCGCCGCAGCATCGCCGCAGGCGTGGACGAGCATGCCGACCATGACGACCTGATACCGCGCGCAGCGATGACGCGGCTGCACCAGGTGCTCGCCGGCGAACGCGCCAGCGAGGATAATCCGGCATACGCGTCGATCGATGCGCGGCTCGGCTTGTGCTACCGGCCGCTGCCGTCGCTGGCAACGCGTCGCGATGCGTCGGCGCCGTCACCGCACAGCGCGGACCGGTTCGACGGCCGCTTGCCCCTCGCGCCGCCGCTCAACCGGGCATCAATGGTGCCGTATCCGTGGGGCGCGCTGAATCCGCTGGTGCGCTGGATCAGGAAGGCGATCCGCCGTCCGCATCACTGGAGTACGCGCCGATCCGACGACGACTCCGGCAACACCGCGCGCCAGCCGTGGCCCGCCGCGACGCCCGAGATTCCGGAAGACACGGTCGATGCCCCCGATCCGCGCGGTGGCTGGCAGAACAACGGCAACGTCCGGCGCATCGTGTTGTTGACCCTGATGCTGATCCAGACCGCACTGGCGACGCACTTCATGCGCCAGGTTCTGCCCTACCAGGGAAGCCAGCCGCTCGAGCTGGCGCTGCTGGCCCTGTTCGCGATTCTGTTCTGCTGGGTATCGGCCGGATTCTGGACGGCGATGACCGGATTCCTCGTTTTGCTGCGCGGCACCGACCGCTACATCATCTCGCGCCACGCCGGCGGCAATGCACCGATCGATGCAGCCGCGCGGACCGCTATCGTCATGCCGATCTGCAACGAGGACGTGGCGCGGGTGATGGCCGGCCTGCGTGCGACCTACGAATCCGTGGCGCGCACGAACGACGCCGACCGCTTCGATTTCTTCATCCTGAGCGACAGCAATGAAAGCGACATCTGCACCGCCGAAGTGGCGGGCTGGGCCGATCTGTGCCGCGCCGTGAACGGCTTCGGCCGCATCTTCTATCGCCGGCGTCATCGGCGCGTCAAGCGCAAGAGTGGCAACATCGATGACTTCTGCCGCCGCTGGGGCAAGGACTATCGCTACATGATCGTGCTCGACGCCGACAGCGTGATGAGCGGCGCGTGCCTGACCACGCTGGTGCGTTTGATGGAAGCCAATCCCGGCGCCGGCATCATCCAGACCGCGCCGCGTGCTGCCGGGCGCGACACCCTGTATGCGCGCATCCAGCAGTTTTCGACCAGCGTGTACGGTCCGCTGTTCACCGCCGGCCTGCACTACTGGCAACTGGGCGAATCGCATTACTGGGGACACAACGCGATCATTCGCCTCGCGCCGTTCATGCGTCATTGCGCACTCGCGCCGCTGCCCGGACACGGTTCGCTGGCCGGCGAAATCCTGTCGCACGATTTCGTGGAAGCGGCGCTGATGCGGCGCGCGGGCTGGGCGGTGTGGATCGCGTACGACCTCGACGGCAGCTACGAGGAAATGCCGCCCAATCTGCTGGACGAATTGAATCGCGACCGGCGCTGGTGTCACGGCAACCTGATGAACTTCCGCCTGTTCGCGGCGCGCGGCATGCATCCGGTGCACCGCGCCGTGTTCGTCACCGGCGTGATGGCCTATCTATCTGCACCATTGTGGTTCATGTTTCTTGCCATATCGACCGCCCTGCTGGCGCTTCACTCGCTGACCGAGCCGCAGTACTTCATCGAGCCGCGCCAGTTGTTCCCGATCTGGCCGCAATGGCATCCGGAAAAAGCGATCGGCCTGTTTACCGCGACCGCGACGCTGCTGCTGCTGCCGAAATTCCTGAGCGTGCTGCTGATCTGTGCGCGCGGCGCGCGGCAGTACGGCGGCGCATTGCACCTGATCGCGAGCATGGCGATCGAGATCGTTTTTTCGATGCTGCTCGCGCCGCTGAGGATGCTGTTCCACACGCTGTTCGTCGCCGCCGCCTACCTCGGCTGGGCGATCCGATGGAAGTCGCCGCCGCGCGCGGATTCGGAGACGACGTGGGGCGAAGCCTTGCGCAAGCACGGCTGGCATACCGCACTCGGGCTCGCGTGGGGCATCGGCGTGTATTGGCTCAATCCATCGTTCCTGCCCTGGCTGCTGCCGATCGCTGGTGCACTGGCGCTGGCGATACCGCTGTCGGTCCTGTCAAGCCGCATCTCGCTGGGCCGTCTGTTCCGCCGCGCGCACCTGTTCGTGATACCGGAAGAAAGCACGCCGCCGGTGGAATTGCGCGAGACCTTCGCGCATGTCGGCATGGCTGATGCGTCGCCGGATTTCATCGATGCGGTCGTCGATCCGCGCATCAATGCCTTGATGTGCGCAGCCGCCACCGCGCATCCGGCGCTGCCATCCGGCAGCCGCCAGGCGCGGGCACGACTCGCGCAGACCGCGCTGCAATCGGGCCCCGATGCGCTGACCAATACCCAGCGAAACATCCTGCTCGCCGACCCTCTCGCATTATCACAATTGCATCTGGATGCATGGACCTCCGAGCGTGCACACCATGCATGGCGACAGTGAGCGATCGCCGTTTTGTTGAAATGGAAACAGTGCCTTGCATGAGGCCGAGGATTCCTTGAACACGCGCCGTCGGTGGTCCTGCCATGAACATGGTAGGACAATTCCTACGCCACGCTTGCGGCCCTTCACTCGCCTGCAAAAACTCAATACAATCTGTCGCGCTCGTCGATGCAAATGGCGTTTCCGACTCGCATGGCTGCAGTCTCTGTACAAAATTTGCGACGCATGCAGCGTTTTTTCCTTTTGAGAATGATGTTCAAAAGAAATACCAGTGCTAGAATGAACGGCACTTTTTTATGGAGGCTCAATGAACAAAACAGAACTGGTCGACGCTATTGCAGCTGATTGCGACATTTCCAAGGCATCTGCACAACGTGCTCTCGATTCGCTGATCGAAAACATCGTGAAGACCGTGACCAAGGGCGGCACGGTGCAACTGGTCGGTTTCGGATCGTTCGGATCCGGCAAGCGTGCAGCACGCACCGGCCGCAACCCGCGCACCGGCGAAGCGATCAAGATTGCAGCAGCCAAGACAGTCAAGTTCAGCGCAGGCAAGGCATTCAAGGATGCCGTGAACAAAGTCAAGAAGTAATTCTCGGTGCATCGGTGTCACAGCCGATTCGATATTCGAGATCAAGAAAGCCTGGCCGAAACGCCAGGCTTTTTTCATGGGCACAAGCAATATCGAGCGAGAGTCCTCACATGCGTTCGGAATGACAGCACCCGCTCCAACCGGTCTTTACATGGCACGGAGAACCGCACTGGAAGCGCTCGCTTTCTCCACGCAATCTTGCGATGTCCGCACTTCACGCCGCATCGCCATTCGTTCCGGCAAAGGGTTCCGACCTCATCCTGCATGCGCCCTGGCCCACGCCACAATTCGGCCGGCATCCATCGCGCCGGCCTGACGCGCGACTTCACGCCCGCTCTTGAATAATGCCAGCGTGGGGATGCTGCGAATTGCATAGCGCGCAGCAATGTCCTGCGCTGCTTCGGTATTGAGCTTGACCACGCGCATGTCAGGCTCCAGCATCTGTGCCGCCTGCGCATAGGCCGGTGCCATCATGCGACAGGGGCCGCACCACGGCGCCCAGAAATCCACCAGTACCGGAATGTCATTGCGCTCGATGTGCCTGGCGAATCCCGCGCCATCGAGCTCGGCGGGATGCCCGTTGAACATGCCGCGCCCGCATTTTCCGCAAACGGGCTGCTCATGCAATTTGACGGCAGGCACGCGGTTCACCGTGGCGCAGTGCGGGCAGACGATATGCAGCGAATCGCTCATGCTCAACCCGCCTTTTCCGCATCGATCACGTCGGCCACCGCGACCGCCGTCATGTTGACGATGCGCCGCGTGGTGGCGGCAGGGTTCAGGATATGCACCGGCTTGGCCGTACCGAGCAAAATCGGCCCCACCGTCACGCCCTGCCCGCCGGTGATCTTCAGCAGGTTGAAGGCGATGTTAGCCGCGTCCAGCGTGGGCATCACCAGCAGGTTGGCGCTGCCGGCCAGCGTGCTGTGCGGCAGGAAGTGACGGCGCACGTCTTCCACCAGCGCGGCATCGCCCTGCAGCTCGCCCTCGACTTCCAGATGCGGCGCGGAACGCGCGAGGATGTCGCGCGCCATGCGCATCTTGAGCGCGGATGGCCGGGTGGACGAGCCGAACATCGAGTGCGACAGCATCGCCACCTTGGGCTGCAGGCCGAAGCGCATGACTTCCTTCGCCGCCAGCTTCGTGATAGCGGCGAGTTCTTCGGCACTCGGATCGTCGTTGACGTAGGTGTCGGTGATGAACAGCGTGTACTTTTCCAGCATCAGCGCATTCATCGCTGCCAGCGCATTGACGCCGGGGGCCATGCCGATCACATCGCGCACGTGTTCCAGATGGGCATCGAAGCGCCCGATCGTGCCACACAACATGGCGTCGGCATCGCCCATATGCATCAGCATCGCGCCGATCAGCGTATTCGAGCGTCGCAATGCCGCCTTCGCCATGTCAGGCGTGATGCCGTCGCGGCCGCGCAGACGCTGATATTCCTCGTGATAGGCGCGGTAGCGCGGATCTTCCTCCGGGTTGACGAGTTCGAAATCCGTGCCCGCTTTCAGGCGCAGGCCCGCCTTCTGGATGCGCATCTCGATCACGTGCGGTCGTCCGATCAGCGTCGGCTTCGCCAGTCCTTCATCGACCACGGTCTGCACCGCGCGCAAGACACGCTCTTCCTCGCCCTCGGCATACGCCACGCGCCGGGGATCGTTCTTTGCGGCAGAGAATACCGGCTTCATGATGAGGCCGGTGTGATAGACATATGTACTGAGCTGCTGGCGGTATGCGGCCGGATTCTGGATCGGACGCGCCGCCACGCCGGATTCCTCTGCCGCCTTGGCCACGGCCGGCGCGATCTTTTCAATCAAGCGCGGATCGAAGGGCTTGGGAATGATGTACTCCGGTCCGAAACTCAGTTCCTGACCGGCGTACGCGGCGGCCACCGTGTCGGTGGTTTCGGCCTCGGCCAGTTCCGCGATCGCCTTCACGCAGGCCAGCTTCATCTCCTCGGTGATCTTGCTCGCGCCGCAATCGAGCGCGCCGCGGAAGATGTACGGGAAGCACAGCACGTTGTTGACCTGGTTCGGATAGTCGGAGCGACCGGTCGCGATGATGCAGTCGGGTCGCGCAGCCTTCGCCACTTCCGGCCTGATCTCCGGTTCGGGATTGGCGAGCGCGAGGATGATCGGCCTGTCGGCCATGGTCTTGACCATCTCGCCGGACAGCACGCCGGCGGTGGAGCAGCCGAGAAACACGTCCGCGCCCTTGATGATGTCGGCCAGCGTGCGCGCATCGGTTTGCTGCGCATACCGTTGCTTGTTGACTTCCATGTTGGCCTCGCGGCCGATGTAGATCACGCCTTTCGAGTCGGTCACGAAAATATTCTCGCGCTTGACGCCGACGCTGACCATCGTGTCGAGACAGGCGATGGCGGCAGCCCCTGCACCGGAAACGGCGAGCTTGATCGTCCCGATTTCCTTGCCGACCACCTTCAAGCCATTGAGCAATGCCGCCGTCGAAATGATCGCCGTGCCGTGCTGGTCGTCGTGGAAGACCGGTATGTTCATGCGCTCGCGCAGCTTCCGTTCGATGTAGAAGCATTCGGGCGCCTTGATGTCCTCCAGGTTGATGCCGCCGACGGTCGGCTCCAGCATCGCGATCGCATCCACCAGCTTGTCGGGATCGTGTTCCGCCAGCTCGATGTCGAACACGTCGATGCCGGCGAACTTCTTGAACAGACAGCCCTTGCCTTCCATCACCGGCTTGCCGGCGAGCGGGCCGATGTTGCCCAGGCCGAGCACGGCGGTGCCGTTGGTGACGACCGCGACGAGATTGGCGCGCGACGTATATTCAGCCGCGGTGGCGGGATCCCTGGCAATTTCCTCGCAGGCGTAGGCGACGCCCGGCGAATAGGCGAGAGAAAGATCGCGCTGATTGGACAGGGCCTTGGTGGCGACGACTTCGATCTTGCCGCGCGTCGGGCTGCGGTGGTATTCCAGCGCGGCTTCGCGCAGCTGGTTTTCCTTGCGTGTGTCGGATTCGTTCTGGTTCATGGCAGTCACCGGATTGAAGGGGCGGCAGTATTCATTGAAACAGGGGACAATGTGATGCTGATTTGCATCTTGTTGTCGGCGCTGACGAGAATGACGTTCTGGGTAACATGTGTTTTCCACCCTAACTCTTTGCCTCATCGGTAGTTTGATTCTCGTCTAAAACGAGAACGCAAACGCCAGCTGATACATCTGTTTCATCATGGAGGAAAAACAAATGACATCGAACAAAATCGCTCTCGTTACCGGCGCGGGTTCCGGCATCGGCAAGCATGTCGCGCTTGCCTTGTTGCGCGAGGGCTATTCCGTGGTGCTGGCCGGACGCCGGCGCGAGCAGCTCGAACAGACCGCGCAACTGGGCGCGGTGGCCGGCGCGCGTTCGCTGGTGGTGCCGACGGACGTCAGCGACCCCGCCTCGGTAAAAGCGTTGTTCGCACAGACAAAGGAAGCCTTCGGCCGGCTCGACCTGTTGTTCAACAATGCGGGCGTGTTCGCCGTCTCCGTCTCGCTGGAAGACTTGCCGTATGAGCAATGGAAGGCGGCTGTCGATGTCAACCTGTCCGGCGCATTCCTGTGCACGCAGGAGGCGTTCAAATTAATGAAGGAGCAGCAGCCGCGCGGCGGCCGCATCATCAACAACGGCTCGATCTCGGCGCATGCGCCGCGTCCCAACTCGGTGGCCTACACCTCCACCAAGCACGCCATCACCGGCCTGACGAAATCGACCTCGCTGGACGGCAGGAAATATGACATCGCCTGCGGCCAGATCGATATCGGCAATGCCTCGACCGACATGACGGAAACCATGAGCAAGGGCATCCTGCAGCCGAACGGCGCGCTCGCGATCGAGGCGACGATGGATGTCGAACATGTCGCGCGTGCGGTGCTGTACATGGCGAGCCTGCCGCTGGATGCCAATGTGCAATTCATGACAGTGATGGCAACCAAGATGCCGTTCATCGGCAGGGGATGAATGGGGTTATGCAATAGCTCGATACAACAACATGGAGGATGACATGAGTCGCAAGGTAATCGTCGCAGGTGTTGGCATGATCCCGTTCGCAAAACCCGGCGCGAGCGCGTCGTATGACGAGATGGGCGCGCAGGCCGGGCGGCTGGCGCTGGAAGATGCGGGAGTCGGTTACGACGACATTCAGCAAGCCTATGCCGGATACGTGTACGGCGATTCGACCAGCGGGCAGAAGGCGCTGTACCGGATCGGCATGAGCGGTATCCCTATCGTCAATGTGAACAACAACTGCTCGACCGGCTCGACCGCGCTGTTCCTTGCCCGCCAGGCGATCGCGAGCGGCGCGGCGGATTGCGTGCTGGCACTGGGTTTCGAACAGATGAGCCCCGGCGCACTGGGTTCCGTGTTCCAGGACCGGCCGAGTCCGTTCGATCAATTCGACGCAGTCACCGACAGGCTACTCGGTATGCCGGAAATTCCGTTGGCGCTGCGCTACTTCGGTGGCGCGGGATTGAGCCACATGAAGAAGTACGGCACGAAGCTGGAAACCTTCGCGAAGATACGCGCCAAGGCGAGCCGCCATGCCGCGAACAATCCGCTCGCGCTGTTCCGCAAGCTGGTGTCGGAAGAGGATGTGATGAGCGCGCCGATGCTCTGGCCCGGCGTGATGACGCGCCTGATGGCATGTCCGCCGACCTGCGGCGGCGCGGCGGCGGTGCTTGTCTCGGAAGACTTCGCGAAGGCGAAGGGGCTGGATACCCGCGTATCCATCGCGGCGCAGGCGATGACTACCGATCGCGCCGGCACCTTCGAGTCGGACGACATGATGCGCGTGGTCGGCTACGACATGACGAAGGAAGCGGCGGCAAAGGTGTACGAGGCAGCGGGCATCGGTCCCGACGAGGTGGATGTGATCGAGCTGCACGACTGCTTCGCGCAGAACGAGTTGATCAGCTACGAGGCGCTGGGCCTGTGCCCCGAAGGCGGCGCGGAAAAGTTCGTCGAGGATGGCGACAATACCTACGGTGGCAGGTTCGTCACCAATCCATCCGGCGGCCTGCTGTCAAAGGGACATCCGCTCGGCGCGACCGGCCTCGCGCAATGCTTCGAATTGACGCACCAATTGCGCGGCACCGCTGGCGAACGCGGCGTGCCGGATGCGCGCATCGCTCTGCAGCACAACCTCGGCCTTGGCGGCGCATGCGTGGTGACGATGTATTGCAGGCAGTAGCGCCGATCAAGTCTCGTCAGCGTTCCAGCACATAGCTACCGGGCGCCGGCCCAAGCGGCGGATAGCCCTTGTCTGCCGCCCCCATTGCGGGCGGCGCGACCCACCCCTCTGAATTGCTCGCCAGCCAGTCCGCCCACACCGGCCACCACGAGCCTTCGACGGCGGGCGTGCCGAGGAACCATCGGTCCGGATCGACGTACTTGTCACCATGCAGCCAGCGCGATACTCGGAAATGGCGGCCTTCGTGTCCCGGTTCGCTCACGATGCCCGCATTATGGCCGCCATTGGTCAACAGGAAAGTCAGATCGGCATCGACGATCACATTGATCTTGTAGACCGAGCGCCACGGCGCGACATGGTCGGACTCCGTCGCCACCACGAAGATCGGCAGATCGATATCGCTCAATGCCACCGGCCTGCCCCGCACCTTGTAGCGCCCCGCGTACAGATCGTTGTTGAGGAACAGCGAGCGCAGATACTCGCTTTGCATGCGGTAAGGCATGCGCGTGGCATCGGCATTCCACGCCATCAGATCGTTCATCGGCGCGGGCCGTCCCATCAGGTATTGATTGATGATGCGCGACCAGATCAGGTCATGCGAGCGCAGCAACTGGAACGCACCGGCCATCTGGCGGTTGTCGAGATAGCCCTGATCCCACATGATGTCGTCGAGAAAATTGAGCTGGCTGTCGTCGATGAAGAGGCGCAGCTCGCCCGCTTCGGTGAAGTCGGTCTGCGCCGCGAACAGCGTCATCGAATTCAGGCGCGAATCCTCGCGCTGCGCAAAGTACGCCGCCATGATCGATACCAGGGTGCCGCCAAGGCAGTAGCCGACCGCATTGACCGGCCGTTCCGGCACGATGGTCTGCACGGCATTCAGGGCTTCGAGCACGCCGCTGTGCAGATAATCATCCATGCCCATGTCGCGATCCTTCGCCGTCGGGTTGTGCCACGAAATCATGAACACTGTGTGGCCGCGCTCGACGAGATACTTCACCAGCGAATTGGCGGGAGAGAGATCGAGGACGTAGTACTTCATGATCCACGCCGGCACGATCAGGATCGGCTCCGCAAGGACCTCGGGTGTTGCCGGTGTGTACTGGATCAATTCCATCAGGCGGTTGCGGTACACCACTTGTCCGCGGGTCACGGCAAGCTGTTTCCCTGGTTGAAACGCTTCGGTACCCGCCGGCGGCTTGCCGCCGACTGCGCGTTCCCAGTCTTCCAGCAAGGTGGCGGCACCGCGTACAAAATTCTGCCCGCCTTCCTCGATCGTCGTCTCCAGCACTTCCGGATTGGTCGCAATGAAATTGACGGGCGACATCATGTCGAGCAATTGCCGGCTCACGAATGACACCATGTTCTGATGATGCGGCGATACGCCGCCGATGCCGGTGGTCGCGTTATGCCACCATTGCTGATGCAGGAGGAAGGATTGATGGATAACGTTGTACGGCCAGCGCTGCCACGCAGGATCGTTGAAGCGGCGATCGTGCGGCAGCGGTTCGATGCAGCGTTCCGTCGCCTTGCCGACCGACGCGCGCGCCGCATACAGTTGCAGGCGGCCCGTCTTGCGCATCGCCTTTTCGGCAAGCTGCCCCCACTTGCCGGGGGCCTGCGCGAGGTGCGACGCCCAGTCGATATAGGCGAGCGCAAGGCTGGATGGGGAAATCGACGACGTCAGCCGCCCCATGAAAGCATGCATCAGCCGATCGATGCTGGCCGGTGAAACGGCATCGCCGTCGGATTCGTGCAGAGGCAGGGCTGATGACAGATGCGCGTCGGCCGCGTGCTGCTCGCCGGCAATATGCGCATCGCTTGGCGGCCGGGACAGAAGCATATCCACGTTGCACCTCCAGTATCGATGTTGACTCACTGTCTAAAGCATAGGCCGTGCCTCGCCAAATTTCCATTCCGGCATGTCCCGCTTGAGAGGACGGATTGTCTTTTCGCAATGGATGAACATCGATGCAGGCGCACAGGGGCTGACAGCATTGTGCATACACCTCGGGCGGCGCTGCTGCAACCACGCTAACCGGCATAAGCGCGCTTGAGCGCAGCGATGTCGAACTTCTTCATCTGCAACATCGCCGTCATGGCCCGTTGCGACTTCACCGTATCGGCATCACCGAGCATCTCGATCAAGACGCTCGGCACAATCTGCCAGGAAACGCCGTACTTGTCCTTGAGCCAGCCGCACTGCTGCGCCTGCTCATCGCCGCCGGCAGAGAGCCTGCTCCAGTAGTGATCCACCTCTTCCTGCGTCGCGCAATCGATCTGGAACGAAATCGCCTCGTTGAACTTGAACATCGGACCGCCGTTAAGCGCAGAGAATGGCTGCCCGTTCAGCTCGAAAGAAATCGCCATCACCGTTCCCGGTTCTTTCCCGTGAAACTCCTTCCCTGCCTCGCCATAGCGGGAGATTTTCGTGATTTTCGAATTTTGAAAAATTCCCGTGTAAAACGTGACGGCCTCTTCGGCATGGTCGTCAAACCACAGACAGGGGGAGATTCTGTTAACGCTTTGCATGATGTTCCTCCAGGTGACGTGGAACCGGTGAACGAAACAAAGGTGCGCAAGCTGCGCAAGGGAGTGGAGCTGAAGGCGATGACATCGCAGATGGGTGATGCAAGCGCCTCGCAACAATTCTATGCAATGTGATGCGACCTCGCCAATGTCATGCGCGCGATGCCCCAGGGAGCGCGACATGGATCGGTCACGGCAAAAAATTTCTCGCGTGGGGGGAAGAATGGAACCAACGCGGAAATATTCTCCATCCAAGAGTGCGCATCAGCCACTACGCAAAGATAATCATCATGGCATTTTTTCGATTCGGGAACCCGGCATGCCCGCACCACACAGCAGCGTCAGATACAGGCTCGCCACAATGACGACTATATTCAAGGAGATGCCGAGTGGAATTCGACGATAGCGAAGGCAGACAGGCCGTGTACTTGCCGCAGGGACGGTTTACTTCGTCTCGAAGGTCGTAACGCCATCCCAATCAGTCCCGGGCGGATGCTCGCGATAATGCGCGATGCGCTCGAGATAAAGCAGGTACAAGCCGTCATCCGGAGCGCTGTCATGCAGCGCACGCACGCGGCTCTCCGCCTCATCCCATCGCTGCGCGCGGATCAGCGCCAGCGCCTCATGCCACTTTTCGAGATTGTCCCTGACACCAGCATCCAGCTGTGTCTTCAGCGCAATCGGTTCGAAGATCGGCACCGGTTCGTTCTTCCCCTTCACCTTCACGCGATCCAGTTCACGATAGGCGAAATCCGGCGCGGCGCGCATCGTGCCTTCGCCGACGGTGATGCCGACACCATAGACCTTGGTGATGCCTTCCAGTCGTGACGACAGATTCACCGCATCGCCCATGACCGTGTAGGCACGGCGGATTTTTGAGCCCATGTCGCCGACGCGCATTTCGCCGGTGTTCAGGCCGATGCCGATCCTGAGTGCCGGCCAGCCGCGCGCGAGGAAATCCCTGTTCAGCGATGCGGCGGTAGCCTGCATCTGGAGCGCGGTGGCGACCGCGCGGGCGGCGTGATCAGGCAGCGTGACCGGCGCCCCCCAGAAGGCCATCACCGCATCTCCGATGTACTTGTCGAGCGTGCCGCGATTGCCGCGGATGTTTTCCGACATCGCGGTGAGATAGATGTTGATGTATTCGCGCAGCGTATTCGGGTCGAGCCCTTCGGAAATCGTGGTGAAACCGCGCACATCGGCGAACAACACGGTCAGTTCGCGGCTCTCGCCTTCCATGCTGTAGCTGTTGGGATTGGCGGCCATTTCCGCGACCAGTTCCGGCGCGACGTATTCGCCGAACAGGTTGACCATCGCGCGACCCTTGCGGTGCTCGAACAGGTAGCCCCATGCGATATTCACGACGAACAGGCCGGCGATCAGCAGCAGTGCGTTGGCGACCGGCAGCACCATGTCGTGCGCTTGATACATCCAGAAATTGAACGCGCCGATGGCAGCCGCCATCGTCAGCGAGAACAGGATGGACCAGACCGGCGTCAGCAGCGACAGTGCCACCGTGAGCGTGACGCCGAGCGCGATCACCTGCAGCAGATCAATGGCCGCGGCAAAGTCCGGACGCTGCTTGAAGTCGCCGTCGAGGATCGACGCGACCATGTTGGCGTGGGCTTCCACTCCCGGATATTCGCTGTTGACCGGTGTCGCGCGCAAATCCTTCAGACCGGCGGCGGTTGTGCCGACGAGCACGATTTTATTTTCGAGATCCTGCAAAGGTACCCTGCCCTTGAGCACGTCCGCTGCGGCAATGTAGCGGAACGTCCCGCCGTCCGGGCCGCCACGGCCGCGGTACTGGATCAGCGCCTTGATCTCGCGTTCGACCGGAATCACGGTCTGTCGAGGCAAGGTGTTGAGGCGGAGCGATTCCAGCACGCCGTATTCGCGCTGCGCCTGGTCCGATCTGACGTCGTCGGAAAGAAAGACGGGCCGGATCGCGGTCGCGCCAAGGGCAACGCGCGCGGTGGCCAGTGCAAGCGATTCGTAATAGCTGTTGTCGATCTGCGCGACGAGCGGTATCGAGCGCAGCAGGCCGTCGGGATCAATCTCGGTGTTCATGTATCCGCCGGCCTTTGCCGTCCGCTGCAAGGCGGGCAAGGCACCCTCGTATCCCTTCCACGGCAACACGTCGAGCGCATTGCCGTTCAGCTCTGACGCGGTGAACGCGGGCGCGGGGAGAAGTCCTTTATGCGCACGGTTGGAAAGAAAATACGACAGCACGACGGGACGCTCGTGCAATGCCGCGGCAAGTCGTCCGTCATAGTCGAGCGAGGCTTTCAGCGTCTTGAGTCGTTCGCCGAAGGCCGCAAACTCCTTCAACTCTCCCTTGGCAAGCCCTTCCAGCACGCCATAACCCGAACTGGTATCCGCTTCGCTGAACAGCACGTCGAAGGCAATCGTCCTTGCGTGATAGTGGTCCGCCAGTTTCGTCACGAAATCGGCGATCACATTGCGGCTCCACGGCCAGCGTCCCACTTCGGCGATGCTCTTGTCGTCGATATCGACGATGACGATGCGCGGGTCCGGCGCGGCGGGCTGCACCCGTATGCGCATGTCGTAGAAAAACAGGTCGATGCGGTCCGTCAGCGTTGCGGGAAACATGCCCAGCGTCTGCGCACAGGCCAGTACAGTGAGGACGAGGCCAAGGGTCCAGCGGGTACCGTGTTTGGAAAATAGCCTGCGCAAGATGACTCCAGAAAAATTGAACGCCGTGTCAGGCGCTTGTATCAAGACTTGTAACCGGGAATGCGGCTTTCATCGACCTCGTCGATCTGCGCGGGATCCATGAAGCGGCGCGCATAGTCGAGATACACCTTCTCGCGGATGAATACGTCGAACAGGTCTGGATCGATGTGGTTGCGCAGAACGAAGCCGCCGAGAATTTCCAGCGACTCGCTCAGATTCTTTCCCTTCTTGTACGGACGGTCTTTCGCGGTCAAGGCCTCGAAGATGTCCGCGATCGCCATCATGCGCGCCTGCACCGGCATCTGGTCGCCGCGCAGTCCGCGCGGATAACCCTTGCCGTCCATCCTCTCGTGATGGCCGCCGGCGTACGCCGGCACATCGCGCAGATGCTTCGGCCACGGCAATGACTCCAGCATCCTGATGGTGACGGCGATGTGGTTGTTGATGATGTCGCGCTCCTGCGGATTGAGCGTGCCGGCGCGTATCGTCAGGTTGGCGATTTCCTCGTCGTCGAGCAGATTGCGCTCCCTGCCATCCGGCCCGGTCCAGCGATGCAACGCAATGTCGCGCACCCGCTGCTGATCTTCCGGCGACATGCCTTCGTTGCCGAAGTTGGCGCGGCGCAGGAAGGCGCGATCGTCGTCCAGCCGCGCCAGTTCGCTTTCCAGTTCGCGCTCGATCTCCACGTCGCGCAAGGGATCGCCCGGCACCGCAAGACGCTTGTTCAGCGCCCTCAGCTGCGCGTCTCTCTTGAGCACTTCGAAGCGCGTATCGACCAGATGGATGCGGTCGCAGATCGTTTCCAGCTTGGTCGCCTTCTCCACCACGTGCACCGGCGTCGTGATCTTGCCGCAATCGTGCAGGAGGCCCGCAAGCCACAATTGCCGGCGGTCATTCTCGGTCATCGCGAATGCCGCCAGCGGTCCGCTGTCGGTGCGATGCGCGGCTTCGGCCAGCATCATGGTCAACACGGGGACCTGCTCGCAATGACGGCCGGTGTGCGGCGATTTTTCGTCGAGGCCGATGTTGATCATCTTCACGAAGGACTCGAACAAATCCTCCAGCCGCGCAATCAGGTTGCGATTGTTGATCGCGATGGCCGCCTGCGACGCAAGCGCCTCGACGAA
Organism: Noviherbaspirillum cavernae; assembly: GCF_003590875.1. NCBI lineage: Bacteria > Pseudomonadati > Pseudomonadota > Betaproteobacteria > Burkholderiales > Oxalobacteraceae > Noviherbaspirillum > Noviherbaspirillum cavernae. The sequence continues at coordinate 2,783,040 of NZ_QYUN01000002.1, forward strand.
ACGCAGGTCGGTTGCGGTGAATGGCCGCGTCCTGCCGGTGGCCGGGTCTTTTGCATTGATGAACTGCATCACGCCGAGCAGCTCGCCCTCGTGATCCTGCATCGGCACGGTCAGGAAGGATTCGGAGTGATAGCGGTACTGCGCGTCGAACTTGCGCATGCCGGAGAAGTTGAAGCCGTCGGCTTTGTAGACATCGTCGATGCTGACCGAGGTTCTGGTGTTGGCCGCGAATGCCGCGACTGCGCTCAGGTTTTTGCCGCCGCTTTCGGTGACGAGCGGAATGGGCGGAAGGTCGATCGCCTTGCCGTTCTCGCCGCCCTGGTACATGCCGAGCGAATCATTGATGGAAATCGTGAAGCACAGCTGCTGTCCGTCGGCGCTGACGCGATACAGCGTGCCGCCGTCGGCGTGCGTCATGCTCTTGGCGGCGAGCAGGATCCGCTCCAGCAGCACCGTGATGTCGTGGCCGGCGCCGAGCTCCACACTGAGCTCGGTCAGCTTCTCCAGCCTGTCGGCGACTTCGGCATGCGCAAGGTCTGTCATGTGTCGCGGCCCGTGACGCGGGGCGCTCCCGCTGCGCTGTTGCGGTTTGCGGGGCTCATGGCATCGTCAGAAATCGAACATGTCGCCGCACTGGAGCGCCGTCAGTGCGCGACCGCCTGCTGCGGCAGCGAGCTCTTCCATGATCTGCCGTTCCTGCCCCGGTTTGAGATGGTAGATCAGGAACTCGATCGAACGCGGCATCGCCTCGATATCGGCGAGCAGCGATTGCGGACAGAAATGCCTGGACCTGGCGGCGAGTCCGGCTTCGCTGTTCGTGAACGAGCAATCCACGATCACCTTGCGCAACTTCTCTTCATGCGCGAACGCGGCCCACAGAGAGGGCGTGGACGACATGTCGCCGGAGAACAGGAAGCCGGCATCGCCGTCATGCACCCAATATGCAACCGAGCCGCTCATGTGATCGACCGGATGCGCGGTGATCATGCGGCCGCCGATGTCGATCGTCTCGCCCGGCACGAAGGGTACCCAGCGCAGCACCGGATTGACGGCATCGGGAATCGTCGCGAAGTCGGGCCACAGGACCCAGTTGAACAGATGCGTCTTGAGGGCGTCGATGACTTCCCGCGTGCCGTGCACGGTCACCGGACCGGCGCGCTTGCCGACCACGGTATCGACCAGAAAGGCCAGCCCCGCGACGTGATCGAGGTGGCTGTGCGTCAGGAAGACGTGATCGATGCCGACCAGCTGATCGACATCGAGACTGGAGACGCCCGTGCCGGCATCGAGCAGAATATCGCGATCCAGCCGCAGGCAGGTGGTCAGCCGCTGCTGTCCGCCGATCCCGCCGGCACACCCCAGCACCTGCAATCTCATCGTATGGAACCTCGTCGCGCGGGATGCGCCATCGCGACGTCCGTGCGCAGCTTGCCGGCCGCTGATGAAAGCACCACCATTTCGTCTCCTATGGATTTCATGATGACCGGCTACCGTACTTCACAGTCCACTGCGGACGATGCCGCGCCGGCATCTTGCCGGCCTTGCGCTCCGACGGAGGCCGAGAATGCAGGCGGAGGCGTGAACTGTATGCCCGGATTGACAGGCAATAGTATCGGCGGTTGCTGGAAGCTCGGCACAAAACCAAACTGACCGGCAGAAAAGCTTTGCGTGCCGCCTTTGTTGCTGAGATTGATCATCCCGTCCACAACCTGGACGTAGAGACCGGGGGCTCTCACGGGCGGTGCCGATGGCATCAACTGAGCAAGCACCACCGGTGTCTCTTCTCTGCGCGGCAGGATGGCAAGCGGCGCTTCGCTGAACGGCATGTCGGTCAGTCTTGCGCGATCCGATGTCCAGCTCGACGCACCGGCGGCCGCGACGCTGGCAAAGCCGTAAGCAGCGACCGCCGATTGCGACGGCGGCACGTATTCGACGAGGAAGGTCGTGCCGCGGATGCCGATCGTCGCCGCGGGCGTATTCACGCCGACGCGCTCCTTGTTGCGCTTGCCCAGCAGGCCGGTGATGGCGCGCAGTCCGCCCTTGACCAGGCTGAAGGTGGCGCTGTCCTTGTCCGGCGCGCCCTCTTCGAAGACGAAGCTGTCGATCTTCAATTGCGAATTCGGCTTCAGGGTGATTTCGCTGTTGTCGGCGAACTTGATGCGCGCATACGTGTCCTTCTCGGTGAACAGGACATCGCCCTGCTCCACCGTCGATTGCTGCGACAGGATTTTCACCGAACCGTCCGCCTTCTTCGCCAGCAGCGGGCCGCTCAGATGCGTGATCGTTCCGGCGACCTGCGCGGCATGTGCCAGCGCCCCCGTGAAAAGGAGCGCCAGCAACAGCAACGCATTAGTTGCAATACATCTTGGCAGCTTCATTCCGCTTTGCTCCGTTGTTGTTGATGGCTACTTTCTGGTTCCCGCCGCCACTGCCGGGATCGGGCACGCCGTCGTCATCGCCTGACACGCCGCCGATGATGACGTCCTGCGTGACGCGCTCGGTCATCGATGTGATCTGGCTGTTCACGTTGTTGATGGTGGCGGCAATGGATGCGGATGGCACGAGGCTGGGTGGCACGACGCTGGGTGGAACGACCGGCGGTGGAAACAGGACGCTGTTCTGGTTGGCGGTTTGCGTTACCGAACTACCCACGGGCATCTGGTTGATGACGATACCGGCCCCTGCGGTCAAGGCGATGGTGCCGCCTGCGCTGACCGGACCGTTGATGGTCAGGATATCGTTGACGCTGTTGCTCGCACCCGCTTCCAGTGCAATGTTCCCGGCAGTGCTGACTGCGCCGTTGATGGTCAGCGGGCTGTGCGTGACCAGGCTGATGTTGCCCGTGTTCGCGAAAACACCGGCTTGCGGCACCGGACTTCCAGCCATCAGGTAGGTGGTGGTCGCAGCGACCGTCATCGCGCCGATGTTGTCGATGGAGATGTTGCCGCTTCCGGCTTGCCAGACGTACTCCACTGAAAGCGGGCCGGTATTCTTGATACTGATATCGGAAGTGCTGGCCGAGCCGGCATTGCTGGCGACAAGGGCACTCACGCTGGTGTTGAGTGCGATGCCGCTGTAGGCCTCGGCAACCAGCCGGTTTCCGATCACGGTTCCTCCACCATCGATGATGGCATCAGCCGCGCGCAACATGACTGTGCCGGTACCCGCATTGACGCCAGACGCCACGGTGATATTTCCGGGGGCGTAAGACGGGGACGGCGAGTCCGGAGAGTTGGGATCTCCCTCCAGGAATTCGCCTTGGCTGCTGATGGTGATATCGCCGCCATTACCGGCCTGCCGGACCTCATTGACTGTCAGCGCGCCTTTGTTGTCAATGACGATCGCGGAACTGCCGAACGTATCCGTATTGATCGCGCTGAACGAACTGACACGGCTGATGATGCCGATCCCGCGCTTCGCCTCGGCCGACAGATGATTTGCCATGATGCCGTCGCCATAATCCTCGTACTGGTCCATGGATATCGCGCCATCGGACGTTAACGTGACGTTGCCGGTTCCTGCATCGAGGCTCTTGTTCACCGCGATATCCCCGCCGCTCGCGCGCAGCGAAATGTTGCCGCCTCCCGTACGAATGCCATATGCAGCTGCGGGTTGCACGGCGACATTGGCAACATTGATGCCCTGCGAATTCGTGAAGTTGAAGGCACCGCCCATGGTCGAGCCGGCAAGGTACCCTACCGTATTGCCCGGATGGTCGAGAAACACACCACCAGGATTCACCACGACAGACGATTCGCTGTCCCATCTACCGGAATTCACACCCAATGCATTGGCGATGATTGGCGCAGACTGGCTGACGGTGCCGCCGGTTTCCAGAAACACCGTCTTGCCCGGCAGTTCGATGGCTCTGTCCACAATGATATTGCCCTGCATGGCACCGTTGAAACCGGCATTGCTCATGAGGAGCACCGGCGCATTGAATAGGGCATTCATCAGCGCGCTGGTTCGGATGTCTCTACCTTCCGTGTAAGTGCGGTATTCAATCGTCTGCCCTGCATTGATCGTGAGGCCCGTGAAGTCGGTGTTATCCGCTGTCAGTTCGACGTCGGTAAAGGCGCTGATCGTCGATGGCGCTCCCGCTGTCGAGATGGTACCGCCAGCGCTGTTGGCGCTCAGTTGGACAAGCCGTCCTTCTATGGAACTGCCGGCACCCGTCCCCAGCTGGATGTTGTCGGCACTCAGGTACACCATTCCCGCCGTCTCGCCGCTGCCTGCCGATACCGCGCCGCCCACCGCGATGGATTTGCCGTTCAGGGAGATCTCGCCGCCGTTCGATGTCAGCGCATTGTTGATCCGCACGGCGCCGGTCGTATTGCCCGGATCGGACGGGAGATAGTTTGCGTTCAGCGATATGGCGCCACCGTACGTCTCGATGCTTTGGTTCACCACGATATCGTTACCGGCGCTCGCGTACAGGCCGACGCCGGGAGCCGTGATATCGACCGCCGCATTGAAGGTGATGTCGTGCTGCGCTTGCAATATCACATCGGCGGTCGCGCCCGAAATTGTGTTGGCACTGATGGTCGAGACGCCCGTGTTCGGCGGCTTGGTATAGTTGTCGAAGTCAGTCAGGACATCGCTTCCGCTGGCGGCAACTTCAATGTCGTAAGGGTCCAGCAACCAGGTTCCTGTCTTGCCTTTGGAGGCCCCGGCATTCACCCGAATGCCGGCCACGTCCAGATAGTGTCCCGACGTTTCGATCAGCCCGCCGTTGCCGCCCGCCGCGCCGCCGCGCGCCGACAGGCTGCCGTAGACGCGCGTCACTTCGTCCGACCAGATGATCAGTTTGCCGCCGTCGCCGTCGCCGATGGCATCGGCCTTGATCTGCGCGTCCTTGCCGATGTAAGTGCTCTTCGCGTTTGGCATGGCGGCGTTCTTGCCCTGATAATCGCCGCCGACCAAGACCGTGCCGCCGCCGGTCTGGCCGCTGGCGTCGATCTTCGCGTCGCCCAGCACGCCGATGCGCTCGCCGAGCACGTGGATTTCACCGCCCCTGCCTGCGCCGGTGGCGCTGGTCTTGCTGCCGGCGTCGAGGATGGTTTCCTTGCTGGCCTTGAACACGATCTTGCCGCTTTCGCCGACCACCGCGCTGTCGGCGCTGATGATGCCGCGCTGCTTGATCAGTGCGCCGTAGATGCCGGCCTTGCCGCCTGCCGCGATGATCTCGCCGAGGTTGAGCGACTGGTTGTCGGGGGCGCTGATGACGACGTGCAGATCGGGATCGGCGGAATCGACCAGCTGCACCGTGTGGCCGGCTGCCAGCACGACCTCGCCTCTCGGCGAGGTGATGATGCCGGTGTTCTCGACGTTCGGCGCGATCAGGTAGACCTGTCCGCCGTTCGGCGTGGTGATCTTGCCTTCGTTCTTGAGGTTGCCGGCGGTACTACCCGCCTGGAATTTCATCTTCCCTGCCCAGAAGTCTTCGTTTGTAATGTCCAGCGTCGATGCGACCAGACCGTTGACATTGATCTGCGCGCCCTGACCGAACAGGATGCCGTTGGGGTTGATCAGGAACACGCGGCCTTCCGATTGCAAGGTACCGAGAATTTCCGACGAGTATTTGCCGACGACGCGGTTCAGTACGCTGCTATTGGCGCTTTGCTGGAATTTCGTGACTTCGCCGGCATTGATCGAGAAGCTGTCCCATTTGATGATGGAGCCGTGCGAGTTGGTGATCGTCAGGGTGTTGCCCTTGGTGTCGAAGCTCACCTGACCGCTCACCACCTGCGCGCCGCTCGGATTGGCCCATGCCGCACTTGGCGCGAAGCAGCCGGCGATCAGCAGCGGCATTAATTTGCGACGAAGGCTGGTACGCGTTTCGGCATTCTTTTTCATGTTGTTCCCCTGATTCTCAATACGACAGGCCGAGACGGAAATGCACGCGGTCGTCGCCTTTCCCGGTGGTGATCCCGGCATCCACCACATGACCGTAATCCACTTGCAAGCTCATGGTCTTGCCGATGTTCATGCGCAGGCCGACGCCGATGCTGCCGATCGAGGCCTTGTCGATTTCACCGGGTAATGGGTTGTTGCGGCTCACGCGGCCCATGTCGTAGAACGCCAGCGCGCGGCATTGCGCGGCAACGGCCTGGATGCCGCCGCACAGATTGGGCGTGTAGACCTCGGCGTTGATCACGTAGCCGGAATCGTTGGAGACTTCGCGCTCCTGGAAGCCGCGCACCGAGCTTGCGCCGCCGATGCCGAATTGTTCGCCCGGCACCAGTTCATCGTTCGTATACTGGCCGGTCATGCTCACGCGGGCGAGCCAGTCGTTCGGCAGCGCACGGCTGTAGCTGGCGCCGTAGCGCACGATGTTGTAGACCGACGGCGCGCCGAAGCGAACGCGGTTGAAGTCCGCCGTGCCGCCCTTGTCGCCGCCCGGGATATTGTGGAACGCGGTGGCGCTGAAGTTGACTTCGGATTTGGCCGGCGTCCATGTCCCCAGATAGCCGATGCTCAGGGGATGCACGGTCACGTCGTCGGTGATGCTGTTCTTGTACGCCTTGTAGTCGAGGCCGTAGATCAGCTTCGATTCGTAATCGCCGCGACGGCGGAGGTTCTGGTTGTAGCGCACGCCAAACACCGAACCCTCACCGGTGACTGGGAGATCGAAAATGCCGGCCAGCACCACGCTCGAATTAACCTCGGAATAACTGGCAAACAGGTCGATCGATTCGCCCAGCGCATACAGCGGGATGTGGTAGCCCGCGCCATAGACGCTGACCTTGCTCGGATGCTCGACCGAAGTCGTGTATTGCAGGCTGACGACGTGGTCGAGATTAGCGACGTTGGCATGCTGAAAGATCGCGTTGATCTGCGTCTCGCCGGTGCTGGGGTTGCCGGTGTTGTCGATGACCGCGCCGACGCGCCATGGCTTGTCGTCGATGACCTTGACCGTGGCGTCGATGTCGTTCTCGCTGCTGCCGCCATGCAATTGCAGATTGGTCTTCTTCACCGGATTTTCGTTGGCGAGCTTGAGGCTGGACGAGATTTTTCCGATGTTGGGCGTCTCGCCCTCGCGCAGGCCGGGCAGGCTGCGACGGATGTTGGCCTCGTCGAAGAACTGCTGCCCTTCCACGCGCACCCTGGCCAGTCTGGGCTGGATTACCCGAACCCGCACCACACCCTGGTTCAATTCCTGCTCCGGCAGCACGACCTGGACCACGTTGTAGCCGAGCTTCTGATACGCGCCTTCCAGCGCCTCGACGGCCTGCTGCACATCGCCGAAGCTGCGCTGCTTGCCGGTAAACGGAGCCAGCAGCTGGTCGGTTTGCTGCGGCGTGAGCAAGGTGTTCCCCTGTATGTCGTACCGCACGATCTCGAAGCGGCCAATCGGGTCCTGCTGGGCGTGTGCAAGCTGCGGCAATGCCAATACTGTCAACACAGTACTGGCGATCAAGCGCGATAAATGGGGTTTCATTTCTTCGTCGTTATTGTTGCGGGCGAGGGTTGTTTCGGAACGTTAATTGTATTGACTTTTGTCAATACTTTCCGTAGCGCAACTATACCCCACCAGGTTGACGAAACCCTCATAAGTTGCATTAAAGAAATATTAATTTGGCATTCGCAGGGCTTTTTGTTGCAAATCAAACCCTGCCCCGGAAATCCGGTCAAACGAGTCGATTCCGGATCGCGCTGGCCGGCGGGAAACCCCTCCCAAGGCCGTCTCGATGCCAGGGCGCGTACTTCCGCGCGTACCTCGTTCCCTTGAGAATGTTCAAACGGCACGACGGAGGAACTGGCATATTGATCCATCGAGACAACCACCGACGGTCGCTGGATGTGCATGGAATAAACGGGAATATGGGCCGCAGCAAGTACCGAACCTCAGCGACAGAAGACCTCGCCCCGAGTCCCGGCATGGATCATCTGCCGGAACTCGGCAAGGCGCTGCTGCTTGTCGCCGCGTATTACCTGACGGCGGCACTTTCCCTCAAGTTCTTCGCCGCCGGGCCCGCCAGTCCGTTGTGGGCACCGGCGGCGATCGCCTTGTGCGCCTGCCTTGCCTGGGGGCTGCGCATGGTGCCGGCGGCATGGCTGGGCGCGGCATTGATCATGTGGAGCGCCGGCCCGCCGTTCTGGGTCGGAGCACTGACGGCGCTGGGCGTGACGCTGGAGACGGTCGTCGCCGTCTTCCTGATCCGGCGCATGATCGGCATGCCGGTCAACTTCAGCGATACGCGCAACATCTTCCGGCTGGTCGGCATCGCCGCCGTCAGCAGCGTGCTGTCGGCCACCATCGGCGTATCCGTCCTTGCACTGACCGGCCACCTGGACAGCGCCGGCATGGGGCAGTCCTGGCTGACGTGGTGGCTGGGAGACACCACCGGCATCATCATCGTCGCGCCGCTGATCCTGACGTGGAGCGGCCGCTTCGGCAGCATGCTGAACCGGCAGCAGTTCGCGAGAGCCTTGCTGAATGTGCTGATACTGGCGCTGATGACGCATCTCGTCTTCGGCAACGTGTTCGGCCCCCTGCCGCTGGCCTTTTTGCCGATCACCTTCGTGATGTGGGCCGCGTTTCGCTTCAGTCTGCCGGCCGTGACCTGGATCAACGGCCTGATCTGCGCCATCGCGATCTGGCACACCCTGCACGGCACCGGCCCGTTTGCGATGCCGGACCTCAACATGTCCCTGCTCATCCTCGGCGTCTACAGCAGCGTGCTGGGCACCGTGGGATTGTCGCTGGCCAGCCTCGTCAGCCGGGCGCGCATCACCCAGGAAAAGCTGCGACAGGAGCGCGACTTTCTCGAGCAGCGCGTGCAGGAAAGAACCGCCGCGCTGGTGCGGGACATCGAGGAACGCAAGCGCATCGAACGCGAACTGGCCGCGCGCGAACGGCAACTGGCGGACGCGCAAAGTCTTGCGCAGGTCGGCAGCTGGAATCTGGATATCGAGGCGAATACCATTTCCTGGTCGGACGAGCTGTATCGCATATTCGGCGTGACCAGGGAAAATTTCGACGTGACGCGCGAAAACTGCAAGGCGCTGATCCACGAGGACGATATCGCGCCGCTGCAGCAGGTTGTCCTTGCCAGCCGGGCAACGGGCGAGCCGTTCGACATCGAGCATCGCGTCATCCTGCCCTCCGGCGAAACCCGCATGCTGGCCGCACGCGGCTATGTCACGGCGGACGAGAGCGGCCGCGTGGTGCGCATGTTCGGCACCACGCGCGACATCACCGACGCCAAGCGCGCCGAACTGGCGCTGCGGGAAGCGGAGGAGCGCTACCGGCTGGTGGTCGAACTGTGCCCCGATGCGATCCTCGTGCAGCAGGACGATAACTATACCTTCGGCAACCCGGCGGCCACGGCACTGCTCGGCGCGGGCACGGTGAACCTCATCCTCGGCAGACCGGTGCTGGGCTTCGTCCATCCCGATTTTCACGAGATCGTGCGCCAGCGTCATGCCAGCCTGGTGCGCGGCGACAGCGTGCCGCGCAGCGAGGAAAAATTCCTCCGACTCGACGACACGCCGGTGGATGTCGAAGTGCATTCCTCATCGTTCATGTACCGGGGAAAATTCGCCGCCCTGCTCATCGCACGCGACATCACCGAACGCAAGAAATCCGCCGAGCAACTGGCCTGGCTGGCGCACTACGATTCGCTCACCGCGCTGCCGAACCGCATCCTGTTCCACCAGCGGCTGGCCCACGCCATGCGCATCGCGGAACGGCCGGGCCGCTCGCTGGAAGTGCTGTTCCTCGATCTCGATCATTTCAAGCAGATCAACGACACGCTGGGCCACGCAACCGGCGACTGGGTCCTGCAGGAAACGGCCGAACGGCTGCAAGGCAGCCTGCGCGAGTCGGATACGGTGGCACGCCTGGGCGGCGACGAATTCGTGGTGCTGGTGGAAAACGTGGACGAACCGCATCGCGGCGGCTTCATTGCGGAAAAGATACTGGCCGCGATGAAGCGCCCCTTCATCAACAGCGAGCACACGCTCAACATCACGACCAGCATCGGCATCAGCAGCTTCCCGACCGACGGAATCGACGCCGATGCGCTGCTGAAGAAAGCCGATACCGCGATGTACCGTGCCAAGCAATCGGGCCGCAACGCCTACCGCTACTACTCGGAGGAAATGAATCTGCACACGAGCGAGCGGCTGCGGCTGGAAGAAGCGCTGCGCGACGCGATCCGGCACGATCAGCTGTCGCTGCACTACCAGCCCAAGGTCGACATGCTGTCGCGCCGCATTACCGGCATGGAGGCGCTGCTGCGCTGGAACCATCCGGCGCTGGGATCGGTCCCGCCGCAACGATTCATTCCGCTGGCGGAAGAGACCGGACTGATCCATGCGATCGGCAAATGGGCGATCCGCGCCGCCTGCATCCAGAACCGGTTGTGGCAGGACGCGAATGCGACGCGTCTGAAGGTGGCGGTCAATCTGTCGCCGCTGCAGATGTCGGACGACAACCTGATCGCCGACATACGCGAGATACTCGACGACACCGCGCTCGATCCGGCATGGCTGGAACTGGAGATCACGGAAAGCACGGTGATGGCCAACCCCGACAAGGCCATCGTCCTGCTCAAGAGCCTGCGCGACATCGGCATCAGCGTGGCGATCGACGATTTCGGCATCGGTTATTCGTCACTGGCCTATCTGAAACGCTTCCCCATCCAGGCGGTCAAGATCGACCGCTCGTTCGTGCAGGGCGTGCCGCAGGACCACGGCGACGCCGCGATCACGAAGGCGATCATCGGCCTTGCGCACAGCCTCGAATGCACCGTCATCGCCGAAGGCGCGGAAACCCAGCAGCAGGTCGATTTCCTGCACGAACATGAATGCGATACCGTGCAAGGCTACTTCTTCAGCGCGCCGGTCAATGCGGACAGGTTCGGCGAACTGCTGAGGATGGAAATGCGGATGCCGGTGCATTGAACGAAAAGTCGTTCGATCCTCGTCACGCCCGTCCGCGCCGCCACACCAGCAGCCGGTTGTTGGCCGGCATGGCGTGGTCCGCCTGCAGCTCCAGACCTTGTTCACGCGCCAGGCGGTTCACTTCCTCGACATCGCGGATGCCCATGTGCGGGGCCTGCTCCTTCAACGCCGTGTCGAAGCGCGCATTGCTCTCGCTGGTGAATTTCCCTTCGTAGTTGAACGGGCCGTAGATGCACAGCACGCCGTCGCGGCCCAGCACACGGCCGATGCCGGCGAACATGCCTTCCACTTCGTGCCACGCCATGATGTGGCAGGTGTTGGCGCTGAACACGGCATCGAACGGACCGGCTGGCCATGCATCGCCGCCGGCATCCAGCGCGAGCGGCGGCATCACGTTCGGCAAGCCGGCCTCGTCTTGCCAGGCGATGATGCTGGAATGATTTCGCGGCAGATCGCTCGTCTGCCACCGCAGGTGCGGCAGGTGCGCGGCGAAGTGGACGGCGTGCTGGCCGGTGCCGCTGCCGATTTCGAGCACATGTCTGCGGTCGGCGAAGACCTCGCGCAGGATTTGCAAGATGGGATCGCGGTTGCGTTCGCAGGCGGCGGAGAACTGTTTTTCCATGTCGGGATGCTGGTGAAAAAGATCGAGGATAGCGTGGCGTGCGCGGTTCCGCATTGTGCGCGGTTTCTCGTCACGCCGTGAGGTTGCGGCAGACGCATGGAGCCTTCCTTACAGACCATGCACCCCGATACTTTCGCGATTGCCGTTACCTCCCAGCATCTGCGCCACTCGTTCGCGCATGTGCGCCACGTGCGAGCCTTCCCAGTACACCTGCGCACAGACTTCGCATTCGAAGAAGCGGTCGTAGAAGCGCCTGCTGTGCGTCGGCACGCGATGCGCCACGGCGCTTTTCTCCACCACGCGCAGCACGCCGTTGCAGGTCAGGCAGCGGCTGAAGGCGCGGGCGCTGCCGGACAGGTCGAAGCGCGCCACCAATTCGGCGATCTGCTCGTCGCACGGGACGGCATGCAGATAACAGCCGCGCACGATTTCCTTTCTGATCAGCAAATCGCGGTCGCGGGTCAGCACGATGCGCTCGTCTTCGGCCGCGATGCGCGCCACTTCCGCATCGCTGTAATCGTTGCGGTACAGCACGTCGAAGCCGAGCATGCGCAGGTTTTTCGCGAGCTGGCCGAGATGCGCATCGGCGATGAAGCGTTCGCCGCGCAACGACGGTCCGCGCACTTTCGTCAGCGCGCTGATGTCCAGCGTGCTGAAGTGCGGGTACACGCTGACCCGTTCGCCGCCCTGCAAACGCCATGAAAAATCGACCGATTCGCCATCGACGAGGATCAGTTCCACTTCGGTATGGGGCGCGCCGAGCGCCTCGATGGTGTGCTTGACGGTGGCGTCGCGTGACAGCGCGTAACTGAAGCTGCGCTGGCGATGGCGTGGGGCGAGGAATTGATTGAGCTCTGCGTAGAACCGGAAATGGGCGATGGCCACGATGGGAACCTTGTTGGACGCCGGCTCAGCGGATGACCGCCGCACCGCTGCGCTTTTGCGGGACACAACATGTTTTATTGTAGGCAAGGGCACGCTGAAATCAAGGAAGCGGCGGCAACGGCCGCCACCGCATACCGCCCTTGGCGATTGCATGCATGCCGCCGATTTGAGATATATCAAATCCCGGCCTCTGCACCTTCTTGCCGCTCCCGCTCCGCACTAACGTAAAAGCTGAGGAAGTCTTTTATCGCAGCGTGGCGCGGCCTGTGGGTCGAGGTGCAAGATGTCGTACAAGACCGTCCTGGTGCATGTGGACGAATCGGAACATGCGAGCGAGCGGATCAAGCTCGCCGCGACCGTTGCCATGGCGGAAAACGCTCATCTGATCGGTACGGCAATGACCGGCGCATCGCGTTATCTGCAGCGCGCGAAAATGCTGGCCGATGTCGGCCCCAACTTCAGGATTCACCTCGATCTGCTGCGCCAGCGCGCGGATCGCGGGCTGGAAGAATTCGAAGCGGTGGCGCAGAAGGTCGGCATCCCCTCCTTCGAAAAGCGGCTGGTGGATGACGAGGCGGGCGGCGGCGTGTGCCTGCAGGCGCGTTATTGCGACCTGGTGGTGATCGGACAGATGGATCCCGATGAAATCTCGCCGATCGTGATGCCGGATTTTCCGCAATACGTGGTGCTCCATTCGGGACGGCCGGTGCTGATCACTCCCTACGCCGGCCGGTTCGACAACATCGGCAGCCGCGTGCTGATCGCGTGGGACGCGAGCATGGCCGCGACGCGCACCATTACCAACGCGATTCCCTTGCTCAAACGCGCACAGATCGTGGAAGTGGCGCTGTTCAATCCGGACGAACAACTGCCCACGTCGGCGCAAGGCGGCGTGCCGGGCGCGGACATCGCCCTGTACCTCGCGCGGCACGGCATCAAGGTTGACGTCACGCAACGCAGTACCGATGCCGAGATCGGCCATGCGCTGCTCGCGCTGGCGGCCGAATTGCACTGCGATCTGATCGTCATGGGCGGCTACGGCCATTCACGCTTTCGCGAGATTCTGCTCGGCGGCGTGACGCGCACGGTGCTGGAAAGGATGACCGTGCCGGTACTGATGTCGCATTGAGTTGAGGCAAGTCTCGCTTGAAATCGACTTTTATCAAGACATGTCGATTCCTGATGCAGCGCATGTAGCGTTTTCAATAATCAATGGAACATTTACAAGATGAGATTGCCAAATAAACAGCAATGGCCTGGTTTTTGACAGCAACAGACAGGCACAGGATTTGCACCATATCTCACGCAATGCAGATGGCCCGGCGCGTGTCATGTACGAAGGCATGAAGCGCATTTCGGCATGAGCGCAGCAATGCTCGCATTGGACAAGCGCGGCCATCGCGCGTCTGACCGACTCCTGCACCGAGGAGATATGGCGATGGAAAACGAAGGGAAAGAGCCATTGGTGATCTGCGTATCGCCGGGTCTTCACGGCAGATGGGATGTATCGGAGAAGGGTGCCGAGATGCCGCTTGCATCGTTTGACGAGAAGGAGGACGCCTATGCCTACGCCGCCGGTTTGACCAGATCACGCGAAGACGCAACAGTGCTGGTCGAAGACGAGGAAGGTTTTTCCATGTTGCCCTTGCCGGATGACGGCAAGTCCGGCCGCAAGCGCGGCAGGCACATGCGCAACGGCATGTCATGAACAGGCAGGCCGTGCCGTACGGTTTTCAGTCGTTTCAAGCAGGAGGGAACAGGTAGCGAAAAATGCAGTGCAGTACCCGGTTTGTACAGTCAGCGGTTTGAATCCGAACAGCCGGGCCGGCCATGAACCAAGTTCTTCATGACCAGTCTATCGATGTAGCCAGTCTATCAACATACATAGGAGGTAGGTATGAATTTCATTATCTGGATTGTTGTTGGCGGTATTCTCGGATGGCTCGCAAGCCTGGTGATGAGAACCGATGCACAGCAAGGCATGCTGCTCAACGTCGTGGTCGGCATCGTCGGGGCATTGCTGGGCGGCTGGCTGCTGGCTCCGTTGTTCGGCACCGGCACCATCAATCAGAACGACTTCAGCATTTCATCGCTGCTGGTATCGTTCCTCGGCGCGGTCGTGCTGCTTGCGATCGTGAACCTGCTGCGGCGCGGCACGCCACGTTGACGGATACATCGATTCGGTTCAACCGGCTTGTCTGCAAGTTGTAGAGCAATCGGTGCGGGGCTCCACTCCTGCGGGAGCCCCGCACCGCGATGCTTTTGTCAGACGCAAATTCGCGGCCCGAATTTGCAGCCCTCCCTCTTCCCGTCTCCCTTCCATATCATTCTGCACAGCTTTGGCAGTCTGCCTCGAATCGCCAGGGTTCTTAGAGCATCTAACAAAATGAAGCAAAGCGGTTCTGAGTAGGCGCGCCGCCGCAGACAGTACAACTTGTACGGCAAGGCGGGTGTAGCAGGGGTTTCGGACGGCATGCCGTCCGCCTGCGAAACGGTCTGCGCTTGCAAGCGCAGATGCGCCCTGCAAGGGCAACACCCTCAGAATCATTTTGTTAGATGCTCTTACAAGGCGTTGATGGCGTCGTCCCAAGATTTCAAGGATTGCGGCTTGAGAGATCCTCACTGACCGACGAGATGGGCGGGATCAATCGTCTTGCCGCCTTTCTTGAACTTCACCTTGACGAATACCCGCGCGTATTTTTCGCCCCGGACAGAAAACACGTGTTCGAAGTATGCGCATTTGTCATCCCAATAGGCGATTCCTGTTTCGATCTCCAGTTTCGTGAATATCCTGATCGGTCTGGAGAATTTGATGAGTTGCGATGCGTTGACGAAGCGGTATCCATTTCTCAGAAACATGCCCAGCAGCCCGGTCTTGATCATGAAGTCAAACTGCGCGGCCTCCACCAGCTGAAAATACTTGTCGCTCTTCAAAGTGGCAATGCCGGTGTCCCAGGGGCCAACGAGAAAAGCGGTTCGCACACACCCGACGGGGACCGCCGTCCCATGCCTGAACAATGAGACAAGGATCGTGATCATGTTTCTGATGATTCCCGACATCGTCAATGTGCCCCGCAGGTGAAAGAATCAATGCAAGTTTGCGATTGAAAAGTGAATCCCCGCACGACCGGCCAGTGGCTCCTTCGACCCAGGCTGGCCGGGGCCGCATCAGGATACCGCCCGTCTCTTCGCCTCTTCGTCGTACAGTTCCTTTTTGGACAGCTTGCCCACCGGCGTCTTCGGCAGTTCCGCGCGGATCTCCATCGCCTGCACCATCTCGTGCTTGCCCAGCCGCTTTTTCAGGAAGCCCTTGAGATCCTCCAGCGTGAACGCGGCAGCTCCCTTCTTCAGCGAAATGAATGCCTTCGGAGACTGTCCCCGGTATTCATCGGGGATGCCGATGACGCTGACCTCGGCCACCGATGGATGCTCGTAGATCGCTTCCTCGATGTTGCGCGGATAGACGTTGTAGCCGCCGCACAGAATCATGTCCTTGGTGCGATCGACGATGTAGACGAAACCGTCTTCATCCATGGTCGCCACATCGCCGGTGCGGAAGAATCCGTCCGCCGTCATCGAGGCCGCCGTCGCTTCCGGCTTCTTCCAGTAGCCCTTCATCACGTTCGGCCCCTTGATGCACATTTCGCCGCGCTCGCCACGCGACACTTCCTGCGTCGGGTCGTCCACGCTGACGAATTTCAGCGTCACTCCAATGGTCGGGATGCCGCAGGAACCGACCTTTTGCGTGCCGTAGATCGGCGTGAAGGTGCCGGTCGGCGAAGTCTCCGTCATGCCCCAGCCTTCCACCAGGCAGCAGCCGGTCAGCCGCTGGAAAGTCTGGTTGACTTCGACCGGCAGTGGCGCGCCGCCGGAATTGCAGAACTTCAGGGAACTCAAGTCGTAGTTACCGATGTCCGGGTAATTGATGATCGCGGTGTACATGGTCGGCACGCCGGGGAACACGGTGATTTTCTTCGCCGACAAATCCTTGACCGCCGCTTCCACCTCGAAGCGGGTATGCAGCACCAGTTCCGCCCCCATCTGGATGCCGAACAGCATATCGACTGTCAGCGCGTAGATATGGAACAAGGGCAATACGGCCAGCACGCGTTCCTTGCCTTCCTCCAGCACCTTCGGTTCGCCGCTGACGTTGGCGAGAATCTGGCTGCATGCCGCCGTGAGATTCGCGTGCGTGAGCATCGCGCCCTTGGGCAGTCCGGTCGTGCCGCCGGTGTATTGCAATACGGCGATGGCATCGGCCGGGTCCGTCACCGGGTACGGCGTGTATGCGCCATCGTTGTCCAGCAATTGCGCAAAGCTGTGATGACGTTCGTCGGCCGCCACTTCGCTCAACAGGCCTGCCTGCTGCATGTGGCCGCGCACTGCGTCGGGATGCGCAGCCATCTCAGCGATGCTGCCGATCACCAGCTTCTGCAGGCGCGTCGCACCCAGCAGCTTGTCCATCTGCGGATACAGCACCTTGAGGTCGAGCGTCACGATGATGTCGGTTTCGCTGTCCTCGACCTTGTGCTCCAGCACCTTTTCCGCATCGAGCGGCGAATAGTTCACCACCGTGCCGCCCGCCTTCAACACAGCGAAGAAACTGATCACGTAATGCGGCGTGTTCGGCAGATAGAGGCCGACATGCACGCCCGGTTTCACGCCCAGCTTCTGAAAACCCTTCGCGGCGCGATCGACCAGTTGCTGCAACTCGCGATACGTGATTTTCCTTCCCATGAAATCGAGCGCGGGATTGTCTGGCCACTTCGCCGCCGCATCGTCCAGCAATTGCGGCACGGGCATGACGGGCAATTGCGCCTCCCAGCGCACGCCTGCCGGATAGGATTTGATCCACGGAAAATCCACTGCATCAATTACGTTGTCGTTCATCGTTTGTCTCCTTCTCGTTGTGTCATGCCGTCATCGTTTCGCGCCGGCTCTCTGGCCGCTTTTTCGAGACGATGGCGGTTCGGTATTGCATGCTCGACCGCCTGCCAATATCACTTCCACATAGGAACACTCCTCCCCTCTTTGCAGAGGGAAGGAGCTGTTCGGCGATGTCGATGTTGATGTTGATGACGCAGTAATCCTAGCGCTGCACCGCCTTTTCCGCCTTGTACTTTCTCAGTTCCAGCTTGCCGATCTGGTTGCGGTGCACTTCGTCCGGGCCGTCCGCGATGCGCAGCGAGCGCGCGCCGGCGTAGGCATGCGCGAGGAATTCATCCGTCATGCCGCCGCCGCCATGCGCCTGGATCGCCCAGTCGATCACCTGGCATGCCATGTTCGGCGCGGCCACCTTGATCATGCCGATTTCCTTCAGCGCGGCCTTGTTGCCGACGGTGTCCATCATCTGCGCGGCATTCAGCACGAGGAAGCGCGCCTGGTCGATCAGGATGCGCGACTCCGCGATGCGCTCCAGCGTCACGGTCTGTTCCGCTACCGGTTTGCCGAAGGCGACGCGGGTCAGCGTGCGCTTGCACATTTTTTCCAGCGCGCGTTCCGCCACGCCGATCAGGCGCATGCAGTGATGGATGCGGCCCGGGCCGAGGCGGCCTTGCGCGATCTCGAAGCCGCGCCCTTCGCCGAGCAGGATGTTGGAGGCCGGCACGCGCACGTTCTCGAACACGATTTCGGCATGGCCATGCGGCGCGTCATCGAAGCCGAGCACCGGCAGGTGGCGCAGGATGTTCACGCCCGGCGTGTCGCGCGGCACCACGATCATCGATTGCTGCAGGTGCTTGTTCGGATTGTCGGGATCGGTCTTGCCCATGAAGATGAAAACCTTGCAGCGCGGATCGTTCGCGCCCGACGACCACCATTTGCGGCCGTTGATCACATAATGGTCGCCGTCGCGCACGATGCGACTTTCGATGTTGGTCGCGTCCGACGAGGCAACCGCCGGTTCGGTCATCGCGAAGCAGGAGCGGATCTTGCCTTCCAGCAGCGGCTTCAGCCATTGCTCTTTCAGTTCCTCGCTGGCATAGCGTTCCAGCGTCTCCATGTTCCCGGTATCGGGCGCGGAGCAGTTGAACACTTCCGGTGCCCAGCTGGCGCGGCCCATGATCTCGCACAGCGGCGCGTATTCGAGATTGGTCAGGCCCGCGCCACGCGTCGATTCCGGCAGGAACAGATTCCACAATCCCGCCGCGCGCGCCTTCTCCTTCAGCTCTTCCATGATTTTGGTCGGAATCCAGGCATCGCCCTTGCGGCGGTTCGCCTCGATCTCGCCAAAAAACGTCGCTTCGTTCGGATAGATGTGCTCATCCATGAAGGCGTTCAGGCGTTCCTGCAGTTGCTTGACTTTGGGGCTGTATTGGAAATCCATTTTTACTCCGTTGTGTGCACACCGCGTGCGTTGTGGTTCATGTCAATCAAGGAATGTTCAGTCTTTTTCGGTATCGATATTGCTCGCCGTCGGCATGCCCTTATCCGAGCAGATAACCGCCATCCACATTCAGGCAGGTACCGGTGGTGTAGCTCGCGGCATTCGATGCCAGATACAGCACCGCGCCCGCCATCTCGTCCGGTTGCGCCACGCGGCGCATCGGCACGTGCGGCATCATCTTGTTCAGCACGGCCGGGTTGTGCACCAGCGCGGAGGCGAACTTGGTGTCGGTCGCGCCGGGCAGCAAGGCGTTGACGCGCACACCGGACGGCGCGCACTCCTTGGCGAAGGCCTGCGTCATCGAAATCACCGCCGCCTTGGTGATCGAATAGATGCCTTGCATGTCGCCGGGAATGACGCCGTTGACCGAAGCGACGTTGACGATGCTGCCGCCGCCGTTCTTCGCCATCAATTTGACGCCATGCACCGAGCTGTAGAAATAGCCGCGAATATTGACGTCGAGCGTCTTCTGGAACGAGGACAGGTCGGTATCGACGATCGGGCCGAAATACGGATTGGTCGCCGCGTTGTTGACCAGAATGTCGAGCCGGCCGTGTTTGCGTTCAATCGTGGCGAACAGCGCCTCGATCTGTGCCATCTCGCCGATGTGGCAGGCGATTGCTTCGGCCGAACCGCCCGCTTCCCGGATGGCGGCGACGACCGTTTCGCAGGATTCCGCCTTGCGGCTGGAAACGATCACATGCGCGCCGTAAGCGGCGAGCGTTTTGGCGATGGATTCGCCGATGCCGCGGCTGGCGCCGGTGACGAGTGCGACTTTTCCGGTGAGGTCGAAGAGATTGGTGGTAGCCATGATGTTCCTGTGGATCAGCGATAAGTAACGCTCTCCGGCTGGCCGAGCCATTCCAGATGCGCGAAGTTGTTGAGATAACTGAGGGAAACCGCGCCGCGCCGGTACAGCAGCTTGGTGATGGCGCAGTTGACGAGCGACCAGTTGAGTTCGGCCACCTTCTGATCCGGCAGGCCGAGCAGATGCTGAGCGATGGTCGAGATCGTGCCGCCGGAGGTGAAGACCGCGATCGACTGCGACTGGCCGGCGCTTTCGATCAAGCGTTGCAACGCACTCACGACGCGGGTGCGGAACGCGGACCAGGGTTCGCGATAGTCGGCATCGTGTTCGCCGCTCATCCAGCGCGCCATGGATTCCTGGAAATATTGCTGGAACACATAACGCGCGTTCTCGGTCGTGGCGAAAAAATGCTTCACAGCCGCCGGATCGTCGAACTCCGGGCGATGCCGGATCATCACTTCATGGTGATCGTATTCATTGAAACCGGGATCGGTCTGCCAGTCGAGATCGACGCGCGACGCCATGGGCAACACCGCAATGCAGGCATTCGCGGTCTGCCGATGGCGCTTCAGATCACCGGTGACGATGCGGTGGAATTGCTGCTTGCCGTTGGCGAACCACTCGCCCAGCAAACGGGCCTGCTCGTGCCCGAGTGCGGACAGCTCGTCGTAGTTCTCGCTGCCGAATGACGCCTGTCCATGCCGAATGAGATAAATCTGTCCCATGCCGAATGCCTTCCGTGAAATCTCATTACCGAGTTGAGGAAAGCTTATCGCCGGGCGTAGAATCCATCAAATGAATAGTTATTATCGATTCACATAAATTTCATGCATATATCCCGCGTAGACCTGAACCTCTTCACCGTCTTCGAAGCGATCTACACAGAAGGCAGCGTCACGCGCGCCAGCCAGAAACTGAATCTGACGCAGCCGGCCATCAGCCACGCCCTGGGACGACTGCGGCAGATGTTCGACGACCCGTTGTTCGTGCGCCAGGGACACACGATGGTCTCGACGCCGCTGGCGCGCAACATGATCGAGCCGGTGCGGCGAGCCTTGCGCGGACTGGAAGTGACCTTGAACGGGCTCGACCAGTTCGACCCGGCCACCATGCCGAAGCAGTTCAAGCTGGGATTGCGCGACGTGCTGGAAGCGACCATCCTGCCGCCGCTGATCATGCGCGTCAGTCAGCAGGCGCCGCTGGCGGACCTCGCGGCGATCCACGTCGACCGCCGCGAGCTTGAAGGGGAGCTGGCCGCCGGCACGCTCGACGCCGCCATCGACGTGCTGCTGCCATTGTCGAACAAGGTGCTGCACAAGCGCATCGACCAGGACTCGACCGTCGTGGTCGTGCGCAAGGGCCACCCGGAAATCGATGGCGCGCTCGACATCGCCACCTACCTGAAGCAGGACCACATCCTCGCCAGCTCGCGCCGCAAGGGGCCGGGGTTGCAGGACTTCGAACTGAGCCGCTTCGGCCTGGAACGCCGCATCCGCCTGCGCTGCCAGCACTACTTCGCCGCCTGCCGCGTCGTCAGCCAGACCAATCTGATCCTGACCATGCCGGGCCGCTACGCGCGCATCGCCAACCAGCAATTCGACAACCAGATCCTGCCCTTCCCGCTTGAGGTCCCGGCCTTCGACGTGTTTCTCTACTGGCATTCGAATGTGGACAACGATCCGGCCAATTGCTGGCTGCGGGAGCAGATTGTGCAGTCGTTTCAGGCGCAGTGATCGCAGTGATGGAATTTCCTGCCATGCATGGCAGAGGAAGGTAGAAGGCGGCGGCAATGATGCGCACTGCGCACCCTGCTGACATCCCTTGCTGCCAACGGTGCCGTGTTCTTGTCGTCACGGGGCGACGCCCGTATCACGGACAGATTGTGTGAGGAAGAACACTACATGTGCTTCGGTCGCGTCATTTCGCTCGGCTGAATCCACTTGGAAAACTCCTCCTCCGTCACATGTCCCAGCGCCAGCGCCGCCTCTTTCAAGGTCGAGCCTTCGTGATGCGCCTTTTTCGCAATCTGCGCCGCGCGGTCATAACCGATATGCGGCGTCAGCGCCGTCACCAGCATCAGCGAGCTTTCCATCAAGTCGGCAATGCGCGCGTGATTGGCCTCGATCCCGCGCGCGCAATGCTCGTCGAAACTCTTCATGCCATCGGCCAGCATGCGCACGCTCTGCAGGAAATTGTGCGCGATCAGCGGCTTGTACACATTCAGCTCGAAGTTGCCGGAAGCGCCGCCGAAGTTGATCGCCACATCGTTGCCGAACACCTGCGCGCACAGCATGGTCAGCGCCTCGCACTGCGTCGGATTGACCTTGCCCGGCATGATCGAACTGCCCGGCTCGTTCTCGGGAATCGTGATTTCGCCGAGGCCGGAACGCGGCCCCGACGCCAACCAGCGCACATCGTTGGCGATCTTCGTCAACGCGGCGGCCAGCGTCTTCAACGCGCCATGCGCCGCCACCATCGGATCGTGCGTCGCCAGCGCGGCAAACTTGTTGGCGGCGCTCCTGAACTGCAAACCCGTGCTGCGTGTCAATTGCGCCGCCACGCGCTCGCCGAATTCGGGATGCGTGTTCAGGCCGGTGCCCACCGCCGTGCCACCGATCGCCAGTTCATACAGCGCGGGCAACGTCGCCTTGATCATCGCCTCGGCAAAATCGAGCTGCGCCACATACCCGGAAAACTCCTGCCCCAGCGTGAGCGGCGTCGCATCCTGCAAATGCGTGCGTCCGATCTTCACGATATCGGCAAACGCCGCCGATTTCGCATCCAGCGTCTTGCGCAGATCGCGGATCGCATGCAGCAGGCGCTTGGCCACAGCGATCGCCGCCGCCACATGCATCGCCGTCGGGAAGACATCGTTGGACGACTGGCCGAGGTTGACCTCATCGTTGGGATGAATCAGCCGCCCCTCGCCCACCATCCCGCCCAACAGCTCCGAGGCGCGATTGGCCAGCACCTCGTTCATGTTCATGTTGGTCTGCGTGCCCGATCCGGTCTGCCACACCGACAGCCGGAACTCGTCGCGATGCAACCCCGCGATCACCTCCTCCGCCGCCTGTCCGATGGCGTTCGCCTTCTTCTCGTCGAGCAGGCCGAGCTCAAGATTGACCGTCGCGCAAGCCTGCTTGACGCTCGCCAGCGCCACGATCAATTCCTCCGGCATATGCTCCGTGGAAATATGAAAGTGCTCGAGCGAACGCTGCGTCTGCGCGCCCCACAAACGATCGGCAGGAACCGCAATCGGGCCGAAGGTATCGCGCTCTGTCCGGGTCGTGGTCATGATTTCCTCCGTTCACAGGAATTAGGACAGGTGTGGCGGGGATTGGTTTTACAGCGGGGTTTGGCGGGTGACAAGGAAGTTTGCCGCATGCGTGAGTGACGCGGCCTCGCCTGATT
The DNA here is from genome assembly GCF_003590875.1 of Noviherbaspirillum cavernae. NCBI lineage: Bacteria > Pseudomonadati > Pseudomonadota > Betaproteobacteria > Burkholderiales > Oxalobacteraceae > Noviherbaspirillum > Noviherbaspirillum cavernae. The sequence goes on from NZ_QYUN01000002.1 coordinate 2,806,062, forward strand.
TCGCCGCTCTACTGTCCCTCAAATTCGACAAGAATTTTCATGCGCGACCGGCTCGTCTTGCCATCCTTGATGCCCGGCTGCATCTTCGCTTGCATGAAGGTTTCGATGGCAACTTTCTCAAAGCCTGGAGACCAATCCGCTTCGTCCACCTCAACACGATCAACCTTGCCGTCCGCGCCGATGTACAGGACCAGCACACCGGCCGCCCTGCCGGTTTGAAGCGGTTCATCGGGGAACGGCACGATCACCGGCTCCTGCGGACGTGCGGGCTCATCGAGCTCTCCGGCGGAAAGATACGGTGCTTCCTGCACGCGCAGAATGGGCAGTATGGCGAATGGAGATGAATCATCTTCCGCCTTGTCCATCGTGCCCGCTTTGAGTTGGCTGTCGGCAATCATTTCGACGGCAGGCTCAGGAACCGCCGTCGGAGAGACTGATTGCGGACCGGCCGGAGCATCGCGTGGAGGGGATCGGAATTGCACCTGCATGACACGCTCCTCGTGCGCAGGTGCGGAGGAGACATGCATGTTCGTTGACTGCGATTGCCATACCGCGACTGACGCAGCATGCAAGGCCAGTGTAGCGAGCAGGCCGAACCGCATTGGCTTTTCCATCTTCATTTTCGACATCAAAGTCCCCTGCCTGGCGGCAAGGGACTTCGCGAGACTGCTTGCATCGATCAATCGGGAATTTCGCGCCAGGTTGTGCGGCGCGCATTGATGCCGCCGCCCAGATTGCTTGGATTCACTTCCGAACTGACGTTGCCGGCTGTGTCGGTAATGATCGTGACCGTTCTGCCGTTGATCAATCGCACCGTCCTGATACCCGCCACCAAGGCATTGCTGCTCAGACGCAGGCCGGCCATGCCGTCTGTCGACAAGCTCAGATTCATGCCTGTATTGATGTCAAGGAAATAGAGGAATGCATAGCCGCCTGCATCATTGCAGACACTATTGGCCGGCACGTTTGCCGCAAGGGTCAGGGTATTGAGCTGCATCGACATATCGACATTCACGCGCTCCCCCGGAGACGCATTGTTCGGATTGAAGTCGAGGTACCAGCCGTCGTTGCTCGCCCAGTTGATCGCATCCCCGCTGACAGTACGGATGGTCCGACCGGCCAGTTCTTTTTCATTTGAGCCACTTGTTTGCGTCAGGGTTCGCGACACCATCGTGCTGCCGCGCACGTTCGCGATCCCGGTCGTGCCGAGGGAATCCTTGAGAGCGTAGACGGATTGCTGGCTGGTGTCAGTGAGATCTGCCTCGCCAAGATACCTGCCGGTGCCGACCATGACGATGGGCTGCTGCGCGCCGGATGTCCCTGCCACGGCAAGCTGGGGCTTGACTGTCACAGGCTGCCGGTTGTTGCCGCCATCCTTGAGCTGCGCCAGCAGCACCGCCTCCTTGCCCGCCGGAGCATGGTTGTTATCGAAATCGATGCGCCACATGTTGCCTCGCAGGTCGCCACCATACAAACGGTCCGCGATCGGAAGCGAGACGTTTTCCACCCATCCGGCGAGCTTGCCCAGCCCGCTCGGCGTATCCGTCGTGCCGGCAGGCGTTGTGCCAGTGGTATACGTGGGTATGTCATCCAACAGTTGACCGGTCACTGCATCCACCACAAACACGTGGCCGTTACCATCACCGGTATTGCCGCAGCCGTTACCGGGATAGTTGTTGTAGCCCGAACTGAAGATCACGACCCAGCGGCCATCCTTGCGCTTGACCACCACCGGATTGCCGAAGCTGTATCCGAGATTGGGGTTGCTGAATTCCCACAGCCCCTTGGGCGCGGCCGGATCGGTGACGTCCAGCGCATAGTAGCCGCAGCCGCCCTTGTTCAAGCCGCCGACAAGAATGGTCTTCCAGTTCGAGGTCGCTGCGCAGACCTGCGGATTGTCCGTGCTGAATGTCGTGCAGATATCGGCCAGCGTCGGCGAACCATCGACAAGGTATTGATGGTTGTCTGCGTAGTTGCGATCCGCGAGGCGCCACATCTTCGACATGACGAAAGTCGGCACATAGGCCCACCGCTCCCTGCCCTTTTGCGTACTGTTGCCGTCGGCATTGAAGGCGTGAAGCATGCCGTCATTGGCTGCAACAAAGACCGTGGCCGCACGATTGACATTATTGGTCTTGAACGTCGCATACGTGGTGTCGAACGTGTCGTAGCTGAACGGCGGTTTCTTCATGTAAACCGGAACGGCATTGACGATATCGCCCAATACATGATCGCGCCCGCGATAGATGCGGTTGATAGTCGTTGCGTTGACGGCCTCGTCTTCGTATACGCTACGGCCGCGCAGGTAATTGACGAGATTGTCGCCATTGTTGGCCAGTGCTTTCTGGTCGGTGCTCAAACTATCGCCATTGGAACCGCATTGGGCAATCGCAGGCGTCTTGCTGCAGATGTTTTCGAAATGGCTGTTCAAGCCATCCGCCGTCAGGTCCGTCAGCGTGAAGTCCTTCAGCTTGTTCGTCGCACCGGCACTGAAGAACTTGATGGTCCGGCCATCGCCTGGGGCAGCCGCAGTTTCGGCAGCATTGACTTGTGCGTCCAGCTGCGCCTGCGCGGACCAAAGTGGTACGCCGGATAGCGCACCGGTGCCTGGATCCATTGAATACGCCGTCAAATCACCATCCCATTTGAGCGTCTGGTACAACGCGACATAGACAAAGTTGTCGCCTGCTACTGGTTCCAGATTCGATGTCGCCGCTGCGGCGGATGAGCCCTTGCTCGACTGGATACCGGCCAGCGCGGACTGAATCCCGTCTTTCAGCGTTTTCGCATTGGTCGCGCTGTAATACATGGCTCGGCCATTGACCGCGGCATGCCACAAGTCGTCGATTTTTGTAAGTTCGGTATTCGGATTGGGCCAGTTGGCGCTGCCATTGACGATGTCGTAGTACTGCGTCACGCCCGTGACGTTTTGAGCGTCCTTATAGTTGGCTTCATACTTGATCGTGCCGCTGACTCCCAATCCGATGGTGAATGTGGTCATATGCTGCTTGCTGTTACTGTCCTTGTCGCTGCCGCGCACATTGTTCTCGCAGAGATTGGAGTAGGTCGTGCTGCCGATCGTGTTGCTGCAATTGTTCAGGACCTGGTCCCGCAGATCGGTGGTGTAATAGTAGTAACCGATATCCGCGAGTGTATTGCTGATATTGAGCGCGTCCATGTACGGCAGCATTGCCCCTTCCGTCGCAGGCGCTCCACCGTTGAATGCGGAAGCGGGAAAATTACGGTACTTCGCTCCGGAATTCGGATCCTTCGCCGCCGTGACAACAGGAACGACCGTCAGTGCGCCAAGCGATGCGGGTGCCGTGATAGTGATGACATTGTTGTTGTAAGCCGCACTGAACCCCGTGGTTCCCGTCCTGGCTTTGATGGAGTCGCGCACAGCCATGCCGAGAGTGTCCGCGTCGACCGTACACTCTTTCGGTGCAGCGCCATTCATCAACTCGATGGGTGCGGTGCCCGGATTGACGCTGACGCTGGTGAACTGATAGCAGCCACTTTTCCCATTGCCTAACTCCTTGCTGATGGAAATCGTTGCTCTCGCGCTCACTGCCGACGTGGCGGCCCCGTCCTGATTGCCGACGTCGGTCGAGCCATCAATGCGCTTGGGACCGTAGGATGAGGTTTCCGCCTGAGTGTTCCAATATCCGTCGGTCGAAAGAATGGTGAAATTCTGCTGGCAGGAATACTGCACCGGATCCCATCCGGATATCTGGCCCGCATACATGCGCCCCATGCGCGACAGGGCGCCACGCAACGGCGTATATCCTCCATCCCGGCCGCCATACAGCCGGCTGTACCAGATGCTGCGCTGCGATCCGGATGCCGTGCCGCTGAAGTCGGCGATCTTCAGATCATTGTTCTTCTGGGTGGACTCGTCTGCGCCGGATTCAACACTGTTCAGAAAAAACAGGCCAATCCTGTATTTTGCTTCGTCCAGATCCTTGAATGCTTCTCCGGTAGCCGCCTTCATCAGCATCGCGCGGCGGCGATAGTAGGTGTACCAGTTTGCGTAATTGGTCTTGGCAGCGGCGATCTTGGCAGCAGTACTCCCGCCATCCAGCATACCTGGCGCACCGATCTTGTCAGGATCAATGACGATGCTGTAATTGCTGTCAGCTTCGCACGTTGCAGCATTCTCGTTGGTTTTGTGTCTGGAGTAGTAGTACTTGGTGGAAGTGACGGAAGCATTTGGGCAATCCACCCCTTTTGAACAGCTGACCGCATTCGGCGTCAGATTCGACAATGTGGAGAGATTCGTTGTCGTGTTGCTGCTGGAGTCCCCGCTGTAGGTATAGCCATTGGCTGGGAAATAGCCGTCTTTCAATGCTGCGGTGAAGCTGGCGTCAGGATAGCGGGTAACGCCATCGGAATACACGGCACCATCCAGCTTGAAAGGCGGCTTGTATGTATTTTCCGGATCATAGAACAACGTGTTGTATTTACTGGATCCCCAGCAACGGTTGCCCCTGTTGGTACCCTCGTCATTCGGCATGTTCTGATCATCCATCGAGCCGGAATCATCCACGACAAATGCGATATTGGGCTTGACCGTGTTGGCGCTGGTAATGCCGGTTGCCAACGGTCCATTGGCAAGGTCCGTGACGGCCGCCAATGCGATGACGGATTGCACGCTGGAGAGCGTCAGCAAGATCGCGCGCATCGTGTGCATACAGCGCCGATCCATATATCCAGTGTTCGGTTTCATGTCACTCCCCGCATTAGAAATGGACGTAGGTTTCCGTAAAGCTCACGGTATTGCGTGGCCCTTTGGAGCGGACCACTATTCGATAGTACGGACCGGGCGGCACCGTAAAGCGCGCATAGTCGGTGTAGTTGGTGTCGTTCCTGCCGCTGGCAACATTGCTGCTGCCCGATATCGGCTTCGCGCATCCGTTGCCCGTCGCGTTAGGGTCGCCCGTCGTCTTGCACATGCGCGTGATCACGTATTGTGTCGTGTAGCCATTACCGGCCGCATCTTCTGGCGTGGCCTTGATGCACGATGCACGCGATGTGCTCGCGGCATACGCGCAGCCGTCATCGTTCCAATCCACGAGCACTCTTGAAGTACTGCTTGATTTTCCAGTGATATCGAGCTCGTCGAGGCTGCTTGCGTAATAACCATTCGTGACGCTGTTCTTGAAGAGCGTGTTCGCCTGATTATTTTCCGAGACAGACGCACCTTCTCCGTTATTCGCAAGAATCCAGTTGACGCCGGCTCCAACTGCTTTGTCGGCTGCCGATGTCGCCCCCTGTTTAAACGCCACATTGCCGACGATCAGCGATCCGGTATCCACCATCCGGATCAATCCGACTGCGCCAAGCGACAGCAGTACCAGTGCGATCAGCACGATCATCAGCGAGACCCCGCGCTGACCGGATATCGCTTTCTCGCCGTTGCGAACACTCATCTTCATATTGGCTGCACTGTACGTTGACGTCATGGCTGTCCTGCTCCTGCCTATTGTTGCCAGATGGCGTTACGCAGCGGTATCGTCGTTTCCATCACGCGATATCGATAACGCTGCCAGTTCGCACTGCCTGCACTGACATCGATCTTGGCGCCGTTGCCGGTCGGATTGGGCCGCCAGCAGACTGCCGCCGGATGCGGATTGGCACTGTCGCATGTCGATGCAGCCACGCTGCCGTCGAGAGTCACGATGCCCGGTTCAGGAGACTGGCTGCGTGCCACCAGCGCAATGCGAATCGCTATGACTTGCTGCCATTCAGCCGGCGTGGTCGGCGCATCCGCATTCCATGCATCGACCACGTGATCCGGCGGGGTGGTTGTGTCCTTGCCGTACACCGCTTGCAATTGCACGATGTTGGGATACAGGTCGAACTCGGCCCGGTTATTTGTCTTCAAGCTGTAATCGGTAAGACGCAGATAGTTGCCGCGGATGCTGTAGGTATGGTCGAGGAAGCTTCCCAGGTTGATGACGTAATCACCTGGCGCGTAGCCGGCTTCGGGGAATATGGTTGAACCACCCGGCTGATTCCAGTCACTCTGCCCGGAGTTGTGCAATACCTGGTTCTGCCCCTGTGCGTTTCCATTGCCATTGCCGTTGTCGCTGCCATTCCCGCTACCACCATTTCCGCTGCCATTCCCGCCACCGCTTGCACCGCCGGTGCCCGTGACCTGAAACAGCGAACACCACGTCGGAGGTGTGGCGGAGAGATTAGTGGGCACCGCGATCATCAGGTCCCCGTCCTGCACTCCCATGTCCGACTCAACGAAAAAGTTGGCCGCAGTCCTTGGATGCTCGACCGCGATACGTGTTGGCAGCGTGACGCCGTTCTTGTTGCTTGCCAAAAATTGCACCGAATCAGGGGCATTGGCATCCGTGTCGCTGCCGTTGACGATTCGTGCCGGCACGAGGTTGAATTCGATCTCGTCTTCGCCACCATACTTCGCGTGAATGGGGCATCCCGTGGACTCCTTGACGGTATTGATCCCGTAGCCTGCATTCTTGCCATCGCGCTCGATCGTATACAGCGCCATCGTCGCATTGACGGTGGCATCGGCGCCCGACGTCGATACGCGTTTTCGCGCCTCGGCCACCTGCATGACCTGACTGACGACCAGGACGGTAATCAAGCCGATGGTCAGACCTACCATGATCTCGACCAGAGAAAAACCTGCGGAGCGTCCGGACTTTTCGATGTGCACGATTTTCTCCGCCGATTCAGTTGGTGATGTTCGCATCAATCGCGAAGCGTGCAGGCACTGTCTCACCCGGCATTTGCCAACTCAGCGAAATGCTCACGTCACTTCCGTTGACGGTGACATTGGCGGCACCGTTCGGCAACATCTGTTGCACCATGCTTCGCCATGCCGTGCAACTCGCATAGGTGGAGGTGGTGCAACCGTTCGCCGTCATCGCATAGCTCGCAAGGTTCGGCAAGTCCGCCCACATCTGTCCGATGAGCTGGTTGGCCAGAAAGGAGGCCTCGCCGCGAAGCTTGGCTTCCGTCACATTCTTGCTCATTACCGCCTGCAGTCCGACCAGGGCGAGGATGCCAAGCGAGAAAAGAAAGATCGCGATCAGCGCCTCGATCAATGCGATGCCGTCTTGATTCTTTCGAAGGGGGAGTCTTGCGTACCTATGCATGAAAATTCCTTTCGGGATTCAGCAACGCGTCGGGGTGCCGTCAGCCGCATTGGGGTCGCACATCCGGATCGCGCCTCCCGGTGTGACATGCACTTCCAGCGCGCGCGTGGTGGCCGGTGCTGCTGCCGATACGAAACTGATGCGGGCAAGTGGCGACGCACCGCCGGTGCAGGTCGTCTCGACACCACCGAAACCGTTGAACGTGATGCAGCTCGATGCCGCGTCGGCACCAGTCAACGCGGTAACGTTCACGCCGCTGCTGCCGTCGCTGCCGGATCGCGCCTGAATCAATCCCGGTGCGGCGCTGTCCGACGCAGCGGCTCCGCAGCGAGCGGCTGGGTCGGTGAAGCTCACCACCCAGGAATTGCCGGTATTGCTTTGAACGCACGTTGCATCGATTCCCGACACCACCCACAACGAGACTCGTGCATTGCGCCGCAGCGCCTCGGCGCGTGCCAGATTCAATCCCGCCTGCATGCTGTCTGCTGCCGTGCGGATCTGCGTATTCTGGATAAAGGCCTGAAAGCCAGGCATGCCGACCGCCAGCAGTATCGCCATGATCACCACGGCAATCATCATTTCAACGAGAGTGAAGCCGGTGCTGCGCATCATGGTGTCGTCTCCGTGGTTCAGCACTCGCTGCCCTTGATCAGCCAGCAAGATTTGTCCACGCTGCCCCCCTTGAATCTGGTCGTCTTCTTCACATTGTTATGGTCGATCGTGAAGACGTGCCCAACTGCCCCACCTGTGCTGCCGGTGGCGGTAATCACATAGGCTTCATTCGCAGAGACGGGGGCGGTGCCGGTGAGTGCACAGGCATATGTGAACCGTGCATTGGGCACGGAAAAATCGATTCGGCCGGCCGTACCGTCGTGTCCGCATGTGTCGGTACCGAAGTTGCGATTGCTTTGATAGAACTGCTCCATCCTTATCCGCAAATCGGACATCGTGGAGAGCGCTTCCTGCAACGCACTGCGCCTGACATAGTCGCTGTAGTTGGGCACCACGATCGCGGCGAGGATGCCGACAATGACGACGGTGATCATGAGTTCGATGAGCGTGAAGCCGCGTTGAATCTTGTGATTTTTCATGGCAGGTTTCCCATAATCTTGCTGTGAGATTAGTTGATGGCGGGAAATATGTCATGGTCTGAAAGGATTGGCGGCCAGGTTTGACCGACAAGCGGTAAGTAGCCCGGCAACATAGATGTCAATATGTCAACGCAATCGATGACGACCGTCTACATTGGCACGATTACCTGCACATGGAAGCAATTGCATGATTGGCAATCAACCAGACTATCCGGTCCTGCCGCCCTACCAATCAACCCCATTGAAATGCGCGTCTCCGCCTTCCAATGCGCCGGCGCAAACCACGCCGTGGACATTGCGGGAAAACTCCGGAATAGGGATCTCCGTCATGGCCCGATACCACATCATCACCTGCTGGCATCTGCAAGCTCCGCTGCAAAACGTCTACGACGCGGTGGTGGAGTCTGCGTGCTGGCCGCAATGGTGGCAGGGAGTGGAACACGTCAAGGAGATCACGCCCGGCGATGCGAAGGGCATCGGCAGCGTCCGCCGGTATGCATGGAAAAGCCGCCTGTCCTATCGCCTCGGCTTCGAAGCGCGCGTGACCCGCATCGAACCGCTTGCGCTGCTGGAGGCCGTCACCACGGGAGATCTCGAGGGAACCGGCCGCTGGTCCTTTGCGCATGCGCACGGCATCACGACCGTGCGGTACGAGTGGGATGTGCATACCACGAAAGCATGGATGAACCTGCTGACGCCGGTGGCGCGGCCGCTGTTTGCGGCAAACCACATGGCGCTGATGCAACAAGGAGCCGAAGGCATGGCACACATGTTGAATGCCCGGCTGCTCGGCGTGTCGCATGCCGCGCCGTCATCCGGCGATGATTGCCCGTGGCCACATCCACCCGACATGTCCGCACCGACAACGTCATCGCGCGCACCTTCCGTCAACTGGGCGTCCGGCGCCATTGCCGGCGTCGGCGCCGGCATCATCGCGACCTTCGTCCAGCTCGCATTGTGGCTGGCTTCTTCCGCGCCGCTGGCAGCCATGTTTGCGCGGGACACGCGCATGGCCGCCGCCATTGCTATGGGATCTTCGGTGCTACCACCGCCTCTCACGCTTGCATGGGACATCGTGACCGCGGCAACCATGGTGCATTTTGCGTTGTCCGCCATCTATGGATTGCTGCTCGCACCGCTACTGGCTCGACTTCGCATGCGTGCGGCGATTGTCGCGGGCGCGGGTTTCGGATTGATCGTGTACTGCGTGAACATGTACGGCTTCACGAGCATCTTTCCCTGGTTTGCAGCGAGCCGCGACTGGATTACTGCCACTGCACATGCGGCATTCGGTCTTGCATTGGCATATTTGTACAAAGCGAGGACGCTCGCCTGAGCTTGTGCAGGCAGAACAACGCGTCACGAGGGAAGGATTCGCGCGGCAGACATGATGACGCAGCGAATTGCGTCAGAGACAAGGGGAAAACGATCAGCCTTTCCCGGCCTCGGGCCCCGGCTCCGGCAACAGGCAGGCATCGATCACCTGCAAGTCATTGTCTTTGGCGAAATTGAGAACGAAGTGGTATGCAAGCGGCTCAACCTCTCGCAATTCCTCATTGACGACAACCGATTTCACGCCGCCAAGAACGGTTGGACGGACATAAGGGGAATACTGAAGATGCGCATTGGGACCACCGGAGCCTTCGGGGCGAAAGCACGCCATCACACCGCACAAGCGTTCGGCCCAGTCGCTGGGGCGAAACTGCTTGCCGTCCCTGGTAAGGCCCTGGATGAAAAACTCGCGGGCGATGGTGTTCGGTTTGGGCGTTTGGTCGGCCATGTGTTCGGCTTGTTTCTAGAGCAGTTACCATCGAGAGGCCGAGCAGGAGACTTGCATTCCCGTTCGACTCACCATCCCTTTTGCAGGACCTGCATCGCAGATCCGTACCCTCCCAAGGCGCTCAGCGCAGTGCGGATTGCCTGAAGGACCATCCATGCTGCGTGCGTTTCGAAATGCGGCAACCTCATGTCGCTCCATCGAGTATGAGCGGAATTATCGCGGCCTCCTTCTTACGCCTGAAACGTCATGCAATCCGAGGCTTTCGATATTCTTTCATATGATATCTTATAGAAGACTTATTGTGAAACAGTCTTCCATATCGCGAAAAATGCAGCACCCCTGAAGAGTTGCCAGACATCAGCTGGCAGCGATCCCACTGCGGATATCAAAACCAGTATAGACATCGCGCTCCACGGAAGACAACAAGCCGATCCCCGAATTCCAGAGTCCGTCAGCATTCTTGCCGCCAACAAAAAACAACACCGGCCGCACGGGCCGGTGTTGATATTGATCGGTCATATCGCTGCGGAAAACCGGCAAGACTCAACCGAGCCACACCGCGAGAGAAAGCAGCAACAGCAGCAACATCCATAGCAAAAGCGCACGCCAAACCAGTCCCACAGTGCTTTGCAAGGCGCGAACTGATGCCTCCTCGCCCGGCGGACTGTCGATGATGGCAGCGGTCGAGTCGATGACAGACGCATCGGCCGGCAGAATGTCGGCAGCGATCTCGGAAGAGGCACCCAAACGCAAACCCATTGCGCCACCGCCGGCCGAGAGGATGATGCCGATCGCCTCATCATTCCAGCGGTTTGCGAAATTGCGCCACGCATAAATGGCATCCTCAAAATTGCCGACGATGGCAAATGCAATCGCGGTCAACCGCGCCGGTATCCAGTCGAGTACATAGAATGCCTTGACCGCAAAGCGGCCGAATGCTTCATTCTTCATGTGGTCCGGCTCGTTCCAGGCGCGCGCGAGATGTTCTGCGACGCGATACATGATCGCGCCGGCCGGGCCCAAGGGCATCAGGAACCAGAAGAAGACGCCAAACACATTGCGGTGCGTCGTTATCAGTGCATTCTCTACCGCAATGCGCGATATCTCGCTCACTTCCATCTCTGCCGTATCCTGCCTGGTCCATTCCGCCAGCAGACGGCGCGCAGCGACCATGTCGCCGCTATTGAGCGCAAGCTGGATGGAAGTGAAGTAGTGACTGTAATGCCGGAATCCGAGCGTCAGGTAGCAGATCAGGATATTCAACGCCAACGCTGCAAAAGGACTGATTTTGGTGCACAGCCAGTACAACAGCAGCGTCGGCACGATCAGGACCATCATCATCACAATCCATGCCAATCGCCCCTGGCTTTCCTGACCAGCGTTGAACCAGCCCTCCATTCGGGCAGCGAGGGATCTGATTGCCGCATACGCGGGATTGTCTGCGCGCAAAGGTTTGAGTTGCTCAATCAACAGCGCACAGAGGATGGAAATAAAAGTCATCAGACAGTCTCAAGCATCACATTACCCGTACGATAACGCAGCGCAACGCGAGAATCAAACGGCGTGGCAAGATGCTTTTTCGCCATGGCTGATCCGAAGATTCGCGGCCCAACGTGATCAGCGCGAAAAAATCAGGCGCGCAGGAAATGAAACAGATTGCGAAGCATTGCAGCGGTTGCGCCCCAGATGAAAAATCGCTCATAGGGCATCGCGTAAAACGTGCGATGGCCACCGGTCGGCAGTTGAATCGTGCGACGTTGATGGTTCATACCATTCATGAGGAACGAGAGAGGCACTTCAAAGATTTCGGCAACTTCGAAAGGGTCGGCACTCAAATCGAATGGAGGCCGCACGATCGAGACCACCGGCGTAACGCGAAATCCGGTTCCGGTGAAGTAATCAGGCAGCGCGCCAAGGATTTCAATATGACGCCTGTCAAGACCGACCTCTTCCGCAGTTTCGCGCAGGGCCGTTTCGATCGCGGAAGTGTCAGATTGGTCGACTCGCCCCCCGGGGAAGCTGACCTGCCCTGCGTGATCATGCAAGTGTGCAGTACGCTGGGTCAGCAGCATGGAGAGACCATGGCTGTGCACCACGATCGGCATCAGCACCGCGGCAGGAATCGGCGTCACTGCGGATTGCAGCATGCGGCTTTCATCCATGCGCTCCGGCACCCAGACCTGCGGATGAACAAATCGTTCGTGCAACCAGTCGACTGACATCCTGCTTGCCGGGATGGCCGGCTCGCCCGCAATGGATTCGACAGGGCACTCTTCCGGATCAAAATCAATTTTGGACAATGCGTTTTCCTGATCTTGCAGAATTGAAAACAATCGAAAACCGGCGCTTGCATTGGTCAGCACACCGGATGGCATGACGAAATACCATCGAGACGAGCGCATAACGCAAAAAGGGCACCGAGGGTGCCCTTTTGAACGCAATGCCGCAGCCGTGATTACTCTGCAGTTTGTCCCGATGCGCGACGGGCCGGCAGCTTTTCCTTGATGCGTGCCGACTTGCCGGAACGCTCGCGCAGATAGTACAGCTTGGCGCGACGCACATCGCCGCGACGCTTGACTTCGATCGACGCGATCAGCGGTGAATACAACTGAAAAGTACGCTCGACGCCTTCACCGGACGAAATCTTGCGAACGATGAAATTGGAGTTCAGACCGCGATTGCGGCGCGAAATCACGACACCTTCGTAAGCCTGTGCACGTTTGCGCGTGCCTTCAACCACGTTGACGTTGACGACGACCGTATCACCCGGTGCGAAGTCAGGGATGTTTTTGCCCAGACGAGCGATTTCGTCCTGCTCGAGTTGTTGGATCAAGTCCATTTTTAGCTCCAGAAACCATCTTGCCGACGCCACTGATTTTCACAGCATGTTGCCCGGTAGAGGATGGGGTTGCAAATATGGGCAAAGCCGATGCATCACCCACTCGTTACTACAAACTGCTCAAAAAACGTTCGTCAGCCCGTGACAGCGATCCTGCCTCACGCGCCTGCGCAATCAAATCGGGCCGTTTCCTGGCGGTGACTTCAAGCGCCCTTTCACGCCGCCATTTTTCGATTTCCGCATGATGCCCGCCCAGCAATACTGACGGCACCGCGACATCTTCATATACTTCGGGCCGCGTGTAATGCGGACAATCCAGCAAGCCGTTGACGAAACTGTCTTGAACCGCGGATGCATCGTCATTCAACACCCCCGGCAATTGCCGGATCACTGCATCCATCAGCGCCATCGCCGGCAGTTCGCCGCCGGACAGGACGAAATCGCCAAGGCTGATTTCCTCATCGACGCATCGATCCAGCAAGCGCTGATCCACTGCCTCGTAACGCCCACACAACAACACAAGTCCCGGTTCTGCAACCAGCTGCATCACGCGCTGATGCGTCAGCGCACGACCTTGCGGCGAAAGATATATGACTCGCGGCGACACCAAGCCTGAATGCCTCTGGCGTGACTTGGCCGCGTTGATTGCCGCCTCCAGCGGCTTCGCCAGCATCACCATTCCGGGGCCGCCGCCATAAGGCCGGTCATCGATGGTCCGGTAATTGTCATTCGTGAAATCCCTGGGATTCCACAACGACAGAGAACATTTCTGCTGATCGAAGGCACGACGGGTAATCCCGGACTGCGTCAATGCAGCGAACATCTCGGGGAAGAGCGTAACGACGTCAAATTGCATGCGTTCCACCCAACTGTTCTCAACAACTCATGAGAGGGCTAGTAATCCAGCCCCCAATCCACCGTAATTTTCCTTGCCGATTGGTCGACCACTTTGACAAACTGATCAACAAACGGTATCAGCAATTCTCGCGTCTCTTCAGCACCCATCGGAACGATTACCCGCAGAATCGGGTGTGCGCCGCTATCCATCAAGTCGGCGACCGCTCCGAGGGACTCGCCCTGAAGATTTTCGACGGCAAGGCCGATCAAATCAACCCAGTAAAACTCATTGTTTGCCAGTGCGGGGAAATGACTGCGCCGAATCTGCACAGTAGCGCCCTTGAGCGCCTCTGCCGCATTGCGATCGGCAACCCCCATCAGCTGTGCCACGACATCTTCGCCATGGGTCTTGGCCTGCATCGCATCAACATCGCGTAACGCTGGCTTGTCCAACCACCATGTCTTTGCATGCAACAGCGCATCGGCATCGGCGGAATAGGGCTTGATCCGTACCCAGCCTTGAATACCGTACGCACCGGTCACGTGACCGACCAGCACCAAGTCGTCAGGGATCGAAACCCCTGAAACAGTGTCGCGTGTCAAACCGGGTGACAAGCTTGATTAAGCTGCAGCTTTCTTGCCGGCTTCGCTGACCAGACGGGCAACGGTCGGCGACAGTTGAGCGCCAACGCCTTGCCAGTGAGCCAGACGATCTTGCGCAATGCGGAAGCCCTCATCCTTGCCGGCAGCAATCGGATTGTAAAAACCGATGCGTTCGATGAAACGACCATCGCGGCGATTGCGCGAGTCAGTGGCCACGATGTTGAAAAACGGGCGCTTTTTGGCGCCGGAACGAGATAAGCGAATAACGACCATAATGTATTTCCAAAAAGTGTTCGAACGCGGAAAAAGCGGACGATTATAACCTGTTTGCCAGCCCTCGGCAACTTTGATAATGCGTGGCAGACGAACTCCCGCCCCATCCTCGCGCTTTCATCGAGAAGTTGCAATTCTCGTCATTGTCATGCCCCCGGCACTCATGCACACTACGCGCGGCATTCAGATCGCCGAAATTACTGTTCAGACACATCTTTACCATCTGACCGGCAAATACTGTTTTTCACTGGATAAACTCGACATGCTCCATTCACACAAAAACAAGACACTCGCCACCTTGCTTGCCTTTGCCCTTGGGGGTGTGGGCGCGCATCGCTTTTATCTGTACGGCACAAAGGATGGCTTGGCCTGGCTGCATGTTGTGTTATTCCCACTTTCCATCTTCGCCGGCTTCGTCGAAGCTCTGGTTATCGGGCTGACGCCGGATGACAAATGGAACGCCACTCACAATGCCGGCTCGGCAACGCAATCGAAATCGGGCTGGCCGCTTGCCTTATTACTCGTATGCACCATGGGAATCGGGGCAATTGCGGTGATTGCCGCAATTGCACGCACTGTGGATTACTTGTATACGGGTGGAGCCTATGGCTGACATCCAAATTGCACGAAAAATCGACCGCAAAGCATCATCCTCTCCATCCATGAGCGATGTCGATACCAACACAACAATTTCTTGCTTCAAAGAGCGGCGCTGACAGGCCTCTCCACAGGCGGCGTGCCTTCCTTGAATAGCTGCTTGAGCTGCTGGCGAAACTCTGGCGTGTCTTCGTGCTTGTGGACCGTCGTTGCATGTTGCACCGCAGCTTCCATCAACTCCTGATCCGTGTCGGCGGCAATTGCAACAGAGCAGTTGGATTCGCTTGGAAATTCGCGGCAATCGATATATTTGCGTGCCATGATGAACCCCCATAAGGTAAACGCATGAACCTGGCGATACAACCCCGGATGCAAGGCAAGAGCGGAATCCGCTTCAGACAGAACAAACTACGGCGCTGACGCCACACCTCATTTATAGGAAACACTACCGACCGCCGCAAGCCGTTTTCAGTGAACTCCACGACCTCTGGCTAACGACGCTGTAGAAAAACCCCATTCTGAACACCCGGTTCAGCCTGAGGCAGCATTTTTTCAAACCATTCCGCGATTTTCATTTTCGGGTCCCTGTTTTTATCGAACATCGTCGCTGCAAACAGGTCTTGTCTGACAAGCCTGTTCGCGCGATACCGCGGCGAGCCGGCATTCTCCCGGCCTCTTTATTGCGCATAACCGTGGTTCGCCAGTTTTTCAACATTATGTACCAGGCAGTACAGTTTCCACTGTCCGTCCACCTTGGCTTTTCCCCGTAGCGTAAAGCGGTGCAGCCGCTTGTTGCCGCGCAGGTTGCCAAACACCGGCTCCACCGTCGCAAAGCGGCGCGTGATCATTTCCCGACCCGCATCCGAATCGATTTTCACCTTCATCCGGTCAACATGATTTTCGTGGATGTCTCGTTTCCCCTGGAAGAAGGAGACCTGCCGGGTTGCCGTCTTCTCGGGTGTGCGCAAGCATTCCTTGCGCCGTTCGCACGGCACGCAATCCTGTTTGGCGCCACTGAACTTCATCGCCGCATAGCCATTGATGGTGCAATTCGATCCGTTGCTGTAGAGCCGCTTGCCTGCCGGACAAAGACAGTGGGAGCGATCCTCTGCCAGCCGGAAATCCGCCGTCTTGAAGCATGTGGATTTCTTTGGTGGTTTGGCTTTGTTCCACAGCGGGTCAGGCTTGGCAGCATGGACATGCCGGTCCGCATACCGCTCATCCCGCTTGCGATAACCATTGTCCGGCACATAGGCATTGATCCGCAGTTGGGCCAGTGCCTTCAGATTGGCTTGCGAATGATAGCCGGCATCGGCGGTGATCACCGTCTCGACGCTGCGTAGTGCCTCTGTGGCCTGAATCACCGGCAGCAGCAGTTCTTGTTCCGAGCCAGTGCCGTGCGCCTGCGCATCGACGATGATTTGCGATTTCTCATCGACTGCGGCCACACCGGTATAGCCTTGAATCACGCCTTTGCCGGTGGCCATCTTGGCCGATTCATTGTCGGTGCGATTGGATAGGCGAATGCTGCCTTTGCTTCCCTTGCGATCTTCCGGGTTCTTGTTGAGCCAGTCGCGCAGCTGCTGCGCTTCCTTTTGCAGGCGTTCCAGTTTCTGCGCTTCGCGCTTTGCCAATGCCTCGTCGGTGGGGGCGTTGTCGGCGCTCTGGTGCTTCTCCAGCAGCTGTTTGGCCGCGTGCTCCATCTTGTCAAGCTGGCGCTGATAGTCGGCGCGCGTACCTGATTTCGCTTTACTCGCATTGGCCGGAAGCTTGACGCCGTCAATGGCGAACATCTCGCGTCCAATCAAGCCCTGACGGTCGCAAATGAGCAGAACTTGCGCAAACAGTCGGGCAACCGTATCGCCCATGCTCGAGACAAAGGCGGCCAGTGTGGTGAAGTGGGGTTGGCTGTCTCCCGAGACGGCGATGAACAGCACATTCTCGCGGCACGCCGCTTCCATCTTGCGGCTGCTGATGATGCCCCGGCTGCAGGCCAGCAGGATGATCTTGATCAGCACCGCCGGGGCGAAGGCAGAGGCGCCATCGACCTCATTCCTGTAGCGGGCATGGAAGGCGGACAGATCGAGTTCATGATCGACCAGATGGCACAACGCGTATTCGAAACTGCCGGGAATGACTTGCCGGTCAAAGTCGACCGGCAGCAGTTTCAAGCCTTGGTGGATCGGTTTGAATCGCGCCATGTCGCACCCATTCGTGTGTTACGCCATGAACAAAGTATGCCGGCTCTGCCGATCCGGTTTTTGAGCAATTCGGGTTTTTCTACAACCTCAACGTTTGCGGCATGCATTGATTCAGATCGAAATGCTATCGGTTTCAAACATCTGGCAGCCATCGATTTTCCAGTTGCTGTCTTCGTCTTGCTGCATCCAGAAAATCGCAAGCCAGACATGGCTGTTACTGTCGGTAATCCGAACCACCTGAATCGGGTCTCCATGCAGCATCTCGGGCCTGGAAAATATCAGGCCCACGGCACGATAAATCGGAGTGTATTGGTTCTTGATCATCCGCATGAAATTGTCCGGCGTGCCGATCTGCATGCGTTTCGCAAGGCTCGTCATCTCGAATGCACTTGTCGCATCATCCTGAGCCAAGGCCTCAAGCTGCGACTGCACAGCAGCATGAATCGCTATCGCGTCGGCAGTAGTGATTTCATCAATCGGTTCGGTATTGCCATGTTGCGGAAGCAAACCCAAACCAAACAGTAGTACCGTTGTCGCCAGAAAAATTTTCATGCCCGCCTCTCGATACACGACTGCAATGGCTGAATCGATTCAGTATATGGCGGATAGAATATTTTGCCGGACGCGCTCCTGCTAAAAGACGATCTATTGAGATAGGCAAAATGAAAAAGGGCAGCGCGCAGGCTGCCCTTCAACGGTCCACGGTTCCAGCGCCTGTCAGAACTGCTCTTCCGCAAGTGATAGAACGCCGATGCTGCCATCCACGATCGCGGCACGGTAGCCTGAAGCCTGCGAAAGAAAATGATCGGCAAAGAAACGCGCTGTCGCAATTTTTGCCTGATAGAACTTCACGTCGCCCTCGCCTGCCTTGAGCTTGCGTTCTGCCACCAGCGCCGCGCGCGCCATTTGCCAACCGCCCAGCACGATGCCCGCCAGTTTCAGATAAGGCACGCTGCCAGCGAACACGCCTTTAATGTCGGACTTCATGTTGGATGCAACGAAATTGACGACATCTTCCAATGCCTTCGACCCTGCTGCGAGGTGATTGCGGATCGCCGCAAGATCGCCCGACGTGAATGCGGCAAGCTCTTCCTCGGTCTGACGCACCTTGGCGAGAATGCCCTTGGCGACAGCACCGCCATCGCGCGCGGTTTTGCGACCGACAAGGTCGTTCGCCTGGATGGCGGTCGTGCCTTCATAAATCGACAGGATGCGTGCATCGCGGTAATACTGTGCCGCGCCGGTTTCCTCGATGAAACCCATGCCGCCGTGAACCTGCACGCCGGTGGAGGTGACATCGATCGACAACTCGGTGGACCAGCCCTTCACGATCGGCACCATGTATTCATAGAAGGCCTGGTTCGCCTTGCGCGTCGCCTCATCCGCGTGATGATGCGCGGCATCGAATGCGGCGGCGGTAACGTACGACAGCGCACGCGCTGCCTCGGTCTGGGCGCGCATCGACATCAGCATGCGACGCACATCAGGCTGATGGATGATCGTGACCGGGCCGGCGGAACCGGCGAGATCGCGCGACTGCACACGCTCTTTCGCGTACTGCACCGCTTTCTGGTAAGCACGCTCGGCCACGCCGATGCCTTGCATGCCGACCGCGAAGCGCGCCGCGTTCATCATGATGAACATGTATTCGAGACCGCGATTTTCCTCGCCGACCAGCGTGCCGATCGCGCCGCCGTGATCGCCGAATTGCAGCACGGCAGTCGGACTGGCCTTGATGCCCAGCTTGTGTTCGATCGACACACAATGCGCGTCGTTGCGCGCGCCGAGCGAACCATCCGCATTGACCAGGAATTTCGGCACGATGAACAGCGAAATGCCCTTGACGCCTTCCGGCGCATCGGGCGTGCGGGCCAGCACGAGATGGACGATGTTATCCGCCATGTCGTGTTCGCCGTAGGTGATGAAAATCTTGGTGCCGAAGATCTTGTAGGTGCCGTCGCCTTGCGGTACGGCGCGAGTACGCACCAATGCGAGATCGGATCCGGCTTGCGGCTCGGTCAGATTCATGGTGCCGGTCCACTTGCCGGAGATCAGATTGGCGAGGTAAGTAATTTTCTGTTCATCCGTGCCGGCGGTCATCAATGCCTCGATCGCACCATCGGTCAGCAGCGGACATAATGCGAACGAGAGGTTGGCCGAATTGAGCATCTCGATGCATGGCGTCGCCACCAGTTTCGGCAAGCCCTGGCCGCCGAACTCCACCGGGTGCTGCACGCCCTGCCAGCCTGCTTCGCCGAATGCCTTGAACGCCTCCTTGAAACCCTTTGTGGTCGTCACATTGCCGTCGTGCCAGTAGCTGGGCTCCCTGTCGCCCGCGACATTCAGCGGTGCAATCACTTCGCCGCAAAATCTCGCATTCTCTTCCAGCACGGCCCCAACCGTTTCGGGGCTGGCGTCTTCACATCCCGGCAATGCGTTGACTTCAGGCAGCCCGGCCAGTTCATTCATGACGAACAGCATGTCTTTCAAGGGGGCGACGTAGCTCATGTAAGTCTCCAAAAAATAAGGCAGGGTTTGCAGGATTATTGCGGCTGGAAGGAAAAAATCCTGTCAGTTCCGCGACAAACCCGGCAAATCCTGCCCGGTGGTAGTTATAGTAATTTTTCACAAGGCGGACGCATGTGCATCCGCCGCATTCCTGTCAACCGAGTTCTTTCACCAGTTGCGGCACAACTTCGAACAGGTCGCCGACGATGCCGTAATCAGCCACGGAGAAGATCGGTGCTTCCGGATCCTTGTTGATCGCGACGATGGTCTTCGAATCCTTCATGCCGGCCAGATGCTGGATCGCGCCGGAAATGCCGACGGCGATATACAGCTGCGGCGCGACGATCTTGCCGGTCTGACCGACCTGCCAGTCGTTCGGCACGAAGCCTGCATCGACCGCTGCGCGCGAGGCACCCATGGCTGCACCAAGCTTGTCGGCCAGAGGTTCCAGGATCTTGAAATTGTCGCCGGAACCCATGCCGCGGCCGCCGGAGACGATGACCTTGGCTGCGGTCAGTTCCGGGCGATCGGACTTGGCCACTTCGCGCGAGACGAAGGCTGACTTGCCGGAGTCGGCAACCGGCGTGACGTTTTCAATGGCAGCCGAACCGCCTGTGGCCGCAGCGTCAAAGCCGGTGGTGCGCACGGTGATCACCTTGACCGGGTCGCTCGATTGCACGGTGGCAATCGCGTTGCCTGCATAGATCGGACGCTCGAAGGTGTCGGGCGCATCGACGCGGGTGATTTCGGAAATCTGTCCGACGTCGAGTTTGGCGGCCACGCGCGGCAGGATGTTCTTGCCGTAAGCAGTTGCCGGCGCGAGGATGTGCGAGTAGCCGCCGGCCAGCGCGAGCACCTGCTCGGCAACGTTTTCGGCAAGGCCGTCGGCGAATTGCGCGCCATCGGCGACTAGAACCTTGGCGACGCCAGCGATCTTCGATGCGGCTTCGGCGACGGTACCGGCGTTTTGGCCGGCAACGAGGACGTGGACATCGCCGCCGCATTTGGCGGCAGCGGTAACGGTATTGAGGGTGCTTCCTTTGAGCGAAGCGTTATCGTGTTCAGCGATGACGAGTGCGGTCATGATGGTTTCCTGATCTGAAAATGGTTAGATGACTTTCGCTTCGTTCTTGAGCTTGGCGACCAGCGCCGCTGCATCCGGCACAGTGATGCCGGCGGAGCGCTTCGGCGGCTCGGACACTTTCAGGGTCTTCAGGCGCGGCGCGACGTCAACGCCGAGGTCAGCAGGCTTGACGGTGTCGAGCTGCTTCTTCTTCGCTTTCATGATGTTCGGCAAGGTCACGTAACGCGGCTCGTTCAGGCGCAGATCGGTGGTGACGACCGCCGGCAGCGTCAAGGCGATGGTTTCGAGGCCGCCGTCCACTTCGCGGGTGACAGTGGCTTTTCCGTCTTCCAGCATGACCTTGGAGGCGAACGTGGCTTGCGGCCAGCCCAGCAGGGCGGCGAGCATTTGACCGGTCTGGTTGCAATCGTCATCGATGGCTTGCTTGCCGAGAATGATCAATTGCGGTTGCTCCTTGTCGGCGACGGCCTTGAGCAGCTTGGCGACGGCCAACGGTTGCAGTTCGGTATCAGTCTCGACCAGGATGCCGCGGTCGGCACCGATCGCCATGGCGGTGCGCAGGGTTTCCTGGCATTGCGTCACGCCGCACGAGACGGCCACGACTTCGGTGACCTTGCCGCCTTCCTTGAGGCGGGTCGCCTCTTCCACGGCAATTTCATCGAACGGATTCATCGACATTTTGACGTTGGCGATATCGACGCCGGATCCGTCGGATTTGACGCGGACCTTGACGTTGAAGTCCACCACGCGTTTGACTGGAACCAAAACTTTCATGGGTTTGCCTTTGGGGGAAAAGATTGACGTAAACGTAAACCAAAAAACGATTATAAAAGAGAATACCGCGACAGGCCAAAATTTAGCACGACCGTTCTATTTCGTGTTAGAGATTATCCACTAATTCGGATCAAAAAAGCGAAAAACCTGTTCGTGACGATTGCCTGCAACCGCAAGGCCTGCCTTGGCGCTCGGTTGCAGATCGAGAGGAGCGCGAGGCGCTTACTTCCGTTTCATGAAAAAGGTAAATACCTGATTTTCTTCGCTATGGGAGAGGAGTTCGTTGCCGGTCTGCTTCGAGAATGCCTGAAAGTCGCGCACTGATCCCGGATCGGTTGCCATGACGCGCAGCACCTGCCCGCTCGCCATTTCCGCCAATGCCTTCTTCGCTTTCAGAATGGGCAGCGGACAATTCAACCCGCGTGCGTCAAGCTCTTTTTGAAATTCCATGGCCATGCTCTCGGGAGAGAGGAATGAATGCAGAATTGGAAATTCTACTCCAAACGCCCGAAATTTGTGCGTCGCAACAAGAAATATCTGTTTTCAGGAAATCAAGATGCCGGCCAGTCGAGATACTCCACCGGCAGACCGCGGGCGCGCATCCAGTCCGCCATGGCGTGGCCGGTTCCGGCGTGCCATGGGCGAAGCTTCTCGGGCGCAATCAGCCGGTAATCCACCAGCTCTTCGGAGAGCCGGATGTCGCCGGCGGCTTTCACGTGATAGGCAATGATGAGTTCGTTCTTGCGGATGAACTCGTAGACGCCGATCAAGCTGATTTCTGTGGCGTCGAGATTGGTTTCTTCCTTGAGTTCGCGCGCCACGCCTTGTTCCGGCGTTTCGCCGCGCTCCATGAAGCCGGTGATCAGTGCAAACATCTTTTCCGGCCAGGCCGCATTGCGCGCCAACAGAATGCGGCCCTCGACTTCGACCAGGGCGGCCAATACCGGAAGCGGATTATCCCAGTGCGTCCAATGTCCGTCGGGGCAGGCGAGGCGGACCTTGCCGCCCTCGCCCACATCCGCGCGCTCGATGAGCTGCGCGGCACACATCGGACAGTATTGGTAGGTCATCCCGCCTCGCCGCGCATCAGGCGCGCTGGCGCACCCAGTCCGCGACGCCATCCAGCGCCTTCGGCAATCCGCTCGGATCGGTGCCGCCGGCCTGCGCCATGTCGGGACGGCCGCCACCCTTGCCGCCGACCTGCTGGGCGACGAAGTTGACCAGGTCGCCGGCCTTCACCTTCGAGGTGGCATCGGACGTCACACCCGCGATCAGGCTGACCTTGCCGTCGTTGACGGCGGCCAGCACGATGGCGGCGGTTTTCAGCTTGTCCTTCAGCTTGTCCATCGTCTCGCGCAGGGTCGGCACATCGGCGCCGGCGAGCGTCGCCGCCAGCACCTTGATGCCGTTGATGTCGGCGGCCTTGGCGAGCAGTTCGTCGCCCTGGCTGGATGCCAGTTTCGATTTCAGCGCGGCGACTTCCTTCTCCAGCGCCTTCACCTGGTCCTGCACCTGACCGATGCGCTGCGTGATTTCTTCCGGCTGGGATTTCAATGCAGCAGCGGCTTCGCTGACGCGAGCTGCGAGGTTCTGCACGTAGACCAGCGCGGCTTCACCCGCCACTGCCTCGACGCGGCGGATACCTGCGGCGACGCCGCCTTCGGAGACGATCTTGAACAGGCCGATGTCGCCGGTGCGGCTGACGTGCGTGCCGCCGCACAGCTCCTTGGAGGAGCCGATGCCGAGCACGCGGACTTCATCACCGTATTTTTCGCCGAACAGCGCCATCGCGCCGTACTTGATCGCATCGTCATACGACATGTGCTGCGCCTGTGTCGATTCGTTCAGGAGAATTTCGCGATTCACGATATCTTCGACGCGGCGGATTTCATCGGCCGTCAGCGGCGCATTGTGGCTGAAGTCGAAACGGGTCTTTTCCGCATCGACCAGCGAGCCTTTCTGCGACACATGCTTGCCCAGCACCATGCGCAAAGCCATGTGCATCAGGTGCGTCGCCGAATGGTTGCGCATCGTCTGCGCGCGCAGTGCGGTGTTGACCTTGGCAGTAATCCTGTCGCCGACCGCGATGCTGCCCTTGGTCATCTTGCCGTGATGGCCGAAGACGTCAGCCTGAATCTTCTGCGTGTCGTCGATAGCGACGGCGGCACTGGCGGATTCCAGCGTGCCCGAATCGCCGACCTGACCGCCCGACTCGGCGTAGAACGGTGTGCTGTCGAGCACCACGATCACATCTTGACCGGCTTCAGCCTTCTGCACGGCACTGCCTTCGACGTACAGGGCGACGATCTTGCCTTCCTGCTCCAGCTTGTCGTAGCCGACGAATTCGGTCTTGTCGCCGCTGTATTCGATGGCTGCAGTCATCTTGAATTTGCCGGCGGCGCGCGCCTGCTGCTTCTGGCGTTCCATCGCGGCGTTGAAGCCTGCCTCGTCGAGTTCGACGTTGCGCTCACGGCAAATGTCAGCGGTGAGGTCGAGCGGGAAGCCGTAGGTGTCGTACAGCGTGAAAGCGGTTTCGCCGTCGAGCTTCTTCGGATTCTTCGTCAATGCGGCTTCGAGAATCTTCATGCCGTTTTCCAGCGTCTCGCCGAAGCGCTCTTCTTCCTGCTTCAAGACCTGTTCGACGCGCGATTGCGCTTCCGCCAGTTCCGGATAGGCGGCGCCCATTTCCGTCACCAGATCCTTGACCAGTTTGTAGAAGAACGGCTGCGTCTGATCCAGCTTGTAGCCATGGCGCAGTGCGCGGCGGACAATGCGACGCAGGACATAGCCGCGTCCTTCGTTGCCGGGAATAACACCATCGACGATCAGGAAGGAGCAGGCGCGAATGTGATCGGCGATGACCTTCAGCGAATTGTTCGCGAGGTCTTTCGTGCCGGTCTCGCGCGCGGCGGCCTTGATCAGGTTCTGGAACAGGTCGATGTCATAGTTGGAATGGACGTGCTGCAACACGGCGGCGATGCGTTCCAGCCCCATGCCGGTATCGACGCACGGACGCGGCAGCGGGTGCATGATCCCCTGGTCGTCGCGGTTGTACTGCATGAACACCAGGTTCCAGACTTCGATGTAGCGGTCGCCATCCTGCTCCGGGCTTCCCGGAGGGCCGCCCCAGACGTCCGGGCCGTGATCGTAGAAGATTTCCGAGCAGGGACCGCAGGGGCCGGTGTCGGCCATCTGCCAGAAGTTGTCGGAGGCGTAGCGCGCGCCCTTGTTGTCGCCGATGCGCACGATGCGCTCGGGCGGCACGCCGATTTCGTTTTGCCAGATGCCGTAGGCTTCGTCGTCTTCCTGGTACACCGTGACCCACAACTTTTCCTTCGGCAGCTGGTAGACCCCGGTCAGCAGTTCCCAGGCAAAGTGGATCGCGTCGCGCTTGAAGTAGTCGCCGAACGAGAAATTGCCGAGCATTTCGAAGAAGGTATGGTGACGCGCGGTGTAGCCGACGTTTTCCAGGTCGTTGTGCTTGCCGCCGGCGCGCACGCTGCGCTGCGCGGTGGTCGCACGCGTATAACTGCGCTTGTCCTGGCCGAGGAACACGTCCTTGAATTGCACCATGCCGGAGTTGGTAAACAGCAGCGTCGGATCGTTGCCTGGCACGAGGCTGGACGAACGGACAATGGTGTGCCCCTTGGATTCGAAATACTTGAGGAATTTTTCGCGGATTTCAGACGAGTTCATGTTCTTTGGCAGATAGGTGGCGAAGCGTTGCAAACCATTGATTATACGTGATAAGCCCCTCTGAATCCGGCAAGAAAAAGCGCGCCGGACAGGCGCTGCAGGCCTTTTTCTGACATGGATTGCCAGCCATCATTGTCATTTGATTAATTGCGCTGCGAGCCTTCGCATCCGCCGATGAACGCCCTTGCACCGGCAGCGTTCGGCACGCCGCATCTGATCAAACCGCAGATGAAAAGACACTGCAGTGAGCGGAAACTGCGCGTCGCGCAGCAAGCCGTTTCAATCAAGAAAACTGCGGGCCGATCACATCGATCCGGTCCGTGCAAAACGCATCCACGCCCCACGACAGGATTTCGCGTGCGCGCCCGGGATCATTGACGGTGTAGCAAAACAGGCCGAAGCCCTGGCCCTTGATTTCGCGCGCCTGATCCGCGGATAACTTCTTGTGATTCGTGTGCAGGGCAATGGCGTCGAGCGCCTGCAATTTTTGTCGCCAATCCGCCGGGATGGCATCGACCAGATAGCCTCGCGGAATTTCGGCGGCCGCATCCCTTGCAGCCGCCAGGGCATCGAAGGAGAACGAGGAAAACAGGGGCAGCGCCGCAGCAGGTGCGCCCGACGCGATCTCCGCAGCAAACAGGCGGCGGGCGATTTCCGCCACCACGCGTCCGGTTTGCACATCAAATCCGGGAGCGGGCTTGATCTCCACATTCATCCATATGTGATGTTTCTTGCAGTAATGCACGGCCTCTTCAAAGGTCGGCACGCACTCGCCTGCGAATTGCACGCCGAACCAGGCGCCGGCATCCATGCGGGTCAGTTCGCCGGCAGTGGCGTCCGACACGTTACCGGTGCCCTTGATCGTTCGGCCGAACACCGGATCGTGCATCAGTATCGGCACATTGTCGGCGGAGAGCATGACGTCGAATTCAACGGCCCTGAACCCATGCTGCACGCCGCAGCGCATGGCGGCCAACGTGTTTTCGGGCGCCAGCGTGCCGCCGCCGCGATGCGCAATGATTCCGGGATAGGGCCACATGCGAATTCTCTCTGGAATGAAGTACACAGAAACGAAGTCTAAAGCACAGCAGTAGAATCAGGCACGGCTTCACGAGCGCGTTCACAACGACCACTTCTTTCGACATTTATCCGCAGGACAATCCACAAGATGACTGACGCATCGCTGAAAAAGGCATTGGGACATATTCGCGTGCTGGACTTGACGCGCGTATTGGCAGGACCGTGGTGCGCGCAGAATCTGGCTGATCTCGGCGCCGACGTCATCAAGATCGAACGCCCCGACACAGGCGACGACACGCGCCACTGGGGGCCGCCCTACCTGAAGGATGCCGAGGGCCGCGACACGGCGGAAGCAGCCTACTACCTCGCCGCCAATCGCGGCAAGCGCTCGGTGACACTCGACATCGCCACGCCGGAAGGGCAGGAAATCATTCGCCAGCTCGCACGCGTGTCGGACGTCGTGCTGGAGAATTACAAGGTCGGGCAGTTGAAGAAGTACGGACTGGATTACGCATCCCTGCGGCGCGAAAAGCCCGACCTGATCTATTGCTCCATCACCGGCTTCGGCCAGACCGGTCCGTATGCGCAGCGCGCCGGTTACGATTTCATCGTGCAGGGCATGGGCGGCTTCATGTCACTCACCGGCGAGCGCGATGATCTTCCCGGTGGCGGGCCGCAAAAGGCAGGGGTGGCGATTTCCGATCTGATGACGGGCATGTACTCGACCATCGCCGTGATGGCGGCGCTGACGCACCGCGACCGCACCGGCGAAGGCCAGTACATCGACATGGCACTGCTCGACGTGCAGGTGGCGATGCTGGCCAACATGAACACCAACTATCTCGCCAGCGGCAACGCGCCGAGACGCTGGGGCAATGCGCATCCGAACATCGTGCCCTATCAGACCTTCGCGACGTCGGATGGACACATCATTGTCGCGGTCGGCAATGACGGCCAATATCGCAGATTTGTCGAAACGGGCGGACGGCCGGAACTGGCAACGGACGATCGTTTTGCCACCAACCCGATGCGGGTGCGCCATCGCGACACGCTGGTGCCACTGCTGGCCGAGATGGTGAAAACGAAGTCCAGACAGGAATGGATCGATGCCTTGGAAATGGCCGGCGTGCCCTGCGGCCCGATCAACAACCTCGACGACGTGTTCGAGAATCCGCAGGTCGAGGCGCGCGGCCTGCGCATCGACCTGCCGCACCCGCACGGCGGCACGGTCAAGCTGGTCGGCAGTCCGATGAAAATGTCGGTCACGCCGCCGCAGTACGAGATGCCGCCGCCGCTGCTGGGAGAGCATACGGCGGAGGTGTTGCGTGAGGTGCTGGGGAAGAGCGAGGAGGAGATTGCGGTGCTGACGGGGAAGAGGATCATTTGATTGTGTGAGGCGGAGGGCTGTCATTCCGAACGCAGTGAGGAATCTCAACCGCCGCGCGCCGTAGCCGGCAACAATTCACCGCTACGGCATCACAACTTCACAGCACGAACCTGAGTTCCTTCACCAGCGCTCCCGGCAATCGCATGCTTCCCGTGCTGCGCGCGCCGTAGGTATCGGTATCGATCAGCAATTCCCGCTCCCGCGTCAATCCGAGCAGATTCTCACCCAGCATGCGGTACAGCGAATCGTCGAAGCGCATCACGTTCAGCGGCGCCTTGATCTCTCCGTTTTCCACCCAGAAGGTGGCGAAGCGGGTCATGCCGGTGAGGCGAAAATTGCTGCGATCGGAGAAATTCAGATACCAGAGATTGCCGATGAACACGCCAGTGTCCAGCTCCTGCAGCGCGCGCGACTGCGGCAGAGCGCCGCCCGCAAGATCGAGCGAATTGGCCGACTCGCCGCCGTCCGCGCCATTGGTCGCGATACCGTATTCCTTCGCCGTGCGCGGGGAAATCATGCTACCCGCCAGACATCCCTGCTCGATCAAGGCGATACGCTCCGGCTTGATGAAGCCCTCGTTCTGGAACGCCGGGGCCAGACCATCGGCGGTGTTTTCCGCCAGCGTCACGGCAGGATTGAGTTGCCATCCTTCATCGCGCATGCGGCGCAGTGAACTCTGCCTGGTCCGCAGGGCCTTTTCCGACAAGCCATCCCAGTTCAGCATGCCGATGATGTCGCTCAACGCAGCCGGCGTGAGATAGGCGCGATATGCGCCGGGCCGGATGCTGATCGGTGTGCGCTGGAGCATGGCGAGCTGCGCGGCGGCGTTTGCAAATTTTTCGCGGAACTCTGCGCTGCTCCATTCAAAACCGGCATGGGTGGTTTTCACCGCCTTGTCGCGACTCTGGTACAGACTCCAGTCGAGATTGAAGCTGGCGCTCTGATGCCAGTTGCGTTGCCCGAACGAATTCGCGAAACCGCGCCAGAGCGGGCCGGCGGCGAGAATGCCAACCATGTCATGGCCTTGGGCCGCAGTCAGCGCCTCGTCGACGATTGCGCCGGTTTCAGGCAACTGCGATGCGGAGATATGCTCGCTCGATTGCACTTCGGTCGAGATCAACAGGTGCGGATCTTCCGGCAATTCCGGCAGGCGGGAACGCAGCCCGTTCAACATGTATTCCAGCAAGGGGCGGTCGGATTCGAGATTGCCCGCCAGCGAGGTCGATGTCTTCGCATGGCGCATGCCATCGATCAGGTGCAGCGACAGATAAATCTGCCGCACATGCCCCGGCTGGCGAATGGCGCTGCGGTTGAAGCGCACGAAATCGGAGGCTTCCGCAGAAAGCCAGCAGGTGTATTGCTCTTTTCCCTTGAGACGCGTATCGAGGAAAGCGGCGAGATCGTGAAAATAATTCTGCATGTCGTTCCGCATTGCTTGCATCATTCGCCCCCAAACACATCGATATTCCCGAACAGGCATGCGGGCGAGGCGTGGCCGACGCGGATCACTTGCGACGGCTCGCCCTTGCCGCAGAACGGCGTGCCCATCACGTTGAAGGTCGATTGATCGCCGACCGCCTTGAGCGAGCGCCAGAAAGTCGCCGAGATGCCGCGATAATTCGGGTTCTTGACGATGCCTTTCAGCTCGCCATCCTCGATCAATCGCCCGAATTCGCAGCCGAACTGGAACTTGTTGCGCGAATCGTCGATGGACCACGACACATTGGTATCCATCAGCACGCCGCGTTCGACCGAGCGGATCATCTCGTCGAGCCTTGAACTGCCGGGTTCGATGTTCAGGTTCGCCATGCGGTCGATGGGCGGGCGATTCCAGCTGCAGGCACGCGAATTCGCCACGCCAGCCATGCCGGCGCGCGCCTGCGACACCGCACCGCCCAGCGGGCGTTCGAGGAGGCCGTTGCGGATCAGGAAGGTACGCTCGGCGGGCGAGCCGTCGTCGTCCCATCCATAGCTGGCGAATTGCTCGGGCCGCGTCGGATCGTAGGTGACGTTCAGCAGATTCGCGCCATATTGATAATGGCCGAACATGTCGAGCGTGACGAAGCTGGTGCCGGCGAAATTGCGTTCATCGCCGAGAATGCGATCCAGTTCGAGCGGATGGCCGATCGATTCATGAATCTGCAGCATCATTTGTTCCGGCATCAACAGCAAGTCCATGCTGCCGCTCGGACAATTCGGCGCGGCGAGCAAGTCAAGTGCCTCCTGCGCGACGCGCCGCCCCGCGCCATGGAATCCGGCCTGCTCCAGCACTTCGAGTCCGCCCTGCCGGCAGTAGCCGTTGTATTGTCCGCCGAGGCTGCGGGTTTGCGTGTCGGCGCCCTGATTGGCGGTCGCCGCGAGGCCCGGGATCAGGTAGCGGAAATGCTGCGCGATATCACCGCCATCCACCGTCAGGTAAAGCTGCGACGACGCGACCGACCAGACCGATGCTTGCCAATCCACGACGCGCGGATCGATGGCGCAGGCATGCGACTCCTGCATCAGCAGGTCGATCAAGTCCTTGCGGCTCCACTCCTTGCCGTTCGGCGAGGCGGGGCTTTCAAACAAACCGCTCGGGCGCGGCAGTGCAATGGCGGAATAGTCGACCACCGAGCGGCCCCGACTGGCCTCGGCCCACGCCTGCGCGCGAGCGATCGCATCCTGCAAGCCGGCGCGCGTCACGTCACTGCTTGCCGCATAGCCATATCCGCCGCGATGCATGACCGTGATCATCGCGCCGCGGTCGATGCCGGACGAAACGGGTTGCAGAACGTTCTGACGCACCGTCAGCTGCTCGCTGGCTTCCTCGACAAAACGCAGGGAGCAGAAGTCGACCGCCGGAGCCAGATCCTTGAACAAGGTTCGGATGGAATCGAACAAGATTCACCTCGATAAGAATGACGAAAAAACAGGATACAGGAGCATTCGACAGTCGGCCCGCTGCCGGACGGCAGGCGAACGGCTCCGTTTGCTCCGCAAAACGCCCTGTTCGCTCCTGCGATCCGCCGTTTCGTCGCATTGCGCTACCGCCGCCGCGCGCGCTTGCCAATAATGCAGCCATCGACGAATCGCCCCACTCAGGAGAAGATCATGGCATTCACTCCCCTCATTCTGACGCATGTATTGGCAGCGAGCGGCGCATTGGTGATCGGCGGCATCACGCTGGCGATGAAGAAGGGTACGCGGACGCATCGCCTGTTCGGGCGCGTCTGGGTGGCGCTGATGTTCATCGCCGCGGCCGTGTCGTTCGGCATCCAGTCGAAGGGACATCTGTCGTGGATACATCTGCTGTCGGCATGGGTTCTGTTGCTGCTCGGCATGTCGATCTATGCGGTCCTCAAGCGCAACATCAAGGCGCATCAAAGACGAATGATCGGTGCCTACATCGGGCTCATCGTCGCGGGCGCGTTCTCCTTCCTGCCGAACCGCCAGCTTGGCACACTGCTGTTGCAGACAACCGGACTCATTTGAGGAAAGCCATCATGTCAGACTCGATCACTCATCACGACGCGAAGCGTCATGTCGAACGCAAGCTCGGCTTCTTCATCCACCTTGCCGTCTATCTGACGGTCAATGGCGGGCTGCTGCTTCTCAACCTGCTCATCGTTCCGGGAAGGTTCTGGGCGTGGGCGCCGCTGTTCGGCTGGGGAATCGGGTTACTATTCCACGGTCTCGCCGTTTTCCTGAGCGCGCCCGGCGCGACATGGAAGGCGCGCATGATCGAGCAGGAAATGAAAAAGCATCAGCGACTCCAATCCGAATGACTTCCTCCTTGCCCGCCCCACTCCACATGCGCGCCCTGTTCCGGCGTTTGCCGACCGACCTGGCCATCGTCACCGTTTTCAACGTGCTGATCGCGGTGACGCTGACCTACCTGGTACGCACGGGAAGCCCCTTGTCAGTGAATCTCGCGTATTCGCTGTGCATCGGCACCCTCGCGCTGCTGTTCTGCGACGTCCCGCGCCTGCTGCTGTGGGGCGAGGGCAAGCCGCCCAGACTGCCGTTCTTTCTGATTCTGGCCATCGCGAATCCGATTGCCTGGTATCTGGGCGTCGGCATCGCCACGCATATTCTCGGCATTCCACGTGAAAACTTCACGCTCGCCCGCGCCAGGAACCCGACCGGTTTCCTCACCTTCTTCGCCCTGGTCTCGCTGTTCATCTGCTGGTACTTCTGGAACCGCGGCAAGCTGCAGCTGCTCGCCGCCGAAGCCGCAACCGAAAAGGCCAGAACCGCCGCCATCGAAAAGCAGGCCATGCAGGCGCAGCTGCAAATGCTGCAGGTCCAGATCGAACCGCACATGCTGTTCAACACGCTGGCCAACCTGCGCGGCCTGATCGCGCTCGATCCGCCGCGCGCGCAGCACATGCTGGACCAGTTGATCCAGTACCTGCGCGCCACGCTCACCTCGTCGCGCGCCGAAAAGACCACGCTGGATCAGGAATTCGCGCTGATGGAAGCCTATCTCGGCCTCATGTCGGTACGCATGGGTGCGCGCCTGTCGCATGACTTGCAGCTGCCGGATGCATTGCGCGATCTGCCGGTTCCGCCCATGCTGTTGCAGCCGCTGGTCGAAAACGCGATCAAGCACGGACTGGAGCCGAAGATGGACGATGGACACATCGGTATCCGTGCGGAGCAGCAGGACGGCATGCTGATCCTGACCGTTGCCGATACCGGACTCGGCCTCGATGCGCCTGTCTCCGACACGCCCGGCACGCATGTCGGTTTGGCGAATGTGCGCGAGCGCCTGCAGGCGCTGTACGGCGAGCGCGCGACGTTCACCCTGACACCCAATGCGCCGACCGGCGTGATCGCCCGACTCACTCTTCCGACAAGACCATGACCAGCCTGCGCGCCATCATCGCCGAAGACGAACCCATCCTTGCCTATTCCCTGGTGCAGACGCTGAACCGGCTGTGGCCCGAGCTGCAGATCGGCGCAGTGCTGGAAAACGGCGTGGCCGCCGTGAGTGAAGCGCTTGCCCAGCACCCCGACATTCTTTTCCTCGACATCAAGATGCCAGGCAAGACCGGGCTTGAAGCGGCGCAGGAACTGGCCGAAGACTGGCCCGAGGACATCCCGTTTCCGCTGCTGGTGTTCGTCACCGCCTACGACGAATATGCGCTGCAGGCGTTCGACCAGGCGGCGGCCGACTATGTGCTCAAGCCGGTGAGCGACGAGCGGCTCGCGAAAACCGTCGACCGCCTGAAGGCGCGCCTTGTGCAGCATCAGGAACGCAACGGCGAGCTGGAGCGCATCGTCGGCCAGCTGCGCGCTCTGGTTCCCGCGCCGTTCGCCACGACCGAACGCCTGAGCATCATCCGCGCTGCCGTGGGCAACCAGATCCGCATGATTCCGATAGGCGAGGTGCTGTACTTCGAAGCGACCGACAAATACGTCAACGTCGTCACCGCCGACAGCGAATCGCTGATCCGCACCAGCCTGAAGGAACTGCTGCCGCAGCTCGACAACGACCGGTTCTGGCAAATCCATCGCGGCACCGTGGTCAACACCGCGTGCATCCAGGCCGCCGTGCGCGATGACAGCGGCAAACTGTCGCTCAAGCTGCACGGCCGCAGCGAAAGCCTCGTCGTCAGCCGCGTCTTCTCCCATCTTTTCAAGCAGATGTAGAACGTTCCCTCGGGTCTTTCGTGCCTTTCTTGCATTGCAATAAAGAAATATTTCGTCTATAACTTGGTGTTAAATCATTGACAACGTGAGCACGCGTGGCCGTTCACACCTTGTCATGGCTATTCGCAAGACCGTGCGTCTTCTCACACCCTGCAAAATCACGAACCGAGGAAGTCCGAATGAACGCCATTCGCCACCTGAAGCTGTCGCATCGCTTTTCCATTCTCATCGCCGTGTTTGCCGTCGGCTTCCTGCTCTATGGCGCGTGGTCGTTCAAGACCATCGGCGAGCTGAAGGTCAACGGCCCGGTCTATCAGCGCATCGTGCAGGGCAAGGACCTGATCGCGGATGTCCTGCCGCCGCCGGAATACATCATCGAGTCCTATCTCGTCAGCATGCAGCTGGAACGCGCAACCGGGAAACCCGAACAGGACGCACTGGTCGATCGGCTGAAGACACTCAAAAGCGAATACGACGCCCGCCATGAATTCTGGCTGAAGGAAACGCTGGAGCCGGAACTGGCCGAACTCTTTCTCAAGCAGGCGCACCAGCCCGCCGTCGCTTTCTATGCCGCCGCCTTCAATGAGTTCATTCCTGCGATGCAAAAGAACGACGGGCAAGCCGCCACTGCCGCGATGGCGAAGATGAACCGCGAGTACGAAGCGCACCGCAAGGCGGTCGATCAAGTCGTGCAGATCACCACCGCGCGCAACGCCGCCGACGAGGCGCAGGCGCGCGAACGCATCGAATCGGCCAATGCACTGTTGCTGGCGATCCTTGCCGCCTCGCTCGGCGCGGCAGTTGCGGTGGCTGCCGTCATCATGCGCGGCCTGCTGGCGGAGCTGGGCGGCGAACCGCGCTACGCCGCCGAAATCACGCGCAAGATCGCCGCCGGCGACCTCACCATGAAGGTCGAGGTCAAGGATGGCGACAGGGACAGCCTGCTGCACTCCATGAAGAGCATGCAGGAAGTGCTGGCGCAGATCGTCGCCAACATCAAGACTGCCGTCGATTGCGTCAGCACCGGCTCGCATCAGATCGCATCGGGCAACGTCGATCTTTCCACCCGCACGGAGGAACAGGCCAACTCGCTCGATGCCAGCGTGACGTCAATGCAGAAGCTCAACCACATCATCAAGCAGAATGCCGATCACGGCCTGCATGCCAACCGCCTCGCGATGTCGGCATCCGAAGTGGCGCTCAAGGGCGGCAACGTGGTGTCGCAGGTGGTGGAAACCATGGAGTCGATCAATGCCTCGTCGAAGAAGATTGCCGACATCATCGGCGTCATCGACGGCATCGCCTTCCAGACCAATATCCTTGCACTGAACGCTGCAGTGGAAGCGGCGCGCGCCGGCGAACAAGGCAAGGGCTTCGCGGTAGTCGCAGCCGAAGTGCGGCAACTCGCCCAGCGTTCCGCCGCTGCCGCACGTGAAATCAAGAACCTGATCGGCGATTCGGTCGACAAGGTGGACACGGGCGCGAAGCTGGTCGATCAGGCCGGCGCCACCATGGGCGAGATCCTCGCCAGCGTCAAGCACGTGAGCGACATCATCGGCGAGATCACCGCCGCCGGCCAGGCGCAAAGCACCGGCATCGACCAGATCAGCCATGCCATCAATGTGATGGATGAAGCGACCCAGCAGAATGCCGCTCTGGTGGAAGAGGCAGCGGCGGCGGCCGAAAGCCTGAAGGATCAGGCCGCCAGCCTGGCGCAACTGGTCAGCGTGTTCAAGGTGGATGAGGCGCGCGTGGCGCGGGCGACGCCCCTTGCAGCAGTGTTGACGTAACCGCAAGGGCTTTGCATTGATTTCGTCATTCCGAACGCAGTGAGGAATGACAGCACAGGCCCTAGCCCGCCGGCTTCACTGCCATCAGATAGATCGCCGGCAGCGGCAACAGCGTTGCAGGAATCCCGGCAACCGTCCACAGCATGGACAGCTTCCAGTACCGCGCCGGGATTTCAGCCTGTGACGCCAGCGGCCTGAGCAGACGCGATTGCGCGATCTGCACCGGCAACAGCACGAACAGCCAGATCAGGCCGCTGCCAATGACCATAAAATAGCTCCAGCGAATCCACGATGTCGCCATCACGCCGCCGTAGAAAGGCGCCATCGCATGACCGGTCGCCATCAGGAGCGCGATGCCGCCCGCCGTGAAGAACACGTCGGTCAGATTCACCAGGCGCGTCGCGTAACGGATGATGCCGACGTCACGCGTGCGGTCGGCCAGAGCCTTCCAGAAGGCGCTGACGATGATGTTGCCGACGAAGAGCGTGACGGCGAAGATGTGCAAGGCTTTCAGGGTTGCTGCTGACATGGTGGCTCCTGCGGTGGATGAATGTTCGGACGTGGGCCATTGTCGCGCCTGCCGCAGGAATTGAGGAGCCGCATGCGACGAAACGCGACATCCGATGCGTGAAACGTTGCTTGCGGCGATGAAATGCGCTTGCCTCATCTGCCGCATCTTCCAGATCGGAACGGCTCAAGCCCTCGAATCATCTCAACATCATGAGCTTCCTGAAATCGGCAGTCATTGACTGCCCATGGCCTTGTCATCCCGGCGAAGCACCCGGATTCGGTGACGTCCATGTGCGACGTCGGATTCCGGCGTACGCCGGGATGGCGGCGACGGCAGCGCAATCGTCCGGTTTTCGGATTCCCGCTAGCCGGCACACACCGGCAATGCCAGTGCCTGCAATACCTCTCCCGTGTCCGACTGCACGAAGGCGGCAACGCCAAGATTCTTCGCCGCGCCGGCCGGCAACGCCAGCGCGCGTTGCAGTTGTGCCTTGCCAGGCGCGCCATTCAGCGCAATCGGGCCGATCCAATCGCGCACCACGTAGTCGTGCTGCAGCGTCACTCCCCGGTTCTCGCCGGCCCTGATCACGCTCGTCAACCCGTTTTCATACAAGGCGACGAACAGCTGCCCGCCTTGCGCCGATTGCGCGTTCACATCGACCGGCAGACCGGCGTCGGAAAGCGCCCCCAGCGCGATACGGATGTCCGCCTGTGCAGGCCGCTCGTTGGCGCGCCGGACCGCTGCCGGTACGCCGCTGCGCCAGTTCCGCAATTCCTTGCCCGCAACGAATATTTCCGGCGTATAGATCGTGCGGCTGGATGCGCGCTCGGACAGCCAGCGTTGCCGCTCGGTGAAGGTCCGTTTCGCGTATATATCTTTCCAGCCGATGTAGTCCCAGTAATCGACATGCAGCGACAGCGGCACCACCTGCTCCGCCGTCAGACCGGCATCCCGCAGTTTGCTGACGAATTGGTCGGCGGGCGGGCAACTGCTGCAACCCTCGGACGTGTACAGCTCCAGCAAGGCAACCGTATGCGCAGGGCTTTGCTTGCTGCAAGCCTGCGCGACGGCATTCGGCCATGGCACGATAAACAATGCGAGGAACAGTGTGAACGACGTTGCAAGCGTTTTCATCGCATCTCCAGAATGGCCGGTCCAGTCCGGTATGCATTGGTCGATGCGTGATACGGAAAACTTACAGCGCGGCCCGCACACGTCCTGCCCTCAGCGCCGCGCCTCGATCAACTCGCGCAAATCGTCCGGCAACATCGCCCGCATCCGTACGGAAACCACCACCTCGTTCTTGCTCCACCACAAGCCTATCCAGATCAGCGCAAAGCCGAGCAAGGTCAGCACCAGCACAAACGCCAGACTATTCCTGAACAGGTGCCATGACAGGTCGCCCAGCACGATCGCAATGCCGATCCCGCCGAACACCGCAAACGTCCGCCGTCCCAGCACCGCGCCGATGAACACCAGGCCGAAGTGGATCGCCAGATACACCAGCTTGCCCGACAAGCTGCCCGAACCCATCAACGACAGCGCACCGCAGAACGTCAGCAAGCCGAACAGGTACAGCCAGAATGCGTAATCCTTGTCATGCCGCGAGCGCAGATCGACAAAGAACGCGAACAGCAGCATCACGAGGCCGAACACCAGCGAAATCATCTTGCGCAGTTCCCACGCCGCGCCGCCGAACCAGCCGCCCGGCTCGCCGCTCGCCTGCGTCAGCAGCGCCGGCACGATGTCCATGCCCATGTACCAGAGCGTCACCGCCACCGGCATCATCAGGAACGGATAGCGGAAGCGCCACAGCATCGCCGCGCCCGCCACCAGAGTCGCCAGTTCCATCACCAGCCAGCGCCAATCGATGTAGCGGTGGTAATCGCGATAATGCTGCGCATGCGGACCATCGCTCCAGAATCCGAGCACATGCTGCAAGGCGTACACCGCCAGCGGCACCAGCGCGATCGCGAGCGTCGCAAAAATGCCCGCCGGCACACCATGACTGCGCTTCTCCAGCCACGCGGCAACCCCGATCGCCGCCAGCGCATAAGCCACCGACAAACCCAGCAACGCGCCCATGCCCAGCGCATCAACGGCAATCGTGGTGAACAATGTCGCCGCCCCGATCGCCAGCATGCCGCCGAGGTAATACAGCACATTCGTGCCATTGAATCGCGTCCCATTGCGCGCCCCATTGCGTGCCCGATTGTGCGGCGATTGCGTATCCCGCTGCACCAGGAAGGCGAACAGCGCATCGATCGCCACCGGATCGAGCACGCCCGCCTTTACCGCCGCCTCCAGATCTTCCCTTCTGACCGTCATGGACCACTCCTTGTCATTATTGCCATTGCGGAATGTATCGCGTTCCACAGCCGGCTGGGCGGAGAACTTCGCCAGCCTATTGTCGCGATACGCGCAGTCTCGGCCGGCGATACGGGACCGCCACCCTTGGCAGACCTGGCGCACTACCCTCTACGGTAAAATGCAAGCAACCCTTTCAGCGAATTTCCACGAAACACATTCATGAACGATCCGAAAAACAGCGCCGCCAATTCGTCCGCTAACTCGTCCGCTAACGCGCCCGCCTCCAATTTCCTGCGCGGCATCATCGAAGCCGACCTGGCCGCCAACAAATACGCCAACCGCACCGACCCCAACGGCCACACGCTGCCGTCCGTCGTCACGCGCTTCCCGCCGGAACCCAACGGCTACCTGCACATCGGCCACGCCAAATCGATCTGCCTCAACTTCGGCCTCGCACGCGACTTCGACGGCCGCTGCACGATGCGCTTCGACGACACCAACCCGACCAAGGAAGAACAGGAATACGTCGATACCATTCTCGACAGCGTCAAGTGGCTCGGCTTCAACTGGAAGGATGACAGCGGCGACCATCTGTACTTCGCCAGCGACTACTTCGACCAGATGTACTTCATGGCCGAATACCTGATCACCGCCGGCCACGCCTACGTCGACAGCCAGTCCGCCGAAGACATGGCAAGGAATCGCGGCAACTTCGGCGAACCCGGCAAGAACTCGCCCTACCGCGACCGCCCGGCGCAGGAATCGCTCGACCTGTTCCGCCGCATGAAGGCAGGCGAATTCAAGGATGGCGAACACATTCTGCGCGCCAGGATCGACATGGCCTCACCCAACATGAACCTGCGCGACCCGGCGATCTACCGCATCCGCCACGCGCACCACCACCGCACCGGCGACAAGTGGTGCGTCTACCCGATGTACGACTACGCACATCCGATCGAGGACGCGATCGAGAACATCACGCACTCCTTCTGCACGCTCGAATTCCAGGATCACCGCCCGTTCTACGACTGGGTGCTGGAGCGTCTCGCCGAAGGCGGCTTCTTCAAGAAACCGCTGCCTGAACAAACCGAATTCGCGCGCCTGAACCTGACCTACGCCATCACCAGCAAGCGCAAGCTCCTGCAACTGGTCGAGGAAAAAATCGTCGACGGCTGGGACGACCCGCGCATGCCCACCATCGTCGGCATCCGCCGCCGCGGCTTCACCCCCGAATCGATTCAACTCTTCTGCGAACGCATCGGCGTCACCAAATCCGACAGCTGGATCGACATGGGCACGCTCGAAGGCGCGCTGCGCGACGACCTCGACGCCAAGGCCCCGCGCGCCGTCGCCGTACTGCGTCCGTTAAAACTCATCATCGACAACTTCCCGGAAAACCTGCAGGAAGACTGCACCGCCCCCGTCCACCCGCATCACCCGGAACGCGGCCACCGCACCTTCCCCATCAGCAAGGAACTGTGGATCGAGCAGGAAGACTTCATGGAAGTCCCCACCAAAGGCTACTTCCGCCTCTTCCCCGGCAACAAGGTGCGCCTGCGCTACGGCTACGTCGTCGAATGCACCGGCTGCGACAAGGACGACAACGGCAATGTCATCGCCGTCCACTGCAACTACTTCGCCGACAGCAAGAGCGGCACCGAAGGCTCGAACAACTACAAGGTCAAGGGCAACATCCACTGGGTCAGCGCGCACAACGCACTGCAAGCCGAAGTGCGCCTGTACGACCGCCTGTTCAGCGATGCGATGCCGGACGCGGGCGGGAAGGATTTCAAGACGGCACTGAATCCGAATTCGAAGGAAGTGATTACGGCCTATTTCGAACACGGGATGGGGAAGGCGCTGGCCGACGACAAGTTCCAGTTCGAGCGGCATGGATACTTCGTCGCGGATCGGGTGGATTCGAAACCGGGAAAGCCGGTGTTTAATCGGGTGGTGACGTTGAAGGATTCGTGGGGGAAGTGAGGGAGTAATTAATTATCTGCATCGCTTTGATGCGGTACTAGCAACAGCATTTTTCATGCTTAACAATAAAAACCGGAGCGCTCAATGGATCGCGTTGACTATGAATCTCTTGTAATACAAGACTTAGCCAATTTTTACAAAAATAACGAACTGAAGCTCGACCCGTGGTATCAACGTCGCTCCGTATGGAATCTCGCACAGAAGGGATACCTACTCAATACACTGTTCGTCAAGAAGCCGGTACCAACGATATACATTCGCCATTATTTGGACGTAGAGAGCGAGAAAAGTATTAAGGAGGTCGTCGATGGGCAGCAGCGTATGCGCTCAATTCTGGGATATCTTGATGATGAATTTGCAGCGCGTCATCCCAATCACAATGCACCCGTAAAGTACTCTGCTCTCTCGCCCAAAGAGCGAACTGAGCTGAAGATGACCAAGCTGTCGATCGGATCTCTTGTCAACGCCGAGGAGAGCGACGTTATCGAAATATTTGGGCGCTTGAATTCCATTTCTAAGTCGTTAAACGCTCAAGAAAAGCGGAACGCAAAATTTAGCGGAGCAATGAAACAGTTCTGTTTGGAGTATGCGGCCAAAAAGGTGGGCTTTTGGCGAGAAACCAGCATATTCTCCGCGACAGATATTTCCCGCATGGACGAGGTCCAGTTTATTTCAGATCTTGTCCTGAATCTGTTATCGGGGCTTTCTGACTTCAGTTCGGCCAAACTCGATAACTTGTACGAGCAATATGACGATCTGTTTGATGACGAGAAAAAAATTCAAAAGCGGTTGGATCGAATTTTTTCAATTATTGAAAAACTGACTGCGACTGCGATAAAAGATACGATTTTTTATCGCTCCCCAATTTTCTTCTCTCTTTTAATAGTGCTTGATCAAAAAAAAGGCGCTATTGGTTCGAAAAAACTAGAAGAACAGATGAAGGCGATCGACGCACTTTTTAACGACGCATCGAAGCATAAAGCCGAGGATAGAGCTTTTTATGAAGCATGCACTGCTTCTACGCAGCGCATAAAAAGCAGACGGGTACGCCATGAATACTTAGCAAAGCGAATCAGCTGACCCATATGGTTTCGCTTGCGTCGGACTATCAACGATTCGTTAGATTGACGAACGAATTGTTGCAACTAAACCATAAGCTAACCAATCTTGAGCTGGAGTATCAAAAGCTTATATCTGAGAACATCATGCTACGGCTCTTTTACGAACTGGATAAATGCGCTGAGAACATCGCTTTAAAGCTTACACGCGGGGTTCTTTACCTGGACGGCAGTGCTCCGCGGCTATTAATACCTGGATTTCGAAGTGTTGATGCGGCACGCCAACATATGCTGCAGGTGACGAAAAAATATTACTTAGAGTGGACTACGCTATCCAAGATACAAAAAAACTTAAATGGCATTCTAGATCCGGGCGACCATTTCTTAAGCATTAGAAGTCTGCATGATGCAACCTATGACGATATGAGGCATGTGCGGAATCATATCGCTCATGGCTCTACATCAACACAATTAAAGTTTTCTGCTCTCTCAACCAAAATTTTCTCGGCATCACGAGGCATTAATCCTGGTAGATTTCTTTTGTCCTGCAAAGCAGCTATCCCTGGTAATCCGCCCAAAGATCGCATTATTGTTCAATACATAAGGTGGTCGAAAGTATTTATTAAGACCTTGACGAAGTCTCCCATCTAAGGCAACGCTGAACAAGTAAACGAGATCTCGAGATTGCTCGTCAAGTTCCATGCGCACCATTCTGCATGCGGACCCAGTTACCTAATCACTGACGCGCAACGTTCCTCCAAATCGGTACGCGGGGCGCTCGGCAATTACCAATGAATGAAAATCTGCAGTCCCCGTCTCCTGCCAACGCCTGTCAAGCCAGACAATGGATCGCCGATCTGATCGCGCAACTGTCTCAACACAGCGTCTTGCTGCGGGATCCACCGGAAGAGCCGACTACCTGCTGCGGTCGCGGCTGCAGTGGCTGCGTGTGGGAAGGGTATCTGAGTGCAGTCGGATATTGGTGTGAACAAGCGCGGGAAGCTTTGCTCAGGCACGGCTGATACGGCAAGCGCAGAGTGCGCCTCGCCCGCTTGGCGCCGAAGCTTCGGATGTGATGCTGCCCGGCGCTCGACGAAACGTCCGCCAATGATTACAGAGAAGTCAGTAATTTAGATGACAACATTGTGACCACATTCCCTCCCCTTCAAGGGGAGGGTTAGGGTGGGGATGGGTTAAATCCGCAGCGAAAAACCCATCCCCATCCCGGCCTTCCCCTTGAAGGGGAAGGAGTTGAAGCAATGCAGCCGTCGTCCAAATTTCTGACTACTGAGTAATGGGCGCATGGCAGTAGGCGCATGACACCTTTCACAGGACGAACAATATGAAAACATGGTATGTAATGCTCGCCATCGCAGCGGGTGCGGTCCTGCCGATCCAGGTGGGCGTGAACAGCACTCTTCGCCATGGCATCGGCAGCCCGATCGTGGCCGCGCTCATTTCATTTGGCGTGGGGACCGTGTGCCTGTTGGCATACGCGCTCGCGGCACGCGCCGAATGGCCGACGGCCCAGATGCTGGCGAAGTTGCCGATGTGGGCGTGGATCGGTGGTGTGGTGGGCGCGTTTTACGTGGCAACCGCGATTCTCGTTGCGCCAAAACTGGGAGCAGCAAACCTGGTGTGCCTGACCATTGCCGCGCAATTGTTCATGTCACTCCTGCTGGACCATTACGGCCTGATTGGATTCGCTCAGCATGGCATCAATGTGGCGCGCATTGTCGGCGCACTACTGCTCATTGCGGGAACGGTGATGATCGTGAAGTACTGACGAATGAACGAGACAGTGTGACATGCGCAGCGCATCGACCTGTCTGTCTGTTTGCTCGCGTCGCCTCATCAATGTAACAAATTTCTTCATCGCAACATCTCTCCATTGTCACTGGCTAATATCGAACCGCACTGCAACCAACCTCGGGCAGTGCGGCTTCAGCGCCATCGGCGTGAGCAGGCCTTAACCATTCCGGCGCGAACGCTCGAAACTGACCGTGAGAGATCGCGTCATAACGGAGACAATCTGATGAAGAAACTATTCCCTGTCCTTTTTGGCATCGGCATGACCGTCGCAATTCCTCACGCGTTCGCAGAGAGCGCTGCTCCGGCACCAACGAGGAAACCGGTAAAGCACGCCGCAAAGAAGGCGGTGCAAAAAACGGATGAGGACAATCAACCCGACCTCGCCGGCAAGACCCGCACCGACTTCCATTGCGAGCTTGGCAACAAGGTATCGATCTACGACAACGCCGGCGACAACCAGCGCATCGGCATGCGCTGGAACAAGAAGATGCACGAACTGACGCGCGTGGAAACCTCGACAGGCGCGCATCGTTTTGAAGACAAGGATGCCGGTCTGGTTTGGATCAGTATTCCGGCCAAGAGCATGCTGCTCGACTCGAAAAAGGGACTACAGCTTGCCAATGAATGCAGGAGCAGAGAGCACATGAAGGCCAAGAGTCCGAACACCTGAGCGAACACACAAGCCAGGACCCGCGGCAGCGAAGGCGGAAAAGTGAAGCGCATTCCGCCGACTTCCGCTCCTCGGTTGCAAGACAACCGTCGGCTGAACAAACGCCGTGCATTCCGATGAGTGGCACGGCTGTTACGACGCGATCAGAAATACTTCTTCACAACCTCGCCAAACGCTTCCTCAACCGACTTGCCCTTCTTCATCAGTTCGGTAATCTCGTCCGAATATTCGGTAATCTTCGGCGGGAGCGTTTGCCGATTGTTCTTGAAATATTCATAGCGTTGGGCGGCGAACTGGTCTTCGAGTCTTGCCGCGCTGGTTGCGCCGCCGGCGCGGACGACACGTGCTGTGCGCGAGCCGGTGCGAGAGCCTGTGCCGATTCCGGCGATGAGCGCCTTTACCTTGTCCAGCGTGAGGATCGCGCTGAGGTTGGCACCGGAGAACTCATCGCCCTCGGGACGCAGCAGGTGATGGTTCTTGTCGAACGCCATTGTTTTTCCGAGGGTGGTCAGGATTTGATAGCTCGGCTCGGAGCCGCCGCTAACAAAGGAAAACTGAACGCGGTCGCCATAGTCGGCCATTTTTGCCATGACGCCTTTGAGATATTCCGCTGGAAGGGTGTCAAAGTTGCCATTCCAGCGCTTGCTTCTAGTTGAGACCAAGATAGTGTGCTTTCAAAAAAGTTACTGATATGCCTGCGAGCTGTCGGCTCTGCTAGTGCTGCGAAGTAAATCCGGGCGCGCATTATCGCTTAAATGAGGGGCAACGTCTTGACCAACGAAGACGGCGCCAGTTCCCTTCATCAACTGACCGGAAGAATGCAGCGAATGGCCGACCCTG
The DNA here is from genome assembly GCF_003590875.1 of Noviherbaspirillum cavernae. Classification (NCBI taxonomy): domain Bacteria; kingdom Pseudomonadati; phylum Pseudomonadota; class Betaproteobacteria; order Burkholderiales; family Oxalobacteraceae; genus Noviherbaspirillum; species Noviherbaspirillum cavernae. The sequence continues at coordinate 2,850,490 of NZ_QYUN01000002.1, forward strand.
ATGGTCATTCCATCATGCGGGGCGACAGGCAGAACATGGAGCACATATCGTCACAGTTTGTCCACCGTTCGTCCACCGTTCGCGTCCATCGTCCAATATACTGCGACAACTCCCTCCAAACCGCTGCGCGCGCCGCGCCTATTGCCCATGACCTACGAAGAATACCTGGATGAAGTGACCACGCTCATGACGGAAATGTTCAACATGAGCGACGAAGATGCGATCAAGCATGTAATGCGGGCGCAGGCGGCGGATTTTTTTACCTTGCATGATGACCTTCCGGCCATGCGTACACAGGAACGCGCCGTTCAGGATGCTAAAACCATTTTCGAGCAAAAGAACAAATCGCGTCCGCATACACCACCCAAGCGTTCAGGCAAGCGCAAAACATGATCGCCAGCCGGTGCGGCTTCGCCGCCCGTCAAGCGCGGCATGAGAATTTCAGCGGTGTTATCGCACCCTACCATTGCACCATCACATCAGGGCTGCATATTTATCAATCCTTTTGCACTTCTGCCTTTATCGGGTCCGCCGGTGAATCTACATTGAGTGATGCCAGACTCGGAAGGAGATGCAGATGCCCAAATATCTCATTGAGGCCAATTATGTTGGCAAAGGTGTGGATGGTCTGCTGAAGGAAGGCGGCACCAGGCGGCGTACGGCGATTGATGAATTGTTCAAGTCGATGGGCGGCACGGTCGAGGCCTTTTACTTTGCCTTCGGCGACACCGACGTTTTCGTGATCGGCGAACTTCCGGACAATGCCACCGCGACGGCACTTGCCCTCAAGATCAATGCGGCCGGAGCGGCGACGTGCAAGACGACCGTGCTGATCACGCCCCAGGAAGTTGACGACGCCGTGAAGAAGAGCGGCGTTTATCGGCCGCCCGGATATGAGGCTGATCAAGCCGCAGTCACCAAGTGGGATGCCGAAGGCGGACAGCTCGCCCAGGATTCCGCTTGAAGCGATATGAGGGGAAATCTTCCGCATTCTTGCGGATGGCTGAGGGCGTTGTTGCGACTTGCCGAGTGAGCCGAGAATGCTCGCCTGGAGTCGTGCTGCATTCCACGGGCTGCGCCTGCGGATGACCATTTCTCTTCGTCTTCATCCTTCCATTGAGCGCCGCTGTCATGATGCGGCATTGATCATCATTTGCTGACTTCCGGATTTGCACACACCGCATCCGGCACGCTTCTGCCTTGATCATCCTCAATCATCCCTGCCAATGCTGACCTATGGTGTAACGCAAGGACAACGCAGGGAGAAGGGGAAATCGATCGCATTGAAGGAGACCGTGATGGACATTCAGCAAAACAAGCAACTGGTCATGCAGGGGTATCAGCTGTTCCAGGCCGGGGATATTGCCGGTTTGCTGCAACTGTTTGCCGACGACGCGGAATGGGTCGGCCCAACCACGGAATATGTGACCTTCTCCGGCAACCGTCACGGCACGCAGGAACTGGCGCAGTTTTTCGCCGAACTGGACCGTACCCAGGAAGCCCGGCATTTTGCGCCCGAGGACATGATCGCCGAGGGCGACAAGGTGGTGGTCACCGGACAGGCAACGTGGACAGTGAGGGCGACCGGCCAGGACTATGACAATCCATGGGTGCACATCTTCACCATCCGCGATGGCAAGGTGGCAAAGTTCCAGCAATTCAATGACACGGCGGCAGCGCGGAAAGCCTTCAAGCCGGTGGATACAGCGGCACAACAGGCAGGGACCGGCACAGGCGCGACACCGCTCCATTGACCCGCAACCAACGCGGCAACATCATGCCCCGGCTGCCTGCCGGGGCATTTTGCCGGGCGCGCCGACCCGCATCGCGCCAACACTCAGGATCGCCGCCCGCCGATCACGGTTTGCCAGGCAGCGGCGAGAATTCCACCGGCACCCACGCGTATCCCTTGCGCTCGGCGCGGACATGTCCGATGCCGGGGAATGGAATGTGCGCGCCCGCGACCCAGAGTTTCTTCTTCGCGGCGTCGGCAAAGACTTTCTTGCGGCTGGCGATGGCCTGCTTGCTGTTGAAGTCGAAGTCAATCGCGACTTCGGGCCGCGCGAACTGGACCGAGTGGCTGTGCACGATATCGCCCCACACCAGAAGCTGCTGCTGCGCCGAGGAGAACAGGTAGCCGGCATGGCCTGGCGTATGCCCCGGTGTCGACACGGAAACGACACCAGGCAGGATCGTTGCACCGGCGTCGAACTCCTTGAGCTTGCCCGCTGCAAGGTATGGCGCAACGGAATCCTGCGCCATCTTGAAGTAGGGCTGCGCGTCCTGCGGCGCTTTCGCGGCGATGTCCTTGTTGAGCCAGAATGCCGCTTCCTCCTTCGCCACGTATACGGTGGCATTCGGGAACGCAGGTTTGCCATCGGCAGCAACAAGACCGCACGCATGATCGCCGTGCAAATGCGTCAGCAGCACCGTATCGACCTGCGCCATGTCGTAGCCGGCGGCGCGGATGTTGCCGCCAATCACACCGAGCGTCGGACCGAAGCATTTTGCCGCGCCGGTATCGATGAGAATCAGGTTGCCGCCGGTATTGATCAGGTACGCGTTGACTGCGGTCTGCATGCCTTTCGTGGTTTCGACAAACATGCGTGCCAGCAGACTTTGAATGTCCGTCGCGCTCGCGCCCTTCAGCAGCTTCTGGTCGAGTACGACCAGCCCGTCGTACAGCGCGCTCACTTCAAGCTCGCCCAGCACCATGCGATAGAAGCCGGGGACCTGGGTCGCCTGCTTCGCCGGCGGCGCAGCTGAAGCCGTGGCAGGAATGAGGGCCGTCATTGCCGTGGACCCGGCGATCAATGTGGCCAGCAGGATTTTCCGCGAGATGTTCTTCATGTTGTGTCGTGCCATGGCTTTCTTTGTGAAAATTGATGATGGGAATTTGATCATAACGTAATTCCGTCAGCGCTTTTCCTGTGGAAATCCGCCGGCGGATTGTCGTGTTCGGTCGGGGGGCGGCAAGGAGATTGCGCAATATGGCTGCACCGGAACGCATTATCTTGTGCATATGCGGCAGCCGATGCCTTGCTGCCGGAAAGGCATCTGATGTCGTCCATGCGGATTGTGTTGCTGACGTCGCTTGCGATGCTGGCCTTTGCCGGCAATTCGCTGCTGTGCCGTCTTGCGTTGACGGACACCGGCATCGATGCCGCAAGCTTCACGACCATACGCATTGTTTCCGGCGCGCTCGTGCTGGTGCCGGTGGCGAGATGGCGCAACGGTGCGGGTGCACCTGCGCCGGACTGGCCGTCGGCCATCGCGCTGTTTGCCTACGCGGCGTGTTTTTCCTTCGCCTATGTCAGCCTGTCGGCGGGGACCGGTGCCTTGCTGTTGTTCGGCGCGGTGCAGGCAGCGATGATCGGCTACGGCTTGTGGCGCGGCGAATCGCTCGCCTGGCGGCGGATCGCGGGTCTTGCATGCGCCTTTGCCGGCATCGTCGGCCTGGTGCTGCCCGGCATTACCGCCCCGCCGCTGCAGGGTGCGGCGTTGATGCTGGCTGCGGGTGTCGCGTGGGGAATTTTCAGCATCCGCGGCAAGGGCGCGGGCGATCCGACCGCCGTGATGGCGGGCAGCTTCCTGCGCGCCGCGCCGCTCGCTGCCGTGTTGAGCATCGTCACCCTGCACTCGGCGACGCTAGACGCCATGGGTGTTGCGTATGCCATTGCATCCGGCGCGCTGACGTCCGGAGTCGGTTATGTCATCTGGTACACCGCACTGCGCGGATTGAGCGTGACCAGCGCGGCCATCGTGCAACTGACCGTCCCGATGATCGCGGCAGCAGCCGGTGTGATTCTGTTGAACGAACCACTTACCGCACGACTGCTGATTGCCTCGGCCATCATTCTGGGCGGGGTGGCATTGGCACTGACCGGCAAGAAAACCTGACCTCAAAAAAAAACCCGACACCGGTTCCGGTATCGGGTTCTGCCTTGCATCATGCGCAAGGACACATGCAGGGAGCCGACAACAATCAACATTGCGGCTCTTCGTAATCATGCGTCATCGGGTTGTTCCTCGGCATGATCTCTGCCCTAGTCAAGGGCCATCAGCTTTCACCGCATCGACGTTTGTCGAGCGTAATACTCACTGACTTGATATTACTTTAGTCTCCTACACTGTAAATGCAAGGGTGAAGATCGGCATTGCGTGCGGGTCGGGTTTTATTTTTTCATGGAGAGCGGAATGACATCGAAATTTTCATTGCTGACTGTGATTGTTGCGTCATTGCTGGCGACAAGCATCGCGCCGGTGAGCGCGATGGAACCTCCGGTCAAACTGCTGGGCGATCCCGCGCCGGCATCGTCGGGGACGCGCACGATCGTGATCACGCCGGATACCAGGCATGTGAACGTGACAGGAGGCGAGGTCGTGAATTTCGCGGTCGGCGACAAGATGTTCACATGGAGCTTCTTCGTTGCGGCAGGCATTTCCTCATTCGATCTGAACCGCATCGCGCCGCCCGGCATGCTCGACCACGTGGTGACGGCATATGTCGCGCGCGACCCGCGCTATATCGGCGGGGGCAATCGGAATCGTTGACGCTCTTTGCCGACGACTCGATGATATCGAGGCGGCGCTTGCACCAATCCGGAGCCGGTTTCAGTACGCCCGGTAAATCGGATAGCCATAGCCGATGTAGCCGCCGGATCGCACCAGATCGTCACGTGTGCTCAAGCGCAAGATGCAATCGCGCCAGCGATCGGTGTCTCTCGCATAGCCTAACTTGTCGCAAGCCGGGCCGTACACTTGCATCATGTAATCGGCCTCTTTCGCCATGTACTGGGCGCGTTGCTCCGGCGTAGTACACGCAGCAAGCAGCGCAGCCATTGCCAACACCATCATCGACACACGCATTCCGGCCTCCTCGGTTTGTCACGGCACGCGCTCGATCCGGCGCATCATCGATGTGCACAGCCTGATGCCGTATTTAGAAGATAGGACAATGCCGCGCGTTGCGAAAGCCGAAAGCATCAGCCGTCGTACCAGGGTGTCTTCGGGGTCTGCAGTGTTTCGGTCACTTGAAGCCGGTGCACGACGAGTTCGTCGATTTCCAGCCGGCGAATCCGCGCATGCCCGATGGCAAGCCGACCGATAGCCAGCACCCCCATCGCAATCGCGCCAAAGGCCAGCGCACCGATGGCGAGCGCGCCGACGGACTGCGAACCAATCGCGATTGATTTGAGGCGCACAATCTCCGGGGGCGGTGCGATTGCACCGGATACCGCTTGCGGCATCGGCTCACGCACTTTGACAACACGTTCGCGCAGCAGCATGGCACCTCCTTGTGACGACATGACCATTGCTTTATACGCCATATGAGAGGTGCCGGACCTGCGCAATGCGCGATGCAACGCTGCGCTTGATTCGTCTCAAATGACGAACAAGCCGCCACATGCTCGACGGCACGGATGCGCCGCGATCAGGAAGCGATGCGCCGTGCTCTACTTCAAGATTCGGACCGTTTCGGGTTATGCTTGCCTGCAACATGCCCGCTTCGACGCACCGGCAAGCGTATTCCTCTTTTCTTCCCGCACTGACCACGCCGCACTGACCACGCATTTCATGAACCTGACCACACCCGCCCTGCTGTTTCCTGCCATCTCATTGCTGCTGCTGGCATATACCAATCGCTTCCTCGTGCTGGCACAACTGATCCGGCACCTGCACAGCCAGCACCGGGACAACTTGCCGGACGTCGTGGTGCGGCAGATCGACAATCTGCGGATCCGCATCACGCTGATGCGCCGCATGCAGACCATGGGCGTGTCCAGTTTCCTCTTATGCGCGCTGTCGATGTTCCTCGTGTTCATCGACATGATCGAGATTGCGCAATACATCTTCGGCTTGAGCATCCTGCTGCTCGTGATCTCGCTGCTGCTGTCGCTTTACGAAATCCTGATCAGCACCAAGGCCATTGAAATCGAACTGGAAATGGTCGAGCAGGATCTGCAAAAACGATTGTGAGGCAAGGCATCCGCCGCCTTGCAAGAATGGCCAGCCGTGCAGGATGGCGGGCGCGGCTGCATAATTGCTCTTCCCCTGAAATCCGCCGAGAAACACCATGAACTTCGCCACCTGGATCACCTTCTTTTTCGCCGCCTGCGCCATCGCCGTTTCGCCCGGTTCCGGCGCGGTGCTATCGATGTCGCATGGGCTTTCCTATGGCGTGAAGCGAACCACCGGCACCATCCTCGGCTTGCAGGCCGGCCTCTTGCTGGTGCTGTTCATCGCGGGCGCGGGTGTCGGCTCGATCCTGGTGGCATCCGAACTCGCTTTCAACATCGTCAAGATCGTCGGCGCGCTCTACCTCATCTATCTCGGCTTCAGCCAATGGCGCGCGCGGGTGGAAGTCAGCGCGGACATGCCGCTGCAGGCGGCCGCGCATACCGAGGTACCGGCCCTGTCGCGGCGCTTTCTGACTGGCTTCCTGACCAACGCCACCAATCCCAAAGGCATCATTTTCCTGGTCGCGGTACTGCCGCAGTTCATCGACCACAACGCCGCGCTGGTGCCACAGCTGCTGATCCTGGCGGCAACGATGTGCACCGTCGACCTCGTGGTAATGCACAGCTATGCCTTCGCCGCATCGTCGATGCAAAGATATTTCCGCGATGCACGAGCGGTGAAGCAGCAGAACCGCTTTTTCGGCGGCATCCTGATGGCCGTCGGCGCGGCATTGTTCTTCGTCAAGCGCAATCCGGGCACGTAAACATCGCGCGTTTCTGCGGCATCATTGATCCAGCGGAAATCGTCATGCCGTAATTGACTCAGGCCCGCCGAGAGTGTGCTAGCTTGTAGACGATTTACCAAGCACCCGGCATCCTGACAACCGACCATGAACCGCATCGTTGATCTCGTCTGGCACAGGCTTGCCGGCTTGATGCCTGGGGAACTGAGACAGGCGGAATTCGGCTGGCTGGGTGCGCCGTATCAGCATCCGCTCCTGCTCGCGCGCAGACGGGCTACGCTGATCGTCAATCGCGTGCGCCTGTTCGCCTATCTGTTCGCGGTGCTGACGCCCTTGTGGAGCATCGTCGATTTTCTGATCTTCCCTGTCGTCCTGTGGCTCGATCTTGCGCTGATGCGCTTTGCCGCCTGCGTCGCATTCGCCAGCCTGCTGATGGAATACAAGCCCAACGGCAACACGCTGCATGCGTATCGCGCAATCGCGTTCCTGTTCGCGATTCCCACCGTGTTCGACATCGCGTCGCATTTCCTGATCGCCAGCCACCAGCTGGCCGACACCCCGGCGGCCATCGTCGGCGGCTATGCCTTCCTGCCGTTCGTGCTGCTGGCGGGGTTGTCGATCTTTCCGCTGACCCTGCTGGAAAACCTGATCATCGCCTGCCCCATCCTGATCCTGCAATTCGTCTCGGGCTACGTGCGCTGGCCGACGCTGGACTGGGCGTCGTTTGCCGGCGCATTCTGGCTGCTGCTTATCATCACCGGCATGTCGGCGCTGGCTGGCATGAGCCAGCTGGCCTTCATGCTCGCGCTGGTCAGGCAGGCCTTGCGCGACCCGCTGACCGGGACCTTCTCGCGCAACAGCGGCGAGGAAGTGATCGAGCTGCAGTTCAGCGTCACGCGTCGCAGCGGCAAGCCGCTGGCGATTGCCTTCATCGACCTCGACCACTTCAAGAGCGTCAATGACCGCTTCGGCCACGAGGCGGGCGACCATGTGCTGATCGCGACGACCGAGACCATCAGCCGCAACCTGCGGCGCGGCGACGTGCTGGCGCGCTGGGGCGGCGAGGAGTTCGTGCTGATCATGCCCAACACCGACATCAAGGAAGCCGAGTCGGCGCTGGTGCGGCTGCGGCATATCGGCTTCGGCATGCGCCCCGACAACACGCCGGTCACGGCCAGCATCGGCATTGCCGAACGCATCGACATGCATGCGCAAGACTGGAAGACGCTGGTGGACAAGGCGGACCAGCGCATGTATCGCGCCAAGCAAGGCGGGCGCGACCGCATCGTCTGCACCGACGGACCGGAAACGGCAAGTCAACCGGCATCGTCCGTGGCATCGCACTGACCGCACCGACGCTTGACCTTTGGCAAGACGCCTTTCCGGTTTCTGAGGCAGATTTAACAAGCACCGTTTTTGCCGAACTTTCAGGCACCTCGCGGTCTGATATCGCAACTCAACACACAATCTCGCCCATGAAGCCAATCTCGGTAGACAACGTCGTCAACACATACCGCCTGTATGCGCCGCTATACGATCGATTGTTCGGCGCAGTGTTCGAGCCGGGGCGACAGGCGCTGACCGAGGCGGTATCGTCGATGCGTCCGGCTTCCATTCTGGAAGTCGGGGTCGGCACGGGACTGACGCTCAGCCACTACCCGGCCAAGTCCGCCGTGGTCGGGATCGATATCTCGCACGAGATGCTGGAGATCGCACGGCAGCGGGCAGAGGAAATGTCGGGACGCAACATCCATCTGGTCGCGATGAATGCGGAGGCGATGGAATTTCCGGACGGTTCCTTCGATTGCGTGGCGATTCCCTATGTGCTGTCGGTCACGCCGGAACCGCAGCGATTGATCGCCGAAATCCGCCGCGTCTGCCGCAAGGGCGGCACCATCCTGATCCTGAACCACTTCAGCGGCAGCCGCTTCTGGTGGCTGCTCGAACATGCGTTCAAGTCGCTGGCCGACCGCATCGGCTTTCGCTCCGACTTCTGTTTCGATGAGCAAATCCTGAAGCACGACTGGGAAATCCGCTCGGTCCGCAAGGTGAACTTTCTCGGCCTGTCCAAGCTGATCGTGATCCGCAATACCTGAATATCTGGACTCCAGCCCCGAAGGCAGGCTGCCGTTCATCCTCTCTCCCCTGTCGGCGCACGCTGCGCAAACCGCCGGCGATATTCAACGGGACGCATGTCGGCCGCGTGCCCCCTGCTCCTCATCAGCCGGCGACACAAGGGGTTTGACGGATCAATCGCCGGGCGGTGTATTGCTTTGCCGCTTTCATTCCAAATGGAAAGGATTAGAATCCTTGGCACATATTCATCACAAGGAGACACCATGCATCCATCGCCATTCCGTACCGCACGTGCGCCGAGGCTTGTCCTGTCGCTCATGGCCGCCCTCTCCGCCTGCGCGGTGTTCACCTGCGCCCACGCAGCCGATCCCGACACCAAACTGCTGGAGGCGGCGAAGCAGGCGCAACCTGCGCTGATCGACACGCTCAAGGACATGGTGTCGATCGAATCCGGCAGCAGCAATGCGGCGGGACTGGCGAAAATGGCCGACTACACCGAGAAGCAGCTCAAGGCGCTCGGCGCACGCACTGAGCGGCACAAATCCGGCAAAGGCGCCGGCAGTACCGTGGTCGGCACCTTCACCGGCACCGGCACCAAACGGTTGATGCTGATGGCGCACATGGACACGGTGTATCCGGAAGGCACGCTGGCGACGCAGCCGTGGCGCGTCGAGAGCGGACGCATCTACGGTCCCGGCATCGCCGACGACAAGGGCGGCATCGCGGTCATCCTGCACGCGCTCAAGATGCTCAACGATGCCGGCTGGCGCGACTACGCCAAGGTGACCGTGCTGTTCAATTCGGACGAGGAAATCGGCTCGATCGATTCCGGCGAACTGATCGCGACGCTCGCCGCCGAGCACGACTACGTCTTCTCGTGCGAGCCGATCGCGGCCAGGGCGGAGGGCTTGCTGCTCGGCGCCAGCGGCACCGGCACCGTGACAATGCAGGTGCGAGGACGCACGTCGCACGCCGGCGCGGCACCCGAACTGGGCCGCAACGCACTGGTCGAGTTGTCACACCAGATCCTGCAGACCCGAGACATCGCCAAATCCATTCCGGGTACGCAATTGAACTGGACGGTGGCGCAAGCCGGACAAGTGCGCAACCAGATCCCCGAACGCGCATTCGCCACCGCCGACATGCGGCTGACCGTTGCCGACGGATTCGAGCGCATGGAAGCCGCGCTGCGTGAACGCGTGGCCAACAAGCTGGTACCCGATACAGAAACCACGATCGCGATCGAGCGCGGCCGTCCACCCTTCGTCGCCTCCTCCGCGGCGCGCGAGCTGGCGAAGAAGGCGCAAGGCATCTATGGCGAGATCGGACGCAAGCTTGCGCTGCACGACAACACCGGCGGCGCAACCGATGCCGGATTCGCGGCCCGTTCGGGCAAGGCCATCGTGCTGGAGAGCTTCGGCCTCGCCGGCGAGGGCTACCATGCGCGCGACGAATTCATCACGGTGGATTCGATCGTGCCGCGCCTGTACCTGATGACGCGCATGATGCAGGAAGTCGCGAAGGCGCAATAAAAAGAAAAACGGCGGACTGCACCAAGTGCCGTCCGCCGCGGAATCGGTCTGCCCCTTCATGCAAGGGGCTTTCACCGACCAGTCTTTATCGACGCCCCATCACAGCAGCGTCTTCGCCAGCGCCTCCAGCTGCGCCCGGTATTCCTCCTCATTCAGATGCTTGCGCGCCACGCCGCTCTCGTGCGCGGCAGTAGCGATCTTCGGCGTCACACCTGTCAGCAGACGCTTGTCGAGCAGGGTCGGCACGATGTAATCGCGGCCGAAGTGTTCGTCGCTGCGCGCCATGGCGGCAAGCGCCTCGACGCAGGCCAGCTTCATCGGCTGATTGATGTTGGTCGCGGCAGAATCGAGCGCGGCGCGGAACAGGTAGGGGAAGCACAGCGCGTTGTTGATCTGGTTCGGATAGTCGGAGCGACCGGTGGCGACGATGGCATCCGGCGCGACTTCGCGCACCAGTTCCGGCCGCAGTTCCGGCTCGGGGTTGGCCAGCGCGAACACGATCGGCTTGGCGGCCATCTTCTTCACGTCGTCCTGCTTCAGCAGGCCCGGGCCGGACACGCCGAGGAACATGTCGGCCATGTGCATCACGTCCGACATGGTCTTGGCGTCGGTGTTCTGCGCCCAGGCACGCTTCTCTTTGGTTAATTCGCGGTTCGTGGTCAGCACGCCGCGGCTGTCGCAGACGAAGATGTTTTCACGCTGCACGCCCAGGTCCAGCAAGAGGTCGAGGCAAGCCATCGCCGCCGCGCCCGCGCCGGAGCAGACCACCTTGAGCTTCGTGATATCGCGTCCGGTCAGCTGAACCGCATTCAGCAGGCCGGCACCCACCACGATCGCGGTACCGTGCTGGTCGTCGTGGAAGACCGGGATCGACAGGCGGTCGCGCAGGTGATGCTCGATGAAGAAGCATTCCGGCGCCTTGATGTCTTCGAGGTTGATGCCGCCGAAAGTCGGGTGCAGTGCGGCGATGATGTCCACCAGCTTTTCCGGATCGGTTTCGTCGATTTCGATGTCGAAAGCGTCGATGCCCGCGAACTTCTTGAACAGGACCGACTTGCCTTCCATGACCGGCTTGCCTGCCAGCGCGCCGATGTCGCCCAGGCCGAGCACGGCTGTGCCGTTGGTGATCACGCCGACCAGATTGCCCTTGGCAGTGTATTCATAGGCCTTGGCGGGGTTCTTGTGGATCTCGATGCAGGGCACGGCGACGCCCGGCGAATAGGCGAGCGAGAGGTCGGCCTGGCTGCCGACCGCCTTGGTGACTTGAATGGCGATTTTTCCGGGCTGTCCGTGGGAGTGGTATTCCAGCGCATTTTGTTCCAGCGATTTCATTTTCTTCTCTTTCAGCAATTGGTCGGTTCGATTGTCGACGGCCCGGGCGGGCGCTTTCATTCGGGCAGGCGCGAGCGCGTCTGTCGCGCGCAAATCTTCAAGCTGCGGTTCTCCATCAGCTCCACATGTTGCTGGTGCGCTGTGCACCGGTGGCTGCCTGTCAGGCAAATGAGGTTCCGTTCCGTTTGGCGGATGCGGACGTGGGTCGACATGGTTTTTCTCGTGCAAATATTTTCGCCGTGGCTGGCGGCACGCACAAAGACCGGTAAGCCTTTGCCGTTCCGTTGGCGGGCTGCCACCCGGCTTGCCGGCGGCACGCCCATTTCTCTTCCATTGATAAGGCAGAGGGAGCAAACAGCGTGGAACCTGCGATCGGCAAGTCTTGCGTGCAGGCACGCCGACGGCAGGGAGGCGGTAGCGTAGCACACAATTTCCGGCGCTGCCCGGTTTCGGTGCGCCGCGTGACGCACCAGCCCGGGCGGCTGAGCGGCGAATGCGCAATCCCGGATCGGCGCATTGGCGCGCAGTGGCTGCCCGAGTTTGGGTGTCTGCCGAACCGGCATTCCGACGTCGGCACTGGCACGGAAAATACTTTCCATAGAGAAACAAAAATGAACAAGGGGTTTCTCGATGCTGCAGCTTCAACGAAGCGGAACGCCGACATGTGAAGAAGCCAGGGCCGCGACCAAGCTCTCGGGGGAAGCATGCGGCGCGCTGATCAACCTGTCGGGCCGCCGCCGCTTCACCTCGCAACGGATTGTGCTGTATTCGGTACTGGCATCGCTCGGGGATGCGCAAGCGCTCGACACCGCGCGTGAGGCGCTGACCTTGTTCCGCGATGCGCATATCGCGCTGATGGACGGCAAGGGCGAGCTGCCGGGCGTGTTTTGCGAGGAACTGCGGGAAGCCTGTTTCGGTACGTTGCGCGGCGATGAACACATCTGGAATTTCATCCGGCTGGCGGAACGCATCCTCGATGCGATGCAGGCGAATTACCGCCAGGCACCGGCGCTGCTGGAGGAGCTGGTACAGAGCGCGACCCCGATGCTCGCCATCCTCAATCGCATCACCGCCATTTATGAAGAACAGTCGAAGCGATATGCGCTGCAGGTGAAGAAGCAGTTGCGCGGCATCATGAGCGACATCGAAACGATCGCCAAGCAGGCCCGCATGGTGGCCTTCAATGCCCAGATTGTTGCGGCCCGGGCCGGCGAGGCGGGCCGCGAATTCTCGGTGGTGGCGAGCGTGCTGTCGGGCATCACGGGAGAGATCGACGGACTGGTGCGCGAGGCATTGAACGGTTCGGCCGCTTGAGATCGCCATCCGCCGAGGCACAGTGCCGTGGTATCGGTATTTTTTCTAACACCCTCGTAGTTGTTACCGGTTATTCCACCAGCGCCGCTCACGCCGCATTTCCACCCTGCCACATTCAGCTTCCAGCGATCGGCCCGAAGCGCAATCGCAGCAACAAATCGCCGCAATGAATCCATCTCGACAATAACGATCGCTGCACGGCATCGTTATTGTTGCCGCAAGTGCATAGCCCAGCTTTCATGCGATGCCAACGCGACACTGGCACAAACACTGCAATGCAGCTGCGTCCGGAGGTCCGCAGTCGATGCTGCATGCAATGCCGCGCATTTGCATAGTCAGTCGCCACATCGCCGCATGAACGATTCTTGCGTTCAAGGATTCCTCCATGCAGATGTTCATGCGTGCCGCCATGCTCCCGTGGAAAGTCCGGTTGGCCATGCGTCATCGCCTGCCCGCCTCCGAATTGCGAATTGCTTTCGCATCCTTCAATCCTTTCCGGAGGCATCACCATGAAACACATTTTTTCCAGACCCGTATTCCGCTGGTCGCTGGCAGCGACTTTTGCCGTGATGCTCGCAGCGTGCGGCAGCAGCGGCAGCGACGCGCCCCTTGCGGCGGCGGATACCACGACCGATACCTCGACGCCGGCAAGTACCACGCCTGCCAGCACCACACCAGCCAGTACCACGCCGGCCGGCACGACACCTGACTCAACGAGCGGCACCACCATTCCTCCCATCACCCAGGCGGCAGCGCAGGAATTGGTCAATACCTACGCGGCAACGCTGACGGGAGGCGAAGTCAGTCCGGCCACAACCAGTACCGCACGCGGCGCCGGCACGATCGAAATCGACCCCGCCACGCGCGTGCTGGTAGCAACCCTGACGACGACCGGCATCACCGGCACAGCCGCCGCGGTGCAATCCGGTGCCGCCGGCGTCAACGGCGCGGTCGTGTTTCCGTTCACGGAAACCGTTGCCGGCAGCGGAATCTGGACCTACACGGAAGCGCTGACCGAAACCCGGTACAACGAGTTTCTGGCGGCAGTCGGCAACCTCTATTTCAGCGTGAGCAGCACCGCCTTCCCGGCAGGAGAAATCCGCGGACAATTGCTGGCGCAAACCGCAACGACCGGCACGACGGGCAGCACGACCGGCACCACCACGGCGACCGGCTCAAGCACATCAAGCACTGGAGCCGCCATTGACGTCAGCAACAGCACGGCATTCACCTCCGCGCTGCGCGGTGTGCATGAAGTTCCGACCAACACGAGTACCGCCCACGGCGCGGGATCCGTTGTGGTTGATCCGGTGTCGCGTGCCATGGTCGGAGCCGTGATGACGACCGGCGTTACCGGCACAGTCGCGCACATCCACATCGGCGCGCCGGGCGTCGCGGGTGCCATCGTCTTCCCGATGACCGAAACCACAGCCGGAAGCGGGATCTGGACGGTGACAGGCACGCTCACCGAAGAACAGTTAACCACCCTGCGGTCAGGCAACTACTACTTCAATGTTCATAGCGTCGCATTCCCGAGCGGAGAAATACGCGGCCAGATTTCGCCGCTGCAACGAACTTTGGCAAGCATAGGTACCGGCACCACGGGAACCACTGGCACCACGGGAACCACCGGCACCACGGGAACTGGAACCACGGGAACTGGAACTTCCAGCAACGGAACGTCGGGAACCGGCACGACAGGTACCGGAGCCACCACCTACACCATGTGAGGAGCACGCTCGGCACGCGACGCATCGGGTCGCTGTCGCCGTGTGCCGAACCCCGGTTTTGTTCCGCAACACGTCATGGGCAGGTACAGACCTTCATGCCTGTCCATGATGATTTCTGCAATCGTGAAAAACGGCATCAGGCATTGCGCCACGTGCCGCCATGTTTTCCGATTATTTTTTCCTTGCGAAGTCGGCAACAGGTTTCACGTTGCCGCAATCGGCGCTCAACCACTTGCCGCGCGTTTCGCTATGCTGGGTCACGGGTTGACCATGCATCGTTCCCTTGAAATCGTACGTGGCGGTATAGCTGTCGTTGCCTGAATACGTTCCCTTGGCTTTGCCCTCGCCTTTCATGAGCGCACCGTTGCAAACGATCTCGGCTGAATAACCATTGCCGCTGCGCTGGAAATTTTTCGATTGGCAACCCATTTCCTTCGCGTCTGCGTCCAGCGGCTCGTCGCGCTCGGCAATCTCCTTCGTGACGCAAACCTTGCTGACCATGCCGCCATCCTGTATCTGCGGCACATTCATTCCCATCTTGCGCATCTGTTCCATCTGCTCCGCCGACAGCTTCGGCATCGCTTTCATGGCGTCGGATTTGATCGTCATTTCCCACAGGCCCGGCTTCATCCGATCTGCAGCGAAAGCGGCGACTGAAACGGATGCGGACAACAATGACAGCGTCAGGAATGAAAGGAAGGGCTTGGGCATGGTATCTCCATGAAGTTGCAAGGTTTGCAAATGCTACTACCGATTACATGGGGCAACAATGCAAACGCCCCCCGTATGCATCATGCAAAACTGACAATGAAAAGTTTGTCGTACGGCATGGCGGCACAGCAAGCGGTTATGCTAGCCTTGCCATCAGGTCAATATTGATGCGCCATGTACACCCATTTTTTCAATCTCAGGCAAGCCCCCTTTTCGATCGCGCCCGATCCGCGCTATCTGTTGATGACGCACGGACATCGCGAGGCCTTGGCGCATCTGATGTATGGCGTCAACAGCGGTGGCGGCCTGGTGCTGCTGACCGGCGAAATCGGCGCGGGCAAGACGACGGTCTGCCGCTGCTTTCTGGAGCAGGTGCCGTCAACCTGCAACGTCGCCTACATTTTCAATCCGAAGCTGACGGTCGACGAGCTGCTGCAATCGATTTGCGATGAATTCCGCATCGTCCGCAGCGGCCTCGTGCACGGCGATGCGGCTGCTGCAACGATCAAGGACTATGTCGATGCGCTCACGGAGCATCTCCTTGCCGCCCATGCGCAAGGCCGCAACAACGTGCTCATCATCGATGAGGCGCAGAACCTGTCGGCCGACGTGCTGGAGCAATTGCGCCTGCTGACCAACCTCGAAACCAACGAGCGCAAGCTGCTGCAGATCATACTGATCGGCCAGCCGGAATTGCGCGCGATTCTCGACAAGCCGGAGTTGAAGCAGCTTGCACAACGCGTGATCGCGCGCTACCACCTCACCGCGCTGTCGGAGCGGGAAACCGCCAGCTACATCGAGCACCGGCTGTCGATCGCCGGGCTGACAAATGCGCAACCGTTTCCGCAACGGCTGGCACGGCAGATACACCGGATCACGCAGGGCGTGCCGCGCCGCATCAATCTGCTGTGCGACCGCGCCATGCTCGGTGCATATGCGGAAGGCAGGCATGACATCGATTTCCGCATCATCGGCAAGGCCGCCGCCGAGGTATTCGGCAAGGACGGCGCGGTGCGCGTCAATCGCTGGCCGCATGTGGCGGGCGGCTTGATCGCCGGTGCCGCCGTCATTGCGGCACTGGCATGGACCATGGACATACGCTGGGTCAAGAAATCGGGCGCCGGATCGGGGCCGCCGACGGTCGTCACGGACGCGCCTGATGCACCGCAAGACGGATCAAGGCCGATCGCTGGCACCGTACAGGCATCGGCTGCGCAAGGCACGGCACAACCGCCGGCCGGCCTGCGCAGCGAGAAAGACGCCTACCTCCTGCTGGCTCAAGCCTGGGACGTGACACTGGACGATGGCGATCCGTGCAAGTCCGCAGCCGAAAGCAGGCTGCACTGCCTGCGCAGCACCAAGGGCTTGCGCGAGCTGCGGCAGCTGGACCGCCCCGCCATACTGACCCTGCACGATGGCGAGAACCAGCCGTACTACGTGCTGCTGACCGGCCTGACCGATACCAGCGCCGACATCCGCGCCGGCGACGCGACGCAAACACTGACGCTGGATGCCTTGAACCGGCATTTTCACGGCGAGTTCGTCACATTGTGGCGCGAACCGTTCGCGTTTCGCGGCGTGCTGAAATCCGGCGATCGCGGTGCGGTTGTGGACTGGGTTGCCGCGCAACTGGCAAAGCGAGATGGTGCAAAGGAGCCGGCGAAAGAGCAGCCCTTCGACGACCGGCTGGCCGCGCAAGTGCGCGAGTTCCAGACGGCGCGCGGACTGACCGCGGATGGCGTGATCGGACCGGTCACGTTCATGCATCTCAATCATGCGGCCGTGCTGAATGAACCGCGCTTGCGTGGCACGACCGATGTGCAGCCAGATGCACCGCATTAGTTTTCCAATATTGTTCGGCGTGCAGACCGAAAACAGCCGCACGGCTTTTTTCGCGCAGCGCCCTGACGAAACAGGTTGATCATGTCTTACATCCTCGACGCATTGAAGAAAGCGGAAGCGGAACGCAGCTTGGGCGCGGTACCGAATCTGCACGCGCAGCCGTTTGTTGCCGCACCGTCGGCAGACCGATCCGCCTGGCGCACGCCATGGTCATGGGCGACGCTCGCGATCCTGGCAGCGGCCGGTGCGCTTGCCCTGCTCCAGCCATGGCGCGCGCCCGTGCCGCCGGGGGCGAGCGCCCCCATGCCTGTGGCCCCGAACCCGCCCCTGCCGCAGGTCGCCACCGCGCCTGCTGCGCCAGCGCACACCGCACCGCCAGTGGCAGCAAAGGAAACGCCTCCGCCGCCACCCGCCAGGGTGAAATCGGTGAAACCCGCGCTTGCCGAGAAAAAGCCTGCGCCACAGCCAGTGGCGAAAGTCGTCAAGGAATCAAAACCGGCAGCGGACACTCCTGCGGCAAATGAACCGCCGGTCGTCACGCTGCGCGAACTGCCGGAGAGCATTCAACGGGAAGTTCCCCGTCTGACCACCAACGGTTACATCTATTCCTCCAACAAGGCGGACCGCACGGTGCTGATCAATCAGAAACTGCTGCATGAAGGCGACCAGATCGCCCCCGATCTGACGCTGGAAAAGCTGACGCCAAGCGGCATGGTGCTCAATTACAAGGGATATCGGTACAGGACTTCCTATTGAGTGAAGCCCGGCGGGCCATCCACGTCGGAAAAAATGCGGACAAGTCGCGTTTGTGCCTGATGGCGGCCATTGCCTGCAACAAATTCGTTAATCAATAGACATGCAACCAGACGCGCGAATTGTTGCCGCGCGAACCATTTGGTGATCGCGAGTTGCAACATCAAGTAGAAAATACTGTATCGTTTCCATATCTGTCAGGAAACAATACAGCCAGCCGTGACCAGCACGGTAGGGGCGTATTCCGCAACAAGATAGGATGGTTTGTGCAACTGGATGCTTTGACTGCGGGCACCGCGCTGATCCTGGTGCAATTGTGCGTGGCCGTCATCATGACCGGCATCTTCTTCGCGACGCCCAGCGAAAAATGTACGCGCTACTGGGTCCTCTCGGGATTCTCCATCGGTACCGGCATCCTGATCACCGTCCTGAATGGCGGCGCACCGCGTCCGGCACTACTGATCATCGGCAACAGCATACTGATACTCGGCGTCGTGTTGCAGTGGTCCGGCATCCGGGCCTTCTACAAAAAACCGCTGGGTTATGCCGGCTGGATCATCGCCGCAATCTTCTTCGTCGTCTATTGCGCACTGCTTCTGCAGGAAGCGCCTGCCAGGCATCGCGTCATCCTGCTTTCGGCAGTGATGCTGTCGCTGCTGATTCTCTATTTTCACGAAATCTGGACGAGCCAGAAGCGTCACACCTTTGCAAGCATGCTGAGCCTGGGCGCGGTGGTCTTGCTGGGCATAGACTATGTCTTCCGCTTTTCCATCATGGCATTCAAGTACGCAGTATCGCTGCCGACGACCAATTCCCTGCTGTCGATCACGTTGACGTATCTGATACCGACCGCCGGGACGATGCTGCTGTCGTTCGGATTGCTGCTGCTGTATTTCGAACGCATCGTCGCCGACAAGCACCATCTGGCCACGCATGACGACCTGACTGGCCTGTTCAATCGGCGCGCTATCGTCGCCGCCGGCGAACGCGAAGTGTCGGTGGCGCTCCGCATGAAGCGGCCGCTTGCCGTCGCCTTCGTCGACATCGACTTTTTCAAGCAGATCAACGACAAGCACGGCCACCACACAGGTGACCGCGTTCTTGTCGAAGTCGCGCAAGTCCTCACGCGCACATGCCGCGGCATCGATCTTGCGGGACGGTATGGCGGCGAGGAATTCTGCATCATCCTGCCCGGCATGGAGCAAGACGACCTTCCCGTCGTTGGCGAACGTCTGGTGAGCGCGGTCTGCCACCACAACTTTCCGGATGCCGGCAGCGTGACGATCAGCATCGGCCTTGCCACGCTGGCTGCCGACGAACGCGAATGCTCGTGGGCCGGCCTGATCCGCAAGGCGGACGCCGAACTCTACAAGGCCAAGGCGGCGGGACGGAACTGCTATTCGATGGCAGCCGTCAACCGGCAAGACCTGGCGGCGACTGCTTAGTCAGCCTTCTTGCCCGCCTCCCGCCGTCAGGCCGCTGCCCTGCGCATGCCGGACGGGAAAAAGGTCAGCAGATTGCCCGTCAAGACCAGCGCCAATCCCGCGAATGCCGCGAGCGTCCATTGATACCCTTCGAAGAACGTCGATATCGTGAGCGCGACCACCGGAAACAGGACCGTGCAGTAGGCGGCCCGTTCCGGCCCCATGCGTCCGACCAGCAGCAGATAGGCGGTGAAGCCGATGACCGAACCGGGGATCGCGAGGTAAAGCAGCGAGCCGAGATAGCGCACCGATGACTCCAGCACGAACGGCAGGCCGAGTGCAAGGCTGGCCGTGCCGAGGATCGACGCGCCGATCAGCATCGCCCAGCTGTTGGTCAACCAGGGCGTGAGTCCCAGCGTCTGCATGCGGGAGGACAGCAAGTTGCCGGTGGAAAAAAACAGCGTGCCCAGCAGCGCCAGTCCGAGTCCCGACAGCATGCCGCCATCGCTCCAGTGCCCCTGCATTTGCGGCAGGAACAGCAAGGTGATGCCGGCCAATCCAAGCACCGCGCCGAATACCACCGTCCCCTCTATCGGACGCCCGAGAAAGATCCGGCCATTGAGCGCGTTCCACAGCGGTGCGGTGGAAAACACCACCGCGACCAGCCCGCTCGGCACCCATTGGCTGGCGAAGTAAAAGCACAGGAAATTGCAGCAGAACAGCGTGATGCCCTGCGCCACCAGATAGGGCCAAGCCTGTCGTGGCGGCCACAGCGGCTTGCGCATGATGGCCAGCAGCGCCAGCAGCACGGCTGCGGCAATCCAGAAGCGGTACGCGATGGATACCGGCGGCGGCACCTCGCCCAGTTGCCATTTGATCGCGATCCATGTGGTGCCCCAGATCAGCACGGTCAGAAGGTAAAGGAAGCCGTTCATGTCGTCACTCTGCAGAAAAAGATGCAGCATGCGCCGATTCGGGCCGGATCGTTTGTCTGAAATTGCGGCATTGTTCGGATGCGGCCGCAAGGCGCGGCGGCGAATGCGCGGATGTGCGCCGGTGCTTGTCCGTTCTTGCGCTTGTTTTCCGCAGCATGGGGACGGTTCATCCGTGCGCATGCAAAAGTGATACAGTCGATTTCCCGCCAATCACTGTTCAATCCGCGCGACCATGCCATGCCAGTACCCTGACAGCAGCCCGCATCCCGCGCAAACGGCGGCCATTGCGCCTTCGGTATTCAAGACGCTGCGCGGAACCAATGCCGAGATGGAGCGCTTCGCGTGGATTGGCGACGAGCTGGCGATCGCCATCTGGCGGCGTGAAACCGACGAAGAGCTGACGTCGTACATCCAGCCGGGCCACCATACCCTGTCCTGCTATCTCGCCGGCGGCTATCGCACCGAGCGCGAACAGATGCCCGGCATGTACGGCAGCCCGGGACGCCTCTGCACGCTGCCTGACAATCATGAATCGCACTGGATGGTGCGCGACACGCTGCGCTTCCTGCATGTCTATTTTCTGCCGCAGCACTTCACGCGGCGCGCCGTCACCGAACTCGACCGCGAACCACGCGAACTGACGCTGGCCGACCGTACCTATTTCGCGCATCCGTGCATCGCGAGCTTGTGCGAGCGGCTTGAAGGAGTGCCGTGGCAAGGCGCCGATGCGCTGCTGCAGGCAAATGAAATCACGCACGCCATCCTGAGCGAACTGCTGAAATCGCAGTCATCGCAGCGGCGCGACCTCCGGCTCAAGGGTGGCCTCGCGCCCGCGGTGCGGCGGCGGCTGGCCGAATTCATCGAGGCGCATCTCGACCGCAGCATCACGCTCGGCATGCTCGCGCACATTGCCTGCATGTCGGAATACCACCTCGCGCGCATGTTCCGTATTTCGTTCGGCATGCCACCGCATGCGTGGATCGCCGAGCGCCGCATCGACTGCGCGAAGCAGTTGCTGAAGACCGGCACCATGTCATTGCAGCAGATCGCGCTTGCCTGCGGCTACGCGGACCTGAGCCATTTCAGCCATCGCTTTCGCGCCGCGGCGGGCGTCGCGCCCAGTCGCTATCGCAAGGCGCTGACGAGCGATTGAATTCGAGCAACTGACATGCGCAGCTCGAGCGCACTTTCGAGCACGCTTAATGTAGCCGGGTCTTGATATAGTCCTCGACGTCGCGCGCATTGAACCACGAGATATCCTTCGACATCTCGTCCTGCACCAGCTTCTGCGCTTCCTTGCTCAGGTTTTGCCGCATCAATCCAAGGAATTTCGGAAAGGCGATCAGGCACAGCTTGTCATATCGGTGCTCCATGCGCGCCTTGTCCAGATAGTCGCTCAACTGCCTGGAAAACAATTCTGTTTCATGCTGCACGGCGTCCACCTTCGGCTGGGCATCGCTTCCCTGTTGCGCCCGTCCATTTCCGTTGAAGTGGCCTCTCTCATCCGACAGCAGATCCTTCTGCTCCATGTCCCCCGCCGGATTGATGAAGTCTTCGATTTCGCGAAAGTTCTGCTGGACACCTTGCACTTCGAAAATTCTTGCCCGGCTTTTGTCGGCGGCGACTATCCAAGTCGTTTTCATCTGGATCTCCTTGGAAAGGATAATCTTGTTCGACATGCGCTCGATTCCATTCGTTCGACCATATCGACGAAACAAATGCCTTACCGGTCAGCCGCTATGAAGTCAGAACATGGAACGTATTACGCCCCGCATCCTTGGCCTGATACAAGGCGCGGTCGGCCAGAGCCAGCAATTCCGCAGCAGGCAAATCCTTGCGCTCGCGGAAAGCAACGCCGATACTGGTTGTCACCTGCAAGGAAGCATTTTCCATTTCAAAGTTCTTGCACATTGCCAGCACGATTTTGCGCGCGACCAACTCCGCCTCCTCGACGGTACGAAGAACTTCCAGGATGATGACAAACTCGTCCCCGGCGAGGCGCGCCACCGTGTCGGTGACGCGGACGCTGTCCTTCAAGCGGCCGCCAAACTGTTTCAGGATGTCGTCGCCGGCTGCATGGCCAAGGGTATCGTTGATCTCCTTGAAGTGGTCAATATCCAGGTACATCAGCGCCATCGGATTGCCGGTGCGGTCGCTGCGCGCAATCGCCTCGTTCAGCTTCTCGTCGAAATGCCGCCTGTTCGGCAAGCCGGTCAGGGAATCGAAGCGGGCCAGCAAGGTCAGCTGCTTTTCGACTGCCTTCAGTGCCGACACATCGGTGGTCAGGGTATACACGCCAGCCACGCTGCCGTCTTCCTCATGATGCGGGATATAGATGGTCTGCAGATGCCGCATGATGCCGCCGGTCTCTGTCTCGATCTCGAATCTGGCGGCATTGCCGTCCAAGGCCTGTTCCATGTGCGGACGCAGTTGCTCGTACCAGTTCTCGCTGACGATTTCGCCGATACGGCGGCCGATGATGCGGGACGCATCGATGTTCAACCAGCTCTCGTAAGTGGCATTGATAAATCGGTAGCGTTGCTCGCGGTCAAGATAGGAAATCAGCACCGGCAGATTGTCGGTGATGGCACGCAGCCGCTTTTCGCTGGCGGCGAGTTTCTGTTCGGCGGATTTGCGTTCGCTGATGTTGCGCAGGAAGGCGTTGGCAACATACTTGTCACCGTTCCTGACCGCCACCACGGACAATTCCACCGGAATCTCCATGCCGTTGCGATGCAGCGCCATCACCTCGACGCGGTTGTTGACCACCGGACCTTGTCCCGTACCGACGAATCCGGCCATGCCGGCGTTGTGGCGCTCGCGCATCGCTTCGGGAATCAGCAGATTCGCGAGATTCTTTCCAATCACCTCGTCGCGGTCCCAGCCGAAGGTTTCCTCGGCCTGCCGATTCCAGGCCGTGATGATGCCGTGTGCATCGATGCCGATGAACGCATCCGGCGCGCGCATGATGATGCCGCGTATCCTGTCCTCGCTTTGACGCAGCGCCGCTTCGGATGCAAGCTTGTTCTCCATCAGCGTGGTATAGGCATGGATCACTTCCGCCAGCTCCCTGCTTTCCACGCGGGCCGCCTCCGTCAGTGCGTCGCTGGTGCCGTCATTGGCCTGCATCGCATTGCGCAACTGATCCAGCGGTGCGAGCAATCTTCCTGCGAACCACCAAATCGCGGCGCCGCACACAAATGCCAGCAATACGCCGAAGCCGAGAATCTGCGAGTCTCTCTGACGCATCGCTGCATACGCTTCGGCAGTCGGATATACGGCTGACAGCACCCAGGGAACCGAACGCAGAGAACGATAGCTGAACAATGCCTCCAGGCCGCGGCTGTTGACGCTTTCGACGGTGCCTTCGAATCCCTGCAGCGCCTGCGCAAGATGCGGGTTCACACTGGCATCCGGCGCCCGCGTCATGATACGGTCGCGCTCGGCGTGCATGATGAAGGTCGGATTGCCTCCCTTGGTGACCAGATAGAAATAACCGTCGGTACCTATGCGGGCAGTGCCCATGGCGCTCAGGAAATTGGGCTTGGAAAGATACAGAATGCCGCCCAGCATGCCAATCACCTTCCCATCCGGATTACGCAATGGAGAGGCAAAAACGATGCTCGGCTCAAAAGACGCCTTCCCCGAAATCGGTTCGGAAATCACAGGCGCGTTTGTCGCCATCACCGTCTTGAAGTACTCCCGTTGCGCGATCGAGCTGCCGCGCAGTCCATGACGCATCGGCATATCCAATACGATCTTTCCGTTTTTGTCCGCAACAAATATGACATCGAACATGCTTCTTATCGCGGGCCGTGAAACGAAATGGGCATCGAGTTCTCGTGAATTTGGCAACACATCGCGAATCAGGACGCCTGCATTCAATGCGAGCGTTTCCTTTCGCAGCAAAATCTTCTCGTCCAGATCCTTGACGGCGCTTTCAATCAAGACATTTTGCACATCCGACGCACTGCGATAGATATCGTTATGCAGGATCCACAGTGCAAGGGCTGTCGTTGTGATAACGATCACCAGCATGACGCTGCTTACTGAAAGAGCAAGTTTCAATTTCAGACTCAATCGTCCGTAATGCGCACGCAAGGACATGCCATTCCCTTCCCTGAAAGAGCGCGAATTATCCGTCATCGAGACCGGAAAATTAATATGGAATCGTGAAGGTGTATGCGTTCTGCATCAGTGCTGAAGTTCTGGCAAGATTGGTTTTGTCGCAAACGGCATCATTGGAGCGTCATACGTACCTGCACGTACCTGCACTCGCAAGCGGGCAGCAATGATTGACGCAATCATTCCAGACCTTTCAATCATCCCTCAGGAACAGGACCATCCCATGCAAGCGAAGATCACCGCGGACCTCTTCAATCAAAGGAGCAAGGATCATCTGCCTGAACACATGGGCATCGTCATCAACGAAGTCGGCAGCAATTCCCTGTGCGCCGAACTGTCGGTGAAAAAATTCCATCTCGCACCGAACGGCTATCTGCACGCAGGCACCGTCGTCACGCTGGCCGACACATCCTGTGGCTACGCCTGCCTCGCGAATTTGCCGGAAGGCGCGTCGAACTTCACCACGATCGAGCTCAAGAGCAACTTCATGGGCACGACGCGCGAAGGGGTGATCGATTGCGAAGCCAAGGCGGTGCACCTCGGCCGCAACACGCAAGTATGGGATGCGCATGTCACGCACCGCGATACCGGCAAGCTGCTGGCGACGTTCCGCTGCACGCAAATGGTGCTCTGGCCGAAATGACGAACACCGACATCACTCCCGGCGTGTACCGGCATTACAAGGGCAGGAATTATTTCGTGCTGGGTCTTTCGAAGAATACGGAGACTGGCGAAGTATGCGTGGTCTACCGTCCGCTGTACGACACCGACTGGCCGCAGCTGGTGCATCGCAATGCGCAGATGTTTCTTGAAAACGTGATCGTGGATGGAAAGCAGGTGCCGCGCTTTGCGCGCGTGACATCCTGAGGCGGGGAAGCAGCATGAACGGAGAGCTTTTCGACGAAGTACCGCTGCTGGAAACCATTCCCATGGCGGATGCCGACGTGAGGTTCATGCGCAGGTTCTACGGTCCGGCGCTTGCAGCACAGCACATGCGCGTGCTGCTGGATGAAATCGCGTGGCGTCAGGAAACAATCGTCTTGTGGGGACAACAACATCTGCAACCGCGACTCTCGGCATGGTACGGCGATGCAGGCAGCCGCTATTCGTATTCCGGCATCACGCTCGAACCGCATCCATGGACTGCCACCCTGCTGCGCATCAAGGGCGATATCGAACAGGTCACCGGCCACCGCTTCAACAGCGTGTTGCTCAATCTATACAGGAACGAGCGCGACGGCATGGGATGGCATAGCGACGATGAAGCCGAACTCGGCCCCGAGCCGGTGATCGCATCACTCAGTCTGGGCGAGGCACGCATCTTCCACTTCCGCCATCGGACCAGGAAAACCGGGAAGCCGATCTCGCTGACGCTCATCGATGGCAGCCTGCTGGTCATGGCCGGTACCACGCAGAAATTCTGGCGTCACGCGGTCGACAAGGAAAGCGTCTCCAGGGACGCACGCATCAACCTCACCTTCCGGCATATCGTCCCGGCAAGATAAGTCCTGCTCCGCCTCGCGCAGCACACCCCGTCGCAAGACACGGTCCCGCCGTTTTACCGATATCAGTTGGCGCGCGTAGCGATGTAACGCAGTTCCTGCGCCAGATCCGGCATGACCGAATCGTAAGGGCTGGCCAGGCTGTACAGGCGAAACAGCGACAGCCGTTGGGCATCCGTGTCGCCGGCAACGTGGTTGTCGGCCGTTGCGGCACCACCGCCGATGCCGAGCAATGCAGCAATCAGCGCGCGTCCGGCGTGACCAACGTTGGCGACGTACGAACGGACCGGGGAGGGTTGCGAAATAAGCAATGCAGACATGTTCGATTCCTTTTCAAAAGATTTCCTGTACTCAGTGTAGGAACGAGAGAGTTATAATTCAAATTTAAGTTTCACATATCAGTCATATTGTTTGTGAATATTACGGGAATGCATGCCGCGAATACGCCGACATGCATGTGCTCACACCTGCAATGCAACAACTTGTAACCGCCGCTTGCGTAACATGTTGAATTGATTGCCACCTCGCAGAAGGTCGTTACATTCCTCCACAAGATGTTTCCCTGCGTACAGGGAAATTCAGCGACCATGTGAAGGCCGATTGCACACGACCTCGTTGTGCATGCGGACAGTCAAAAGGAAGACCAAATGAAAAAGCAGCATCTCGCCGCCGCGCTTCTGTTCGCGGTCGGCCTCGGCCTCGGACTCCCGGCACAGGCCGAACCACCGTCATGGGCGCCGGCGCACGGGCACCGCGCCAGGGAAGCGCGTGAATATCGTTATGTGTATTACCCCGCGCAGCAGGTGTATTACGCGCCGCAAAGTCGCAGCTGGTTCTGGCTCAACGGCGGCAACTGGCAAGCCGGCATCAATCTGCCTTCCCGCTTTCAAGTCAATGCGTCCAATGGCGGCGTCTCGATCACGCTCGATTCGTCGCGCCCGTATGTCAAGCATGTCTACGTGGAAGAGCGCTATGGCCGCCCCTGGCGTGAAAAGCACGGGCACGGGCACAAGCACAAGGAAAAGCATCACGAGAAGCACCACGACAAGCACGAGAAGCATCACGACAAACACAACAAGCACGGCCATCACGATCACTGACGCCCGTGACGCAGCATGATTCCGGCAATGAAGAAACGGGCGAGCGGCAAAACGCTCGCCCGTTTCTTCATTGCGCCTGCGCGATGCCCCGCAGTGAGTGGCGCGCTAGTGTCCTGAGTTAGAAATTCGTTGCAAATAAAAGTGATGAAATCGCGACGAGACAAGGAAAAAAGCACAGCAAGGCCGAGGCCTTGCGAGCATTTTTGACGCAGTATCGGTGCGATTCTCGTCATCTTTTATGTAGCGAATTTCTAACTCAGGATACTAGAATGCGCCTCGTGCACCGGCATGCACACGGCCCATTCCCTCAACCCGAATCCGACTGAACATTTCCCATGAGCTACCTCGCTGTCAAGCATCTCCACGTCACCTTCGCCGCATTGAGCGGCATCCTCTTCTTCGTGCGCGGCTTGTGGATGCTGGCCGACTCGGGGATGCTGCAACGGCGCTGGGTGAAGATCGTGCCGCACGTCATCGACACCTTGCTGCTCGTGTTTGCGCTGATCCTGGTGGTGTGGAGCGGTCAGTATCCCTTTGCGCAGAACTGGCTGACAGCGAAACTGCTGGCGCTGGTGGTCTACATCGTGCTCGGCACCATCGCGCTCAAGAGAGGGCGGACGAAATCGGTGCGCATCGCAGCGTTCATCGGCGCGCTGCTTGCATTCGGCTATATCGTGACGGTGGCAGTGACACGCCATGTCGTGTAATGCCGCACATCAAGCATGGTGACTACTTGTTGCGCCGCATGCGTGGCGCGCATTTATGGTCCCTCGCTTGCCCAAACCGTCTATGCTGAAAAAATGTTCGCTTCGGCTGGAGACAAGACATGAAATGGGAAGGCAATCGCGAAAGCGATAACGTCGAGGATCGACGCGGTGGTGGCGGGGGCGGCGGCTTCGGTTTCGGCGGCCGTTCCATCGGACTGGGCACGGTGGCCATCGCGCTGATCGCATCATGGCTTCTCGGCATCAATCCCCTGACCGTACTCAGCATGTTGAGCGGCGGCGACCCGGTGCCGCAGGTACAGGAGATGCCGGCGCAGCGCCCTCCAGCCAACGATCAGATGGCGAAGTTTGTTTCCACCGTGCTGGCCGATACCGAAGACACATGGACGGCACTGTTCCGCGAAAGCGGCGCGAGCTACGTGAAGCCCAAACTGGTCTTGTTTTCCGGCAGGACACCGACCGCCTGCGGCACCGGCCTGACGGCGAGCGGCCCCTTCTATTGCCCTGGCGACCAGAAGGTGTATATCGACCTCGGCTTCTATCGGCTGATGCAGCAGCGCTTCGGCGTCTCGGGCGAATTCGCGCAAGCCTATGTGATCGCGCACGAGGTCGGTCATCATGTGCAGAACCTGATGGGGATCTCGGCACAAGTGCAGGACGCGCAGCAGCGCATGTCCGAGAAGCAGGCGAATGCGTTGTCGGTACGGCTCGAATTGCAGGCCGACTGCTTTGCCGGCGTGTGGGCCTATCACGCCAATCGCGCGCGCAGCATTCTCGAGGCCGGCGATGTCGAGGCCGCATTGAACGCGGCGACCGCCATCGGCGACGATGCCTTGCAAAGACAGGCGCAGGGTCAGGTGGTGCCGGACTCGTTCACGCATGGCACATCGGCGCAGCGTGTGCGCTGGTTCAAGCGCGGCATCGAGAGCGGCGACATCAAGGCATGCAACACCTTCGAGGCGCGCCAGCTTTGAAACGCTGTCACTGCTTCAACGCCGTCAACGAGATGTTGATAGAATGCCGCCCTCTTCCCTCCATCGCCGACCCTGGTCCGCTTTCGTCATGCCCCACGATCCCGCTCTACAAGTACTGGCCGACGCGCTGGCCGGCCTGCAGCACAAGCAAATTACGATTGCCGACTTTTGCCGGACATGGCGCGCACAGAAGGAATTGCTTGCACAATTACCGCCGCGCTACGGCACCGTGATGGAAGACCTGTTGGAGCGACTGGAATCCGGCAGTCTTTTCACCGAGGAAAGCTGTTCCTTCAGCCAGGAAGACCTGCAAGCCAGCCTCGCGGTGTGGCTCGACAAGGCAACGCAACTCCTTCAAACGCACTCTGCACAACGATAATCCCATGCAACAACTGACCTTCACTCTCGACGGCGAATACATCGAACTGAATCAACTGCTCAAGCTGACAGGCATTTGCGACAGCGGCGGCGCGGGCAAGGCGCTGGTCGCCGGCGGCGCTGTATCGGTGGACGGGAAACAGGAGTTGCGCAAGACCTGCAAGATACGCGCAGGCCAGACGGTCAGCCTGGGCGACGTCCGCATACGGGTCGTCGCCGCATAGCCTTCGAAAAACCTACCTCGGCAATGTCTCGCTGCGCCGGCTGGTGCGGCGCTCTCCGGAATAGGACGACACGCGGAACTCGAGGTTGGTGATGCCGATCGAGCCCGGCGGGCCGACCACGAAATCGAAGCCGGCCTTCACCGGGAACACGTAGTTATCGCGCAGCAGGATATCGGTCTGGCAGTTGGGACTCGGGCTGTAGAGGTGCTGCTTCAACTCATCCCACACCGCCTCGCTGACCCAGCCGTACAGGAACAGCTGGTTCGGATACAGCGAGTTGTCGGAATCGAGATAGCCTTTCTGGTTCTTGCGCAGCGACGGATTGAGCGGCGGCGAATCCGATACCAGCAAATCGACGGAACCTTCACCGATGGTATGGGCCTCTTCATTCTGGAACGCGGAATAGACAAGCCGGATATGCCATTTGCACGTGAGGGCAAGCCGCTTTTCCATCACCGATTTATTCGGCTCCATCGACTGGCCCTCGCTCACCGTGGTCTGCGTGCACATGATCTGCCCGATGAGCGTCGGCTCGAGCTTGCGGAAGTTATCGAGGTTTTCGTGGAGATTCCAGAAGAACCATTTCGATCGCTCCGCTTCCGTCATGTCCGGCAACTCGGAGAACGGCCTCACGCCATAATTTTCGAGGGTGCGCATCACATCCTTGCGCAGTTTTTCGTTCATCTCGACAAGATCGGGATTGAACTTGTGGTTGTACTCGCTCCGCATAAACCTCTCCAGCAAACGTATCCGGTTGAAAAATTGCAGATTTCATTTCGCTAAAGGAAAGCCGGATGCGCCGCACCCGCGAAGACTCCCCCGGCGACCAATGATTTCCCGCGCGGCGGCTGCAATTTCTGCGCACGCCACGGACAATAGATGCGCGACAAGCACATTTAGTTCGAATCGGTGCGTGTTCCGGTGCGGGTTTTCATCGGACAGCGGCGGGAAAGCGAAATTCCATTTCGGGGACGGTTGCAATGACGTCGCGGCGACGGCAATCAGGCCGGGCGCGGATTGCATCGTGCATGCCGGCACAGCGATATGAGGAGGAGATGCAAGGAGGGGATGCGGCAGGTCGGCACAGTGCGACGCTGCTTCATGCGGATTCCGGAACCGGCCATGGACATGGCCGACTCCGGAATTGCTCGTGGCGAAAAACACTTCGCCTTTGCCACGAATTTACGGCAAGCCGATTACTTCGGCGCGTTCGCCGTCTCCGCTACAGCAGGCGCTGCCTTGCTGGTTTTCTTCGTCGCAGTCTTGGCCTTCTTCGGCTTCTTCACTTCGGCAGCCTTGGTGTCGGCTTTGGGTGCATCAGCTTTGGGTGCATCGGCATTGGCTGCTGCCGGTGTCGCAGGCGTCGCAGCCGGTGCGGTTGCCGGGGCAGCCGGCTTGGCAGGCGCTGCCGGAGCAGTTTGTGCAAAGGCCGTACCCATGGCGAAGGTGGTAGCGATAACGGTAGCGATCAGTTTGTTCATGCTGAAGTCCTTGTGCTTGCCCGTAGAAAATCTCTACGTCCTCGTATAACGAGGCATGGAAAATTCTGTTGACCACGCATTTGTATGTGTTTGTAACGGGCAAGAGAGGAACATTCGCAATCGTCCGGCAAGGAAGCAGACGAAAAAAAGCCGGTTCCGATCATGCGATGGGAACCGGCGTTGAGACGTAGTTTGCAATGCGACTTGTTGCGTGCCCTCATGCAACGCATGCGGGCGGCACAAGATCAGGACATGTGCTGTCCGCCGTTGATGGCGATGTTCGCACCGGTCACGAATGCGGCTTCATCGGACGAGAGATAGGCGACCAGTCCTGCCACTTCTTCCGGCTTGCCGAGACGGCCCATCGGAATCTGCGGAATGATCTTGCTATCGAGCACTTCAGCCGGAATCGCCATCACCATCTTGGTGCCGATGTAGCCGGGCGAGATGGTGTTGACGGTCACGCCTTTGCGCGCAACTTCCAGCGCGAGTGCCTTGGTGAAGCCATGCATGCCGGCCTTGGCGGCGGAGTAGTTGGTTTGCCCGAACGCACCCTTCTGCCCGTTGACCGACGAGATGTTGATGATCCGTCCCCAGCCGCGATCCGTCATGCCGTCGCATACCGGCTTGGTCATGTTGAACACGGAATCGAGATTGGTCTTGATCACCGCATCCCAATTCGTCTTGTCCATCTTCTTGAAGGTCATGTCGCGGGTGATGCCGGCGTTGTTGACCAGCACATCCACGGGGCCGATCTCTTTGGTGATCTGCGCGATGCACTGCTGCGCCGAATCGTAGTCCGCAACATCGCAGGGATAGGCGCGGAACTTGTAGCCCTGCTGCTCCATCGCGCTCAACCACTCCTGGGTCTTGGTGTTGCCGGGAGAATGAGTAGTTACCACCTGATAGCCGAGTGCAGCCAGCTTGATGCAAATGGCTTCTCCCAGTCCGCCCATACCACCTGTCACTAATGCGATTCTTGCCATGTCTTCTTCCCCTTCTGAATTGACAACGGATATTGCAAGTTGCGCCGTGCGCAACTTGCGGTTCAATACCGGATTAACGCTCGATCGCCAGCGCAACGCCCATGCCGCCGCCGATGCACAGGCTGGCCAGACCGCGCTTGGCATCGCGGCGGATCATTTCATGCAGCAGCGTGACGAGGATGCGGCAACCCGATGCGCCGATCGGATGGCCGATTGCGATCGCGCCGCCATTGACGTTGATCTTGCTGGTATCCCAACCCATTTCGCGGTTCACGCCGATCGCTTGCGCGGCGAAGGCTTCGTTGATTTCCATCAGATCCACATCCTGATGCGTCCAGCCGGCCTTGCGCAGGCAGAGCTGGGTGGCAGGAACAGGACCCATTCCCATGATGCTCGGATCGACGCCGGCGGAGGAATACGCCTTGATCCGCGCCAACGGCTTCAGGCCCAGTTCGTCAGCCTTCTTCGCCGACATCATGATCACCGCCGCTGCGCCGTCGTTGAGGCCGGAGGCGTTGCCTGCCGTGACCGTGCCGTCCTTCGCAAATGCGGGGCGCAGACCGGACAACGCTTCCAGCGTGACGCCGTGCTTGATGAACTCGTCGGTGTCGAACACGACGGAGCCTTTCTTGGAAGGGATTTCGAAGGGGATGATTTCATCCTTGAACTTGCCGGCCTTCTGCGCCGCTTCGGCCTTGTTTTGCGAAGCGACTGCGAACTCGTCCTGCTCCTGGCGCGAGACCTCATATTTCTTCGCGATGTTCTCGGCAGTGACGCCCATGTGGTACTGGTTGTACACATCCCACAGGCCGTCGACGATCATGGTATCGACCAGCTTGCCGTCGCCCATGCGGATGCCGTCGCGTGAATTGTTCAGCACGTGCGGCGACGCGCTCATGTTTTCCTGGCCGCCGGCAATGACGATCTCGGCGTCGCCGGCCTTGATCGCCTGCGCCGCCAGATGCGTGGCGCGCAGGCCGCTGCCGCACACCATGTTGATGGTCATGCCCGGCACCATGTCCGGCAGGCCGGCGCGGATCAGCGCCTGGCGTGCCGGGTTCTGCCCGACGCCCGCCGTCAGCACCTGCCCCATGAGGACTTCGCTGACCATGTCCGGCGCAACACCCGCTTTGGCGAGCAGCTGCTTGATGACATGCGCACCCAGATCGGATGCGGCGACCTTGGCCAGGGTTCCGCCAAATTTGCCGACAGCAGTACGTCCGGCGGCAACAATTACGACATCACTCATTTCAAACTCCCTCAAGGACTTGGTAAAAACCGATCATCACAAGAATCAACATCTGTTTGCTTTGACCGCAGCATTATTGATTCGTCACCGAATCCGGATCGAATCCGAGGAAATCATCATAGGGATGCGTGCGGTCTGGATGTTGATGAATGTCAATGCTTCCTGAGAGCAATCGCGTGCTCCGCATTGGCATGGTCGGCGATTATGTCATAACAATCTGACAATGTGAGCATGTCATGCGTGATTGGACGGCCGACAGAAAAGCCCGCCCGAAAACGGGTTGGCAAACGCGTGCTGGCAAGCGCGATGCGCGACGCATCCCTGCGTCCGCGCACAATCATGCGCCCTACAGTTCGCTGAGGTAGCGCTGCGTCGCCTGCAATGCCGCGAGGCCGGCGGCGGCCTGTTCATTGGTCAGGCGGCCGACGGTTGCTGCCCGCAACTGCCGGATCTCCTCGTCGATCCGCACGATGATCTTTTTTGCCTTCGCTGTGACATGCAGCATCTTCCGCCGCGCGTCTTCGGGCGATGTGCGCCGCGTGAGCCAGCCTGCGTCTTCCAGTTGCTTGACGAGGCGCGTGACGGTCGGCGCTTCGATGCCCAACACCCGCGCCAGATCGACTTGCGTCACACCGTCCGGCACCCGCGACAAGTACAGCAAGGCGCGCCCTTTTGACTGGTTCAAGCCGAGCGGCTTGAGCCGCTGATTCACGCGGTCGCGCCACAAGCGGCTGACGTTTCCGATCGTCATGCCGAATTCTTCCTGCACGTTGGCGGACGGCGCTCTGCCGGAGAAATTGAGATTGTCTGTATTGGTGTCCATGGAGCAAGAATATGCCGGTGCTGATATAGTTTGCATAGCTAACTATATCAGCACTGTGCCGAATTACCGGACGCCGTTGCTGTCTACATACTCTTATGGCGAGCATTTCATGAAGAAACAGATAGTCGCTGCCCTCGCGGGCATCGTGGTGGTCGGTGTTGCCGGCTGGTATTTTCTCAAGGCGGAGAATCCGGTCGCCGAGGCCAACGCACCAACCAAGACGCCCGTGGCAACGGTCACGACCGTCAGCGCCAAGCAGATGAATGTACCGATCCGGCTCGATGCGAACGGTTATGTCAGTTCGCTCAACAGCGTCGAAATCCGGCCGCAGGTGACGAATGTGGTTGCCAAGGTGCACATCAAGGAAGGTCAGTTCGTGAAAGCGGGCGACCTGCTTTTCTCGCTGGACGACCGCGCGGACCGCGTGAATCTGCAGATGGCGCAGGCGCAATTGGCGAAGGACCAGGCCGGCCTCGCCGATCTGGAACGCCAATTGGCGCGCAGCAAGGAATTGCTGGCCAAGGGCTTCATCGCGCAAAGCGCGACCGACACGGTGCAAACCCAGGTCGAGGCGCAGCGCGCGGCACTGCAGGCGGACAAGGCAGCGGTCGAAGCGGCGCGTGTGGCGCTCGGCTACGACAGCATCCGCGCCACATCGGCCGGACGCGCCGGCGTGATCGCCGTGTTCCCGGGCAGCCTGGTGCAGCCGACGGCCACGGCCGTGCCGCTGGTGACGATCTCGCAGCTCGACCCCATCGCGGTGACATTCACCCTGCCGGAAACCGAACTGAACGCGCTGCTGGCCGCGCAGAAGACGGGCGATGTCAAGGTCCATGCCAAGGTGCAGGGCGCGCAATCGCAGCTCGAAGGCAAGCTCAGTTTCATCGACAACACGGTCGACACGCAGAACGGCACGATCAAGGTCAAGGCAATCTTCCCCAACGCGGAGCATCTGCTCTGGCCGGGTCAGTATGTCGCGGTGAATACCGTCGTGCGCGAGCTCGGCAACGCCATCGTGATTCCGCAGTCCGCTATCATCACCGGCATCGATGCCAAGTCGGTCTACACGGTCGGGGCCGACCAGACTGCGCAGCCGCGCCGCGTCGAACTGCTCTATTCGTTCGCCACGCAGGCCGCCGTCAAGGGCATCCAGGCGGGCGAACGGGTAGTGGTTGACGGCAAGCAGAATCTGCGACCCGGCACCAAGGTCAGGGAAGCGGAAGCGAGCAACAACGGCAACGATCGCGGCAACGACATCGGCGCCAAGGGCACACAGAAGAGCGCATCATGAATCTATCCGAGCTCTGCATACGGCGGCCGGTGATGACCGTGCTGCTCAGCCTGTCGATTGTCGTCGCCGGCATCCTGGCCTACATGAAAATCCCTGTCGCGGCCCTGCCCAGCTACAACACGCCGGTCATCAACGTCAGCGCGTCACTGCCAGGAGCGAGTCCGGAAACGATGGCCGCGGCGGTGGCGCTGCCGCTGGAAAAGCAGTTTTCGACCATCGCCGGACTCAACCTCATCAGCTCCACCAGCAGTCTGGGCGTGACCTCGATCACGCTGGAATTCGATCCTTCGCGCGACATCGATGCAGCATCGGTCGATGTGCAGGCAGCATTGTTCCGGGCGCAGCGTTCGCTGCCGACCGAGATGACGACGCCGCCGTCCTACCGCAAGGTGAATCCGGCGGATGCGCCGGTGCTGCTCTTGGCGCTGACCTCGCCGTCGCTGAATATTTCCGAGCTGAACGACTATGCCGAAAACCTGATCTCGCCCAGCCTTTCCACGCTCAACGGCGTGGCGCAGGTCAACATCTACGGCCAGAAGCGTTTTGCGGTGCGGGTGAAGGTGAATCCCGCCCTGCTCGCCTCGCGCAACATGTCACTGGACGAGCTGCTGGCGGGGATCAAGGCGGCGAATGCGAATACGCCGGTCGGCGTGCTCGACGGACCGCAGCAGACCCTGACGATCCAGGCCAACCAGCAGATGAAGAGCGCCGCCGAATTCGCCGACATGATCGTTGCCAGCCGCAACAACACGCCGGTCAGGCTGCGCGACGTGGCGGAGGTGCAGGACAGTTACGAATCCGTCAAGACCGCCAGCCGCTATAACGGCGAGCGTTCCATCGTGCTCGCAATCCAGCGCCAGCCGAACGCCAATACCGTCGCCGTGGTGGACGCCGTGCGCCAGATGCTGCCGCGCTTCCAGTCGCAGCTGCCGGCCTCGATCCAGATCAATCTGCTCAACGACCGTTCGATGTCGATCCGTGAAGCGATGCATGACGTCAACATCACGCTCGGCATCACGGTCGCGCTGGTGGTGCTGGTGATCTTCCTGTTCCTGCGGCGGCTGGTTGCCACCATCATCCCCACCCTCTCGCTGCCGGTGTCGCTGATCGGCGCGGTGGCGCTGCTGTACGGTTTCGGCTACAGCCTCGACAACATTTCGCTGCTCGGCATCACGCTCGCGGTCGGGCTGGTGGTGGACGATGCGATCGTTGTGCTGGAAAACATCGTGCGCCACGTCGAGAACGGCATGCAGCCTTTCAAGGCGGCGCTGCTCGGCTCGAAGGAAATGGGCTTCACCATCGTCTCGATTTCGGTCTCGCTGGTGGCGGTGTTCATCCCGATCTTCTTCATGCCGGGCGTGATCGGCCTGCTGTTCCATGAATTCGCCGTCGTGGTGTCGCTCGCCATCCTGGTGTCGGCGGTGGTGTCGCTGACGCTGGTGCCGATGCTGTGCAGCCGCTACCTGAAAAGCGATCACGGCCACCGCGCGAACTTCGTCAGCCGGAGCTTCGAGCACGCCTTCGACGCCACGCTGAACGGCTATGCAAAGACGCTGGGCTGGGGCCTGCGGCATCGGCCGTTCGTGCTGCTGGTGGCGCTCCTGACCTTCGTGCTGACCGCGTATCTGTTCATCACGATTCCGAAGGGATTTTTCCCGGAAGAGGACATCGGCCAGATCAGCGTCACGACCGAAGCCTCCGAGGATATTTCGTTTGAAGCGATGCAGGCCAAGCAGGCGCTGGTGGCCGACATCATCACCGCCGACCCGAACGTCGCCAGCGTCGCATCGTCCATCGGCGGCGGCAACAATGTGCAGAACACCGGCCGCATGTTCGTCAACCTGAAGCCGCGCGCCGAACGCGAAAAGATGAGCACGCTACTGGAAGGCTTGCGCAACGAGGTGCGCGCCGTGCCCGGCATCGCCGTGTACTTCCGCCCGATCCAGAATCTGCAACTGGGCGGACGCGCCAGCAAGAGCCGCTACCAGTACACGCTGCAGAGCGTGCGTCCGGCAGAGCTGAATGACTGGAGCAGCAAGCTGCTCGACAAGCTGCGCAACGATCGGGCATTCCGCGACGTCACCAGCGATTCGCAGCTCAAGGGTTTGCAAGCCTCGCTCCAGATCGACCGCGACAAGGCGAACCTGCTCGGCGTGCAGATGCAGGATTTGCGCAGCGCGCTGTACAGCGCATTCGGCGAACGGCAGGTGTCGACCATCTACACCAGCAGCAACGACTATCAGGTCATCATGGAAGTGGCGGAACCGTTCAAGCGCGACGAAAGCGCGTTCGACAAGATCCACGTACGCGCCGGCAACGGCAACCTGGTACCGCTGACCAGCTTCGCCACCGTGAACAGGACGGTCGGCCCGACGTCGATCAACCATCAGGGGCAGTTGCAGGCGATCACGATCTCGTTCAATCTCGCGCCCGGCGTGCCGCTCGGCGATGCGACCGCGAAGATCGAGCAATACCGCACCGAGCTGAAGATGCCGTCCAGCGTGATCGCCACCTACGGCGGTGACGCGGCGGTATTCAAGGACTCCCAGAGCAGCCAGGCGATCCTGCTGGTGGTCGCGCTGCTGGTGATCTACGTGCTGCTGGGCGTGCTGTACGAAAGCTTCATCCACCCGCTGACCATCCTTGCCGGCCTGCCGTCGGCAGCGGTCGGTGCGTTGCTGGTGTTGCGATTGTTCGACCAGGACCTGACACTGATTGCCACCATCGGCATCCTGATGCTGATCGGCATCGTCAAGAAGAACGCGATCATGATGATCGACTTCGCGCTGGACGCGCAGCGCAACCAGCACATGCTGCCGGAACAGGCAATACGGCAGGCCTGCCTCTTGCGTTTCCGCCCGATCATGATGACCACCTTCGCCGCACTGATGGGCGCATTGCCGATCGCGCTGGGGCTGGGCGCGGGTGCGGAGCTGCGCCAGCCGCTCGGCCTCGCGGTGGTCGGCGGCCTGCTGTTCTCGCAGGTGATCACGCTCTACATCACGCCGGTGATCTACCTCTATCTGGATCGCTTCAGCGGCAACGGGCCGTTGACGGAAAGCATAGAAGAGGAAAAGCGCGAGGAAGCGGAAGTGCGGCAGTTGTACGGCAGCTGATCAGCGTCGCAGGCTGTTGAATTTTTTCCGGAATGGCGCCGTCAAGGTCGGCGCACCGCATCACTCGCCGGTGCGTACTTTGTTGCGCGGATTGTCGGCAACCATCTTTTCAACGTGACATGGGGATCGCCTGCCGCAGCGCGGCGATCCCCATGTCGTCAGCGTGGCTGACGACGGCCCCGAAGACCAAACCCTGTGCGGCTTGCGTCTGATCAAACGACATTGCAAAACAGCCGCCGCAGCGCATAACGGCGCACGCGATCCTGTCAAATGAGCAGTCAAATATCAGGGTGACGCGCCAACAAGATTGGATTGCGAATTTGGATTGCGAACACAAGCTCGGTCATGTTTCCGTACCGGAGCAATCGCGATTCCTTTCCCGCTTGGCATTACCTGCCCGGACAACGGGCGATTTCGAACCGATTCGTTGCGCGCTGCCGCGTTCCACGGCCAGATCCTGCTTGCAACGTAGAAGGAGAAAAGCGATGCGAACCATGAAGCATGCACGCGGCATCTCGGCGCTGCTCCTCACGGCGATGTTTGCCGGCAGTGTCTCGGCACAATCATTTGTCTATCCGGCCAAGGGCCAGTCGCCGGAACAACAAAAAAAGGATGAAGGCCAATGCCACACCTGGGCCGTGCAGCAGAGCAAGTACGACCCGGCCAATCCGCCGCCAGTAGCGGCTGCCCCCCCGCCGCCGACGACAGCGACCGGCACCACGCCGGGCGCGGGGGTGCGCGGCGCGGCGCGGGGTGCGATCGTCGGTGAAATCGTCGCTGACGACGCCGGTGCGGGCGCAGCCGCAGGCGCGGCAGCCGCGCGCGGCCAGAGCCGGCGTCAGCACGCGGCGCAGGCGCACCAGCAGGAGCAAGCCGCCACGCAGCAACAGCATGCGGGGGCAGCTGCTTACCAGCAAGCCCGCGCAGCGTGCCTCGAAGGGCGCGGCTATACCGTCAAGTAGCTTGATCGCGCCAGTCAAGCAGCCTCGAACTGAAGTCGAAGTGAAAGAAGAAGGACGCCAGCATGCACAGGCACGCTGGCGCGGAGATGTGCAAACGGCACGGCAGCACAAATCAATCAAATGGAGATTGCAATGACAAGAGCGATGGCAACGATCATGGCGCTGGTGCTCGCGCCTTTTGCAACTCTCACGTTCGCGCAAGCACCTTCAGCCGCCGGTTCGCCCACGCCCGGATTCAACAACAAGATTCCCGAGAAAATCATGACGCCCGACACGGTCCAGACCCGCATCGGGACGCTCAATTTCGTGGACGGCGTGCCCACCGCCGAGACCACGCAGAAGGTTTACGACAACCTCGACTTCATCCGCGGCATCGAGGTCTTTCTCAACTTCATTCCCGCCGCATCAATCGAATCGATACGCCTGGGGAATGCCGAAATGGGCGCGACCAGGAGCAACCAGGCTGTCATCTTCGATCAATTGCTTGATTCCAACCCACTGCTACTCACAGGAAACACGGATACCGTTTATTGCCTGGCCATGCTCGACCTGGAGACCGACGGCCCGACTGTCGTCGAAGTTCCTCCGGGCTCCGGACCCGGCACGGTCAACGACGCATTCTTCCGTTTTGTGATCGACATGGGCATCCCCGGCCCGGATCGGGGCAAGGGCGGCAAGTACCTCATCGTTCCCGCCGGCTACAAGGGCGAGCTGCCGAAGCAGGGATATTTTGTCGCGCGCTCGCCGTCGTATGTGAATCTTCTGGTCCTGCGCGGCTTCCTCGTGGACGGCAAGCCGGATGCGGCTTCCAAGATGTTCCGGGAGGGCGTGAAGATCTACCCTCTCAGCAAGGCGGGCAACCCGCCGAAGATGCAGTTCTTCAACGGCTCGAAAGTGCCGTACAACACGATCCACGCCAACGATTTCGAGTTCTATAAAGAGCTGGATCATGTCATCCAGAAAGAGCCGCTCGACTTCATCGATCCCGAGCTGCGCGGGCTCGCCGCCTCGATCGGCATCCGCAAGGGCAAACCGTTCGCGCCCGACGAACGGATGAAGAAGATACTCACGGACTCCGTTGCGGTCGGCAACGCCACCGCGCGTGCGGTCAGTTTCCGCGGACGCGATCCGCGCAACGCGATCTATCCGAACAGTCAGTGGCAGACCATCTTCGGCGGCGCCGATTACCGCTTCCTCGACGACGAAGGCAGAGGTGGCCGCAATCTCGATGCTCGATCGATGTTCTATTACGGCTACACGGTGAACACACCCGCGATGGTGGCGAAGATTCCCGGCAAGGGTTCGCAGTATGCGCTGGGCTTTGCCGACAAGGCCGGCAACCCCTTCGACGGCGCGAAGAACTACAAGCTGAATGTGCCCGCAAACGCGCCGGCCAAGGACTTCTGGTCGGTCGTGCTGTACGACCCGCAGACGCGTTCCGAACTGCAGACAAGCCAGCCCTTCCCCGGCAGGAACAACAAGCGCGACAAGCTGGCCGTCAACGCCGACGGCTCGGTCGACATCTACTTCGGCCCCAAGGCGCCTGCGGGCAAGGAAGCCAACTGGATTCAGTCCGTCCCGGGCAAGGGCTGGTTCGCGATCTTCCGTCTGTACGGCCCGCTCGAGTCGTGGTTCGACAAGACCTGGCGTCTCGGGGAGATTGAAGAAGTGAAGTAGTCGCCGGACGATGGCCGGCATGTGCTCCTGCGGCACTACGCTCCATTCACGTCCTGCGCAGCTGATCCGCTACCTCGATCAAACGCGGCTTGACTTCATTCAGCAGAAACTCACGCGACAGATTGAATGCCGGGCCGCCGCAGTTGAGGCTCATCACGGCGTTGCCGTTGGCGGGCTTGAACGCAATGGCGATCGCATTGACATCCTGCTGCCAGTCGCCGAAGGAGGTGCAGCAGCCGATCGCATGGTATTCCTCGATGGAACGTTCGATGCCGTCGCGGATGCCTGGCCACTGGTAGTCATCCAGCTCGTGCACGCGCTCCAGAATCTCGCTGCGTTCGCTGGCCGGCACTTCAGCCAGGTAGGCGCGTCCCATCGCCGTGGTCGCAATCGGAATGCGAGAACCGACATCGAGACGCAGGGTCAGCGCCGCCTGGCTGCGGCAGTTCTCGACATAGATCATGCTCAGACGGTCGCGCATGCCGAGCGACACCATCGCATGCGAAAAATCAGCCAGTTCCTGCATATGGGGACGCGCCAGCTGGCGGATGTCCAGCCGCGACATGGCGCTGCCCAGCGCCAGCGTCGCCGTGCCGAGACGATACTTGCCAAGCTCGTCATCGTATTGCAGGTAACCGAGTTTGGTCAGCGTGTACGTCAGGCGCGAGACGGTCGATTTCGGCAGCTTGCTGCGTTCGGCGAGTTCCTGGTTGCCCAGCAGTTTTTCGCCGGAACGAAAACACGCCAGCACTTCCAGCCCCCGTGCGAGCGCGGTGACAAAGTGCCGGTCTTCCTTGGCATTGGATTTGCGCGCGACCGATTCCGCTTCTCCCTTCATTTCTTCGTTCATTTCTTCCATCATCTTCAATCCCGTCTGCTACGGCATCCTGGTCGGCCACCCCGATAAGAATTTCGGCATTATATTCTGCATTGCAGAACATTGACAGCTTATACGATACGCTTTCCGGAAAACGTTCAGCGTGGAATTCTACAATTTTCCCTTCATTTTCAAGCCTCATTCTGCAACGTCTTGACAGATGAGGGAGACAAAACATAGAGTTCCAATTTATTTGCCAATGTTCTGCATTGCAGAAATACGAATTGAACGCATCGCGGCATGCAGAGACCATGCAATATCGAAAATCGGAGAACGACATGAAACAGAAAGCGCAGTTCCACTGGGATGATCCGCTGCTGCTGAACGAGCAGCTGACGGACGAGGAACGCATGGTGCGCGACGCCGCGCATGCCTATTGCCAGGACAAGCTGCAGCCGCGCGTGCTGGAAGCCTTCCGCCATGAGAAGACCGATCCCGCGATCTTCCGCGAAATGGGCGCGCTCGGCCTGCTCGGCCCGACCATTCCCGAGCAGTACGGCGGCCCCGGCCTGAACTACGTCAGCTACGGCCTGATCGCGCGCGAGGTCGAGCGCGTCGATTCCGGCTACCGCTCGATGATGAGCGTGCAATCCTCGCTGGTGATGGTGCCGATCCTTGAATTCGGCAGCGAGCAACAGAAACAGAAATACCTGCCGAAACTGGCGTCCGGCGAATGGATCGGCTGCTTCGGCCTGACCGAGCCGAACCACGGCTCCGATCCGGGTTCGATGGAAACCCGCGCCCGCAAGGTGCAGGGCGGCTTCAGCCTCACCGGCAGCAAGATGTGGATTTCGAACTCGCCGATTGCCGATGTGTTCGTCGTGTGGGCCAAGGATGATGAAGGCGAAATCCGCGGCTTTGTGCTGGAAAAGGGCATGAAGGGCCTGTCGGCGCCGGCGATCCACGGCAAGTTCGGCCTGCGCGCCTCGATCACCGGCGAGATCGTGATGGACAACGTGTTCTGCTCGAACGAAAACGCCTTCCCCGACGTGCGCGGCCTGAAGGGCCCGTTCACCTGCCTCAATTCCGCCCGCTACGGCATCGCCTGGGGCGCGCTGGGTGCCGCCGAAAGCTGCTGGCACACCGCGCGGCAGTACGTGCTCGACCGCAAGCAGTTCGGCAAGCCGCTGGCGGCCAACCAGCTGATCCAGAAGAAACTGGCCGACATGCAGACCGAGATCACGCTCGGCCTGCAGGGTTGTCTGCGGCTGGGCCGCATGAAGGACGAGGGCACGGCCGCGACCTCGATCACTTCGATGATGAAGCGCAATTCCTGCGGCAAGGCGCTGGACGTGGCGCGGCTGGCGCGCGACATGCTGGGCGGCAACGGCATCAGTGATGAATTCGGCGTGATCCGGCACATGGTGAATCTGGAAGTGGTGAACACGTATGAGGGCACGCATGATATTCATGCGCTGATCCTTGGCCGGGAGCAGACCGGGATTGCGGCGTTTTGATGTCATACGTTGGCATTTCGAACGAAGTTTGACCGCGTGGGCACAGGTGCCCACCCTACGAAAATGCGTTCGGAATAACCGAACTGTTGGTGCATCCGCCAAGAAAACAAGCGATCGCACGGGGCGGTTTTGCCATTCCGCTGTGACGCTGCCGAAAAGTTGCGCGGCAAAGTGGATAAAGAAGCGAAACATGTTTGAGCCCGCAGGGCGAGTTGGTTTCGCTTCCCACTTTGTCGTGCAACTTTTCGGGAACCCCGAAGGGGCAGCGGCTGTGCGGTCGCCTTCTTTTGGTTACTTTTCTTGGCGAGACAAGAAAAGTGACTGGCTGCCGGGCCACCCCCGGCCTGTCTCCACGAAGTAGCAGTCAAATTAACGAAGGAAAGCCACTGGATTCCGGCTCGCGCCGGAATGACGGCGGTGTGCAAAAGACACCTCAAGGAAATAGAAAGCGACCAGAGGAACCATGAACCTGAACTTCACCCCCGAAGAACTCACCTTCCGCACCGAAGTCCGCGACTTCGCCGCCCAATCCCTCCCTCCCGACATCCGCCACAAGGTCCTCAACGGCCTGATCCTCGAGCGCGACGACTACATCCGCTGGCAACGCATCCTGCATGCCAAAGGCTGGGGCGGCCCCGCATGGCGCAAGGAATTCGGCGGCACCGGCTGGAACGCCGTCCAGCAATACATCTTCGAAGAGGAATGCGCCGCCGCAGGCGCGCCCCGCACCATTCCGTTCGGGTTGAAAATGGTCGCCCCCGTCATCATGCAATTCGGCTCGCCCGCGCAGCAGCAACGCTTCCTGCCGAAAATCCTCGCCGCCGAGGAATGGTGGTGCCAGGGCTACTCCGAACCCGGCGCCGGCTCCGACCTCGCTTCTCTGAAAACCCGCGCAGTAAAGGAAGGCGACCACTACATCGTCAACGGCCAGAAAACCTGGACCACGCAAGGCCAGTACGCCGACTGGATCTTCTGTCTGGTGCGCACCGATACCGAAGTCAAGCCGCAGCGCGGCATTTCCTTCCTGCTGATCGAC
The DNA here is from genome assembly GCF_003590875.1 of Noviherbaspirillum cavernae. Lineage (NCBI taxonomy): Bacteria > Pseudomonadati > Pseudomonadota > Betaproteobacteria > Burkholderiales > Oxalobacteraceae > Noviherbaspirillum > Noviherbaspirillum cavernae. The sequence continues at coordinate 2,894,825 of NZ_QYUN01000002.1, forward strand.
ATGAAGACACCCGGCATCACCGTGCGTCCGATCATCACGATGGATGGCGCGCATGAAGTCAACGAGGTGTGGTTCGAAAACGTGCGCGTGCCGATCGAGAATCTGGTGGGCGAGGAAAACGCCAGCTGGACCTATGCCAAATTCCTGCTCGGCCACGAGCGCACCAACATCGCCGGCATCGGCATCGCCAAGCGCGAATTGGCGCGCCTGAAACGCGTGGCCACGCTGGAAACGAAGAACGGCAAGCCGCTGATCAAGGACCCGCTGTTCGCCGCACGCATCGCGCAAATCGAGATCGACCTGACCGCGCTGGAGATCACCAACCTGCGCGTGCTGTCGGCCGAAGCCGAACGCCGCGCACCGGGACCGGAAGCCTCCATCCTCAAGATCAAGGGCACGGAAATCCAGCAAGCCATCACCGAACTGCTGACGCAGGCGGTCGGGCCGTATGCCCTGCCCCTGCGGCGCGAAGCGATGGCAGCCGGCTATCAGGGCGATGCCGTCGGGCCGTTCTACGCAACGCCGCTGGCGGCGCATTATCTGAACATGCGCAAGCTGTCGATCTACGGCGGCTCCAACGAAATTCAAAAGAACATCATCGCGCAGATGATCCTGGGTCTGTAGGAGGACACGATGGACTTCACATTCACCGAAGAACAGCAGATGCTGCTGGACACGACCCGTCGTTTCATCGCGAAGGATTACAGCTTTGAAACGCGTCGCAAGATCAGGGAAACATCGCCGGAAGGATTCAGCCGCGAAGTGTGGCAGGGACTGGCCGACCTCGGCTTGCTGTCGCTGAATGTACCGGAGGAAGACGGCGGCCTCGGCGGCGGCGCGATCGAGACCATGCTGGCGATGAACGCGATCGGCGAAGGCTTGCTATTGGAGCCTTATCTGCAAAGCGCGGTGCTGGCGACTAAAGCCATCGCGACGCTCGGCGATGAACAGCAGCGCGCCGAGTTGCTGCCCGCACTGGCCGCCGGGGAAAAAATCGCGGCGCTGGCGCATGACGAACATGGCACGCGCTATGACTGGCGTGCGGTCGAGACGCGTGCCTGGCCGGTCGGCGACGGCTATGTGCTGACCGGCCACAAGAGCGTGATTCCGCACGGCACATCCGCCGATCTCCTCCTGATCACGGCACGCCTTGCGTCAATCGGCGCGCAGGGTCCGCTGGCGATCTTCGCCGTGCCGCGCGACTTGCCGGGTCTGCAATTGAGCTCGTATGCCACGGTGGATGGCGTGCGTGCCGCCGACATTGCATTGAACCAGGTCTTCGTGCCGGCAACTGCATTGCTCGATGCCGCTGCCGACACCGAAGCAAAACTCGAGGAAATTCTCGATGCGGGCCTCGCCGCGATCTGCGCGGAAGCGGTCGGCGCACTCGACAAGCTGCTTGCCGCAACCGTGGAATACGCGCGCAACCGCAAGCAGTTCGGCCAGCCGATCGGCAAGTTCCAGGCACTGCAGCATCGCATGGCGGACATGGTGCTGCATATCGAGCAGGCACGCTCCATGAGTTATCTGGCTGCGGTGCGCTGCGCCGATCCCGATGTAGAAACGCGCCGCCGCGCGATGTCGGCCGCGAAAGTGGTGATCGGGCAGGCGTGCCGTTTCGTCGGGCAGCAGGCGGTGCAGCTGCATGGCGGGATGGGCGTGACTGACGAGCTGGATGTCAGTCACTACTTCAAGCGCCTGATGGCGATCGAGATGCAGTTCGGGAGTACGGATCAGCATCTGGAGTTGTATGCGGCGCAGCTTGGCTGAGGATTGTTCTCGACAACTGCTCGTGCGTCAGAAGTTCTGGTGACGATCGTTCACGAATGTCACCCTCCCCTTCAAGGGGAAGGGTGCAGCAGGGAATTCGGACGGCATGCCGTCTGCCTGCCGAACGATCTGCGTCTGCAGACGCAGATGCGCCCTGCAAGGGGAAATGGGGATGGGTTTCATTGATGCCGCGGGCCCATCCCAACGATAGTGAAGCGCTGCGCTATGCGCGTTGTTGCCGTTCCGCTGTGAGCTGCCGAAGAAATGCGGCATGAAGCGGAAAAAGAAGCGCGACTTGTTTGAGCCGAAGGCGAGTTTGTCGCGCTTCCCGATTCATGCCGCATTTCTTCGGGAACCCGAAGGGCAGCGAGGTGCGGTCGCCTTTCTTTGGTTACTTTCTTTGGCGAGATGTACAGACTCGGGACATGGGTAACAGATGTGCCGGGACATAGGTAACACATTTAATCGTCTCCTTTTGTCGTGCGCAAGTCGATCTGGCCGAAGCGATGGTGCGCAAAGTACAGATCGAACACGCCGTCCTGCCGAGGATGCGGACGAGCCGCAATCGGATGCGTGTGCAAGGCATTGGAGACCCTGAAGCGGCGCCCCTGCACAACGATCTTGCCGTCCCACCCCACTACCTGTACCAGATCGCCATCGCGGTAATGAATCTCCGGCAATGTCTCCGGATAGACCCGCCGGCTGGGCCGGTAACGCGTCACCGGCGTGGCCAGTCCCAGCGCCTCATGCGGCCGTTCATGGTTGTACACTTGCCGCCAGCCATCGAACGCCTCCTGCGCCTCGTCCAGATCACGGAAGCATTGTCCTCGCAGCACTTCGCGCTTCAGGCTGCGATGGAAGCGTTCGTTCTTGCCATTGGTCTGCGGGTGCGCTGGACGACTATGGCTGATCTGGATGCCCAGCTGGATCAGCCAGATGGTCAGTCTGGTGATGCCGTGCTCATGTCGTGACGGGCTGCCCCAGGGGGAGCCGTTGTCGGCGTTGATGCGGACCGGCATGCCATGGCGGCGAAACACATCCTGCAGTGCTGCCTGTACGTGTTCCCGGTTGGGGCGGGCACAGGCTGCAAGCGTCAGGTTGTAGCGCGAGTGGTCGTCAATGACGGTCAGCGGATGGCAGGTAGCCGAGGCCGTCTCGAAGCAGCCCTTGAAGTCCATTTGCCACAGATCGTTGGGTGCGGCATGCTCGAAACGTGTCCATGGCGTACTGTCTTCACTGGCCTGCGGATCGACCAGATGGTGCCGGTGCAGGATGCGAGTGATGGTGCTGGGTGTCGGGATGCCTTGATGGCCCAGATCGCGCAAGCGCCGCTGCAGCTTGCGTGCACCCCAGGCCGGATGTTCCTTGCGCAGTCCGACCACCAGCTCCTCGACGTCGGCATCCGTGCGCTGCGGGCTGTGCAATGGCCGGCGCGAGCGGTCAGCCATTCCGGCCAATCCCTCTTCGGCCACGCGGGCCAATAGCCTGTAGCCGGTCTTGCGGCTGATGCCGAACTGCGCACATAGCGCACTCATGTTCACTCCCTCCTGACGGGCCAATGAGAGAAATTCCTGACGCAGAGTCATCGTGTCTATCGCTTTCCAGGACATGGGTGGATGATCCTTCCGGCATCTTTGGGATACCGAAAGTGTTACCTATGTCCCGGCACAAGTGTCACCTATGTCTCCGGTCTATACAGCGAGACAAAGAAAGTAACCGGCTGCCGGGCCGCCCCCGGCTTGCATCCACGAAGAGACACACCTATTACCAAAACAGGCAGTGTCAGCGGGTAGGAAAAATAGCGACGAATGCAATCAGCGCGCTACCGACCACGCCACTGCCAACTTCATCAAAAAACAACGCCGTTCACCCCACAGGAGCGAACGGCGTCACATCATTCCCGAAACGCGCCAACCGGCACATATCACTCACTCCATCCTGATATTCGCCTGCTTGACGATCTGATCCCATTTGGTCCGTTCGCTCTTGATGAAGGCATCGAATTCAGCGGGCTTGCTGCCGATTGCGCGGACCCCGAGCGCAACCATCTTCTGCTCGACATCCGGCTCGCGCAGCGCCTTGGCGGTTTCTGCGCTGAGCCGTTCGACGATCTGAGGCGGTGTCTTTGCCGGCGCCACGATGCCGAACCAGGACGACACCTGCAATTCCGGAATGCCAGCCTCGGTCGTTGTCGGCACATCCGGCAGCTGCGTCAGCCGGTGCGGGCCGGTCACCGCGAGTGCACGTAGTTTGCCGGACTTCAGATGCGACAGCAGTACCGGCGGATTCTCCAGCGCGCCGATGGTCGTGCCGGAAAGCAGGCTTTGCACGGCTTCGCCGCTGCCCTTGTAGGGGACATGCGTGAGCTTGATGTGGGCGGCGCGCTGGAACAGTTCCGCGCCGAGATGCGGTGTGGTGCCGTTGCCGGCGGAGCCGAAGAAGGTCTTGTCTTCATTCTTCTTCGCATAGGCGATGAATTCCTGCAGGGTGTTTGCAGGCACCGACGCGTTGACCACGACCACCATCGGCATGTCCACCACCTGCGACACCGGCGCGAAGCTCTTCGCCGGATCGAATGACAGCTTCGGATAGAGACTGCCGTTGATCGACAGGATGCCTGCGGACGACATCAAGAGCGTATAGCCATCCGGGTCCGCCTTCGCGACCACATCGGCGCCGATGTTGCCACCCGCGCCGGGACGGTTTTCGACAATGACGGGCGTGCCCAGCGATTTCGACAGCTTGTCGCCGACCAGCCGCGCCATGGTGTCGGCGACACCGCCCGGCGCGAACGGGGCGATCAGCTTGATCGGCTTGCTAGGATAGGTTTGTGCCGCCGCAGGCGCGGACAGCGAGAAGCCGGCTGCAAGCATCGCAAGGACCGACGCTGCCTTCATCATCGTTACCTTCATGTCTCTCTCCTCTGTTGTTTGTTTATTTGCACGCACCCGACAGCCGCCGTCGCGGCGCTGCCGGACAAACCCTCTTCACATCACGCCACCTCTATTTCCACCAGTATCGGCACCGGCGAGCGCAGCGCCTGCACCAGTGTGTCGCGCAGTTCTTCCGCGCGTTCCACATGCACCGCCGCGCAGCCCTGCCCGCGTGCCAGCGCCACGAAGTCGATGTCGGGCAGGTCGGTGCCTTCCAGCGTATCGCCGGGCTTGAAGCCGAACACCGGCGCAAACTCCTGCAGCGCGGCATAGCGTCGGTTCTTCAGGATCAGGAAGGTGATCGGCAGGTGATGCTGTGCCGCGCTCCACAGAGCCTGGATCGAGTACAGGCTGGAACCGTCACCGACGAGACCGATCACCTTCCTGTCGCGCTTGGCCATGGCAACGCCCACGGCCGCCGGCAAGCCGTAGCCGAGTCCGCCGCTGCACATGGTATAGAAAGTCTCGCTGCGCAGAATCGGCAGATAGTTGTGCATCACGGGACGGGAACTGGGTGCTTCCTCGACCACGATGTGGTCCGGACTGCGCACCTCGGCCAGCATCTGCAGCACATAGGCCACCGACATACGCTCGCCTGCTTGCGGCGGTTCGGCGCGCGGGCGAGGCGCGCGTGGCGGCGGCAAGGGACGTGCCTTCGGCGTCGGGCGGGACAGCAGATCAAGCAGGGAAAGGCGGATGCTGCCGACTGCCGCCGTGCCGACCGGCGCCCATGCGGCGATGGCAGGGTCGTCGATCAACTGGCCCAGCGCAGCCCCGGCCGGCAGATGCGGCCCCTGCCCTTCCACGTGATAGGTGAATGCCGGCGCACCGACGACGAGAATGAAGTCGTGGCCGTCGAGCAGACTGACGATCTTCTCGCGCATGGCCGGCAGGAAGCCCGCGAACAAACGATGATCCTCGGGAAAGCCGCAGCGGCCCGACATCGGGGCAACGAACACGCGGGCGTTGTGCCGCTCCGCGAGCTGCACTGCCTGATCCCAGGCATGGCCGCGATCCACGGCTGCGCCGATCACCATGGCCGGACGTTCGCTGCGGTCGAGCGCGCTGCCGATCTGTTCGAGCACGGCGGGATCGGGCCGCGATTCGGTGCTGACGACGCGCGGCGTCACCAGTTCCGCCGGCTTTTCCCAGTCGTCGGAAGGGACCGATACCAGCACCGGGCCGCGCGGCTCCTGCATGGCGACGTAATAGGCGCGCGCAATCGCCAGCGGCACATCCTCGGCACGCGCCGGCTCGCAGCTCCACTTGACATAGGGCTTGGGCAATTCGGTCGCCTGGCTGGAAAACAGGAAGGGCTCGAACGGCAGTATCGAACGCGCCTGCTGGCCGGCAGTGATCACCAGCGGCGTACGGTTCTTCCAGGCAGTGAAGATGCTGCCCATCGCGTGGCCGACGCCGGCGGCGGAGTGCAGGTTGACGAAGGCGGCGTTGCGGGTGGCCTGCGCATGGCCGTCGGCCATGCCGACCGCGACCGATTCCTGCAGGCCGAGCACGTAGCGGAAATCCTCGGGAAAGTTCAGGAACAGCCCCAGCTCGGTCGAACCGGGGTTGCCGAAAATGGAAGTCATGCCGAACTTGCGCAGCAGGTCGATGACGGCATCGCGAACGGTGGTACTAACGACGGTTGTGGCAGATGTGGCGGGTATGGCGGATGGTGCGCTGGACGGCAGCATGACAATCTCCTTGAATATGGCGCGCGGCATCGCGCCGCGCATTATTTACAAGAAGTATCGCCAATTCCGACTTGTCGCAGAATTGCTTTTTCAGGACGAAGTCATTACATTTCGGTATGACTTTGGACGGACGACAACTCTCGGCGTTTCTCGCCGTCGTGACCCACGGCAGCCTGGGGCGCGCTGCGGAGATGCTCCATATCACCCAGCCCGCACTCAGCCGGATCATCAAGCGGCTGGAGACGCAGGTCGGCGCCCCGCTGTTCGAGCGCAACGCCAAGGGCATGCTGCTGACCGCCATCGGTCAGGCATTGCTGCCGCGCGCGACGCTGATGCAGCGCGAGGCCGAGCATGCGATGGAGGAAATCAATGCCCTGCGCGGCCTGGCAAAGGGCACGATCAAGGTTGGCTCCATCGGCAGCGTGGCGAGCCACATCCTGCCGCTGGCGGTGGACCGCGTGCTGACGCGCTGGCCGAATCTGCGGGTGCACATCATCGAAGGGGTGTGGGACCGGCTGGCGGAAGCGCTGATCCGGCACGAAATCGATCTGGCGCTGGGTGTCGCCATGCCGATGCCGGAAAGCGAAGAGATCGCCACGATCACCGATTGCCGCTGGGAAGACAGCAGCTACGTGGTGGCCTCATTGACGCATCCGTTGCGGCAGCAGAGGAAATCGACGCTCGCCGACACCCTGCACCACCGCTGGGCCACCATGCCGGAGGGAACCGCGCCTTTCGAGGAGATGCGGCACATGTTCAGGTCGCACGGCCTTCCGCTGCCGAGCGTGGCGGTCGAAACGCGCTCGATCGTGGTCCTGAAGAACCTGGTGGCGAACGCCGGCTTCCTGAGCTGGATGTCGCAGCCGATGTACGAGGCGGAAAGCAAGGCCGGCCTGATCGATTCGTTGACGATTCCCGGCGTCGCGGCCTCGCGCAGCCTGACCGCCTTTCGCCGCCGCGAAGGCATCCTGCCGGGGCCGGCGGCCAGGCTGCTGGAGGAATTGCGGCACATCACGTCCGGCCCGCCGCGCAAGCGCAGCGGATCTTCGGTGGAATGACGCACTGCCTCGCCTCAGGCATCCTTCAGCAATCTGCGCAACACCTTGCCGGTCCCGGTCGCGGGCAATTCATTGCGGAACTCGACCGTGCGCGGCACCTTGTAGGTTGACATCTGCTCGCGGCTCCAGGCGATGATGTCGTCCGCCGAGGTGGATGCGGCGTGGTCCGGCTTCAGCACGATCACCGCCTTGATGACTTCGCCCTTGTTCGGATCGGGCACGCCGATCACCGCTGCCTGCTTCACCGCCGGATGCTTGATGAGGATGCTTTCGACCTCTTCCGGAAACACGCTGTAGCCCGATACCTTGATCATTTCCTTGAAGCGGCCGGAAAAGGTCAGATAGCCGTCCGCATCGAGCGAGCCCATGTCGCCGGTGTATATCCAGCCGTCTCGCAGGGTGGCGGCGGTGGCGTCCGGCTTGTTCCAGTAACCCTTGAAGTTGCCCGCGCTGCGCACCGTGATCTCGCCCATCTCTCCTGGCGCGACCGCCTTCCCCGTGGACTGATCGACGATGCGGCATTCGACGCCCGGCATCGGCCTGCCCTGCGTGCCCCACTTGATCGCATCGCGCGGCGTATAGGTGTCGCAGGTATGCGATTCCGACAGGCCGTACGCTGCCTCGAAGGTTTCGCATCCGCCGGTGAATTGCCGCCACTGTTGCGCCAGCGGCTCGGTCAGCGTGACGCCGAAGCTGGTGCAGGGATTGATGCGCAGGGATTGCAGATTGAATTTCTTCGCATCGGGGACCTGCATCACCGCGACATTCATCGGGACGGTGCTGTACCAGTTCGTGAGCTTGTAGCTGTCGATGGCCTGCAGTACCGTCAGCGGATCGAAGCGGTACATGAGCACCGTTGTCGCGCCACTGTAAATGGTGACGTTGATGCCCATGAGCATGCCGGCGATGTGATACAGGGGAGCAACCGCAAGCAGCATGGCGCCGTTCTCGACACTGCCGGCATGGGTCGCGCAGGCCGTCTTGAACAAGGCGTTGCGGTAGGTCAGCATCGCGCCCTTGGGCATGCCGGTGGTGCCGGATGTGTAAGTCATGAGCGCCACATCGTCCATCGACAGTTCCGGCACGGGCGGCGTTTCATGCACGTCGTTCAAGGCATCGAGGAAATCCAGCGTGTCTGCATGACGGACCTTTTCCGTGCAAATTTCCGACAGAACATCGATCGTCGGCTGCGCGGGCAGGAAGTCGGAGTAGCTGGTCAGAAAGACATGCCGCAGCCGGGTCTTGTCGAGCACTTCCGCCACCACGGGATAGAGATTGTCCGCAGCGACAATCACCTCCGCGCCCAGATCGCCGACCTGGTATTCCAGCTCGTGCTTCTTGAACAAGGGGCTGCAAGGACTGACGATGGCGCCCAGCTTCTGGATGCCGAAATGCGCGATCACGTATTGCGGACAGTTTTGCAAGAACAAGACGACGCGGTCGCCCTTCTTCACGCCGATGCCGTGCAGCTTCGCGGCAAACCGGTCGCTGAGATCGTCCAGCTCACGGTACGACAATGACCTGCCGTACCAGATATACACGGGCTTGTCCGGCTGCGCATGGGCATGCTGCCGCAGATACTCGTGCAAGGGCTTTTCCCCGTCACGGTAAGGGATCGCGTCCATGTCTTTGTCTCCTTTTTTGGTATCGACTTGCGAACATGAGCATGTCACCTGCAGCGGCCGTTTGCCTTGCGCTAAAGCAAATGCGACAGTCCTGCAAACAATCATATACCAGCCGGTAGAATTTTTATACCTGCTGGTATATTCTGGCGAAAATCCTCCTGACATCGGCAACTCATGGCAATAAAGACAGCAACCCGGCAGCGCCAATCCATTGCGGACGGCGTTCGCGACCAGAAGCGGGAGCACATCCTGGAAGTCGCGGAGAACCTGTTCTTCCGGCAAGGCTATGCCGGCACGACCATCTCCGGCATCGTCGAGCACCTGGGCGTCACCAAGCCGTACCTGTACTACTACTTCGGCAGCAAGAGCGACATCTATGAAACGCTGTGCTGGCAGGCTTCCAACGCCTGTCTGACCGCGATGCACTTCGAGGCCGATGACGCGCGGCCGGCGATCGAGAAGCTGCGCGAAGGTCTGCACCGCTTCGCCAGCGCGAACGTCACGCATTTCAAGTCGGGCACCTTCTACTACCGCGACAGCAGCCCGCTGCAACCTGCGCTGCTGAAGCGGCTGCGCCTGCTGTCGCGCCGCTTCTACGACGAATTGAGCGAAACACTGGAGCAGGCGCGGCAAGACGGCGACCTCGATTTCGAGAACACCAGGCTGACGGCACGCGCCATCGGCAGCGTCGCCGGCTTCATGTACACCTGGTACGACCCGGATGGCAGCATCGCCCCGGAGGAAATGGCCGACCAGTTGTCGCACATTCTTCTGAAGATCGCCGGCGAAAAGAGCAACAGGAAAGGCAGTCGAAAACACAGTTGATTCAGCAACCTGCAGCAGATGGACGGGCTTGAGGAAGCACCTCTTGCGGCCCGCAAACTTCAACCAAGAGAGAAGCAAGGAGACATCATGAAAAGAAAGCTGGCCTGCCTGATATTCGCCGCATTGTCGTCCACGCAGGCATCTGCGCAGAGCACATTCAAGGTGGCATTCATCGATCCCTTGAGCGGGCCGTTCGCCGACATCGGCGAGCTGATGCAGTCGCACATCAAATTCGCGGTAGACGACATCAATGCCAAGGGCGGCGTTCTGAACGGCGTCAAATTCGAAATGATGTCGATCGACAACAAGCTGTCGCCGCAGGAAAGTCTGATCGCTCTGCAGAGCGCGATCGATGCAGGTGTGCGCGTCGTCTTCACGGGCGGCTCGGGCTCCACCGCCGTGCGCGCGATGGTCGAGGCCGCCAACAAGAACAACGAGCGCAATCCCGACAAGGCAATCCTGATCGTCAATCACTCGTCCATCGATCCCGAGCTCACCGGCAAGAACTGCAGCTTCTGGCATTTCATGACGGATGCCAACACGACCATGAAGATGAAGGCGCTGACCAGCTTCATGAAGGAAAAGCAGGACATCAAGAAGGTCTATCTGCTGAATCAGAATTATGCGCACGGGCAGATGTGGGCCAAGCTCGGCAGGGAAATGCTGTCGGCAGCGCGGCCCGACGTGCAGTTCGTCGGCGAGGATTTGCATCCCATCGGCCAGGTCAAGGATTTTTCGCCCTACATCGCGAAGATCAAGGCGTCGGGCGCCGACACCGTGATCACCGGCAATTGGGGCAACGACCTGAGTCTGCTGGTGAAGGCTGCCGCCGAGGCCGGAATGAACCTGCGCTTCATCAACCACAGCGCCGGCGGCGTGCCGGGCACCGTGCTGACCGTATCGCAGGCAAAACTCGGGCAACTCACCTGGGTCGGCGAGTGGCATCAGAACGTGGACAGCGCGAAGGTTGCGCCGGTCGCGGCGGCCTACAAGCAACGCTTCAACAAGAACTTTCTCGCGCCGCGCATGGACATGTCGCCGCGCATGATCGCCGCCGCCATCAACCAGGCGAAATCGACCGACCCGCTCAAGATCGCGCTGGCGCTGGAAGGCATGAGCTACCCATCCATCGTCGGCGACGTCACGATGCGCAAGGAAGACCATCAGCTGCTGCTGCCGCAGACGGTGTCCACCGTTGCCGCGGTCGATGGCAAGACGGTGAAGTTCGGTGCGGAAGGAACGAACTACGGCTTCCGCACCGAGAAGATGGTCGAGGGCAAGGACCTGGCGCTGCCGACCGAATGCAGGATGCGGCGGCCGTCGGGGGCGTGAACGACTTTCCACTCATACGTCAGAGCATGACCAGACTCCTTCCCCTTCAAGGGGAAGGCCGGGATGGGGATGGGTTGGTAATCAATCTGTTTCAACCCATCCCCATTTGCCATAACCCTAGCCCGCTCTCGGAACGGGAGGGAAAGTAATCAGCAAGTTGCCGCTCACGTTATTACCTCATTTCATGCATTCCATTCGAATGAACATCACCACCCTGTTGATCGCCAACCGCGGCGAAATCGCCATCCGCATCGCACGCGCCGCTGCCGAAATGGGCATCAGAACCGTCACCGTCTTTTCGGAAGACGACAGCACGTCGCTGCATCTGCGCAAGACTGATGAAGCGCGCGCGCTGCGCGGCAAGGGCGCGGCGGCCTATCTCGACATCGAACAGATCCTGAGCGTGGCACGCGAGGCCGGATGCGATGCCATCCATCCGGGCTACGGTTTCCTCAGCGAGAACGCGCAATTCGCGCGACGCTGCGCGGAAGAAGGCATCCTGTTTGTCGGGCCGCAGCCCGAGGTGCTTGCACTGTTCGGTGACAAGGCGCAGGCCAGAACGCTGGCGCAAGGCCATCAGGTGCCGGTCGTCCCCGGCACTTCAGGCGCGACGACGCTGGCGCAGGCGCAAGACTTCCTCGCCTCCCTGGGCGAACGCGGCGCGATCATGGTCAAGGCACTGGCTGGCGGCGGCGGACGCGGCATGCGCGCCGTACATCGTCCCGAGGAACTGGCCGACGCCTATGCGCGCTGCCGCTCGGAGGCATTGGCGTCCTTCGGCAACGGTGATCTCTACGCCGAACAACTGGTGCGACGTGCGCGCCATATCGAAGTGCAGATCGTCGGCGACGGCAGCGGCCGGGTCAGCCATCTGTGGGAACGCGAATGCACTTTACAGCGGCGCAACCAGAAACTGGTCGAGATCGCGCCCAGCCCCATCCTGTCGCCGACGCTGCGCCAGCGGATCACGGCGGCGGCGGTGCGGCTGGCCGAAGCGGTGCATTACCGCAGTCTCGGCACCTTCGAATTCCTGGTCGATGCCGATGACGATGCCGACGACGCGCCGTTCTTCTTCATCGAAGCCAATCCGCGTCTGCAAGTGGAACACACGGTCACGGAGGAAGTCACCGGCATCGATCTGGTCAGGACGCAATTGCAGCTCGCGAGCGGACTCTCTTTGCAGGAATCGGGTTTGACGCAGGACGAGATTCCCGCGCCGCGCGGCTTTGCGATGCAGCTGCGCATCAACATGGAAACGATGGATGCGAACGGCGGTGCGCTGCCTTCCGGCGGCACGCTGGCCGTCTTCGAGCCGCCCACCGGCCCCGGCATTCGCGTCGACACCTTCGGCTATGCCGGATACGCCACCAGTCCGAACTTCGATTCGCTGCTGGCCAAGCTGATCACGCACTCCTCGTCCGCCCGCTTCGCCGATGTGGTGACACGCGCCTATCGCGCCTTGTGCGAATTCAGGATCGAGGGCGTCGCCACCAACATCGCCTTCCTGCAAAATTTGCTGAAGCACCCCGATGCCGCCGCCAACCGCGTGCATACGCGCTTCGTGGAAGAGCGCATCACGGAACTGCTGGCAGCGCAGGATGGCACGCATCGCCAGCTCTACTTCAACCGGCCTGACGGCGGCATGAGCGGCCACTTCAGTGCAGGCAACGCCGCGCCGGCGGCACCAGAGAACACGGTCGCCGTCGCCGCGCCGATGCAGGGCTCCATCGTGTCCATCGACGTGGATGCCGGCGAAGCCGTGCATGCCGGCCAGCCGATCGCCGTCATCGAGGCGATGAAGATGGAACACATCGTCAAGGCCGAGGTCAGCGGCATCGTGCGCCTGATCGCCGTGCAAAAAGGCGACGTGCTGCTGCACGGCCATCCGATGATCTTCATCGAGCCTTCGGACATCGATCGAACACATGCCGAGGACGAACAGGAGATCGACCTCGACCACATCCGCCCCGATCTCGCGGAAACACTGCAACGCCATGCCATCGGACAAGATGAAATGCGGCCCGACGCGGTGGCACGTCGCCGCAAGACCGGCCAGCGCACCGCTCGCGAAAACATCAACGACCTGTGCGACCCGGACAGCTTCATCGAATACGGCGCGCTGGCGATTGCCGCACAGCGCCGCCGCCGTTCGCTGGACGAATTGATCAGGATCAGCCCGGCAGACGGCCTGGTGGCCGGCATCGGCGCGGTCAACGGCGACCTGTTCGACGACAGCAAGGCACGTTGCATGGTGATGTCCTACGACTACACGGTGTTTGCCGGCACGCAGGGCATGATGAATCACAAGAAGACCGACCGCATGTTCCAGATCGCGGAGCAGCAGCAATTGCCGGTGGTGCTGTTCGCGGAGGGCGGCGGCGGCCGGCCCGGCGACACCGATGCGGTCGTGGTCGCCGGCCTCGACGTGATGTCCTTCATCAATTTCGCCAAACTGAGCGGACTGGTGCCACGCGTGGGCGTCGTTTCGGGACGCTGCTTCGCCGGCAATGCGGCTTTCCTCGGCTGCTGCGACGTCATCATCGCCACCGAAAACGCGACCATCGGCATGGGCGGCCCGGCGATGATCGAAGGCGGCGGCCTCGGCGTGTTCGCGCCGGAGGAAGTCGGCCCGGTCAGCATGCAGGCGCCCAACGGTGTGATCGATATCGTGGTGCGCGACGAGGAAGAAGCGGTGCGCGTGACGAAGCAGTATCTCTCTTACTTCCAGGGGCCGGTCGCGCAATGGGAATGCGCCGACCAGCGCGAGTTGCGCCAGCTCATTCCGGAGAACCGGCTGCGCGTGTACGACATCCGCACCGTGATCGAGACGCTGGCCGACAAGGACTCGGTGCTCGAATTGCGTCGTCAGTTCGGCACCGGCATCGTCACCGCATTGATCCGCATCGAAGGCCGTCCGTTCGGTCTGGTCGCCAACAATCCCGCGCATCTGGGCGGCGCGATCGATGCCGCTGCCGCCGACAAGATGGCGCGCTTCATGCAGCTGTGCGATGCATTCGACCTGCCGATCCTGTCGCTGTGCGACACGCCCGGCTTCATGGTCGGCCCGGACGCGGAAAAGACCGCGATGGTGCGCCACGTCTCGCGCCTGTTCGTCACTGCCGGCAGCATCAGCGTGCCCTTCTTCACCATCGTCTTGCGCAAGGGCTATGGCCTGGGCGCGCAGGCCATGGCCGGCGGCAGCTTCCATGCGCCCTTCTTCACCATCGCCTGGCCCAGCGGCGAATTCGGCGCGATGGGGCTGGAAGGCGCGGTGCGGCTCGGCTATCGCAAGGAACTGGAAGCCATCGATGACCTCGACGAACGCAAGGCGATGTTCGACAAGATGGTGGCCGAGTACTATCAGCAGGGCAAGGCGATCAACATGGCGTCCTTCCTCGAAATCGACGACGTGATCGATCCGTTGGCGTCGCGGCAATGGATCATGCGCGGACTGCGCTCTGCGCCCCCTGTTCCTGCGAGAAGCGGCAAGAAGCGGCCGTTCGTGGATACCTGGTGAGGTGACCGCGGCGGTGTGCCGTGCCAGTCCGGGCAGTCTGGGCATCGGCGCACTTTCGCGGGTTGAACTTCCTCAGCTTGTTCGCAATGACATGACCGACCCGTGCGCCTCGCTTGCAGTCGCTTCAACTACAGTGGTCAGTGCGGGTCGCCATCAATTCAATCCCGCCGGCAGACGCATGCCGCCGTCGATCAACGGCAGGAAATCCTCGCCATGCGCAGTTGTGCTCACGGCCAGCCCGTGCTCGCTGTCGTCATGCCGGTTGAGCGAGGCGTGCAATTCGGCCTGACGCACTCGCGCGGCCTCGGCCAATGGCGGCACGCCTGGCAACGGCGTCAACGATGGCGGGCTGGTCGTCGGCGGTGTGGTTGTCGTCGGGCCGGACAGATCGGGAGAAACGGTCAGCGTGCCGCCGACAAACGAAATCGCATAATTGCCGGAAGCCAGGCCGGTCGGCATGATCGTGTAGGAACCGGCATTGACGGCGCCTTGCGACGAGCCGCCGTAGGCGAGCGTACCGCTCAACACGTCCTGTGTCTCGCCATTGACGAAGCCGGAGTACACGACGCCATTGCCGCCGCTGAATGCCTGACCGTCATGCGTTTTGGATGCATTGGCTGCGGCTACCGTGAGCAGAGCCGGATTGATGGTGAGCGTCCCGCTGGCATACACGATCGTGTAGTTGTTCGAACTCAGACCGGACGGCGTGATCGCGTAGGAACCGGCATTGATCGCGCCTTGGGCAGAGCCGCCCCAAGTCAGGGTGCCGCCCAGTGCGGCGGCAGTTTCGCCGTTGACGAAGCCGGTGTAGCTTGCGCCAGCATTCCCGCTGTATATCTGGCCGTCATAGACTTTCGAGACGTTGTTTGCCGTCACGACCAGTGGTGCGGGCGTAATGGTCAAGGAGCCATTGACATGGCTGATTGCATAGTTGTTCGACGTCAGCCCTGACGGCGTGAGGGTGTACAAGCCCGCATTGACCGCACCTTGAGCAGAGCCGCCCCAATTCAGGGTGCCGCCCAGTGCGGCGGCAGTTTCGCCGTTGACGAAACCGGAATAGGCAACCCCACTTCCGCCCGTATGCGTCTGGCCGTTGTAGACCATGGATGTGTCGTTCGCGCTCACGGTCAGTGGAGCCTTGTTGACGGTCAGCGCGCCGTTGCCGTAGGAAATATCATAGCGCGTCGACCAGTAGCCGCCGGGTGTGATGATGTAGGTACCGGCATTGACTGCGCCTTGCGATGTGCCCCCGTAGGTCATCATGCCGTTCAGCGCAGTCACGGTATCGCCGTTGACGAAGCCGCTGTAGGAAACGCCATTGCCGCCGCTGTATGCCTGACCGTCATAGGTCTTCGAGGCATCGCCTGCCGTGATCGTCAGCGGCGTGAGGAAGGCTTTCAGCATCGGCCGCGTGTTGCCGTCATAGATGCGCCAGACCGAGTTGAAATCGAATCCGTTGAACGATGCCTGTTGCATCATCTGGCTGCTGCTCAATCCAGTGCCGCCGGCCGAGGGAACTCCGCTGGAGCCGGTATCGTAATAGCTGTCACGCGGGACGCCGGATATTTGCACTCGCCCCCCCAATGCGCCCACGAACGACGTCCCGGTCACCGCGCCGGTATTGTATCCATAGCGAAGCCCGCCTTCGCTTTCGCCGACCAGCCCGCCCACGCTTTGCGCGCCGCTGATCGCGCCGGTGTTGTACACATTGGTGATGGCAGCGCCGTCGAAGTTGTACCCTGCGATGCCGCCCACCGAATTGGCCGTGGTGATCACGTTGCCGCTGTTCCAGGCGCGATTGATGATGCTGTCGTTGAATCCGACCAGTCCGCCAATTTCCGAGTTGCTGCCACGCACCTCGCCAGCGTTCCAGGCGATATCGATTGTGCCGCCATCGACGTTCGTACCGGAGATACCCCCGACACTACCGGTGCCGGTGACTGCTCCCGTGTTCGAGACATTGCGCAAGGTGCCACTGTTCCGTCCGGCTACTGCACCTACCTGCCGGAAGCCACGGATAATGCCATCCTTCATTTGCAGGTTGCTCACGCTGGCACCGGCTTGCACATAGCCGAACAGGCCGATGTATTGGGTGCCGGGACGGTTGATGGTCAGACCGGTGATCACGTGGTTGATCCCGTCAAACGCGCCCCGGAAACCCTGATTGGCAGCATACGTCCCGATCGGCATGAATCCGGCACCGCTATTCCACCCCGCGGTCGCCGTCGCATCGATATCCCTTCCAAGCGCGTAGCTTCCTGCCAGATTCGTTTGCACGTTCTGCAACTGGTTGACATCGTTGACCAGCATCCATGCGGTGTACGGTGTTGCACCAAACATGCTGCTGTAGTCGGTTGGGCTGGCGTAGGAGACCGGGTTGTAATACAGGTCGGCCCGGCCGCCGCCGCTCAATGCGATACTGCCTGCGCCGTTGAAATGGATGGTGCCGATGCCGCTGCCCAGCAAGTCCGCGCGTAACACGAGACTGCCCCCGCCGCTGTTGACGATCGGCGCATTGACATTGATGTGACGATGGGCATTGAGCGTGAGCCTGGTAGAGCCGCTCCAGACGACCGAGTCATTCACGAAAATGTCGCCATTGCCCGGACCGGATGCCACGGTCTGAATGGTGACATTGCCATTGACCAGGAAGGACGCCAGCGCCGTCGGCGTGATATCGCCGCCACTGAAGGCGATGACGTAGTCGGTCGGATCGATCAGCCAGTTGCCGGCCTTGCCATAGCGAGCGGCGGTGGTGACACGCGCCGCGTCGCCGATCTTCACATGCGCCGCCGACGTATCGATGAAGCCGCCGTCGCCGCCCTGCGGCGCGGACGCGTCGAGCTTGCCGTTGACGACGACCTCGCCGTGCTGCATGTCGCCAAGCAGGCGGATGACGCCGCCGCGATTGTCCAGCGTATGCGCTTCGATCACGCCGTCATGGTTGACCACCGCACGCGCCAGCGCATCGGCGGCTTTGGCCGTCAGCGTGACTTCGCCGCCATCGGCGCGAATCGTGCCGCTGTTGCCGACGAGCGCCGCGAGCGTACCGCGATCGATGCTGTAGCCGAGCGGGCTGCCTTCGGCGAGCGCGAGCGTGATCTGTTCGCCGGCAGCAAGCAGCACCTGGCCGCGCTGCGCCGTGATCGTGCCTTCGTTGCGCACCTGCGGTCCGAGCAGCGCGATGCTGCCGCCATCGGCGGCATTCAGCGTGCCCTGATTGATCACCGCACCGTCACTGCTCTTTCCCGTGAAGCGGTAGCGTCCGCTGTGGATGTCCGCATCCGTCAGATCGAGGCTGCTGGCGACCAGCGAACCGACGTTGACCTGCGCGCCACGGCCGAACAGGATGCCGCTCGGGTTGATCAGAAATACCTTGCCGTTCGCATCGAGGCTGCCGAGAATCCGGCTGGCCTCCTGGCCGCGCACGCGGTTGACGGCGATGGCGGATGCCGACGGCTGCACGAAGCGCACGCTTTCACCGGCGCCGATGTTGAAGCTGCGCCAGTCGAGCGCGAGGTACGGGCTGCCCTGCCCTACGGTCATCGTGCTGCCGCTCTGCGCGACGCTGCCGGAACCGGCGGTAACTTCGCCGCCCACCGGCAATGCATGCACAGGGCCGCACAGTGCAAGCGCAACCGACAGCGGCAGCGTGCGAACGGAAACGGTCAAGCGGATCGGATGATGTTTCATGCTGGCTTCCTTCAGAAATATTTCACTGCCTGCAGCCAGGCGCGCGCACCGCGGTCCGGCTCGGATGTTGCCGCCTCGCTGCCCAGCTTCCAGCCGATGCTGGCCTTCACCAATACCTCGCCCGGCGCGGCCCATTGGAATGCGAATCCCGCAGCGGCGAGCCGGCGGCGATTCTCGCCGGTGCCGAACGGATCGCGATGCAACTTCGCCGCGCCGCCGTCGATGAAGCCGGCGACCTGCATCTGGCCGTAGCCGGCCGGCGCCAATGCACGGCGCAATTCGACGGTGGCAAGCGCGCCCTCATCGGCGGGCGCTTCACCCTGCGGATAGGCGCGCACGCCATCGGGGCCGCCAAGTGCGAATTTTTCCGACGAGTCGAGGTTCCTGCCGGCCCATTGGCCGCTGAACGCGGCGTAGAAGGACCATGCGGACCATGCGCCGCCCAACGGCAGTTGCGCGCCCGCCGCATACGTGAGCTTGTCGTAATGGCCACGGGTCTGCAGCGTGAATTCATCCTCGATCCGCGCGAGCGGCGACTGGATATCCAGCCGGCCCGAGGTATAGGCGATGGAGAAGTTGTACCTGCCGCCCGAGGCGCGCCACAGACCGTCCCCCGTCAGACCGGCACTGATCAGCTGCGCCGTCTTGTCCACCGTGCCGATCACCTCCGGCAAGACGCCGATACGATCCTGCAAGTCCTTGTCCTCGACGCTGACAACGGCATTGAGATTGAAGCTGCGCGAGCGCACCAGCGGGTAGGTGGCGAACAGGCTGGCAATGCGCGCATCGCCATTGGCGTCCAGATCGGCGAACTCCTTGCCGAGCCGATAGCTGCTGGCAGACCAGGCCGCGCCAAGCGCCAGTCCGCTCGTGCCGACCGGCACGCGATACGCCAGCCGCCCGTACAGCAGCCGTTCATTGCTGCCCTGCACGCGCGCGGTGAACTGGTCGCCGATGCCCAGCGGGCTGTTGAGCACCAGCGTGCCGCCCGCGCGATATGCACCGCTGTACCGATTGCCGTAATTGTCGATATCGACGCTGCCGGCGGCGAAGCGTCCCGGCTCGACCGTCACCACCAGATCGGACAGGCCGACGCTGGCGCCCGGACGCAGGGCAGCCCTGGCCGCGCCGACGCCGGGCGTGTCGTTGAGCAGCAGGAGACCGCGTTCCAGACTGGGGCCGTGGACCGGATCGCCGGCCTGCGCCTGGCGCACCAGCAGCGCCATGCGCTCGTCGCCGATGCGCGCCGTATTGTGCAATTCGACCGCGCCGATGCGGCCTTCCAGCACCGCGATGTCGACCGTGCCGTCGCGGATTTCCTGGGCCGGCAGGTAGGCGCGCGCGACCGGATAGCCGTGTTCGCGATAGTGGCGCGTGATGCGCGCCGAGACCTCCTGCAGTTCCGCGATGGACAGTTCGCGTCTGTTCCACGGCGTGAGCAAGCCGTTCAATTCATCGGCAGCAAAGTGTGTCGCGCCGCTGATGCGAAATGCCTGCACCGCCAGACGCGCATTGCCGGACGACGTCCCTGCCGCACGCTCCGGCTCCAGCAGGATGTCCGGCACCTGTTTCGGCGCAAGTTGCAGTGCCGGGCCGGCGCGATCGAGTTCGCGCATCGTGCGCCCGGCATCCGGCAGCATTTGCGCCGCGAACTGTGCCATTGCACAGGAGGCGAACAGGGCGTTGAGGGCAGCGGCAAGCGCGCTGCGTCGAGCAATGCGGAGGACAGGCATGGGCGTTTCGGGTTGAGCGATCGGTTCGACAGATCGGCGGCGATGTGCAGGCCGTTCCGGGAGGGGCGAATGCCGGGATGCGATGCGCGGCTTCCTGCGGAAGGCGCAATGACATCACATGCCGGAAAAATATTTGCCGTACGGCATTAAATACTTCGACGAATCGCAGTGTCAACGGAATGGACATGCCCGGACGGCGAAACTGAAAATTCCTCGGTTTTGCCGATGCCGGGAAAATTCTCTTGAAAAGTGCGGCGAACCGTGAATGCCGGCTGCAGCGCGAAATTCAGGTCGCCGCCGCGTCCTCATGCGGCAGCGAATAGCTCAGAAAGCCAAGCACCAGCCTGACCATCTCGTCCTCGAACGCGCGGCTGCGCAGCAAGGCGGGCTGCTCGACGGCTGCGGTCTGAATGGCACCGGAGATTGCGCGAAACATCACGAAGCGGCTTGCTTCGTCTTGCAACCGGCGTCGGTGCTCCGGGTGTGCGCGGTAGGCGGCACCGATGATCAGCGCGTAGTAGCGCTGCAATTCCCGGCCCAGGTCGGAATCGGCGGGTGCGTTGATCATTTCCGTCCGCAGGATGCCGCCGACGACGGGGCGTTCGCCGATGATGTCGATCATTGCGCCGATCAGCCGGCGCGAATTCGCCACCGCATCATCCGGCGAAGCCGACCAGCCGGACAGGATGCGCTCGGCCACCGTCAGCATCCGTTTCAGCTCGCGCGCCGCCAGCGTTTCCAGCAGGCTTTCCTTGTTGGAAAAGTACTGGTACACGGTCCCCACGCCGTAGCCCGACACTTCCGCCACGCGCTGCGTGGTCAGTTCCGAGCGATCACCGCTTTCCAGAATCCGGCACGCCGCTTCGCACAGATTGTCGAGAGTCTGTTGTGTGCGGCGCTGCGAGCCGCCTTTGCCGTTGGGAGAAGAATGCGAGGGATCTTTTTGCATGGCGTGGCTTTGATGCGATGGTGGGCGACTGATCGATCGAACGCTTGAATTGTCATTCTGAAAAGACTTGCGATACGTCCGATGCAGTCGCATGATTCTGCCATACATGAATGCAGATTTTTTTCCGGAATGCATGCCTTTCACCCGCAAATTGCCTCGCACCTTCTATGCACGCGCCACCGAGGAAGTCGCACGCGGCTTGCTGGGCATGCATCTGGTACACGTGTGCGGCGGCATCGAACGCATCGGTCGGATCGTCGAAGTCGAAGCCTATGTCGGCGCGCACGATCTGGCCGCGCATTCCTCCAAGGGCATCACGCCGCGCACCCGCATCATGTACGGGCCACCCGGTCATGCCTATGTGTATTTGATCTACGGCATGCATCACTGCATGAATGTGGTGACGGAACCGGCAGGCAATGGCTGCGAGGTCCTGCTGCGCGCGCTGGAACCGGTCGTCCATCTCGAAGGCAACACCAAAGGTCCGGCCCTGCTGTGTCGCGCCATGGGCATCGACAGACGGCTGAACGGGCATGACCTTCTGAGCAACGATTTCTATCTTGCCGAACCGGCAAGCATGGAGCCGTTCGGCACCATGGCGCGCCCTCGCATCGGCGTTGCCTATGCGAAGCATTGGGCCGACAAGGAATTGCGGTTCTATATTGACGGCAACGCTTTCGTTTCCAGACGCTGAATTTGTCGGCGCGGCATGCCGCAATGCCGTCGCGTCGAACGGTATGGAGAAGCAACAGTCATATGTAATGCGGCCCGTTGAATTGCGCGGTGCGCGACTGTCAGCGCTGCCGACGCCGCATCGCTGCGCGGTGCATTGATGATTCATCGCATGCATGCGGTCAAACCAACCGGAATCTGCTTCTCACAACATGCGCACACCGCTCGCGAAAGACAGCAGCATGGGTACCCGGCATTCATGGCTCGCCGCGGGACTCTTCGCCGTACTGTTTCTGATTTCCCTCGTCATCGGCTACAACGTCTACGTCCCGCTGGTGGATGAGCAGCGGCGGCAGTTGCATGACGCGCTCGACCATATCGCCGACACGCAGAACGCCGCCGTATCGGCATGGATACGGGAAAGAGTTGGCGATGCGATGGTGTTCAGCAGCGGCCGCTTCTTCGGGGAAACGGCCGCTGCATGGCTTGCGCGCGGTGCGCCGGATGACGATGCGCGACGGCAAATGCTCGAGCAGCTCAAAGCCATCCACACAACCTACAACTATCTCGAAGTGGCCTTGCTCGACGGACATGGAACTGTCCGTATCTCGACGCAAGCGACGCCTTTGCAGCTGGACGCGGTCGCTGCGGAAACGATGCAGCACGCGTTGCGGAGCAGCAGCATCCTGGTCTCGCCGTTCCACGCAATCCCGGTCTCGCCGGGTACCGAGCAGACCGAGAACGTTGTCGATATCATCGCGCCGCTTCTCAGCATCGACGAGGAGCAGATCGACACGCCGGCCGTTCTGCTGCTGAGGGCGCGCGCGCGCACGGACGTCGCGCCGTTTGCGCATACCCCGCCGATTATGGGGAGCGTGACGGAGGTCTTGCTGACCGAAATCCGCGGCGAGCAAGTCGTGATCTCGTCAAGCAATCTGCAGGCCTCTCATTTCGGAAAGATCAACGTGCTGCCGGTCTCGCCGTCCGAGTTGATGGCATCGGCCAAATCGCACGACGGCTCCTTTGCAATGGACGATGCCAGCGGCACGCCGCTGATCGCGATGGCGCGCCAGGTGTCCCGCATGCCCTGGTATCTCGTCACCGTGATCAACGAGAACGCAATCGTTGCCAGCGTGCGGCGAATGACGTGGTTGCTGGTGGGCGCGACCGCCGGCATCCTGTCGCTACTCGGCATCGCGGTGTTGCTGTGGTGGCGTGAGAAGGAGGGGCAGATGCGCCTGCAGGCATTGCAGGAAAAGACCGAGCGGCAGCTATTGCAGCGGCAATACGATTACCTTTCGAAATATGCCAACGACATGATCATCCTCGCCGATGCCGGGGACTGCATCATCGATGTCAATGACAAGACCTTGCAGGCGCTCGGACGTCACCGCGCCGACATGATCGGACGACCCGTGCAAGACCTGTTTCTGCCGCAATGCAAGCACGTGCTGCAACAGGCCGCGGCAAAACTGCTGCGCGAAGGCATGGCCTTGTTCGAAGTCACGCAGCAGCAGGCCGACGGCACGCTCATGCCGGTCGAGGTCAGTGCGCGCGCGATCGATTTCGAAGGCAAGCGCTTCGTCCAGCTCATCTGCCGCGACATCAGCGAGCGAAAACAGTCCGAGCTCGCCCTGCTGGAAAGCCAGAACCGGCTCAACAGCATCCTGGAATCCATCCTCGACATTGTGTGGTCGGTGTCGCCCGACTTCTCGCGCCTGAACTACATCAACCAGTCGATCGAGCAGATCACCGGCTATCCGGTATCGGCGTTCGAGACCGATCCGCGCCGCTGGCTCACCATGATCCATGAGGATGACAGGCCGCATGTCGAGGAGGCGCTGCACGCCCTGGGGCCGGATCACGCCGCATGCGAAGCCGAATTCCGCATCCGGCGGCAGGACCGCGAGCTGCGCTGGCTGCATTGCCGCGCCCATCTCGTCGTCGATGCGGACGGCACGCCGCAACGCATCGATGGTGTCGCCACCGACGTCACGCAGCGCAAGGCTACCGAACAGCAGGTCGAAATGCTGGCCTATTACGACAACGTCACCCGGCTGCCCAACCGCACGCTGCTGTACGACCGGCTGGCGCAAGCGACGCACATGGCGATGCGCAGCGAGAAAAAGGTTGCGCTGCTGTTCATGGACCTCGACAACTTCAAGAACGTGAACGATTCGCTCGGCCACGACATCGGCGACATGCTGCTGCGCGCAATTGCGGAGCGCCTGTCGCAATGCGTACGCGAGGAGGACACAGTGGCGCGCATCGGCGGCGACGAGTTCCTCATCGTGCTGCCCGACATCGATCGCGGCGAGCAGGCGGCCGCCGTCGCCGAGAAGATCCTCGCCGCCACCGCCCGCCCCTTCATCCTGAAGGAGCAGCAGATCTACTCGACCATCAGCATCGGCATCAGTGTCTTTCCCGACGACGGCAAGGAAACGCAGGAGCTGATCAAGCATGCCGATACCGCGCTGTATCAGGCCAAGGGTCAGGGACGCGATCGATATCAGTTCTTCACGCGGGAACTGAACCTGCAGATCATCCGCAGCACCAACATCGAACGGCAATTGCGACATGCGATCGAGAACGATGCCTTGAGCCTGTGGTACCAGCCGCAGATCGATACGAAGGAAGGCAGGCTGATCGGCGCAGAAGCGCTGCTGCGCTGGCGTCATGCGGGACGCGAGGTGCTGTCACCGGTCGAGTTCATCCCGGTGGCGGAAGAGCGCGGACTGATCAGCAAGATGGGGGAATGGGCGATCCGCGAGGCCTGCGCGCAATGTCGCCGCTGGCAGCTGGAGGGACTGCACCCGATCCCGATCGCGGTCAACGTGTCGCCGATCCAGTTCCAGCAAAAGGGCTTTGCCAGCCTCGTCACCGGCATCCTGCGCGAGTCGCAGCTGGACCCGACCTATCTCGAACTGGAAATCACGGAGAGTTCGATCATGCGGCGCGCCTCGCTGGTCGCCGAGCTGGCGATGAACCTGCGCGACGTCGGCGTCGGCATCAGCATCGACGATTTCGGCACAGGCTATTCGAGCCTCAGCTATCTGAAGCAGATTCCCATCGACAAGATCAAGATCGATCGCTCCTTCATCGCGGCGATGCTCACGCATGGCGACGACGAGGCGATCACCTACGCGATCATCAATCTGGCGCGCAGCCTCAACATGCGCGTGATCGCGGAGGGCGTGGAAACGAAGGCGCAACTGGATCGCCTGCGCCTGTTCGGCTGCAACGAGGTGCAGGGTCATTACTACAGCAAGGCAGTGTCGGCGGAAACCTTCCGCGACTTTCTGGCGAACCAGAACATGTTTTCGGAGGTGGCGTAAACGAAGACCGCACGCGCATGCAGTCACGCGCTCAGGATTCCTTGCGCTCGTCCGGTATGCCCTCCTTCCAGAGGCCGGTTTCTTTCTGCGTCATGTAGCCGAACGGGACGACGCGCCCGTCCTGCAAGCCTTGTTGCTCGATGTCGTTGAGATATTGTTCGCGCGACAGCAGCGTGCCCTGGCATATGCCATGCGTCGGGGGCGGCGCGCCGGTTTCCAGGCGCAGGCGTTCCAGCAGATCTGTCATGACATGTGCCGGAACCAGATTGCGCTGGTCGGGATAGACGAAACCGAACAGGATCAGATGACTCAGCAGCACTCGCCAATGCGGGCCGAAGCGATGGAGCAGGCGCGCCCAGTCCAGTTGCGGGCCGCGCGCCCGTATCAGATGCACGATGTCGGCGCCGTCAAAGCGCTCGCGCTCCATGACGAAAGCCTTGGACCAGATGATTTCCTCGACGGGGCAGAGCTTCACGCGGACACCGGCCACTTCCGCCTCCTCCGCATGCTCGAACCATGCATCATCCACCGACGCGACGCCGTTGCCCGAACTGAAGATGAGGTCGATGAATGCATCGTCGAAGCGGATCTTCGCCAGCCAATGGGGATAGGTCAGTTCAGCATCGTATCCGGCGTGCGACAGCATCTCGGCAATGCGCTCGTAATCGGGACGGCGAATGAAGACATCCATGTCCTTGGTCTGGCGATTGAAGCCCGTGTAGCAATTGAACGCGTAACCGCCGCCGACGAGAAACGGGATGCCGCATGCATTCATGATGTCAAGAACCTGCCGGTAGAAAACCTCGGTATCCGTGCCAGAAGACAATCCGGCAGGCAATGCTGGCGTAGTGGCTTGCATATTCCCCCCAACGGATGTGATATCCATGATCAGCAAAACTTATGCCACCGCATTGTGGTCTGTGTATGGAGCAGACCGCCATTACGCATTGCGGCAATGGCGACCTGAGTTGCTGCAGGATCAAGGATCGAGCGATCAACCGAGGATGAATCGTGGACACACGGGAAAAAATCCGCTTTGCCGCCGTCGGCGACCTGCATTGCAGGGCGGAATCTGCCGGCAACCTGCGCGCATTATTCACGCAAGCCGCGCAGGAGGCCGACGCGCTGCTGCTGTGCGGCGACCTGACCGACTATGGCTTGCCGGAAGAGACGCACGTGCTCGTGAATGAATTGTCGGGGGTGAGGATTCCCGTCATCGCGGTGCTCGGCAACCACGACTTCGAATCGGGCATGCAGGATGAGGTCACGCGCATCCTCAGAGAAGCCGGTGTGCGCATCCTGGATGGCGAGGCATGCGAAGTGGCCGGCGTCGGCATCGCGGGTGTGAAGGGGTTTGCCGGCGGATACGGCCGCGGTGCGCTAGGACACTGGGGAGAAGGTGCGATCAAGCAGTTCGTGGACGAGGCGATTCACGAGGCGCTCAAGCTGGAATCGGCGCTGGCAAAGTTGCGCACCAGCGAACGCATTGCGATGCTGCACTATTCGCCCGTCGTGGAAACGGTACAGGGCGAGCCGCCGGAAATCTTTCCCTTCCTCGGCACCAGCCGGCTGGAGGATCCTCTGCTGCGCTATCCGGTGACCGTCGTCATTCATGGCCATGCGCATCGCGGATATCCGGAGGGGAAAACGGCCAACAACATTCCGGTCTACAACGTCGCCAAGCCGCTGCTGCAACGCACCTTCCCCGACCGGCCGCCGTTCCGCATCATCGAAGTGCCAAAGCCGGTGCCGGAGGACATGCGCCCCTGAGCGCGGGGCACGGTTACAGGAAGCGCTTGAGCAAGCCCATCACCCTGTCGAACTTCGCACCGTAGGGCGGATAGAGCAGCTTGCCCGTCGCCCAGCGCGACTGCACCAGCACCGGCTTCTGGTGCGTGAAGCGCAGGAATCCCGTCTCGCCGTGATAGGCACCCCAGCCGCTGTCGCCGACGCCGCCGAAGGGCAGGTTTTCATGGGCGATGTGCATGAGCGTGTCGTTCACCGTCACGCCACCGCTCACGGTGCGCGCCAGCACGTCGTCGCGTCTACGCAGATCGCTGCCGAACCAGTACAAGGCCAGCGGGCGCGGGTTGGCATTGATGCCGCGAATCGCTTCATCGAGCGAGTCATAGCTCAGCACCGGCAGGATGGGGCCGAAGATTTCTTCCTGCATCAGGCGCATTTCCGGTGTGGCGCCGAACACCAGCACGGGTGCCAGTTGCCGCGTTGCGCCTGCGCTTCCCATGACAGGACCGAGCCGCCGCAGCGTCGCACCCTGCTCTTCCGCCTCTGCCAGCAACGATTGCAGCCGCGCGTAATGGCGTTCGCTGATGATGGCGGCATAGTCGGGATTGTCGATGTAACGCGGAAACAGTTGCGCCGCCGCAGCGGCAAAGGCATCACCGAAAGCTGCCTCGCGTCCCTTGGGCAGCAGCACGTAATCGGGCGCAATGCAGGTCTGGCCCGCATTGAGCAGCTTGCCGTGCGCGATCTTGATGGCGGCATCCGCCAGATCGCATGAGGCGTCGATGATGCAAGGCGACTTGCCGCCCAGTTCCAGCGTGGTCGGCGTGAGGTTGACGGCGGCGGCAGCGGCGACCTTGCGGCCCACGGCGGTCGAGCCGGTGAAGAACAGGTGATCGAAGGGCAGGCCCGCGAACTCCGCAGCCACTGCGCCGTCGCCCTGCACCACGCAGAATTCGTCGGGTGCGAAATAGCGGCCGATCAGCTCGGCCAGCAAGGCCGAGGTCTGCGGCGTCAGTTCGCTCGGCTTGAGCATGACCCGGTTGCCGGCAGCCAGCGCGATGACGGCCGGCCCGAGCGAAAGCTGCAGCGGATAGTTCCACGGCGCGATGATGCCGACCACGCCGAGCGGCTGGCGCTGCACATGCGCGCTGGCCGGTTGCAGATACAACGGCGTGCGCACCTTCGCGGGCCGCATCCACTTGCGCGAATGCCGCAGCGTGTGGCCGAGCATGCCGCGCAGCACGAACATGTCGGCGACCTCGGTGAGCCGGCGCGAACGGTTGCCGAAATCGGCGTTGACGGCATCGGCCAGCACCTCGCCATGCACGTCCAGCAGCTTGCGCACACGCAGCAGCCGCTCGCGTCGCAGCGAGTACGGCACGTCGATGGCGGCGCGGCTTGCCGCATGCTGGGCTTCGAACAGGGAGCGGATCGAGTGTGGCGGCAGTGTCATGTCTCGTTCACGGTGAGCGGGGTCAGGTGGCGGCGACAGATGCGGGCCGCGTTCTGGCCGATTGCCAGAGATACAGACTGTACAGGATCACGCACAGGCCGTCGAAGATCGCCGGCAGGTGCAAGCCTTGCAAGGCAGGGTCACGCCATGCCAGCGCCACCATGGCGACCAGACCGGCCTTTTCGATCGTCGCGGCGAACACGATGGGCCGGCGTGCCTCCGGATTGCGAGCCGCATGCACCAGCAGCGCGCCCATGCACAGCGCCAGCAAGCCCCAGTGGCGCGCATAAAAAAGACCGGCCGGGTCGCTCACGTCCAAGCCGGCCAGCCGCAGCGCCGCAACGGGAAACAGGAATTGCAGGCCTGGCAGCATGGTGGCAATGCCGGTCCACAGCAGGATGCGGGATTTGTGACCTTGCATGGTGTTTCTCCGTTCGATAGTCGGGTTGGGCATCAACGTACATACCAGCCGGCAGGGCCGGGAAACTCCGCACCGGTGTCGCGCCCCACTTCCTGCGCCACCAGTTCATTGGTGCGGCGCGACAGGGACAGCAGCAGTTCCTTGTGCGCCTCGGGTTTGGCCGCGAGATTGACCAGTTCGTCCGGGTCCTTGTGCGTGTCGTAGAGTTCCAGTTCGTTGCGGCCGATCAGCGTGTCCCAATCCTGCGGCTGGTGATGGTCCGCGGGGCGGAAATAGCGCGCGAACTTGTAGCGTCCGTCATGGATACCGCGAAACAATGCGGGATGTTCGCGGCCCGGAAACATCTGTCCCTTCGTCAGCGCGACGCGCAGGGCTGCCGCCTGCGGACTGCCGGCATCGGTTTCGATGGTGGCGCGGGTGAAGGCCGGATCGATGTACAACGGCACGCCATAGTTGAACAGGATGCCGCGCCGGTCGCGCTCGGTACGGGCCTGCGGCGATGCGACCACCGCACCGACATCCACGCCCTTGAGATCGGGATAATGCTCCGCCATCGCACTGGTCGACACTCCCGCAAAACCCAGCATGGTGGGAACCAGATCGATGCACGAAGTAAGCGCGCTGCTCTGGCCGCCGCCGCGCACGTCCGGATGACGCACGATGAGCGGCACGCGGATGTTTTCCTTGTACATGTGTGGGCCTTTCTGGCGCAGACGATGCGCACCGGCCATCTCGCCATGATCGGCGGTATAGATCACGATGGTATCGTCCGCCATGCCCATCTGCTCCAGCGCCCGCAGCACGGTCAGCACATGGCTGTCCACATCGCGTATGCAATTGAAGTAGTAGCTCTGGTAGGCGCGCCACGCGGCCTCATCGTCAGGATCGATGCGCCCGTACAGATGATTGCAGAGATCGACATACGAACGCTGCGCCCACGGCTTGCCGCTCAGGTCGTCCTGGTAGTGGCTGCGCGGTAGCGGCAGATCCCACTGCCGGTCATAGAGAGCGCCGGACGGCGCACCCGCCAGCGGCGCGAGCAGGTTCCTGCGCAGGCGGGAATCCTCCTGCTTCTCACCGCTGCTGAAATACATGATGTCATGCGGGTTGACAAAATTCACCGCGAGAAACCAGGGCTGCTGTCCCTTCAGGTCCTTGCCGCGCGTCCCCAGCCACTTCACGGCCTGGCTGGCGATCTGCGCATCGTAGCGGTAGCCGGTCCACGTCGCGCCGTGCGGATCGCCGTCGATATTGAAGTCGGAAAAGCCGTAGGGCTCCAGCACATGTTCCGAGTTGGGATACATCCCGTACACAAGCCCCGGATCATGACCCACCGGGCTCAAATGCCATTTGCCCTTGTAGGCGGTGTAGTAGCCCTGCGCGCGCAGCAGGTGGCCAATGCTGGGCATGCCGGAAGGCAGCTTCGGAAACGTGGGCGGCGCGTCGATGTTGGCCGTCATGCGCGTGCGCTGCGTATGCTGGCCGAAGTAGATGTTCGAGCGCGAGGGCGAGCACGGGGTGGTGTGGGCATGGTGCTGCGTGAAGCCGGTGCCGGTTTCCAGCAGCAGTTCGTGTGCGTGCAGGCCGAGGTTTTTTGGCAAGTCCAGCCAGCTGCGCTCCTGATCCGACATGATCAACAGGATGTTCGGCCGGCGACTGGCACGGCTTGCCTCGGAAACGGCCGAGGCGAGCTTCGGTGCCCGATAGGGACTCTGCGCCATCGCGCCGAGCGTCCCCGTCACGGCCCCCGCGCCGACAGCGGCGAGTCCGGCGAGCAATTGCCGTCGCGTTGGTCCGTTGGGTCCGAATCCATCCATGGCTTGTCTCCCGTGTGCTGTATGAAGCGGATTCTAGGTAACATGTCGGAATACATCCAATTCATTATTTTCATCCCTTTAATGAGTTCAACTCATCGGGTAAATCATGGACCTGCGCAAACTCCAGCACGTAGCCCTGCTCACGGAAACACGCCATTTCGCCCGTGCGGCGGAACTGGCGCACATCACGCAATCTGCCTTGAGCCGCAGCATTCAGGCGCTGGAAACGGAACTGGGATTGCGCCTGTTCGACCGCAGCCAGGCAGGCGTCTCGGTGACGCCGGCGGGCCGTGAACTGCTCGAGCGTGCGAAGCCGCTGTTGAAGGCGGCGCGCGATCTGAGCTATGAGATGACGCAACTGCGCGAATGCAAGCTGGGCGACCTGGCGATCGGCGCCGGCCCCTTCCCGGCGGCCACCCTGATCCCGCAGACGATTGCCAGTCTGCAATCCAGTCATCCCGGCCTGCGCCTCTCGATCGAAATCCACCATACCGAGGCGCTGTGTGCATTGCTTGAGCAGGAGACCATCTCGCTGTTCGTGGCGGATACGCGCAAGGGCGCCCTGCCGCCGGAAGTGGAGATGGAACCGCTGATGGTGCAGCACGGCGGACTGTTCTGCCGCGCCGATCATCCGCTCACACGCAGGAAGAATCTCGTCTTGCACGATCTGGCCGCCGAACGCTTCGCGTCCGTGCAGTTGCCGCCGCCCCTGCTCGCAGGCTTTCGTCGCGCACTGGGTACGACAGGCGATGTTCCATTCGCTGTCACATGCGACAACATCTATCTGCTCAAGGATCTGGCCAGACGCAGCGACGTCGTGCTGGTCTGCACCCGCGAGGCGCTGCGGGAGGAACTTGCCAGCGGCGAATTCCTTGCCTTGCCGCTGGCGCAGTTCCGCCCGCAACCGGTATCCGTCGGCGCGGTGACGCTGAGGAATCGCAGCCGTTCACCGGCGGCAAGCCTGTTCATCGATACCATCAAGCGCCAGATCGCGGCATCTTCGGCCTGACGATCGCGCACTGCCATCGGCTCACCAGCTGTCCAGCCGGTCGCCCCAGCTCGTCATGTCGCGCGCATAGAAGCGGTAGGCATCATCCGGCACCTTTTGCGCCAGCCGCGCGAGGTCGAAGATGAACAGCGCGCGGCCGATGCCGCGACGGCGGAAGCCCCGGTTGCGCTTGGGCCGGATGCTGTCGCGCCATGCGCCGAGGTTGATGTAGGTGTAGTTGTTGCGTCCCTTGCGCGGCTGCGAAAACTGCACGTCGGCTTCCAGCGCCACATGCGTGTGCCCTTCCACATGCAGGTGAAAGCCCAGTTCGCGATAGGCCGGCTGGAATGCCGGCAGGCGCAGCACCTTTGCCGTCGAAATATCGGCTTCCGGCTCCTGCTTCTTCGCCATGCCGCGCATCAGCAGCACGTCGAGCCAGTACCAGCGCAGGCGGCCGAGTATGCGCAGCAGCCAGAGCCCGAATTTCATGCTGCCCGCGGTCGTCTTCCATGTCTCGTCGTGCGACAGCCAGGCGATCAGGCTTTCGCGAAAACATTCCAGCACGGTCTCGTGCAGCCCCTTCGCCGCCGCGTCCTCGCGCGCCATCTTGCGCGTCTCGCGCAGCAGGCGCACCACCGCCGCCACCGAGGGCCGGTACAAATCCATTTCGTCGAGCAGGTTGCGCACGCGTCGCGCACCCGGCATGTCATGTGTGTCGTCAGGCAGATTCTGCGCGGCGCACCAGATGAAGCGCGACAGCATGCCGGCCGCCACCGTGTCGCCGAAGCAGGGATCGCTGAATGCGCGGTATTGCTCGCTGTGCCATGCCTGCGGCTGCCAGCCGTCGCGCGGATTCCAGCGTGACGTGGCGCGCGCATTGTCTGCATCGCGCCATTGTCCATGGGTGGCAAGCAGCCGCAGCGCCACATCGGCGAAATAGAACGGCAGGCAGGGATACATGTCGTCGCGCGAGGTGCCGAGCTGCGCCGCAACCCAGTTGCGGTAACTGTCGGGGATGTCGAATGCGGTCATGCCCAGGCATTCTTCGTAGAACATCTGCCGCGCCGCCGGCACCACCTGCAATTCCTTGTCATGGTTGCCGACAATCGGGATCACGGTCACCCTGACGCCGGTTGCGCGCAGACTCTCGATGGTCTTGCGCATCCAGAAAAAGAAACCCGAATACGGCCGCTCCGCACATACCGGCCGCTTGTGCGCGTGGATCGCGACGATCTCGCGCATGATCGCCATCACGATTTCCTCGAAGCGCGGATCGTCGCGCTGCCATGGATAGACGTCGGCCTGCGCCCATTTGCTGCTGCGGATCAGGTCGATGATGTCGCCGTTCAGTATCAGCAGCAGCTCGTCGATGATCTGGTCCGGATCCTGTTCCGATTTTTCACTCGGCGGATTGCAGACTGCGAACAACAGTTGCTCGAAGAAGAGTTGCCAATCGTTTTCCGATGCGGTCTGGTTGCCCACCGAACAATCGGTGCAGTGGATGTCGCTGATCAACACGCACAGGCGATTGTTCGGCAATGCGCCGGCCGGCCACAGCACCAAATCATGTGACTGACTGCCTTCAGTCATGGCAATGCTCGCGCAGAAAACCGACCAGGTGCGGGAAGATATCGACCGCCACGTTTTTCCCCATGAAAACGTCCTGATGGCCGTAACCCGGAAAGACATGCAGCCGGTGCCTGCCGGGCACGATCTGCTCCAGCCGCTCGTGGCAGCGGATGTTGGAATCGGCAAAGACGTTATTGTCCTGCCCCTGCACGAAGAAGATCGGCGTGTCGATCTCGGCCGCGTGCGCGAGATAGTTGTCGGGCAATGCGGCATAGCGCGGATTGCCCGGCTCGAACTTGACCGCCGCATGGCCGCTCTTCACCATCTTGTGGACATGGCGGTAGTAATGCACCGGGGTGCCGCCGAACAGGTCGCCAAGGCGTTCATGCGTTTCCGGCGCGATGTTGGCGTGATTGAACACCGCCGGCCGGCCGCTGCCCCACATGAAACTCAGCATGTGGCATTCCGGCGAATCGCATTCCTGATGCACGACATCGGCCGCGCAGGCAATCAGCTTGCCGACTGACCACGCAGGTTGGCGGCGCCAGCTCGGGTTGAAGTACTCGACGCCGAGCAGATAATCGGACGCCCACGGCCCCCACGCCAGCTTGAATTCCGACCAGCGCGGCACATGCGGCGTCAGCGACACGCTGTTCAGGATCATGCTGGAAATGCCCTGCACCGTCTTGCCGAACACCGCCATCGCCATCGTGATCGCGCCGACGCAATGCGCGATCACGTGCAGGCGGCGATGCGACCCGATATGCCGCCGCAGTTCCGCAAGCGCCGCCGGATGGTCGAACAGCGCGATATCGTCGAAGTTGTAGCGGCTGCGTTCGAGGTTGTAGGGAAAACGGTTGCTGCCGCGATAGTCGAGCGTCCACACGTCGCCGAATCCTTCGTCCAGCAGATGCTGCACCAGGTTGCGATGCTCCGGCATGATGAACATGTCGGACGAATTGGTCAGGCCATGCACGATCAGCACCACGTCATCGCAGACTGCGCGCCTGAAGCGCGTCAGTTGCAGGCCGAGACCGTCGGCAGTGGAGAACGGATGCTCCGTGATCTGCGCGCCGCTCACGCCTTCGGTCGTGAATTTCGCGTAGCGGCGCTTCGGTTGATTCAGCTTCGGCGGCAGATGCGGTCCATACACATCCCACAGCTTGCCGGCAAAGAACTGGCCGAAGCGCGCCAGCCCCTCGACGCTGGTCTTGCCGTGCGCGTCGGTGGCACGCAATCCCCGCAGCACCTGCATGAAATCCTGCAAGCCGAGGCTGATGATGCCGGTGACCCACAGCGATGCCTGCGCCGGCTTCGCCGGATCGACATGGCCGCGAAACACGTTGACATACAGAGTGGTCGTGTCGTGCCACGCGTCGAGCGGCGCAGTGTGCTGCACCTGCTTCTGCCCGACAAAAGTCACCGACTCGCCTTGCGGCGTGGTGCAATACACCTGGTAGTACATCACCTTGCGGTCGCGGTCGGCGGTGTCGGGCATCAGGCGGAATGTGCCCGATTGCACCGGACATATCCCACCGAGCAGAGGACAATCGATGTGACCGGCGAGCGTGCCCGCATGCTCGGATTTTTCGAGAAACGCGGCGAGATCGCCGATGCCAACGGTGACATGCAACGCCAGCGTGTTGCCCGCCGCCTCGCCGTCCTTGCGCCCGTCGGCGAAGGTCGTCGCCTCCGCGCTCACGAAGCCGCTCATCACTTCGGAAAATTCGATGCTCACTCTCTGCAGCGCGTTCGACATGACGATTGCTCTCCTGAAGAAACTCGTTCGATGAATCCGTAGGGTGCGCCGTGCGCACCGCATGTGAGACGTATCAGTACATAGGGTGGGCACCTGTGCCCACCTTGAAACTGCTCAAACAGGAGTAGGGCGGGTCCCACCCGTCAATGAACCACGCGTGGCGGGTGGGCCCCGCCCTGCCCATCCTCGTTGGCTTCAAAGCTCCGCGTCCGGCGCATTGCCGGTGATCTCATGCGCAATCCACTCCGACAGCGCCGTGATCGTCGCCGCCGGATTCGCGCCCAGCGCGGTCGGCATCAGCGATCCATCCGCCACATACAAGCCCGTATAACCAAATACCTGGCCTCTGCTGCCGGCCGCCGCGCTGACCACGCCTTGCTGCGGCGAATCGGCCAGCGCGCATCCGCCCAGCGGGTGCACCGTCACGTTGTTCCTGACCGGCCACAGCCATGTCGGCATCGGCAGAAAATGCCGGCCGCCGATGAAGCGCGTGAAGCGTTCGCCGAGGCGCAGGATCGCGTCGTACAGCGGCCGATTGCTGTCCTGCGGCCAGTCGATGTCGAGACAGCCGGACGCATTCAGCCGCAAGCTGCCATTGGCCTTGTCCAGCCCCATGCACAGCAGCACCGCGCTGTATTGCGACAGGTCGTGCGAGAACAGGCGCTGCACGAGATGGCCGACCCTGCTGTTCTTGCGCCCCGGATAGGCGCGGTCGAAGGCGTACAGGCAAAGCTGTCTGCAGGTCTGCCAGAGGCGTTCGAGCGGATTCATCATCGGCCCGATGGCCGCGGCAGCCCATCCCGCATGCGTCGGAAAGCTCGCGTCCTGCAGCAGGAAGGCATGCTCGCGATTATGGTTTTCAAACAGGTGATGGTCCGTGTATTGCGTGATGACCGGCCCGTAGGTGGAATTGACTTCGCGCTTGCCGTCGAGCGCGAAGGAAAGGAAGTCGCCGTTGCCGGAGAAACGCTGTCCCAGGCGATCTGAAATGCGCGGCAGGCTGCGATGCACATCGCGGCAGCGCAGCAGCAATTCGGTCGTGCCGAGCGTGCCGGCCGACACCACCACACGCCGCGTCGTGACGCTGTGCTGCGATCCGTCTTCCATCGAGCGAAACAGCACGCGGTAGCCATGCCGCCCATCGGCGGTCGCATCATCCCGGCCGGCGCCATCGAGCGGGACGATGTTCTCGACCGCCGCCTGGGTGCGGACCTGCGTCCGGTAACGCGTCTGCGCGACATGCAGGTAGTTGCGGTCGAGCGAGTTCTTGCCCTGCACGTTGCAGCCGATATCGCATTCGCCGCAGTAGGTGCAGGAAGTCTGACGCGCGCCGTAGCGGTTGATTTCCTGCTCGCCCAGCGCGGTGGCCTGCCCGCTGCCGTAGCTGTAATCGTTGCCGAAGAAGACGCAGATGTCCGCCAGCTTCGTCGGCAGCCCGGCGGCGCGCGCAAAGTTCTGGAACTGCACGGTGCGCTTGATGTGGCGGCGGTCGTGCGGATCGTCGCCTGCCGGCGGTATGGTGCGCGCGCCGAGCACCTGCTGCGCCACGTCGTAGTACGGTGCCAGCACCTCGCGCCGCACGGCGGCAGGCCAGCCTTGCTCGAACACCGCCTCGGGCGGGCGCAGGAAGACGTTGGCGTAGATTTGCGAGCCGCCGCCGAACACGGCGGAGGTGACGGTATCGATGCGGCTGAAATGGCGGATGTCGAACATGCCGGTGAGCTGGCCGCGCCTCGCCTTGCGCCGGCGAACCGCCCTCGGACGACGGACCGCATCGCCGTCGGGGCACCACACATTGTCGGCCAGATCGTGCGGACTGCGCGGAAAGGCGCCGAGCGGATAGGTCTTGCCGCGCTCCAGCAGCAGCACGCGCCCCGGCCATGTCTTCGACAGTCGCGCCGACATCACGGCGCCGCCAAAGCCGCTGCCGACAATCACTGCTTCATATTCCAGAGTCGTATCCAATCGCCCTCTCCCTTCCTTGTTTCACGTCCGGTTGGCATCATGCGCAGCGGCATTCGAATGGAACGCCACTGTTACATTTTCGATACATCTTCCGGCAGCTTTTCAGCCAGAAGACAGATGAAGCAGGATGTAGCAGTGCAGTTACGGCGCTCTGTTACATTTTTTTACATATGGTATTTGATTTTCATCAATACATGTTAAGTTTGTCCATGGTTGACAACGTGCGGGGCGTAGGCGGAACCGTTGCGAGAATTTCCGCGCCCCCTGCCGAAGAAACCATGCCAGGCGCAATCCGCATATTTTCAATTTGCCGACACGGTTAGATGGGTATCTTCGTACAGCTTTTCTGCTTCCTGCGCCGCCGCGCGCTTCCGACGCTGGCATGGATGCTGGCGTGCACACTGGCGCACGCCGGTACCCTGCAGGTGACCGATGCGCCCGCCGAAGCAGCGGTCAATCTGATGCCTTACTGGACGATTCTGGAAGATCCGGAGCGGCAGCTCGACATCGGCGAGGTGAGCACGCCGGAATCGGCGGCACGTTTTCACACGCCCGCACAGAACGTGCAGCGCAGCGCGATGGATAGCCTGAATTTCGGCATGACGCAATCCGCGATCTGGCTGCGGATGACGCTGCGCAACGATACGGACAAGACCCTCGACCGGCGGCTGGAAGTCGCGTATCCGCATCTGCAATATGTAGACCTCTACGTGCCGGATGCGCACGGCTTTACGCACATCAGCTCAGGACACGAGATACGGTACTCCGAAAGGCCGGTGGACCATCGCAATCTCGTGTTCCCGCTGCAGCTGCCTGCACACTCCGAATCGACGGTTTACCTGCGCGTCGCGTCCGCCACCTCGCTCGACATCCCGACATGCCTGTGGGAACCCGAGGCGTTCGCGCGCCACGGCCTGCACGAATACATGGGACAGGCCCTGTACTTCGGCATGCTGCTGGCGCTGGGCCTCTACAACTTCCTGCTCTTCATTTCGATGCGCGACAGGACGTATTTCTACTACGTGCTGTTCACCCTCTCCAGCGCGCTGGCGCTCGTGTCCTACAGCGGCATGGGGTATCAGTTCCTGTGGCCCGAGGCGCCCGGCTGGGCGACGATTGCCGCGATGATCGGCTTCGCCGCCAACGGCCTGACCCTGCTGCTGTTCCAGCGTCAGCTGCTGGCGACGAAGACGACCGTGCCTGTGCTCGACCGCGTGATGCAAGGCTTCATCGCGCTGAACGTGCTGCAGATGATCGGCTTCTTCTGGTCATTCGAAAAAATGGTGCGCTTCGGCGTTGCCATCGACGGCCTCAACATGCTGCTGGCGCTGACCGTCGGCATCGTCTGCTTGGTGCGCGGACAGCGCAGCGCGCGGGTGTTCCTGCTCGCATTCAGCGGCCTCGTGATGGCGGCGGTGCTGACGGTGGCGCGCAGCTACGGGCTGGGCGTCCCGAGCGTCCTCACGACCTACGGCATGCACATTGGCTCGGCGCTCGAGATGCTGCTGCTGTCGCTGGCGCTGGCCGACCGCTTCCATCAGATCCGACAGGAAAAGGAAGCCGCGCAAGAGCAGCTGGTTGTCAGCCTGAAGCGCTCGGAACGCATGCTCGAGCTGCGCGTGACCGACCGTACCGCCGAGCTGTCGGCGATCAACGCGGAACTCGTGGCGCAGGAACGCGCGCTGGCATCGGCCAAGGAAGTCGCGGAAGAAGCATCGCGCATGAAGTCGGTCTTCCTCGCCAACATGAGCCACGAAATCCGCACGCCGATGAACGCGGTCATCGGCATGGCCTATCTGGCGTTGCGCACCGATCTCACCGTGCGGCAGCGCGATTATGTCGAGAAGATTCACCGCGCAGCGATTTCGCTGCTGGGCATCATCAACGACATTCTCGATTTCTCCAAGATCGAGGCGGGCAAGCTCGACATCGAGCGCACCGACTTCACGCTGCATGACGTGCTGTCCAACGTCAGCTCGGTCACAGGACAGCGCGCGCAGGAAAAGAATCTGGACTGCGTGTTCGAGATCGCCGAGGACGTGCCGGTGCTCCTGGTCGGCGACCCGACGCGGCTCGGACAGGTATTGATCAACCTGATGAGCAATGCCATCAAGTTCACGCAGGAAGGCGAAGTCCGGCTGCGCTGCCGTGCGCAGCGGATCGGAAGCCGCTCGCTCGCGCTGCACTTCGAGATCCACGATACCGGCATCGGCATGACGCCGGAGCAGCAGGCCAGACTGTTTACTGCGTTCACTCAGGCCGACGATTCGACCACGCGCAAATTCGGCGGTACCGGCCTCGGTCTGACGATCAGCAAGCGCCTGATCGAAATGATGGACGGCACGCTCACGGTGCAGAGCGAGCCGGGCGTCGGCTCGGTGTTCAGCTTCAGCATCCGGGTCGAAACGAGCATGCTGCTGGAACAGCCGGCGCCGGCCTTGCCGGAAGGATTGCGCGGACGCCGCATCCTGATCGTGGACGACAATCCCGCCGCGCGCCAGATCCTGCTCGATCTGCTCGAAGGCTTCCGTCTGCAGGCAGACGCTTGTGCCAGCGGTGCGGAAGCGCTGGCGGCAATCCGGCAAGCCGATGCCACCGCGCCGTACGACGTCGTGCTGGCCGACCTCGGCATGCCTGGCATGAGCGGCGTGGAACTGGCGGCGGCGATCGTCGATGCCGGTCTTGCGCATGTGCCGAAGACCGTTCTCATCACCGCCTTCGGCCGCGAGGACGTGCTCCGGCAGGCGGAACATGCGCCGATTGAGACCGTGCTGTTCAAGCCGATCGGACAATCGATGCTGCACGATGCGCTCGTCAATGTGCTGGCGCGGGAATCGATGGCACGCTCCGCCGCGCGCCAGCAGCGCGTGGTGCCGCGCTTCGACGGCTGCAAGGTATTGCTGGTGGAAGACAATGAAGTGAACCAGCAGATTGCGCGCGAGATGCTGTCGGCGGCCGGCCTGACCGTGGATCTGGCCGGGAACGGTCGCATCGCCATCGAAACCTTGCTGGCCGCCGGCCCGCAGGCATACGACCTGGTGCTGATGGATATCCAGATGCCGGAAATGAGCGGCCATGCGGCGACGCGGCGGATCCGGATGGAAACGGAGTTTGCGGAACTGCCGATCGTTGCA
Organism: Noviherbaspirillum cavernae; assembly: GCF_003590875.1. Classification (NCBI taxonomy): domain Bacteria; kingdom Pseudomonadati; phylum Pseudomonadota; class Betaproteobacteria; order Burkholderiales; family Oxalobacteraceae; genus Noviherbaspirillum; species Noviherbaspirillum cavernae. Next base: position 2,934,813 of record NZ_QYUN01000002.1, read on the forward strand.
ATGACGGCACATGCCACCGTGGAAGAACGCGAACAGTGCATGTGCAGCGGGATGCAGGACCACATCACCAAGCCGATCGACCCGGACGAGTTCTACCGCACGCTGGCGCGCTGGTTGCGGCATGCGCAGTCGCCATCTGCGCCCGCAGTGAATGCAGCGGAAGCAGCGGCAGAAGCGCCGCTGGAAATCCCCGGCTTCGACACCGCCGGCACGATGGAGCGACTGGACGGCGACGCGGCGCTTTACCATGAACTGCTGGAAACACTGGCGCAAAGCCTGACGAAGGCGATGGCGGAATTCAACGCCGCATGGGAAGACAAGGCGCACAATGTCATCGAATCAACGGTGCACGGCATTCGCGGCATGGCGGCCAATGTCGGGGCACTGGCATTGTCGGCCTCCGCCTCGGCACTCGAAGAGACGCTGCGCAGCGGAAACGGCGAAGGCGGCAGTCACCACCAGCTGGCGGAGTTTTTCGATCTTGCCGAGGAAACGCTGCAGGCTGTCGAACACGGTCTCGCCAGCCGCACATCAACGACCGCAACGACCGCCGAATAACGAACGCGCGGGATATTGCCACGCCGACGCTTCATGTCGGCGCGTGTTTCTTTCCGCACGCATTGTTTGCTCAAGATTAAGAGCATCCGGCGCAATGCGGCTCAAGATTGTTCACGCTGCGGCCAGCCATGGCCGCTGTTGTGCATAAGGTACGGCAATGAGGCGCGGCAAATCGATGCCGTCACACTGCTTCTCGGTACCGGCCGCATTCCGATTCGGCCTTGCAAGCCGTCATGATGACGCCGGCCGCGCTTGCGCATCGACAAAAATTTTCGTGAGGAACAGCGTATGGGAATTCCCGGCCTGCGCGGAATCGGCCCGTTTACCTTGATCAAGGAAGCGGCCTATGAGTTCGACGATGACGACATGATGACCCACGCGTCGGCGCTATCCTACCAAGTGATCTTTTCGATATTCCCGTTCGTCATTTTTCTTGTCGCGCTGCTCGGCTTTCTGCACCTGCCCGGCTTCTTCGACTGGCTGCTGCAGCAAGCCTCGGCGATTTTCCCGGAACAGGCGATGGAACAGGTGATCGGCGTGATACAGCAGTTGCAGCAGCCGCAGGGAGGCTTGCTGTCATTCGGTGCGATCCTCGCGCTGTGGACGGCGTCCGCCGGCACGCGCGCCCTGATGCGAGCGTTGAACGTGGCATACGATGTCAAGGAAAGCCGCCCCATGTGGAAGCTGTATCCGCTGTCGATCATCTACACCATCGGCATCGCCGCCATGCTGGTCGTCGCCGCCACGTTCTTTCTGATCGGCCCGCAGGCAATCGAGTGGCTGGCGCAGCGGGTCGGTCTGGAAAAGCTGTTCGTTACCGTGTGGACGCTGCTGCGTCTGCCCGTGGTGCTGGTGCTGCTGACGGCGGCGGTCGCGATCATCTACCACGTCGCGCCGGATCATGACCAGCGATTCCGCTTCATCTCGCCCGGCGCGGTGCTGGCCGTCGGGGCATGGATCGTGATGTCGCTGGCATTCGACTATTACGTGAAAAATTTCGGCGACTACAACGCCATGTACGGCAGCATCGGCACCATCATCGTGCTGCTGCTGTATTTCTTTTTATCCGCTGCGATGCTGCTGTTCGGCGCCGAGATCAATGCCGTCATCGAGCGGCATGCGCCGGCGACGGAGAAAGCGGATGTGAAGCAGGCGGACGCGAAGGCATAGCCACGGCAACCCGCGCCGCCATGGGGCTATGCGGGCGCGAAGAAGCGCTGCGCCATTTCCTCCAGACCGAGCGTGTGCAGCACTTCCTGCAGGCGTTCGCCAGGACGCCGGCGCGGCAGGTCCTTGTAGCTGGCGATGATCAGTTCGTTCTTCATCGAGTGTTCCCAGCCGACCAGTTCGGTCACGGTGACCTGATAGCCGTGCGCCTCCAGCTGCAGGCAGCGCAGCACGTTGGTCACCTGGCTGCCGAACTCGCGCGTGTGCAGCGGATGCCGCCAGATTTCCGTCAGCGCGCTCTTGCCGATCGCCTGGCCCTTGTTCTTCTTCAGCACCGACGCCACCTCGGCCTGGCAGCATGGCACCAGCACGATGAAGCGCGCCTCTTTCTCCAAGGCGAAGCGGATCGCGTCGTCGGTCGCGGTGTTGCAGGCGTGCAGCGCGGTCACCATGTCGACCGTGGGCGGCAGCTGATCCGATGTGATCGAATCGGCCACCGACAGGTTCAGGAATGACATGCCGGGGAAATTCAGCCGCCGCGCCAGCTCCTGCGACTTCTTCACCAGCTCGTCGCGCGTCTCGATGCCGTAGATGTGCGCGTTGTTCGCATCGCCATCGAGCGTCTTGAAGAACAGGTCGTACAGGATGAAGCCGAGATAGGACTTGCCGGCACCGTGATCAACCAGCGTGATATCGGAATGGTCGACGCGCAGCTCCTGCAGTAGCGGCTCGATGAAATTGTAGAGGTGATAGACCTGCTTCAGCTTGCGGCGGCTGTCTTGGTTCAGCTTGCCGTCGCGCGTGAGGATGTGCAGTTCTTTCAGCAGTTCGACCGATTGGCCGGGGCGAATGTCGGGGATGGTGCTCATGGAAATATCTCGGAAGGGTGCGCCACTTGCGCCGTCAGACGAGATTATGCCTCGTCCGTCTGCACGGCGTCAGGACGGCATCAGCCTGTCCCTCATTCAGCCGGCTCTTTCACAAACGCTAACGCGCGAGATTCAGCCGGCCGATCACTTTCAATTTCGCATCTCCGTCAGGTACGACCAAGACCATCTCGCCCGACGCCACGGACAAATCGGTCAGCGCCAGGATGTTCTGGTTATGGGTCACGAAGACCAGGTTGGTGGAAAGCGGTCGACGGGCGATCGCCGCCAGCACCTGGCGGATTTTTGCGTCGGCGTTCGGCCCCGACTCGTTGAACATCGAATCCAGCATCGGTGCCGGCGTCGCCCGGCCAAATGCCAGCCTTGCCGTATCTAGGCATCGACACCATCGGCTGGAAAGCACTTCCGCCACGGGAATATTCTGGCGACGGAACGCTTCGCCGATACGCCGGGCATCCTCACGCCCCTGGGCCGAGAGATTGCGTTGCGTGCCGCAGTCGTCGAGCGAAAAGCCGGGAGGATCGCCGACGCCCGGCTCGGTAATGGCATGCCGCATCAGCACGACATGCCCGCCCGATTTCAGCGCCGCCCAGAGGCGTTCTTCCTCGCTCTGCGCCGGCGCGGCAAATGCATTCGGCGTACTCAAGCCGAATGCGAGGGAAAGCAGAAGCCATGAAAACACTGTGCGCCACATAGGAAAACCCGTGCTCGTCAGGTATAGGCCAATAGTCGGCCGCATAAGACCACCGTCACCCACAAGACCATCGACAAGGCCGCCTGGACCTTTGCCGTGCCGGGCGCGGCAGCGCCGGTGTTCCACCGGCTCACGGAACGGTAGACACCGAGATGGAACACAGCGGCGTTGATCCCCGCGATACCGATCAAGGAAAGCTTCAGGATAAACACCTCATTGCTGGCGAAATCATGCGGATGCGCCGAAAACATCAGCAGCCCGGCCGGCACGATCAACAACAGGGCCGTCACGCCCCACCGCAGCAGGTGGCGGGCCAACGCCGTCACCGCGATGTCTTTCGACAGGCCAAGCACCCGCAGATCGAACATGACGACAGAACCGACCAGCACCGCGAAGCCGATGATGTGCACCACTTCGACGATCGGATACAGCCACAGCTCGCTTCGCATCGCGACCCCGATCGCCGAATTGGCGATCCAGTCCAGCCAGCCTGCCTGACCGCCGAGAGCCGTCCCCTGCATCAGCGCAGCTCTGTGGTCTTGCTGCCGATGATGATGCGTTCGGCCCGCATTTCTTCCGGCTTGTTCCGGTTCGGATAGCCGACCACGGTCGCCTTGTTGCCGACGTTCAGCATCTCCTTCGACAAACCGCGGTTCTCCATGCGCGACGGCGGTGCAAGGACGACGGTCCAGATCTTGTCCGCAGTCTTGAGACGCACGATGCTGTGCGGGTGCGAGTAGGTGGACTCTTCTATCGTTCCGTTCAGTTGCAAGGTATTGCCGGCGTCGTACTCGCTCCAGCCGTGATGCGCGAACACGGTTGTGGCAAGCAGTAACGATGACAGTCCGATGCACTTGAGCATGACTTTCATGAGGTTCTCCTATTGCAAATCGTTTGTCGGTGGATGGCCACCGGTTTGACCATCCGGCTGTCGGCAAATTATGCGGAAAACGCGCCGCGGTGCCTTGATGGTGTTCAGAGAATGGATGCGACTCGGCCTTCCTGCACGCTTCTCTTATATATCGTAATATGACGATACTTAAATCAATCATTTTCGATTTTCGTTTCGCCAACTGACGAAAAACTATCCATGAAGCAAGACCCGATCGACATCGATGCCATCCACAAGGCGCTGGCCAACCCGGTACGGCGGCAGATCCTTGCCGCGCTGAAGACGCCGGAAATCTACTTCTCCGAGCAGGAGCATCCGCTCGACTTCGGCGTCTGCGCCGGCCAGATCGACCGCTATACCGGCCTGTCGCAATCGACCGTATCGGCGCACTTGGCGGTACTGCAACGCGCCGGCCTCGTCATCCCCCGCAAGGTCGGGCAATGGATTTTCTTCAAGCGCAACGAGGAAGCGATCCAGGAGTTTCTCCGGACCATCAACGGCGACCTCTGACGCCCGTTAACACTCTTTTTGAAAGCCATTCATGCCACTTGCCTTGCTCATCCTTGCGCTTAGCGCCTTCGCCATCGGCACGACCGAGTTCGTGATCATGGGCCTCCTGCCCGACGTGGCACGCAGCCTGTCCGTTTCCATTCCCGCCGCCGGCTGGCTGATCAGCGGCTATGCGCTGGGCGTCGCACTTGGCGCGCCGGTGATGGCCGTCGCCACCGCCTCGCTGCCGCGCAAGCGCGCGCTGCTGATTCTGATGAGCATCTTTATTCTCGGCAACATCTTGTGCGCGGTCGCCGCCAGCTATGGCTTCCTGATGTTTGCACGCGTCATTACCTCGCTCTGCCACGGCGCCTTCTTCGGCATCGGCTCGGTCGTCGCCGCCAGCCTCGTGCCGGAAAACCGCAAGGCCTCCGCAGTCGCGCTGATGTTCACCGGCCTCACGCTGGCCAACGTACTGGGCGTGCCACTCGGCACCGCCCTCGGCCAAGCCGCTGGCTGGCCGACCACGTTCTGGGCCGTGGCCGTGCTGGGCGTGCTGTCGCTGATCGGCCTGTGGCGCGCGATGCCGATACGGCACGACGAAGAAAAGGCCGACCTGCGCGCCGAGTTCGGCCAGTTGCGCAGCGCCGGACTGTGGGCAGCGTTGTCGACGACGATGCTGTTTTCCGCCGCAACCTTCGCGCTCTTCACCTATGTCGCGCCGCTGCTGGAGGACGTGACGCACCTGTCGCCGCACGGCGTGACCTGGACGCTGTTCCTGATCGGCCTGGGTCTGACCATCGGTAACGTCATCGGCGGCCGTCTCGCCGACTGGCGGCTGGGCGCGGCGCTGATCGGCATCTTCCTGGCGCTGGCCGTCGTCACCTCACTGGTGCGCTGGACCAGTCCCGGCCTCATCCCCGTCGAAATCAACCTGTTCCTGTGGGCGATGGTGTCGTTCGCTGCCGTGTCGGGCCTGCAGGTGAACGTGATGATTTTTGGCAAGGCCGCCCCCAATCTCGTCGCCACCCTCAACATCGGCGCCTTCAACGTCGGCAATGCCCTTGGTGCCTGGGTCGGCGGACTGGTCATCAGCGCGGGACTGGGCTTGCGCGCCGTGCCGGTCGCCGCAGGTGCGCTCGCACTGGCAGCGGCGGCGACGATGCTCCTGTGTATGCGTCTGGCCGATAACGCCGGCGATGCCGACGACGACGCGCCGCTGGCCGCCGTCGCGTAACAACGCAGCAAGACGATCAAGCTTTTTTCCCTGTCCTGTCGGGCACACTTTTGTGGAGAACTTCGAATGAGCACAAGCCTTTTCACACCGATCAAGATCGGCAACCTCGAACTGCCCAACCGCATCTTCATGGCCCCCTTGACGCGCTCGCGCGCCACCGGCGGCCGCATGCCGAACGAACTGATGGCGCAGTACTACGCACAGCGCGCCTCCGCCGGCCTGATCCTTTCCGAGGCCACCGCCGTCACGCCGCAAGGCGTCGGCTATGCCGACACGCCGGGCATCTGGTCGCAGGAACAGGTCGAAGGCTGGAAGCTGGTGACCAAGGCCGTGCATGAAAAAGGCGGCCGCATCTTCCTGCAACTGTGGCACGTCGGCCGCGTCTCAGACCCGATATTCCTCGATGGCCAGTTACCCGTCGCGCCCAGCGCCATCGCACCGCAAGGTCACGTCAGCCTGGTTCGCCCGCAACGTCCTTACGTCACGCCGCGCGCGCTCGACACCGAGGAAATCGCCGGCATCGTCGAGGACTATCGCAAGGGTGCGGAAAACGCACTGGCCGCCGGTTTCGACGGCGTCGAAGTGCACGGCGCGAACGGCTACCTGCTCGACCAGTTCCTGCAGGACGGCAGCAACCAGCGCACCGACATCTACGGCGGTTCTATCGAAAATCGCGCCCGCCTGATGCTGGAAGTCACCGACGCCTGCATCTCGGTCTGGGGCGCATCGCGCGTCGGCCTGCACCTCGCCCCACGCGGTGACGCGCACACGATGGGCGACTCCAACCCGCTCGCCACCTTCGGCTACGTCGCGCGCGAAGTCGGCAAGCGCGGCATCGCCTTCCTCTTCACGCGCGAAGCGGTCGGCCCGGACAGCATCAGCCCACAGCTGAAGAAGGCATTCGGCGGCGTCTACATCGCCAATGAGAAGCTGACCCGGGAAAGCGCCGCGCAGATAGTGGCGTCGGGGGAGGCGGACGCCGTCGCTTTCGGCAAGCTGTTCATCGCGAATCCCGATTTGCCGCGCCGCTTCCAGGTCAATGCACCGCTGAACACGCCGAACAGCGCAACCTTCTACCATCCGTCGCCCGAAGGCTATATCGACTACCCGACACTCGCCGCGTAGCAAGCCTGATGCATCCGGTTGCCGGCATGTCCGTGCCCGCAACCGGCGAGCATCAAGCGTCCAGCGCGACGATGCGCAACTCTCCCAGCAGCAGGGGCCGCGCCAGTATTCTGTAGGTGTCGATATCGATGAAATGCTTCGCCGCGCGCTTGAGCTTCGTGCGCCGTCCTTCCAGCGTGCCGAGGTAGCACCAGCGGTCGATCACGTGGACCTGCCGCCATCCCTCATCCTGTTCCACAATGCCGATCCGGCCCGCATGCGGCCACACCAGCGACTGCAATTCTTCCAGCGCGGCCCGCAAGCGGGTCAGATGGGCCTGCGCCGATTCGCTGCCGATGCATGCGCCGCGACAGCGCCCGAGCTGATGCGCGAAGCAGGCGCGGCCGCGCACTGCGGTTTCCAGTCCGAGCAGGGCCGGGCACAGGCCATGCCGGCGCGCCAGCGCACGCAAGCCCTCATCAGCCGCGTTGCGCGAGGTGAAGAGGCCATACACCGAATGTCGGTCGTCGAAGTCTTCCTCGCCGCTGCCGACGATGCGCGGGCGCGCCGCGCCCTCTTCCAGTTTCAACGCAAATGCTTCAGCGATTTCCTTCAAGCGCACGTTCCAGGCCGGCTGCAACTGCTTGATCAGTTGCGATTCCAGCAACAGCGCGCCGATCTCGCCGGCGGTGCGCATGTAGTCCACGCGGCAGCTGTCGCGCAGCATCGCCTCCTCTTCCGGCGTGCGCAGATGGGACAGCACGCGCGAGCGAATGTTGACGCTCTTGCCGATATAGACCGGCACGCCATGCCGGTCGCGGAACAGGTAGACGCCCGACCCGCCCGGCAGGGCGTCCAGGCTGGCGCGGTCGATGTGGGCGGGATACTCAAAGTTGTCGGCCGGGTTCGGCCGCATGATGAGGCCGACCGAAGTAATTCTGGGGCGCATGAATGAACAAGGCTCTGCGTGCTGCGGTAACGCGCCATGATCCTGCAACGACGGCGAAATTGAAATGCCAAGTCGTAAAGTACGGCATGCCAATTCGGCATGCTGCATCTTGTTCGCATTCCCTGCATTGCCGTACGAACAATGCATTGCGCCTCGCAGTCCCGGCAGGCGCAATAGGCTTTCAACAACGCACTACACCGCCTCGGCGGCCGCGACCGCCAGCATCGCCTCCCTATCCGTGGCGAAAACATGATCGCTCCCCAGATCGGTGATCACGCCTGCCCGGTCCAGCACGTCCCACACCTGCTTCTTGACGGCCGACAGATAGAGCTCGACCCCTTCGCCAAACAGCGTCTCGCGCAAGGCCTCGAGCGTGTCCACACCGCTGGCATCGATGTCGTTCACCGAGCCCGCGCAGAACAGGACGCGCCGGATGCCGCGATTCGCGCGCGTGCGATCGAGGATGAAACGCTCCAGTCCTGCGGCGGTCAGGAAGTTCAGCGCGGAATCCATGCGCACCGCGAGCACATCCGGCGCCAGCGGCGGCAGGTCGAAGCGGCTGCGGTCGCGCAGCGTGCCATCCTCATGCCTTGCGACTTCGATGATGCGTGGATGCGAACGGCGATACAGGAAGGACACCATGGTCAGTCCGACACCCGCGAACACGCCCCAGTGCAGGCGCGGCACGGAGAGCAGGGTCACGGCGAAGGTGACCAGCGCGATCGCGCCGTCGTCTTTCGACACCGACAGCAGGCGGCGCAACGAGGAAAAATCGAGCAGCCCGAACACAGGCACCACGATCATCGCCGCCAGCACCGAGCGCGGCAGGAATTGAATGACGTCCGTCAGGAACAACAGGCTCGCCAGCACGCACAAGGCGGCAAACAGCGTGGACCATGCGCTGGCCGCGCCGGCATACAGGTTCAGCGCCGAGCGCGAGAACGATCCGCTCACCGGGAATGCGCCGACCAGGCCGCTGGTGATTTTTGCCATGCCCTGCCCCATCAGTTCCTGGTTCTCGTCCCAGCGTTCGTGCCGCCTGCGGGCAATGGTGCGGCAGCTCGACATCGCCTCGGTGAAACTGACCAGCGCGAGGATCAATGCGGCCGGCCACAGTTCGCGATGGCTGTCGAACGGGATTGCCGGCGGCAGCAAAAGCGGCGGCACGCCGGCGACGATCGTGCCGACGATCGCGCCGCCGTGTCCGGCATAGTCGAACGCCCAGCTTGCACCGATGCCCAGCACGGTGACGAACAGAATGCCGGGGAACTTCGGCGCGATGCGCTTGAGGACAAGCAGCAGCACCAGCGCCGCCGCGCCGAAGGCGGCGGTGATCGCCATTGCGGCAGGCTGCGCCTTTGCATGGCCGATGGCGGCAGCGACATCGCCGCCGGCCAGTTCCGGCAAGCCGAGCAGCGCCGGCACTTGCGACGCGATGATGAGCAGCGCCGCCGCATTGACGAATCCGGTGATAACCGGCTGCGACACCAGACTCGCGATCTGCCCGAGGCGAAACGCACCCAGCAGGAACTGGATCGCGCCGGCATAGAGCGACAGCCAGATCGCCAGCGCCACCCATTGCGCGCTCGTCGGCGCGGCCAGCGAGGACAGCGAGCCGAACACCAGCAGGCTGGTCAACGCCACCGGCCCCACACCCAAAAGCGGTGAAGAACCCCACAAGATGCCGATCACGCTCGGCAGCAGCGCCGCGTACAGGCCGGTTTGCGGCGGCATGCCCGCCAGCGTCGCATATGCGATCGCCTGCGGGATCAGCACCAGCCCGACGGTGATGCCGGCCCACGCATCGCGCTGCAGCGACGACAGCGTCGGGCGCGGCCAACGCAGGAAAGGGAAGAATCGGGCGAGCTTGATGGGAAGTCCTTTCGCTGGCGGAGATGGCAAACAAGGGTTGAGGCGATCATGGCGTGTGCGCGGACGACGCGGCATCAGTCCTGGTCATTCCAGGTGGCTCTGCCGTTCGAGATTCCCTGCGGTACTCGAGATGACAAGCAATGCACGCAGTGCCGCATGCGGCATTCAGGTGCCCGCTCACCGGCCGGCAGTCATCAGCCCGTTTGCAATAACACACCATTCTGTCAGATTTTCCGGATACGGAAGCAATGCCGCCCGGGAACGAGTCTTCGCACCGCTACCGATGAGATCCCTCGCTTGTCCTTGTCGCACGAACGACACAACACCATTTTCACTTGACGCCGGCCAAGCTTTCCGCAAAGCGGGCGTGATATTCATTGAGTTCGCCACGACAGCCACGACGGAACCCATCAGCAAACGCACTGCTTCCAACAACAATCTGCGGAGACAACATGAGAGTAAAAATCCTCGCCTCACTGGTCGGTTCCCTGTTCGCATTGCCCGCCGCCGCGCAAACCAGCATCCAGATCTACGGCATCGTCGACGGCGGCGTCCAGATATCCGATTTCGGCGGCGGAAAGCAATACAACCTCGCCAGCGGCATCGCCGAAGGATCGCGCATCGGCTTCAGCGGCAGCGAGGATCTGGGGGGCGGGTACAAGGCAATCTTCACGCTGGAAAGCCGCTTCGAAGTCGACACCGGCGACAACAAGAACGGCTTCATCGGCAAGAATCCGGCCTTCGCATTGATGAACGGCGCGCCGCTGCCGCCCTCGGTGTCGCTTGCCATCGCCACCGCACTCGGCCAGAACAATGCCGTCGTCAACAGCAACGGCGCCTTGTTCGACCGCACGGCCCAGGTCGGACTGGTGACGCCGATCGGCGGTTTCCTGTTCGGTCGCCAATACACGCCGGCCTATGAAGTGTTCGCGATGGCCGACACCTTCGAAACCGGCAGCGCCGGCGGCTGGGGCAGCATCGCCGGCGGCATCGGTTCGCTCTACACGCCAGGCGTGGCGATCCGCGTCAACAACGCGATGCAGTACAGAATTGAATTACCCAGCGGTTTCGGCGCATCGCTCATGTACAGCCCGGAGAAAAACGCAACCGGCTCGCTCGGCGTGTCCGAACGCTTCCTCGCCGGCGGCGTGCGCTACAAAGCCAAAGGATTCAACGTCGGCATCGCCTACAACACCGAGGACAACGCCACCGGCAGCAAATCCCTGACCTCCACCGTCATCGGCGGCTCGTATGGATGGGGCGACTTCAGGTTCTACGCCGGCTACATGAAGATGAAGAACGACAACCCCAGCCTCGCCACCGCGCTAGGGCCCACCATCACCGCAGCGCTCGGCCCGGCCGGCGCGCCGCTGGTGCCCGGCACGCTGGCCACGCTCAACAGCAATGCACGGCTCGACGGCAGCACCTACACGCTCGGCATGCATTACCGCATCGGCGCGGGCCGCCTGATGGGTGCGCTGTCCCGCACGACGGACGACATCATCGCCAACGCCAACGTCACCATGATCTCGCTCGGCTACGACTACAACATGTCCAAGCGCACCGACCTGTATATCTTCTACGCCCACGCCAACAACCAGTCCAACGCCCAGTACGCGCTCGGCGGCGGCGGCTATGGCGGCGGCTTCACCACACAGCGCGGCGAGAATGCGAACGCATTGCAACTGGGGATGCGGCACAGGTTTTAGTCGTGCTGGAATCAGAGGTGCAAAGGCATCCTTGAAGGCATGGCTGAGCGCGCTGCCCATGCCGAGAGAGATGAAGCAAAATGCGAAGAATGCGTGCCTCGGGCAACCGCTCGTCGAGGGAGACTCCCGGCACGCAATCCCGTCCTGTTATCGCGCGATGCCGCGTGGCTTGCCGAGATGCCAGAACACCACGCTGAGCATCAACACGGTCAGCACGCCGCACGCCAGCTTGAAGGCGCTCTCGAACAGCATGGGAGCGACCACGCCGGAGACCACGGCGAACACCAGCATCTGCACAAACGATTGCAGCGACGACGCGAGTCCGCGATTCTCGGGGAAGATATCGAGCGCCAGGATGGTCATGGCCGGCGTCGCCAGCGCCACGCCGAACGCATACAGTGCCAGCGGCAATACCGCCCATGGCACCGCCGCCGCGAAGAAGTAGTTGTAAGCCACGTTGAGTACAGCGGCAATCGCCATGATGAGCTGCCCCGCCAGGATCATCTTCAGCGGTGCAAAGCGCGCCGCGAAACGTGCCGCCAATGCCGAGCCGATCGTCATGCCGCTGATCATCGGAATGAACATCCAGCCGAAGGATGTCTCCGGCAGGTGCAGGATGTTCATCACGAAATTGGCGGCCGATCCGATATACAGGCCGAATCCGCCAAACGCGATGCCCATCGCCAGCGCCAGCAACAAGAAGCGCGGATGCGACAGCACCATCCAATAGTTTTTCACGATAGTCGCCGGGTGAAACGGATGACGCGCCGTGCGCGGCAGGCTCTCCGGCAATGCGCGATAACAGACCACGAACATCAGCAATCCGAATCCGCCGAGGAACAGGAAGACCGAGCGCCATCCGAACGCCACATGCAGCCAGCCGCCCAGCACCGGCGCAATCGCCGGCGCCAGACCGAACACCATCATGATGTAGGCCAGCACCCGCTGCGCCTCGGAACCGGAGGCGCGGTCCCGCACGATCGCACGGCTGACCACCGAGCCGCCACCGGCAGCCAGCCCCTGCACCGCTCGGCATACCAGCAGCCAGCCGAAGCTGGGTGCGAACGCCGCACCGAAAGACGCTGCGGTGTAGACCGCGAGCGACCACAGGATCACGGGACGGCGGCCGATGGAATCGGACAAGGTGCCGTAGAACAACATCATGAATGCGAATGCAAACAGAAACACGCTCAGTGTCTGCTGCACCAATACCTGACTGACATTGAAGTCCTGTCCGATTGCATGAAACGACGGCAAATAGGTGTCGATTGCCAAGGGGCCGACCATTGTCAGGCCGGCCAGGATCACTGTTGTCAGTTTGTTCATTGATGCGATTGTTTTGGAAAGCGCGCAGGCGCGACGTGCCGGGCGCGCCGCAGGGGAATGAGGCGCATGCCGCTTGAAAAAGGAAGAGCGCTATCGTACAGGGAAACGTTGCCGAGCGTATCGGGCGTGGCGCGAGCGGGGACGCCATCTGCATGGATGGCAGTAATTCGGGCGACGATGGATTGACAGGTTCCCTCCCCTTCAAGGGGAAGGAAGCTGCTCATGCGATTGTGGTTTTGATTTCTGACTTACTGGCAAGTCCGGCAATGGAAGGCAGGAGCGTACCTTCCGCCTTCAGCCTGTTCTCGCATCAGCATCAGCATCGTCACCATCTTCCACATCAAGCAAGCGTTCCTTCGTCGGCGCGATTTCGGCGACCAGATCGCGCAGACGCACCTTGTTCGGCATCGGTTCCAGCCGGTGCACCGCACCGGCTTGCGGCCGCACCAGGCAGGCATAGATCGCCTTGCCGTCGACGTGCATCATGCATTCCTTGCAGGCATTGGCGTTGATGCATGAATAGCGGAAGGCCAGCGTGTTGTCGAGATTGCTGCGCACCCAGCGCAGGCAATCCAGCAGCGACGCCGCGGCACCGACGGGGATTGCATAGATGTCAATGCGTGAAGGGCCATCGCCGCAACCGCGCTGCACTTGAAGCGTGATCACATTGTCGTGTGGTGCATCGTCTTGTGGTGGTTTCATTGTTTCAGTCCAGGCGCGAATGGTGCGACAGCAATCGCCGGTGGCGGCGAATTCAGCGGCAATGAGGGCTGCGATGAGGGCTGCGATGAGGGCTGCAATGAGGACAAGCCGGTCGATGCCGCCGCCGGCAAGTCAAGCCGTGCAACCGGCTGAGTGGCGAGCACCCAGCGGCCGGCTTGCAGGGCGATCGTCTGATTGAGAGTCCAGGACGCATCCTGGGTCGGATAATCCTCGCGCTGATGCGCGCCGCGGCTTTCCTTCCGCGCCAGCGCCGCGTGCGTCACGGCTTCCGCCACCAGCAGCATGTTGCGCAAGTCGAGCGCATCGAGTCGCACCGGATCCTGCGGACCGAGGCCGCCCGGCAGCGTCGTGCCGAGCGCGGCGCGCAATGCTGCCAGTCTGGCCAATCCCTCGGTCAGCCCGGCTTCGGTGCGAAACGGCCCGACATGGTCCTGCATCACGTCCTGCAATTGCGCCAGCAGCGCGATCGGATCGGGTGCATCGGATGACGAGCGCGGCGCTGCGGCCTGCGCGCAGGCCGAACGCCACGGCCTCGGTGATGGCGTTGCCGGACAAACGGTTCGCGCCGTTGGCTCCGCCGACCGCTTCTCCCGCGGCGAACAAGCCGGGTATGTCGGTGGCCAGATCGGTATCGACCCGAATGCCGCCCATGTGATAGTGCGCAATCGGTGCCACCTCCACCATGGACTGCCGCAGGTCGATGCCGTTCTCCAGCAGCTTGTCGATGATCGGTCCGAAGGCTTGCCGCAGCGTCGCCTCCGGTACGTGACGGAAACTGAGCCACGCGCCGCCGGAGGGCGAGCCGCGACCGGCTTCGACTTCCTTCAGGATCGCGTAGGTCGCGGCGTCGCGGGTGGTGGTGTACTGCGCATGCTCGGCGCGATTGCCATAGCGCTCCACGAATTCTTCGCCATTGCCGTTGAGCAGCCGGCCTCCGAGCTTGTAGCGGAACGGGTCCCACATGATCGGATCGAAACCGACCAGGCGCGGCGCGAGATGGCCTATCGGGAAAAACTGCACGAACTCCATATCGACCAGCGTGGCTCCCGCGCGCAGCGCCAGCGCAAAACCGTCGCCGCCCATGTTGAGCGAGGCGCTGTTGCGACGATACAGGCGGGTCAGGCCGCCGGTGGCGATGATGGTCGCGCCGGCATGAATCAGCACCGGCGCGCCGGTGGTCAGGTGCAAGGCCACCGCGCCCACCACGCTGCCGTGCTGCTGCAGCAATTCGACCACCAGCAGATCGCCGATGCGGCGAATATTCGGCTGGCGTGCGAGCTGGGTACGCAGCGTTTGGGCGACCGCCGGACCGGTATTGAGAAAGTCCACATACACGCAGCGAGGGCGGTCATGTCCGGGTGCCTGTACCTGCGTCAGCTCGCCATCCTCGCGCGCCCAGCCGACACCCCAGCTGTCGAGCAGGCGAATCGCGTCCCCCCCCTCTTCGCACAACAGGCGTGCCAGCGGTTCATTGCACAGGCCGCGACCCGCCTTCAAGGTGTCGGCATAGTGATGCCGCCAATGATCCTCCACCTGACCGCCCAGGGCTGCGGCGACTGTCATCTGCGCCATGATGGTGGCACCGCCGCGGCCGATCAGGCTGCGATCGGCCAGCAATACCTGACTGCCGGCTTGCGCAGCGGCCAGCGCCGCGCTCATGCCGGCTCCGCCGGCACCGATCACAAGTACATCGGTGTGCAGGTGCCGAATTGTGTTTGCTTGTACAGACATCATGTTGATTCCTTCGATCTTGTCGGCTGCCATAGAAGGCCGATATCAGGCCGATATCAGGCCGCGCCCAGATACGCCTTTTGCACACCAGGGTCTTGCGCCAGCTGCTGCGCACTGCCGTGCAAGACCACATGACCATGCTGCAGCACGTAGGCACGGTCGGCCAGTTCCAGCGCGATGCGCGCATTCTGCTCGACCAGCAAAATGGTCTGCCCCTCGGCTTTCCAGCGGAACAGGACCTCATACACGGCATCCACGTAACGCGGCGACAAGCCCATCGAGGGCTCGTCGATGCAGACCATGCGTGCCCGCCGCAGCCAGGCGCGACCCAGCGCGAGCATCTGTTGTTCGCCGCCGGACAGGGTGCCGGCCGCCTGCCGACGCCGTTCCGCCAGGCGGGGGAACGCCTCGAACACAAGGGCGAGGTCGGCTGCGATTGCCTCTTTTTCATGGCGGCGCGGATAGGCGCCCATCAGCAGGTTTTCCTGCACGGACATCTCCGCAAACACGCGCCGTCCTTCCGGCACGCTGGCCAGACCGAGGTCGATGATGTCGGCCGGCGGCTTGCCGTGCACCGCCTGCCCGTCCAATGCAATGCGTCCGCGCGTCGGCTTGACCAGCCCGAGTACCGACTTGAGCGTGGTCGATTTGCCGGACGCGTTGCCGCCCAGTACCGCAACCACTTCGCCGGGCCGAACCCGGAGACTGACGCCGAACAAGGCTTGCACTGCGCCGTAGTGGACATCGATGGCGTCAATTTCCAGCAAGCTGGCTGGCGACGCGGGGAGTTGAGTAATGTGATCAGCCAAGATGAGCATCCGTTGCATTGGGCCGCACACGCTGGCGGCCAAGATAGGCTTCAACCACTTCGGGATGGTTGAGCGCATGATCGGGACTTCCCTCTGCCAGCACCCGTCCCTGATTGAGCACGATCACGCGATCTGCCACGCGGCGCACCAGCGACAGCTTGTGTTCGATCACCAGAATGCCGAGCGCGGGCTGTTGCTGACGCAGCGCCAGCAGCAGCTCGGTCAACTCGGCCGTTTCGGTCGGGTTCATGCCGGCGGCCGGTTCATCCAGCAGCAGGAAGTCGGGTTTGCCGGCCAGCACCCGCGCGATTTCGAGGCGACGCCGATTGGCGTACGAGAGGCTGAAAGCCGGTGCCTCGCGGCGCGGCCAAAGCCGATCGCCGAAACGCTGCAAGGCTTCGCGCGCCAGCGTTTCCTGCTGTTCGACGCGCTGCCGCCAGCGCGGCAATGCAAGCAGGACACCCAGTGCTTCCTGCAACGGATTGACCAGGCCGCCATTCGGCTTGCGCAGCAGACCGGCTTGCGTTCCCAGCAGCACGCTGTCCCATATCGACAGCGCCGGAAAAACCCGCGATGTCTGGAAACTGCGGCCCAGCCCGAGCCGCGCAATGCGCTCGGGTGGCAGGCGGTCGATGCGACGCCCGCCCAGGTAAATGCGGCCGTGCGTCAGACGCTCGACGCCGCTGATCAGCTGGATCAAGGTGGATTTGCCGGCACCGTTAGGCCCGACCAATGCCAGCGTTTCGCCCGCAGCAAGGCTGAAGCTGACATCATCGACCGCCTTGACACCATCGAAATGCCGCGACACGCCTTGCAGCACCAGGCCGCTGTTGTCGCCGGAAAGTATGTTTGCAACCATTAACGCGCTCCCAGTAAACCGTGCGGCCGCAGGCGCAACACCAGCAGCAATACCAGTCCGTAGGCGATCATGCGCCACTCGGCAAACGAGCGCAGCAATTCAGGCAGCAGGGTCAATGCGAAGCCTGCCAGCGCGGCGCCGGTCAGGTTGCCGAGCCCGCCGAGTACTGCAATGGTCAGCAACAGGATCGAACCCTGCACCGTAAAGCTTTCGGGACTGACCACGCCTTGAACGTAGGCAAACAGAGCCCCTGCGAGGCCGGCCAGCAGGCCGGACACGGCAAAGCCCATCAAGATGTATCGCCGCACCGGCAAGCCGGCCGCATGCGCTGCGAGCCGGTCCTCGCGTATGCCGCGCCAGACCCGTCCCACGCCTGAATTGAGCAGGCGTTGCGTCACGCATAGCGCAAGTGCGACAACCAGCGCCACCAGCCAGTATTTCTGGCCGATGGTAGCCAGCCGCAGGTCGCCCAGCAAAGCCAGGCGCGGCACCGGGATGTTGACTAGCCTCATCGGCCCGCGCGTCACCGGCAGCCAGGTCATGAAGATGAGAAAGCCGATTTGTCCCACCGCCAGTGTGCCCAGCGCGGCGGTGTGTCCGCTCAATTGCAGCAGCGGCAAGGCGGTCACCACGGCCACCGCCGCCGTCAGCAGCGCGGCGACAGGAAGCACCACCTCGGTGGGCCAGCCGTAATTGCGCGCCAGCACACCCAGTGCGTAGGCGCCGACGCCGTAGAAGGCCGCATGACCGATGGACAGGATGCCAAGCGCGCCGGACACCAGCGTCACGCTCGCCACCAGCAGCGCAAACACCATGCCGTACACCACCGCCTGCAACACATAGGCACTCTGCGTCATCACCGGCAGCAGCGCCAGCACGATGCCCGCCGCCAGGAACCCCCACGGCGGCAACTCGAACGCGCGCGTCAAACCGCGCTGACTCGACGCGGAAGCCAGTATACTGGTGCTTGGCATCGCGCCGGACGCGCCGCCGGTACCGCCCAGCGCGTCGAGCCGGCGATCGCCCAGCAGGCCGCACGGCCGGAAAACCAGAAATACCAGCAGCAGCGTGAAGGCCGCCAGATCGCGAAAGCCCTCGCCGATATACGCGCTTGCCATGGTCTCCACCATGCCCAGTAACAGTCCGCCGAGCACTGCACCGGGAATGCTGGTCAGTCCCCCCAACAAGGCGGCGGCGAAACCCTTCAAACCGAACGGCGTCCCCATTTGCGGAAACACGCTCTTGAAGTACAGCGCCACCAGAATGCCGCTTAACGCGCCCAGCGCACCGGCCAGCCCGAACGCCAGCCGCTTGACATTGGCGGTACGCACGCCGAGTTGGGCCACGGCATCGCGGTCCTGCGCGGTGGCGCGCAAGGTGCGTCCGGTCCATGTGCGAGACAGGAACCAGGTCAGCCCCAGCGCGGCAGCGCCGCCGAAAACGAAAATCAGCAAATCGGTACTGGTGAGGTAAGCGCCGCCGAAAAAGAAAGTGACTTCGTCGAACGGCAAGGGGAAAGCCTGCCCCTCCGGCGACCAGACGATTTCCGCCAGCTGATCGATGATGATGCTGATGGCCAGCGTCGACAGCACCGGCGCGATGTAGGGTGCGTTCTCTAGCGGCCGCAACGCCACACGCTCGAGCAGCATGCCCAGCAGCGTCACCAGAGCGACGGCAGCCAGCGCCGCCACCGGCAAGGGCAGATGCAGCAGCGTGACGCCGCTGAACGCGAAGAACGCGCCGAGCATGAACAACGCGCCCTGCGCGAAATTGATGAGATTCGATACACCGAAGACGAGGCTGAAGCCAAGTGCGATCAATGCATACACCTGCCCGATGGCGAGGCCATTGAGCAGTTGACTGAAAAAGAGTTCAAGCATGGGTACACCGGGGAAACAAGCTCACGCCGCGCACGGACGCGACGCGAGAGGGATGGAAATTGATGCAGGAATATCCGCGGAAAATTCAGGCTTGCTCAGGCATCAGCAGTTCAGACGACGCCGGATTTACACGTCCCCTTCCCCTTCAAGGGGAAGGTTGGGATGGGGATGGGTTTTACGCTGCTGCCTTGCCCTTCCTCTCCTGTGAAGAGAGCGGGCATGAGAATGCTGCGTCGCCTGAGCTGTTGGCTGCCATGTAAATTCATCCAGGAACATGCGCCAAACAACACCGCGCATGTTCCCTGCTCAAATCAAAACAGCTGCAACTCGCCTTTGCGCACGGTGATGAAGGTCGGTTCCTTCTTCACATTGCCGTTGTCGTACTTCGTCACGCCGGTCACGCCTTTGTAAGCCGGCCCGTTGGCCAACTCATCACGCACAGCCTGGCCAGTCAGCGGCTTGCCCGACTTGATCACGCGGCGGATTGCCTCCACGCCCACACCGGCGGCGTCATATGCCAACGCCGCGAACTGGTCCGGCACGCGGCCATACTTTGCCTTGTACTCATCGACGAACACCTTCTTCGACGGATCGCCGGCAAAGAAAATGCTATGCAACACCACGCCATCGGCGGTCTTGCCCGCCAGTTCGATGAACTTCGGCGATGTCAGCGGAATGCCGCCGCCGACCGGAATATCCACGCCGGCCTGGTGCAACTGTTGAATGAAAATCGACGCCTCCTGATACGGCAGCGCCAGGAACACGCCTTCCGGTTTCAGCGCCTTGATCTTGCTGACCAGCGGACGGAAATCCTTCGAGTTCGGCACGACGCTTTCGAGCAGCAGCACTTTGCCGCCGTCTTTCTCGATCGCAGCCGCAGTGGCTTTGCCGGTGTAGACGCCCCAGTCATCCTGGGAATACGGGATCACGACAGTACGCGCCTTGAGCTTCTTGTGAATGGTGTCGGCGTTGTACTGCGCCAGAATGTCATCGGTATTGTTTTGCCGGAACTGGTACGGGCTCTGCTTGGTGAAATCGGGATGCGACGCGGTCGGGCTGATCTGAGGAATCCTTGCCTCCGTGAAGATGGGCGCAGCCGCCAGCGAAGCCGTGGTCGACCATGAACCGATGGCCAGCACAACACCCGGCGTGGCAACGATCTTGCGCGCCACGGTAGCGGCTTCCTGCGGCGAATTCCGATCGTCCTCCACGATCACCTTGACAGGCCGTCCCTCCACACCGCCCTGTGCATTGATCTTGTCGATATAAAGCTCGACTGCATTCTTGAAACTTGCCCCGTACTCGGCGAAATTGCCGGACAAGTGCGAGAAAAATCCGATCGACACCGGCTCTGCCGCGTGCACGGACGACATGACAAGTGAAAAGGACGAAAGTGCAATGGTGGCGTGCACCAGCAAACGGGATGGATGAAAACGCATGAGCAAGGTCCTCTGATCTCAAGAAAATTCAACAGCCGAGGACGACGTAACATCGTCGCGTTGCCTCAGCGCCTCAAGTACAGGCGCAACATTAAAGATTGACGCAGAAACTGGCCACGAATCATTTCAAATATGCTTAGTGCAGTTTTGAGTAAGGGAAATGATTTCGGAATGTCGCGTGGTGAACAAGTCGACGCACATTTCGTCATGAGCGCGAACGACATGACGCAGCGCGCGGCAAGTCACCCACTGGCGATCGAAGCGGGACTGACGCAACTGCTGGAGCAATACGAGAAGGAGAAGACACTGCACGGCCGGCGCGTAGTGGTGAGCAATGACTGCCGGCCAGAGCGGGAGGTATTGCCAAGAACCGGCCCCTTGGCGGTCAAGGTGCCGAAGGTGCGTCACCGTCCCGGCAACGACCGAGATCAAGGACAAGCTCGTTCTTTTGAAGAATCGGTCTTGATCACGGCCTGACGCATGGCGATGCAACCAGAAATTCCCTCGCTCTGGGCAAGCAAGGTACCTATCCGCTACCGCAGCCCCAGAAACAACAAAGCCCAACCTTGTGGGCTGGGCCAAGTCATTGAATCCATTGGTGCTGATGAGAGGAGTCGAACCTCCGACCTACTGATTACGAATTAGCAATTATCATGCTAAGCCTTTGAAAATTAAGACAAATACTCGGCAATCCGATACGGTACAGTCTCACCAAGGAGCGAAACCGCCATACCTTTTACTGGCATGAAATCGGATAACGTCACGTTCAAAGTATCTACCAACATTTGGTTCCTCTCCCGGCCTGCGCCGATTTCCTTTACTGCGCCGCTGGCGGTGTCCAGCCGGCCCTCCGCGCCAAGATTTGCCATTGCGGTTCTTCTTCGGCGATGATTTCTTTGCAGTAGTTCAAAACCAAAGTAATCGCTTCGCTAAATTTTTTTCGGCGAAGATCATCTGATTTTGCAAATCCTGAAGCCATAGATTGCAATCGTGTTTTGGCGCTTGTGTTCATACCTGCAATGGATCGCAAGCTGCTGGCGAGACCTGCGGAGGCTTTCTTCAAAAATTCGTCCTCGGTTTCAATCGCAAGCTGACTCAGCTTGTTCAAAGTCGCAGCGACAGACGCTTCTGCGTCCAAAACTTTCAGCATGGTCTTATATTCTTTTTTGTCATCGGCTTTTCTCATTTCCATCCCTTTACTTGTTTGGCTTTCCGAATCATTGATAACAGCGAAGTGAAGCATGTCTCGCATTGAGATCACGTTGCCTGGCCTGATCCGCATTGACCTGATCGATGGGCACATACTGCCAGTTCGAATATTTCAATTGGAGCTGCTTCAACTCTTGGTTGATCGAATCACATTGAGTGGCTCTCGCACGCTCGCCAATTTCAGACGCGCGGGCACTGTTCGCGCGATCCAGTCCACGCTGCATTAAATCGACCTGCTGTTGAAATGGCATGTTGTCAGGAACGGTATATATCCCCTCGACCAAGGATTTGTGCTTCTGGCAATGATCCTTTGCCCAGAAGGATTCGCCGTTGTAGGCTCTGCATCGATAGATGGTATCGGCCAGACTTGAAGTCGCGATCAAAATTGATGTGGCAGCCGACGCAATGACGAATATTCTGGGTATTAGCGGCATGGACATTTTTGTTTCGCTTCCTCAGTCGATCTCGATTTTTTCTATCGGGTGAGCTTGGAAATGGCGCTCTGTGCATTTGCCTCTGTCTCGAAGCGAAGCTGCCTATCAGACGGACCACGCATTACTTCCAAATGTCCGTCTGCATAGCGACGCACGACTTCAAATGGACGGAACGGTGCAAGACTAGCGACGCCAATGATGTTCTTGCGCACTCGCCACCCTGCCTCTTCAGACAGCGCCCCAGGTGTCCGCGAGGCGAGGTGCAATTGGTGTAACTGCCGACTCAGCAACACCCGTTTTCGAGCCCGTTGTTTCATGATTGTTTCCCTAGATCGGGGAGAACTTATAGTCTTTAGCAACCAGCACAACAGCATTGCCGAAGGCGACAAATATGCTGGCGTCTTTTGCTTGCTTCACCAGTTCAGTCATGAAGGCATCTTTCATACGCTCTCGACCCGCTTCCTTGTAAAACTGCGGCCACGTCAACGTAATAACATCCTTCGCTGATTTGTTGAGTAGGTCTCTCAAATCCTCAACAACATCTGCCACCGATTTAGCCATATTCGCACCCTCTAAAGTCAATAATGATAATCAACCGTAAGTAAGTTATAACACTTTTCTAAGAAATGCTAAGGATTTATAAGAATTCCTAAAAAATTTATGACCAAATGCAAACCGCGAACATTTCACGCAGTTTTTCTTGAGACACTTTTAGGTAGGGCATGATGTGATCCAGTTCGGCATGTCCCAAAAGCTGCTGCACGGTTTCGATATCGACCCCTCTCATCAAAAGATTAGAAGCGAATGACCGCCTGCCGCTGTGACTAGGGCCGCCGCGAATGCCTGCGTCCTTGTAGAGTTTGGTGATATGAGATTGAAGGCTGTCACAGGCCAGATAATCGACCTGCTCCCCGGCCTCATTGATGCGCCGTTTTGTGATCGCTTACGCCTCGCACCATTTCGTCTTCAGTGCGTCGCGCCCAGTCATCGGCGTCGCGTTTAGTGCGGAAGGTCTTTGAAGCGGTGGGCCAGCCGTGCTTACGTATAACGGCTTTCCAAGTGCCAGATGGAGTCTTAACGATGGCCGCCATGTCCCTTTTGTGAATGCCAAGTGTACCGATAATGTACTTTTTGCACCCCACAAAAGCAAACGCCTTACGTGAATTTCACGTAAGGCGTTTGCTTTTATTGGTGCTGATGAGAGGAGTCGAACCTCCGACCTACTGATTACGAATCAGTTGCTCTACCAACTGAGCTACATCAGCGAAGACGCGTATTCTAGCAAAAAATCAAGCTTTTCCGCCAGACATCCTGTCGCCCGACCGACGTGATCCACGTCATGTCAATTAAACAAACACTCACTCCCCGTGATAGCCGGTCACGCGCTCGACTTCGTTCTTCGAGCCGAGGAACACGGCAACGCGTTCATGCAGTTTCGTCGGCTGAATGTCCATGATGCGCTGCTTGCCGTTCGTCGCGGCGCCACCTGCCTGTTCGACGAGGAAGGCCATCGGGTTGGCTTCGTACATCAGGCGCAGCTTGCCTGGCTTGTCCGGCTCACGCGCATCGGCGGGGTACATGAAGATGCCGCCGCGGTTCAGGATGCGGTGGACGTCGGCGACCATCGAGGCGATCCAGCGCATGTTGAAGTCCTTGCCGCGCGCGCCGGTTTTTCCTGCGAGCAGTTCATCGACATAACGCTTGACCGGCGGATACCAGTGGCGGGCATTGGAGGCGTTGATCGCGAATTCCTTGGTGTCGGCCGGGATTTGCATGTTGCGCTGGGTGAGCACCCATGAGCCCATTTCGCGGTCGAGCGTGAAGCAGTTGACGCCGTCGCCGGTGGTGAGGACCAGCACAGTCTGCGGACCGTACACGGCGTAGCCGGCGGCGACCTGTTTCGTGCCCGGTTGCAGGAAGTCCTTTTCGGTCGGCTCTTGCATGCCATCCGGCGCTTTCAGCACGGAGAAGATGGTGCCGATGGAGACGTTGACGTCGATGTTGCTGGAGCCGTCGAGCGGATCGAACAGCAGCATGTATTCGCCCTTCGGATAGCGGTGCGGAATCGGGTGGATGGTTTCCATTTCTTCCGATGCCATCGCGGCGAGGTGGCCGCCCCATTCGTTGGCTTCGAGCAGGATTTCGTTGGAGAGCACGTCGAGTTTCTTCTGCACTTCTCCCTGCACGTTTTCGCTGCCGGCGCTGCCGAGCACTTCGCCCAGCGCGCCCTTGCCGACGGCATGGCTGATGGATTTGCAGGCGCGCGCGACCACTTCGATCAGGAGGCGCAGTTCTGCGGGAATCTTGTTGTTCTGTCGCTGTTCTTCGACCAGGTATTGCGTGAGGCTGACACGTTTCATATGTTGCGTTCCAGTGTGACGATGATTAATTGGCAAGGGATTTGGTGACGACTTCGAGCACGTCTTTCGACAGGCCCTTGGTGTCGGCGACCTGCTTCAGCGCGGCGCGCATCTTGCCCTGCAAGACGGGTGCGTACTTGCGCCAGCGGTCGAGGCTGCGCGCGAGGCGTGCCGCGACTTGCGGGTTGATCGCGTTGAGCGCGATGACTTGCTCCGCCCAGAAGGCGTAGCCGCTGCCGTCGACCGCATGGAATTGCGATGGGTTGCCGTTGCAGAATCCGAAAAGCAGGCTGCGCGCGCGGTTCGGGTTCTTCAGCGTGAATGCGGAATGTTTCATCAGTTTGCGCACGGCCTTGACGTCGGTGGTGCGGGCTGTGGCTTGCAGCATGAACCACTTGTCGATGACCAGCGCTTCGTTTTCGAACTCGTTATAGAAGGTGTCGAGCGCGGCGACCTTGCCAGGCGCATTGCTGTTGACGAGCGCGGTCAGCGCGACCAGTCGGTCGGTCATGTTGTTGGCGTTGTCGTACTGGGTCTGCGCCAGCACGTGCGCTTCGATGTCATCCAGTTCGATCATGTAGGACAAGGCGAGGTTCTTCAAGCCGCGCTTGCCGGCCGATGCGGCGTCAGGGCTGTAGGTGCCGGGCGTGCGGTTCGACTGGTAGGCAACCAGCCAGTCGATGCGCAGCGCGCTTGCCAGCGAGCGGCGCAGGAACCGGCGCACCGTGTGAATCGCCTGCGGGTCCACCATGTCCATCTGTTCCGCGATCACGGTTTCCGACGGCAGGGTCAAGGCAAATTCGCGGAACGCGGAATCGAGCGCGGTGGCGTCCAGCATGGCGCGGAAGCTCTCCGTCAATACAGGCTCGTCGCCATCGTCATCTGCCAGCACGTGGCCGTCCTGCACGTCGCGGGTCAGTTCCAGCATGCGGCGCATGGCAAGGCGCTGGCCTGCCTCCCAGCGATTGAAGGGGTCGCTGTCGTTGGCCATCAGGAAGGCGAGTTCGACGTCGGTATAGTCGATTTCCAGAATCACCGGCGCGGAGAAGTCGCGCAGGATGGACGGCACGGGCTGCTCCGGCACGTCGGTGAAGACGAAGGTCTGCTTCTCCTTCGTGAGTTCCAGCACCATTGTGGTGCCGGCCTGCGCGTGTCCTTCGAGATGGAGCGGCATATCGCTGCCATGGCTGTTGAGCAAGCCGACCTTGACCGGAATGTGGAATGGCAGCTTCCTGTCCTCGCCGGGCGTCGGCGGGCAGGATTGCGACAGCGTGAGTTCGTACTTCCTGCCGACCGGATCGTAATGCGTGTCCACGGTCACGCGCGGTGTGCCGGCCTGGCTGTACCACAGCTCGAATTGCGTCAGGTCGCGGTCGTTGGCATCGGCCATCGCGGCGCGGAAGTCGTCGCATTCGACCGCCTGCCCGTCGTGCCGCTGAAAGTAGAGATCCATGCCCTTGCGGAAGCCGTCGCGGCCGAGCAGGGTCTGGTACATGCGCACCACTTCCGAACCTTTTTCGTAGATGGTGACGGTGTAGAAATTATTGATCTCGACGTAGGAATCGGGCCGCACCGGATGCGCCATCGGGCCGGCGTCCTCCGGGAACTGCGCCTGACGCAGCACGCGCACGTCCTCGATGCGCTTGACCGCGCGGCCGCTGTCGGTGCCGATCATGTCGGCGGAAAATTCCTGATCGCGGAACACGGTCAGGCCTTCCTTCAACGATAGCTGGAACCAATCGCGGCAGGTGACGCGGTTGCCGGTCCAGTTGTGGAAATACTCGTGGCCCACCACCGATTCGATGCCGGCGTAATCGGCATCGGTCGCGATGCGCGGATTGGCCAGCACGTACTTGGTGTTGAAGATATTGAGGCCCTTGTTCTCCATCGCGCCCATGTTGAAGTCGCCGACCGCGACGATCATGAAACGGTCGAGGTCGAGTTCCAGGCCGAAGCGTTCCTCATCCCAGCGGATGCTGTTCTTCAGCGAATCCATCGCATGCTGCGTCTTGTCGAGATTACCCTCCTCGACCCAGACCTGCAGCAGCACTTCACGGCCCGACTGCAGCGTGTACTTTTCTTCCTGGCAAACGAGTTGTCCCGCGACGAGCGCGAACAGGTAGGACGGCTTCTTGAACGGGTCTTCCCACACGGCGTAGTGACGGCCATCGCCAAGATCGCCTTCCTCGATCAGGTTCCCGTTGGACAGCAGCACCGGATACTTCTTCTTGTCGGCGCGCAGCATGACGGTGTATTTCGCCATCACGTCGGGCCGGTCGGGGAAGTAGGTGATCTTGCGGAAGCCCTCGGCTTCGCATTGCGTGAAAAAGTTGCCGTTGGAAACGTACAAACCCATCAGCGAGGTATTGCGATCCGGATGGGTCAGCGTCTCGATTTCGAGCGTGACCTTGTCGGGCGCATTGAAAATCTCCAATGTCCCATCGTGCAGCGTGTAGGCGCGCTTCGTGAGCGGCTTGCCGTTCATGCGCAACTGCACGAGTTCCAGCGCTTCGCCGCACAGCACGAGACTCTTGTTGCGGCTGTCGCGGTTGCGCGTCATCGTGAGCCGAGTCGCGACGCGCGTGATGGCCGGGTCGAGGTCGAAACCCATTTCGACGGTGTCGACCCAATAGCTCGGCGGTGTGTAGTCCTTGCGATAAATCGTTTGGGGAGTATCGGTGCGCATAAGGGATAATTGGCGTCGGAGTTTTGAAGCAAAATGGCATTCTACCAACCAACCGTATGCGACCCCAATCAATGAAACCATCCCTTGCGCTTTTCGTGGCCGCCCTGCCGCTTGTCCTTTCGTCATGTACCCAGGAGCAACAAAATAAGATCAGCCGGACCGTGCAGAACTGGACGGGGACGAATGGCGTGCTGGAATTTTATGCAGGCGACAAGCTGGTGCGGCGCTTCATCCATATCGACAAGATCTCGACCGCGCTGGGCACCGATGACAAGTCGCCGCGCTCGTATCGCTATGGCTACGGCGTTCTTGATGAAAACTTCAACATGCTTGCCGATGCCGGCGAGAAAAAAGTCTATTTCGAGATCAGCGATTTCGGCGCGAGTTACATCTTTTTCGAAAATCCGCGTTGATTTCCCTTGAAGTTTTTTGTTGCGAGTTGCAAATGTTGATGGAAATTTTCCACAAGCCGCCTATGCTGAATTTCTCCCAGCTGGAGAAATCCATGAAGCGTTGGCTGACTGTGAAGTTGATTGTCGTTGCGGGCGTGATGCTCGGCGGATGCACCACACCGGTGGTCAAGAGCAATGTGACTTCCTTCCACGAATTACCGGCCA
This sequence comes from Noviherbaspirillum cavernae, assembly GCF_003590875.1. Taxonomy (NCBI): domain Bacteria; kingdom Pseudomonadati; phylum Pseudomonadota; class Betaproteobacteria; order Burkholderiales; family Oxalobacteraceae; genus Noviherbaspirillum; species Noviherbaspirillum cavernae. The sequence goes on from NZ_QYUN01000002.1 coordinate 2,962,444, forward strand.
GCCTGCAGGACAAGACCTTCGTCTTCGAGCGCACGCAGGAACAGGAAAACAGCCTCGAATATCGCAACTATGAAAACCTGGCGAGCGCCGAGCTGGTGCGCCTTGGATTCCGGGAAGTTCCGACTATCGCAGCGGCGAAACTCAAGGCATCGATGGGCTATAAAGTCACGGTGCGCGACGTGCGCGTGGTGGAGCCGGTCATCGTCAACACCTACTGGCCGGGACCGTTCTGGCCGGGTCCCTATTGGCGCGGCTACTACGGCCCGTTCTACGATCCGTTCTGGTACGGCCCGCCGATTGTCGAGCGCCGCGACAGCAGTTTTCAGGTGTTTAACCGGCAATTGAAGTTTGCCCTGGCGCAGACCTCGAACGGCAAGACGGTGTTTGAAACGACCGTGGTGAGCGAAGGCGCCAACGGTTCGCTGGCGGCGGTCATGCCTTACATGATACGCAGCGCGTTTGCGGACTTTCCCGGACCGAACGGCGTGCCGCGGCAAATCGAGTTGAAGATGGAAAAATGAGTCGGCGCTGCCGCGATCGATGCGGCAGCGACCCGGAGTCAGGCATCCATTTCCTCCAGCACCGCATTCATCGCGCGATCCAGCGCCGCGTCAATCGAAATCGCCGTCGCCCCATCTTCGCGGAACGATTGCGCCAGCTCTTCGAAGGTCAGCGTAAACGGTTCCTGCCCGCGCCTGCCGGCAAAGATGAAGCGGGTACGGCGCGGACTGATCCATGCCAGCCTGTATCTTGCTTTCGCACCGCTGTTGCGGACAAACTCGACCCACGCGTCAGGTTCGAGGCCGTCGACCAGATGCATGGACACGTCGGCGGGTTGATCCGCCTGCTCCGTCGCGCGCAGGTTGAGGCGGCGTTCGCTTGCTCTTTGCACCGCGTTCATCGTGATTTCGAGCTGCGCGCGCGGCGACAGTTCACCGGCGGTGCGCGCGATCGACGCATGGCGTTCGGCCAGCGACGAGAAGAATGCGACCCGCTCCGCACCGTCCCACTTGACCACGTTGAGCCACGCATTGAGTGTGGACAACAGTGACGGCAGCCTGCCGAGAAGTTCCTTGCGCTCGTCGCCGCCGTTCTTCGGCTTGACGCTCCAGATCAGTTCGTCCATCGCCTTGAGCGCACCGGGCAAGGCATCGGGCCGGGTGTCTTCCACCGTATGCGCCAGGCCCAGCACGCGCGTCCATTGCGACTGCAGGAACGCTTCGACAAACCCCGGCACCTCGCCGGACTCGATCCGCAGCGACACATGATGCGCCGCCAGCTCCCTTGCGCGCGCGATGCGCTCCTGCTGCAAGGCCTGCGCCACGGCGTGCGACAGCGCCGCATCGGCGACCTGCGCTTCCTGCGCAAGGAAGGATTCCAGATCGGTGGCGGCATTGTCGAACATGGCGAGCTGCGCATCGTATTCCTGCTGCACGCGATCGACGAGGCCTTCAATCATGCGGTACAGCGGATCGTCATGCACGGGTCCTTGTTCCATGCCCACGCCGGACTTGACGACCGTGTCGACCAGGCGGCGCGCCGGATGGTCGGCCCGGAAGAAGAATTCGTCGTCGGCGAGTGCCGCCTTCAGCATCGGCACTTGCAAGCGAACCAGCAGCCGCTTGATATCGGCGGGGATGTGCGGCTCATCGAGAACGCGGTCGAACATGCGCGCCAGCAGTTCGATGGCATTTTCATCGGCCTGCGACAGCATGCCGCGCGGCGCCTGCTGTCCAATCTGGCGCAGCACAGATGCATCCGTTTGCGCGCCTTGCATGCCGCGCAGATAGTCGCGCAAGCCGGGATGGGTGACTGCTTGCCGGCCATGCGGACCCGCGGCCGTGCCCAGCTCCGAAGGCGACAGCCAGCGATTCAGCTTGTCGTAGATCGGCAGATTGCGGCGCGGCATCTCGCCGGCGTGCCGCGCATGGCTGGCCAGTTTATTCAGGCGATATGCGTCGGCCAGATTCGGCACGATACCGTTGGCGATCAGGGCGTCATTCAAGGCCCGCAGAATCGGATCGAGCTGCAGAAACACTTCCGGCCGCATCTGATTCAGTACCACTCGCTGCGATGTGCCGCTCAGATCGAACTTGCCCCATGCATCGGCGACGGCCTGCAGGAAGACGTGCGGGCGAAACGGATTGTGCGCGATGCCAACTTCGACCTTTCCCAGCAGGCTGGCGATGCGGATATTCAAGGCATCCAGTGCTTCGGTATTGGCAGCGTCAAGCGCATGACTGAGGTGGTCGATCAACACCTTCTGTTCCATCGCCTCGAAGGTCACGAGCGACAGATCGATGGCGTCGCGTTCCATCGGGGATTTTTCCGGCTGTTCCGTCGCACGGAGCTCCTGCTGCAAGGCGTCGGCGAGACACGCAGGCAACAAGCGGTGAAAGGTCGCCCTGTTCCTGCTCAGGTGACGAAACGCATTCGCGGCGATCTCCGTGTCGCTCGAGCGAGCGGCATGGTCCGCGAGTGTGGACAAGGCATCCAGCAGACGTGACACGAATGCATCCTGTTGCGCCGCAAGCTGTTGCGATGCAATCGATACGAGCGTCCTCAATACCGGCATCCGGAAGGACGGCGGCACGGCTTTATCGCATGGATGATTGGCAAGCTGGTCGGCCATGAGGGACGGAGGGCGCGTTCATGTCCGATGATTCTAGTAGGCAACAACAGGAAATCAAAGGGGTTTCATGTATCGCTTGCCATGCAGATAACATCAAGGACGGCACCGGGAGGTTGATGCCATCTTTGCAATTCAAGCGCAGGACAGCAGCGCCGGCAAGACCGGCCTCGCCTGCCGCAAGCTCAGGTATACAGCCACTCCGACACAAAGGTGAGCGCCATCACGAAAAGCACCGCCGCCACCAAAATGATGAGCAGCCGGCCGAAGCGTGGCGCGTCGTCCGTGCCGGCGGGCTGCTCTTCCGGGTGCTTCATCGGATTGTGATTGGAATCTTCCATCTGCATCTTTCCTTATTGATCAGGGAATGAGAATGGTCGATCCGGTCGTCTTGCGCGACTCGAGATCGCGATGCGCCTGCGCCACATCCTGCAACGCATAACGCTGATTGATGTCGATCCTGATCCGGCCGCTCTCGACCATGCCGAACAGGTCGGCCGCCATCGCATCGAGGTCTTCGCGCTTGGCGATGTAATTGAAGATCGATGGCCGGGTCAGGAACAGCGAGCCGCGCGACGCCAGTTCGTTCAGGGTGAATGCCGGCACCGGCCCCGATGCCGCGCCGAAGCTGACCATCATGCCGAGCGGCGACAGGCAGTCGAGCGAACCGGTGAAGGTGTCCTTGCCGATCGAATCGTAGACCACCGGCACGCCTTTGCCGCCGGTGATTTCCTTGACGCGCTCGACGAAATTTTCCGTGTTGTAGTTGATGGTGTGGGTGCAGCCGTGCGCCTTCGCGAGCGCCGCTTTCTCGTCGGAGCCGACCGTGCCGATCATCGTCACGCCCAGCGCTCTCGCCCACTGACAGGCGATCAAGCCGACGCCGCCGGCTGCCGCATGAAACAAGATCGTCTCGCCGCCCTGCAAGCGATAGGTGCGGCGGAACAGATACTGCACGGTCAATCCCTGCAGCATCATCGCCGCGCCGGTGTCGAAATCGATGGCGTCGGGCAGCCTGACCAGCGGCGCGGCCGGCATGACACGCACTTCCGCATACGCGCCGGACGGGCGGCCGGCATAGGCGACGCGGTCGCCCGCCTTGACGTGCGTCACACCCTCGCCTACCGCTTCCACGACGCCCGCACCTTCCATCCCCAGACCGCCCGGCAGCGGCTGCGGATAGGCGCCGGTGCGGAAGTACACGTCGATGTAATTCAAGCCGCATGCCGCCTGGCGCACGCGTGCTTCGCCGGGGCCGGGATTGCCTGCTTCGACTTCAACGTACTCCATCACTTCGGGACCGCCGATCTTGAATATCCTGATTGCTTTTGCCATGGTTGCCTCGCTCTTGTTATTGCTCATGAATGGGAAGGATGACGCGGCGTCAGTTGCGACAGCAGGATCCGCGCAGTCGCCGGATTGGTCGCGCACGGCACGTTGTGCACATCGCATGCGCGCACCAGCGCGTTGATATCGGGTTCGTGCGGCTGCGGCGTCAGCGGATCGCGCAGGAAGATGACGGCGTCGATCTTGCCTTCCGCGAGTTCCGCACCGATCTGCAAATCGCCGCCGAGCGGGCCGGACAGCTTGCGTTCGATCGTCAATCCCACTTCCTGCGACAAGCGCTTGCCGGTGGTGCCGGTGGCGGTCAGCACGCATTGCCGCAGCACATCGGCAAATTCGGACGCGAGCTCGACAATCTCGTCCTTCTTGTTGTCATGCGCGATCAATGCAATTCGCTTTTTCACCGCTGCCCCGTCTCGAAAAAATCAGAATGTGCCCGGATAATTGCCGCCATCGAGCAGCACGTTCTGCCCCGTCATGTAACCGGCGTGCACGCTGCACAGGAATGCGCACGCCGCCCCGAACTCCGCCGCATTGCCGAAACGCTGCGCGGGAATCTGCAAGCGCCGTGCCGCAGCCACCTCGTCCAGGCTCTTGCCTGCGGCAGTGGCGGACGCGCCGAGCGTCTTCTTCAGGCGATCGGTCTCGAACTGCCCCGGCAGCAGGTTGTTGATGGTGACGTTGTGCGCCACCGTCGTGCGCGCAACACCCGCGACAAAACCCGTCAGTCCGGAGCGCGCACCATTCGACAGACCGAGGATATCGATCGGCGCTTTCACCGCACTGGAGGTGATATTGACGATGCGGCCGAAGCGGCGCGCCATCATGCCATCGACCGTGGCCTTGATCAGCTCGATCGGCGTCAGCATGTTCGCGTCCAGCGCGGCGATCCAGTCGTCGCGCGTCCAGTTGCGGAAATTACCCGGCGGCGGCCCGCCCGCGTTGTTGATCAGAATGTCCGGCTGCGGGCACGCGGCCAGCGCCATGGCGCGGCCTTCGGCGGTCGTGATGTCGCACGCCACCGCATTGACCGTCACGCCGGTCGCGCGGCGGATTTCCTCCGCTGCCGCTTCCAGCGCATCGGCCGTGCGTGCGACCAGCGTGATGTTGACGCCTTCCGCCGCCAGCGCATCGGCGCAGCCGCGCCCCAGTCCCTTGCTCGCGCCGCAGACGAGCGCATGTTTGCCGCGTATTCCGAGATCCATTTCGTCCCCTACGATTTCTTTCGTGATAACAAATATATGCCGACCAACACCAGACCTGTGCCGGCAAGCTGAATGGCGGTGATCGGCTCATCCAGAATCATCGCGCCCAGGAACAGTGTCGATACCGGCCCGATCATGCCGGCCTGCGATGTCGTGGCGGCACCGATCCGCTCCACCGCGACCATGGTCAGAATCACCGGCAACACCGTGCACAGCACGGCGTTCACGATCGACAAGCCATAGACCGGCATCGGCTGGATCAGCATTGCCGGCGGCCGCAGCAGGAAGAACTGCACAATGCATGCCACGCTCGACACGCACATGGCATAGGCGACGAGACGCAGCGACCCGACCTTGCGCACCATTTCACCGGACATCAGCAGATAGATCGCATAGGCGATGGCGCTGCCCAGCACGAATGCGCCGCCCAGTATGACGTTCGACCCGCCGGCCCTGGCATCGTGCAAAAACACCAACACGGTGCCGAGATACGCAGTGCCAAGCGCCAGCCATTCGACTATCGTGATTTTTTTCTTCAGGAACACGACCGAAATCAGCAGCACGAAGGATGGCGTCAGAAACAGGATCAGGCGCTCCAGTCCCGCGGTGATGTATTGCAGTCCGAGAAAATCGAGAAAGCTCGACAGGTAGTACCCAAGCAAGCCCAGCACCACGATCCTGCCGCGCTCGCCATTGGTGAGAGGTTCGCCGGTGCTGCCCTTCCAGATCGCCAGTGCCGCGAAAAACGGCAGCGAAAAAATCATGCGGAATGCAATCAGCGTCACTGCATCGATGTGATAGCGGTACAGAAGCTTGGCGACGATCGCCTTGGCCGAAAAAAGAATGGCGCCGATGATGGCGATGGCGAGACCGGCAAGCAGGCTTTGCCGATTGGAAGATTCAAGCGTGGCGGAAGGCATAGCGCGATTGTACGATGCGGTGCGATTTTGCACATTTTGCGGCGCGGGCCAATGGAAGGCGCAAGCCGTCGCGGCGCGGACATGCCACCATACGGATAGGCAAGAGCCAAGCGCCCTTCGCCTACCGTTTCATGATCGATCCCAGCACGCCGCGAATGATTTCCCGTCCCACTTGCGAGCCCATGCTGCGCGCTGCCGACTTGACTGCGGCCTCTACCACCGTGTCCTTGCGACGTGCATTACTACCGCTGCCGAACAGCCCGCCCATCGCATTACTGAGCATGTCGCCGATGGAAATACCGGATGAAGACGGTTCGGCTGCCGTGCCGGCATCGCCATTGCGGGACGACTGCGGCGCATTGGGCGACGTTTCCTGTTTAGCAATCACGCGCCCCCTGAAATGTTCGTAAGCCGATGCGCGGTCGATCACCTTTTCATACACGCCGGCCACCACGGAATTGGCGATGATTTCGCTGCGTTCGGCGTCGCTGATCGGACCGATTTGCGATGCCGGCGGCACCACGAAACCGCGCTCGACCATGGTGGGGCTGCCTTTTGCGTCGAGGAAAGAAATCAGCGCTTCGCCCACACCCAGCTCGGTGATCACTTGCGCGGTGTCGAGTTGCGGATTGGGACGGAAAGTCTCCGCCGCCGCCTGCACCGCCTTCTGGTCGCGCGGCGTGTAGGCCCGCAAGGCATGCTGCACCCGGTTGCCCAATTGGCCGAGCACGGTATCGGGGATGTCGAGCGGATTCTGCGTGACGAAATACACGCCGACACCCTTGGAGCGAATCAGGCGCACGACCTGCTCGATTTTCTGCAGCAAGGGCTTGGGCGCTTCGTTGAACAAGAGGTGCGCTTCGTCGAAGAAGAACACCAGCTTCGGCTTGTCGAGATCGCCGACTTCCGGCAGATCCTCAAACAGTTCCGACAGCATCCACAGCAGGAAAATCGCGTACAGGCGCGGCGAATTCAGCAGTCTGTCCGCCGCGAGGATATTGACGATACCCTTGCCCCTGGCATCGGTTTGCATGAAATCCTCGATGTTGAGCATCGGTTCGCCGAAGAAGCGGTCACCGCCCTGCTCATCGATCGCGATCAGGCCGCGCTGGATCGCACCGACGCTGGCGGCAGAAATGTTGCCGTATTCGGTCTGGAATTCGGATGCGTTCTCGCCGACATGCTGCAGCATCGCGCGCAGGTCCTTGATGTCGAGCAAGAGCAGTCCATTGTCGTCGGCGATCTTGAATACCAGTTGCAGCACACCCTGCTGTGTGTCATTCAGATTCAGCATGCGCGACAGCAACAAGGGGCCGAGATCGGAAATGGTCGCCCGCACCGGATGGCCCTTCTCGCCGAATACGTCCCAGAATGTGACGGGACAGGCTTCCCATTTCGGCTCGTCGAGCTTCAATTGGGTGAAGCGTTCCTTCACCTTGCCGATAAAGGTCCCGGCCTTCGCCATGCCGGAAAGGTCGCCCTTGACGTCGGCCATGAACACCGGCACGCCGATGTCCGACAGCGCCTGCGCCATGGTCTGCAAGGTCACGGTCTTGCCGGTTCCGGTCGCGCCGGTGATGCATCCGTGACGGTTGGCGAGGTTCGGCAACAGGACCAGCTCAGGGGCTTGATTCGGGGCTTCATTCTTCGCGATCAGGAGTGGATTCGGCATTGTTTTCAGGGATTCCGGGCGGATTTCGGGAAGGGTCGATATGCTAAAATTGTAGATTGATTTCAGGCTTGTCAATATTTTATTTTGAGCCGGGCAGCAAGGCGCGAAACGAATCATTGAGCGACGCCAAATTAACTCATCTCCAAGAAAGACTCCTCATGGCTGGACATAGCAAGTGGGCCAATATCAAGCATAAAAAAGCCGCAACCGATGCCAAGCGAGGCAAAATCTGGACCCGCCTGATCAAGGAAATCACGGTGGCGGCGCGTCTGGGCGGCGGCGACATGGCCAGCAATCCGCGCCTGCGTCTGGCAGTGGACAAGGCGGCCGATGCGAACATGCCGAAAGACAACGTCAACCGTGCGGTCCAGCGCGGCACCGGCGGGCTGGATGGTGCCAACTATGAGGAAATCCGCTACGAAGGCTATGGCATCAACGGCGCGGCCATCATTGTCGATTGCATGACCGACAATCGCGTGCGTACCGTGGCGGAAGTGCGCCACGCGTTTTCCAAGTTCGGCGGCAACATGGGCACAGAAGGTTCGGTGGCCTTTCTCTTCAAGCACTGCGGGCAATTGTTTTACGCTCCCGGCACCGATGAAGACGCGCTGATGGAAGCGGCGCTCGAAGCCGGCGCGGAAGACGTCATGACCGACGACGAAGGCGGCATCGAAGTCATCACGCCGCCGCACGACTTTTCCGCAGTCAAGGATGCACTGGGAAAAGCCGGCTTCAAGGCTGAAATGGCGGAAGTCGTGATGAAGCCGGCGACCGAAACGATATTCACCGGCGACGATGCGCTGAAGATGCAAAAGTTGCTCGACGCGCTGGAAAACCTGGACGATGTGCAAGAGGTCTATACCAACGCCGTGATCGAGGAATAAGGCCTCCACGGCCGTCGCGCCGGCAACAGCCGGCAGACAATCTCCCATCAGCACGGATTTCCGGTCCGCGCTACCCGAACAATGTCATAGTGATATGTCCATGAAAATACTTGTAGTCGGCTCAGGCGGCCGCGAACACGCCCTGGCTTGGAAGCTGGCTCAATCCGAGCGTATCCAAAAGGTCTACGTAGCCCCCGGCAACGGCGGCACCGCGCTCGATCTCCGTTTGGAAAATGTGCCGATCACCGATCCGGCATGGCTGGCGCAATTCGCCATCAAGGAAAACATCGCGTTGACCGTGGTCGGGCCGGAAGCACCGCTGGCCGCCGGTATCGTCAATATCTTCCGCGACCAGGGACTGAAGGTTTTCGGCCCGACCAGGGAAGCGGCGCAGCTCGAAAGTTCGAAGGATTTCGCCAAGGCGTTCATGAAGCGCCACCGCATTCCCACCGCCGATTACCAGACCTTCTCCGATGTCGCCGCCGCGCATCGCTACATCAACCAGAAAGGCGCGCCGATCGTGATCAAGGCCGACGGCCTCGCGGCGGGCAAGGGTGTAGTGGTGGCGATGACGGTCGACGAGGCGCATGCCGCAGTTGACATGATGTTGTCTGACAACAAACTGGGTGACGCCGGGGCACGCGTCGTGATCGAGGAATTCCTAGCCGGCGAGGAAGCGAGCTTCATCGTCATGGTCGATGGCAAGCACGTGCTGCCACTGGCCACCAGCCAGGATCACAAGCGCCTGAAGGACAACGACGAAGGCCCGAACACCGGCGGCATGGGTGCCTATTCGCCGGCGCCGATCGTGACGCCGGCGCTGCATGCGCGCGTGATGCGCGAAATCATCAACCCGACCGTGCTCGGCATGTCGAAGGACGGCATCCCCTTCACCGGCTTCCTGTACGCCGGCCTGATGATCGATGCCAAGGGCAATCCGAAGACGCTGGAATTCAACTGCCGCATGGGCGACCCGGAAACGCAGCCCATCATGGCGCGCCTGAAAACCGATCTGGTCGGCGTCATGGAACATGCAGTCAATGGCACGCTCGATGCCGTGGAGCTCGAATGGGATCGCCGTACCGCGCTGGGCGTGGTGCTGGCTGCCGGCGGCTATCCGGACGCGCCGACGAAGGGCGACGTGATCAGCGGCATTCCCGATGAGACTGCGGATTGCGTGACCTTCCATGCCGGCACCACGCTCACCGACGACGGCAAGCTGCTGACTTCCGGCGGCCGGGTGCTGTGCGTGGTGGGACTGGGCGACAGCGTACGCATGGCGCAGAAGCACGCCTATGACGCCGTCGACAAGATCCGCTTCAACGGCATGCAGTTCCGCCGCGATATCGGCTGGCGGGCGCTGAAGCGTCCTGCCTGAGCGACAATGAGCGCCCGGTTCAAGGCAGCCATCCCCAAGCTGGCTTCGGCAGACATCGGGCGCAGCCTTGCTTTTTTCGAGCAGCTCGGCTTTGCGAGCATCGCCGCATATCCGGACTACGGCATCGTTGAACGCGACGGCGTTGCCATCCATTTCTGGCTGTGCAACGACCCGCGCATCGCCGAGGCAACCGGTTGCAGGATCCATGTCGAAGGCATCGATGCACTCTTTGACGCGTATGCGGCGCTGAACATCATTCATCCGAACGACCCCTTGTCCGACAAACCGTGGGGCATGCGTGAATTCTCCATCCTCGATCCGGATGGCAATCTCGTGACCTTTGCCGAAGAAACCGCCTGATCAGCTTCACCATTGCGCGGAACCTGCTTGCCAACCCGCCAAGGTACCCAGGGGTAAAATCCCCTCTGATTCTTTTTACCCGAAACATCGTGATCCAGTCCCCCACCTCCCCTTTCATCGTCAAGACCTGGCTGCTCGATTTGCAGGCGCGCATCATCACCGCGCTGGAAGCCATCGACGGCAGGCAATTCATCAACGACACTTGGGAGCGACCGGAAGGCATGGGGCCGATTTCCGGCGGCGGTATCTCGCGCATTCTGGAGGAAGGGAATGTGCTGGAGCGTGGCGGCGTCGGCTTTTCGCATGTCAGCGGCCAAAGTCTGCCGCCTTCTGCGGCAGCCAACCGCCCCGACATTGCCGGACGCAACTGGGAAGCGATGGGTGTGTCGCTGGTGCTGCACCCGCGCAATCCGTACGCACCCACCGTACACATGAACGTACGCTTTTTCACGGCAACCGCGCCCGGACAGGAGCCGGTCTGGTGGTTCGGCGGCGGCATGGACCTGACGCCGTATTACGGCTTCGAGGAAGACGTGACACACTTCCATCGAACCTGCCGCGACGCGCTTGCGCCCTTCGGCGACGATCTGCATCCACGCTTCAAGACATGGTGCGACGAGTATTTTTACCTGAAGCATCGCAAGGAACCGCGCGGCGTGGGCGGCATCTTCTTCGATGACTTCCACGCGCTCGGCTTCGAGCAAAGCTTCGCGATGATGAAGAGCGTCGGCGATGGCTTTCTCGATGCCTACCTGCCCATACTGCAGCGGCGCAAGGACACGCCTTACGGCGAGCGCGAGCGCGATTTCCAGGCGTATCGGCGAGGACGCTATGTGGAATTCAATCTGGTATTCGACCGCGGCACGCTGTTCGGCCTGCAATCGGGCGGACGCACCGAATCGATCCTGATGTCGATGCCGCCCATCGTCAAATGGCGCTATGGCTGGACGCCGGAACCGGGCAGCGATGAGGCCCGGCTGTATTCCGATTTCCTGATCCATCGGGAATGGGTGTGAACGCGCATCGACGCTGCGTCGCCATCCTCGGCGGCAGTTTCGATCCGGTGCATAACGGCCACGTCGCGCTGGTCGCATATTTCGCGAAGCTGCTCTTTCCCGACGAAGTGCGCATCATCCCGGCTGGCAATCCATGGCAGAAAGGGAACCTTCAGGCGAGCGCAGAAGATCGCCTGCACATGCTGCGCCTCGCCTACGACAAGCAGGCTTTCAACGTCACCATCGACCGGCAGGAAATCGAACGCCATGGCGCGAGCTATACCATCGACACGCTGCGCGCGATCCGCGCCGAAACGGGCCCTGATACGTCAATCGCATTCCTGATAGGCGCCGATCAATTGCAGAAACTGAATACCTGGAAGGACTGGCAGCGACTATTCGACTACGCCCACATTTGCGCCGCATCGCGCCCGGGCTTCGCGCTGGACGCCGGCCATGTACCGGCGGAAGTGGCGCGCGAGTTTGCACGGCGCGCCGCGACGCCGCAGCAGATTCGGGAAACGTCGCATGGCCTGACCTGTCTCGCGACGAATCTGGCGATCGACATTTCCGCGACGGAAATACGTGCCGCACTTCAACGCGAAGAACAACCGGAATCGCTGATCCCGCCCGCGGTGCTAGACTATATAAAACACCATCACCTCTATACACACCAAGCATACTAATGGACATCAAAAAACTTCAAGCTCTTGTAATCGACGCCCTCGAGGACGTCAAAGCCCAGGACATCCGCGCATTCGACACCGTCCACCTGACCAGCCTGTTTGACCGCATGGCAATCGCATCCGGCACTTCAAACCGCCAGACGAAAGCGCTCGCGGCATCCGTGCGCGACAAGGTCAAGGAGAACGGCGGCAGCATCATCAGCATCGAAGGTGAAGACACCGGAGAATGGGTGCTGGTCGATCTGGGCGACATGATCGTGCACATCATGCAGCCGGCGATCCGCGACTACTACCGTCTGGAAGAAATCTGGGGCGAGAAGGAAATCAAGCTCGGCGCCGCCAAGCGCACTTCCAAACGCACCGCGAGCGCGGATGGCGCCGACGAAGCGCCGAAGAAGCGAACAACGCGCCATCTGGCCGCCAGCCAGGCCACGCTCGACGACGAACCGAAGAAACCGGCACGAAAAACCACGACCCGCACCGCTACCACCACGACCGCGAAGAAGACTGCTGCAGCCAAAACCGCCAAGGTGCCTGTCGGCAAGAAGGTCAAGGTGGCGGCACCAAAGAGCACCAGCTCCGCACCGAAGAAAGCCACCGCCAAGCGCACCCCCGCCAAGGCCAAGACCGCCTGATCGGACTGCATGCAGCTCGTCATTGCGGCGGTGGGCCACAAGATGCCCGCCTGGATCGAGGCAGGATTCAACGAATACGCGAAGCGCATGCCGCCGGAATGCCGCATCGCGTTGAAGGAAATCAAGCCGATCGACCGCTCCGGCAGCAAGACTGCCGACACCGTGATGGCGCTGGAGCGCGCCCGAATCGAAGCGGCCATCCCGAAAGGGTCGCGCATCGTCGCTCTCGACGAACGCGGCAAGGACATCTCGACCGTACAGCTGTCGCAACTACTGACCCAGTGGCAACAAGACGGACGAGATGTTACATTCGTGATAGGCGGCGCCGACGGGCTGGACCAGGGATTCAAGGCATCAGCGGACATGCTGGTGCGCATTTCCAGCCTGACTTTGCCGCACGGGATGGTGCGGGTATTACTGGCTGAACAACTCTACCGTGCCTGGTCGATAACGCAGAATCACCCCTACCACAGGGTCTAGAAAAATTACATGAAACCGGCAGACCACAAGATTTACCTCGCATCGAAAAGCCCGCGCCGCCGCGAGCTGTTGCGTCAGATCGGCGTCGAATTCGAACTGCTGTTGCTGCGCGACCACACAGCCAGAGGCCCGGACGTGAACGAGGATGTGCATCCCGGTGAAAAGGCGGAAGACTATGTCGCCCGCGTCGCAAAGGAAAAGGCCGAGTACGCCGCCAATGTGATGTTGTGGCGCCGGTTGCCGGTGCGCGTGGTACTGGCGGCGGACACAACCGTGGTGGTCGATGGACGCATTCTCGGCAAACCGGCCGACGCGGCGGAAGCCGCGGAGATGCTGAAAGCCCTGTCCGGGCGAACGCACCAGGTGTTGACCAGCATCGCCGCGCGCCAAAACGACACCACCTGGCAGCACACGCAAATCTCGGACGTCACCCTTTCCACATTGACCGACGCGATGATCCGCGCCTACTGCGCAACGACGGAGCCGTATGACAAGGCCGGTGCCTACGGCATACAGGGCATGGCGGCGGTCTTCGTCGAAAAGATCGTCGGCAGCTACACCGGCATCATGGGTCTACCCTTGCACGAAACCGCGCAGCTGTTGCGCAAGGCCGGCATTTCCGTGCTATGAGCGAAGACATTCTCGTCAACATCACGCCGCAGGAAACACGCGTCGCGCTGATCCTGCAAGGCGCAGTACAGGAACTCCACATCGAGCGCACCCTGTCGCGCGGCATGGCCGGCAACATCTATCTCGGCAAGGTAGTGCGCGTGCTGCCCGGCATGCAATCCGCGTTCATCGATATCGGACTGGAGCGCGCCGCCTTCTTGCATGTTGCCGATATCTGGGAAGCGCGCCCGCACGACAATCCCACCGCGCCATCGATGCCGATTGAAAAGCTGCTGCACGACGGCCAGTCGCTGATGGTGCAGGTCATCAAGGACCCGATCGGCACCAAGGGGGCGCGCCTGTCGACGCAGATTTCGATCGCCGGGCGCATGCTGGTCTATCTGCCGCAAGACCCGCACATCGGCATTTCGCAGCGCATCGAGAACGAGAGCGAACGGGAAGCGCTGCGCGGCAAGGTGCAGCGCCTGTTGCCGCCCGAGGAAAAAGGCGGCTTCATCATCCGCACCATGGCCGAAGACGCATCCGAAGCCGATCTGCAGATGGATATCGACTATCTGCGCAAGACCTGGTCGACCATCGCGCAGCAGACCAAGACGCGACCCGCACCCAGCCTGCTGTACCAGGACCTGAGCCTCGCGCAGCGCGTGCTGCGCGATTTCGTCGGCGACGACACCCTGAGCATCCAGGTGGACTCACGGGAAAACTTTCAAAAGCTGCAGCAGTTCGGCGCGATCTACACGCCGTCCGTGCTGGCCAAGCTGACCCACTACACCGGTGAGCGCCCGCTGTTCGACCTGTACGGCGTGGAAGAGGAAATCCAACGCGCGCTGGGCCGCCGCGTCGATCTGAAGTCCGGCGGCTACCTGATCATCGACCAGACCGAGGCGATGACCACCATCGACGTCAACACCGGCAGCTATGTCCACGGCCGCAACTTCGATGACACGATCTTCAAGACCAATCTCGAAGCGGCGCACGCCATCGCGCGCCAACTGCGCCTGCGCAATCTCGGCGGCATCATCATCCTCGACTTCATCGACATGGAGAACGCGGAGCATCGCAGCGCGGTGCTGGCCGAACTGAACAAGGCGCTGTCGCGCGACCGCACCAAGGTATCGGTGTCCGGCTTCTCGCAGCTCGGACTGGTCGAAATGACACGCAAGCGCACCCGCGAGTCGCTGTCGCATATCCTGTGCGAAACCTGCCCGGCCTGCAGCGGCAAGGGCCAGGTCAAGACCGCACGCACCATCTGCTATGAAATCCTGCGCGAACTGCTGCGCGAGGCGAAGCAGTTCAACCCGCGCGAGTTCCGCATTCTCGCCTCGCAGGTCGTGGTCGACATGTTCCTCGAAGAAGAATCGCCACACCTGGCGATGCTGGGCGACTTCATCGGCAAGCCGATCTCGCTGCAGGTGGAGACGGTGTACCACCAGGAACAGTACGACATCATCCTGATGTGAATTTTCAGGCGGCCTCAAATATGAAGTGCAATACATACATGCAAGTATGTATTGCGATGGGGGTCTATCTTCGGCAACGCATTTAGGCCAGCAACCAGCCTTGGAGGTCGCAAATATGTCCAACATCAATGCCACTGGAGCATATCGTCTTACCGGTACAGCAATTTCTATTTCAGAACTTGCAAAGAACAAGCCCGGCATGGTGGTCAAAGCGACCGACGAACAGATCGCCGAGATCAAATTGCACGAGGAGCAGGTGCAAGCGCGTGACGCAGTCAATAATCGTTACGCCGAACAGCACCCGGACAAGGTCTATGGCCAGGTTGTGGTCGATGGGAAGCTCTTTGCAACGGTTTACGATTCGGGCGTTGCGACCATGCCATACCAGATCCCCGGCCTGTCAAATGAGGGCTTCGGGACAGAATTGACGCAAACCAGGCTTGCCGAAATCGCGAAGGCCGCGAATGGCGAGATTATCCATTCCAGTTTCTTCCCGGATGCGGGAATCTCTTTTCGCAGCGCTCCGGAATCGGACCTTCCTCCCGTTACGGCACGCAGTCTGATTGACTTCACGCGCGAACTGAGCTGGGCACGGGAGCGATCCCGCATGGAGGCAATGGAGCAGCGCGTCCAAGGGCAGGACTCTCCTCTTGGCGAAACAAAAGTGAAATAGGTTTGCTCTGACCTGTTGATGTGAGATGAATCGGGGCTGGGAGCAATCAGCCGGCCCTCTCTACTTTCCAAGCCATGCCTGCCGGCAACCGCGCCGCCGTACTGGATAGCACCGGCGGCTGACCTCTTCCCACCGACCGCGCGCCCCCTTTCCAACCGCTTTCGACTGCCTTTCGGCAATTTTTTTCAGCGTTTATGCAACTACTTGCATAAACCCGAAATGCCGCCTACACTTTTGCAACCAGTTGCATAAAAGGAGACATGATGAGCCAGTACCCGCAGCTTCTGAAACCGCTCGACCTCGGTTTCACCACCCTGAAAAACCGCGTGCTGATGGGTTCGATGCACGTCGGCCTGGAAGAAGTCGAGAACGGTTTCGAACGCATGGCCGCCTTCTATGCGGAACGTGCGCGTGGTGGCGTCGGCCTGATCGTGACGGGAGGCATCTCCCCCAACAAGCGCGGCCGTCCGATGCAAGGCGGCGCGATGCTGACCACGGAAGCCGAGGCCGAGCATCACAAGCTGGTGACGGCTGCCGTGCATGCGGAGGGCGGCAAGATCGCGATGCAGATCCTGCACTTCGGCCGCTACTCCTACCAGCCGAATCTGGTCGCGCCGAGTGCGATCAAGGCGCCGATCAATCCCTTCGTGCCGCATGAACTCAGCGCCGCAGAAGTGGAAGAGACGATCGCCGACTTCGTCAATTGCGCCGCCCTCGCGCAGCATGCCGGCTACGACGGCGTCGAGATCATGGGTTCCGAAGGCTATCTGATCAACGAATTCATCGCGGCTCGCACCAATCAGCGGCAGGACGAATGGGGCGGCAGCTACGAGAATCGCATCCGCTTTCCGCTCGAGATCGTGCGCCGCACGCGCGAGCGCGTCGGCAAGAACTTCATCATCATCTACCGTCTCTCGATGCTGGATCTGGTCGAAGGCGGCTCGTCGCTGGAAGAAGTGATCGCACTGGCAAAGGCGGTCGAGGCCGCCGGCGCGACCATCATCAACACCGGCATCGGCTGGCACGAGGCGCGCATACCGACCATCGCGACCAAGGTGCCGCGCGGCGCGTATGCTTGGGTCACGCAACGCGTGAAGGGCCATGTCTCGATTCCGCTCGTTGCCACCAACCGCATCAACACGCCGGAAGTCGCCGAGCAGCTTCTCGCAGATGGCTATTGCGACATGGTTTCCATGGCGCGTCCGCTGCTGGCCGATCCCTTCTTCGTGCGCAAGGCGGAACAGGGACGTGCGGACGAGATCAATACCTGCATCGGCTGCAATCAGGCCTGCCTGGACCACACCTTCGGCGGCAAGATCACGTCCTGCCTGGTCAACCCGCGCGCCTGCCACGAAACCGAACTGGTCTATCAACCTCTTGAAAAACGCAAGCGCATCGCCGTGGTTGGCGCGGGGCCGGCCGGACTCAGCTTCTCGATCACCGCCGCCGAGCGCGGCCACGACGTGACGCTGTTCGAGGCCGGTCCGGAAATCGGCGGCCAGTTCAACATCGCCAAGAAAGTGCCGGGCAAGGAAGAGTTCCACGAAACGCTGCGCTACTTCGGCAGGCAGGTCGCGCTGCGCGGGGTCAGGCTGGTGCTGAACACGCGCGTGGATGCGCATCAACTGCAACAGGATGGCTACGACGAAATCGTGCTGGCGACCGGCGTGACGCCGCGCGTGCCGGCAATCGACGGCGTCGATCATCCCAAGGTGCTCGGTTATCTGGACGTGCTGCGCGACGCAAAACCGGTCGGCAAATCGGTCGCGGTGATCGGCGCGGGTGGTATCGGCTTCGACGTCGCCGAGTACCTGACGCATGCGGGCGAGAGCGCCAGCGTCAACCCGGAGAAGTTCTATGCCGAGTGGGGCATCGATACGAACTACCGCGCGCCGGGCGGTATTCGTCCTCCTCAGGTCGAGGCCGCGCCACGGCAGATCCACATGCTCCAGCGCAAGGAGAGCAAGGTCGGCGACAACCTCGGCAAGACGACCGGATGGATACACCGCACTTCGCTCAAGGCACGGCGCGTCGGCATGACACCGGGCGTCGCTTACCGCAGGATCGACGACGCCGGGCTGCATGTGAGCATCGACGGGCAGGATCGCGTACTGGCGGTCGATCACGTGGTGTTGTGTGCCGGCCAGGAGCCGCTGCGCGAGCTGTACGAGGGCTTGAAATCGGCCGGTTGCAGCGTGCATCTGATTGGCGGCGCGGATGTGGCGGCAGAACTGGATGCCAAGCGTGCGATCGATCAAGGCACCCGCCTGGCGGCAGTGATCTGAACAACACAACAGCGGTAGACACCTGCAATCATTCTTTTGGAGATTTCCATGACAAATTCCCTTTCCGCGTTGAAGCCCGCCGTCGCCGCATCGCTTTCAACATGGCACGTCATGGTGGCAAAAGGCGATCTCGCTGCGCTGCCCTCGATCGTGCATCCGGATGCGGTGTTCCGCTCGCCGATGGCGTTCTCGCCATACAAGTCGGCCGATGCCGTCGTGCTCGTCCTCAACACTGTCATCCGCGTGTTCGAGAATTTCACCTATCACCGCGAACTTGCCACGGATGACGGCCTGAATGTCGTGCTCGAATTCAGCGCCAACGTCGGCGACAAGGAGTTGAAGGGCATCGACATGATCCGCTTCGACGCACAAGGCAGGATCGTCGAGTTCGAAGTCATGATCCGGCCAGCCAGCGGCTTGCAGGCGCTGGGACAGGAAATGGGGAAGCGCCTCGGACAACAGCTGCCGGCGTACAAATGAATCCTGGCGGGGTTCGAGCGGCAATGCGGCTGAACCCCGGATTCGGCGGCGTGCGCCTTCGGATCCGCGTGGGATAATCGCCCCCGCGCGTCAACTTCTCATCCCTCATGTCCCTACCCCACGCACTTCTCACCTCCCTGATCGAGCATCCTAGTTCGGGTCTGGAACTGGCCCGCCGCTTCGACCGTTCGATCGGCTACTTCTGGCATGCGACGCATCAGCAGATTTACCGGGAGCTGGGACGGCTGGAGAATGCCGGCTGGGTCGAATCCCTGCCCCCCGAGTCGGGGCGCGGGCGCAAGAAGGTGTACCGCGTGCTGCCTGCCGGTCGCAGGGAATTGAAGCGCTGGACCGCGGAAAGCCAGGACCCCAGGCCCATGCGCGACGAATTGATGCTGCGGTTGCGCGCCGAAGCGGTGATCGGCCCGACCGCAATCAGGCAAGACATCGAGCGCCGGCGCGAGATGCATCGCCAGCAACTCGCGCTCTACCGGCAGCTCGAAGCGAGCGATTTCCCCTCGGACGATCTGTCGCGCGAGAAACAAATTCAGCACCTGATCCTGAGCGCCGGCATCATGCTCGAAACGCTGTGGGTCGAGTGGTCGGAAAAAGCGATCGAGGTACTGTCGCAACCGGCGCAGAAATAGCCGGAATCCTATTCCCCTGCAAGCGCAGCATCGACCATGAAATGGCCTTATTGCGCAAAGCGTTATATCATTTCATATATAACGAATAGGCCAATGAAGCCATGCCCTCACCGAAACCCATGAAAATCCAGGGCCGCCTGTGGCTCGAACAGGACGAGCGCAGCCTCGCCGGCCATGGCCGCATCGACTTGCTGCAACGCATTGCCGAATCCGGCTCGATCAGCCAGGCGGCCAAGAGCATCGGCATGAGCTACAAGGCGGCATGGGATGCGGTCGATGTGATGAACAACCTGTCCGGCGCGCCGCTGGTGGAACGCAGCACCGGCGGCAAGGGCGGCGGCGGCACCCATCTGACGGAGCGCGGCCAGCGCCTGATCGCCTCGTTCAGGCGGATCGAGGAAGAACATCGCCGCTTCCTGCAATCCCTGGGCGAACACATCGACGACTTCGCGGACACGTACCAACTGATTCGGAGATTGAACATGAAGACCAGCGCACGCAACCAGTTCTACGGCAAGGTCAGCCGCATCAAGCACGGTGCCGTCAACGACGAGATCGAGATCGAATTGCCGGGCGGCGACAGGATCGTTGCCGTCATCACGCAGGAAAGCACGCAGCATCTGGGACTCGCAATCGGCTCTGACGCGATCGCGCTGATCAAGGCACCGTGGGTGATGCTCGCCACCGGCGCGGACGACCTCAAGCTGTCGGCGAGCAACCGCCTGTCCGGCAGCGTGGTCAAGCTGACGCCGGGCGCAGTGAATACGGAAGTGATCCTCCAGCTGCGCGGCGGTGCCACAGTCTGCGCCATCGTCACCAACGACAGCGCCGCGGAACTCGCGCTGGCCGAAGGCAGGCCGGCGACCGCCATCTTCAATGCCTCGCATGTCATCGTCGGGGTGCCGGCATGAGCCGCCTGATTTCCGTTTTCGTCGCCCTGCTGCTCCTGTCGCAGCAAGTGCTGGCCGACACGCTGACGGTTGCCGTTGCCGCCAACGTGCAATACGCATTCGACGATCTGCAGGCGGAATTCAAGAAGGAAACCGGACACGACATCAAGCCGATCTACAACTCGTCCGGCAAGTTCGCCGCGCAAATCCTGAACGGCGCGCCATTCGATGTGTTCCTGTCGGCCGACATGGAATACCCGGACACGCTATACAAGAAAGGTGCCACCGCCACCGCGCCGAAGATATATGCCTACGGCACGCTGGTGCTGTGGAGCATGAACGATATCGACCTGTCCAATTGGCAAGGCACGCTTGCCGATCCGGCCGTCAAGAAAATCGCCATCGCCAATCCGAAGACCGCCCCCTATGGCCGAGAAACTTTCAAGGCCCTCGCCTACTACAAGCTCGATGAAACGCTGAAACCCAAAATCGTGCTCGGCGAAAGCATCGCGCAGACCAACCAGTACATTCACTCCAGAGCGGCCGACGCCGGCTTCACCGCCAAATCGGTCGTGCTGTCGCCGGAGATGAAGGGCCAGGGAAAGTGGATCGACGTGCCAAAGGAGGCGTACCAGCCGATTGCACAAGGCGCGGTGATCCTCAAGCATGGCCAGGCCACCAACCCGAAGCTGTCGCAGCAATTCCACGACTTCCTGCATTCGGCGAAGGCACGGGCGATATTTGAACGCTACGGCTACGCCCTGCCATGAACCGACTGCCGGGACGCATCGCACACATCGAAATCGCCGGCAGCATCGCGCTGGTGGACGTCGAAGTGGGCGGCCAACGCTTCACCGCGACGCTGGTCGGCGCCAGTGACGAAGCTTCGACATGGCCGATCGACATGCCAGTGACGCTGCTGTTCAAGGAAACCGAAGTCTCGCTCGCGAAGAACCTGTCCGGCCTGATCAGCATGCGCAACCGCATTCCGGCCACGGTGACCGCCATCGAACGCGGGCAGCTGCTGACCAGGGTCACGCTCGACTTCATCGGCTGCGAACTGGTGTCGATCATCACCACCCGTTCATCGCACGCCCTTGCGCTGGAGATCGGCGACGCGGTCGAAGGATTGGTGAAGGCCAATGAAATGACGCTGCTGCCGGAGTCGGTCTGATGAGTTTCGACTGGCAGCCGCTGCTGCTCACCTTCCGCCTGGCAGCCATCACCACCGCCATTCTGCTCGTTATCGGCATCCCCCTCGCCTGGTGGATCGCGCACACCCGCATCCGCCTCAAGCCCGTGGTCGAAACCCTGGTCAGCATGCCGCTGGTACTGCCGCCGTCAGTGCTGGGGTTCTATCTGCTGCTCGCATTCAGCCCGCAGAACGCATTCGGTCAATGGCTGGAGCAATGGTTTCACCTGCGCCTGGTATTCAGCTTCGAAGGCCTGATCATCGGCTCGGTGATCTTCAGCCTGCCGTTCATGGTGCATCCGGTGCAGGCGGGCTTCCAGAATCTGCCGGGATCGCTGCTCGAAGCATCGCGCACGCTCGGCAAACCGGACATCGTCACCCTGTTCCGCGTGCTGCTGCCCAACATCAAACCGGCATTGCTGTCCGGCGCGGTGCTCAGCTTCGCCCACACGGTCGGGGAATTCGGCGTCATCCTCATGATCGGCGGGAACATCCCCGGCGTCACCAAGGTCGCCTCCATCGCCATCTACGACGAAGTCGAAAGCCTGAACTACGCCGCGGCGAATTTCTACGCCGCCGTGCTGTTCGCGGTGACCTTCGCGATCCTGCTGACGGTGTATGTCGTGAACAAGAAATTGAAAGCGATATGACGTGATCGAAATCGCCTTCACCAAGACATTACAAAGCGCAACCGGCCGGCTCGAACTGGATGTCCATGCCGGCATTGAATCCGGCAGCTTCGTCACGCTGTTCGGCCCCTCCGGCGCAGGCAAGACAAGCATCCTGCGCATCCTCGCCGGCGTGACCACACCCGATCACGGCAGCATCGTGGTGGACGGCGTGACCTGGTTCGACTCCGACAAGCGCATCAACCTGCCGCCCCAAAAGCGCGCCATCGGCTTCGTGTTCCAGGACTACGCACTATTCCCCAATCTCAGCGTGCGGCAGAACGTCGCATATGCCGTCACCGCGAACGACGCAGCTTGGGTGGACGAGTTGCTCGACCTGATGGGCCTGACGGCACTGCAACACCGCCTGCCGGACACCCTGTCGGGCGGACAGAAGCAGCGCGTCGCACTGGCCCGCGCCATCGCCAGAAGACCCCGCCTGCTGCTGCTCGACGAACCGCTATCGGCGCTCGACGCACAACTGCGCAGCCAATTGCAGGACGACCTGCTGCGGCTGCACCAGCGCTTCGGCCTCACCACCCTGCTAGTCAGTCACGATCTGGGAGAGGTCTTCAAGCTGTCGCAGCGAGTATTGCGTCTTGAAAACGGCCGCATCATGCAGTCCGGCTCACCCGCCGAAGCCTTCCTGCAAAAGCAGCTCGCAGGAAAACTCCAGCTGCACGCACAGGTCCTGACCATACGACGCGAAGAAGTCATTCATATCGTCACACTGCTGATCGGGCAGGATATCGTCGAAGTGATCGCCTCTGACGATGAGGTACTGGGATTGCGGCAAGGGGATTTTATTTCGATGTCGGCAAAGGCATTCAGTCCGTTGCTGATCAACAGCAGGGGGAGTTAGCGGTCCTGGCCATCGAGTGCGGCAGTTGCTGACCGCTGAACTGCCAATTGCAAACGCATTTGTTCATGCGCAAAGCATATGGAGTTATTTTGGATGGGGATCATCGCCTTGAATTCGCACCAAACGATCTCGCCGGATTCTCATCCTCGATCAACTTGTACGCAGTGCCGTCGAAGCGGTAACGCGCCTACTGAGCACGAATGGAACTCCGCAGCGTTCGCAAGTGGCAGATCTCGTACACGACGTATTCCTTGAAGTCTTCGCTTCAAATTGGATAACCGAGTTTTGTCTGCACATGAAGCTTGCGCGTGGCCAAATTCTGCAAAGATAGCCATGCACGAGCAATGGCTTGTCACAGTCAGCCAGGTTCATTTATTGGTTCGCATTCATAGCGCACGCGCTCATGCCACCTTCATTTGGAATAGATCCGCCTTTCCAATGGACCAATGGGACAATCCTCGTTCCATGTCCGACTACATTGTGCTTCAACTTCAGACTTGACGCGGAAGTCATAAAACATTTCGACGGCGCGCCCACTCTCTTCCACGTAGTTCCATCGATATTGATAAACGCCTCTACGCAGCTCCAAGGATGGATTGGGAATATATGCTCGTTCAGATTGAGCCAAGGTAAAGACAGACTTGAATTCTTTGTCATACATGAGATAGTCATGCAAACTCATTGCACTCCCACGCTTTGATTTATAAAAACACGACACAACAAAGAAAGAGAACTGTGGAGAATTCCTGAGAACACTGAAGTTCGATTCTTCACACCCCTCAGCCGCACCTAGTATGAACCCATATTGAACACCGCCGTCCGCAACTCGAAATTCCCGCAGTTTTCCCTTGCCTTTTCCTGACACAAAAATTCCCATCCTGAGGTTGTTCGCCCTTTCGATGAGCAAGTCGACCCCGGACGTAGCGAAAAGCGATCGCTGATCGTCCGGCAACCTCTGCTGACGCTCCAACTCCAACTCAATGTCGATAGCGCGGTAACAATCGGTCGAGTCGTAGTTCACGTGATCCTTGCATTGCACGAGCTTTGAACGCAACTCCTTTGCGCGAGAATTCTCATACTTATCGACACCGAAGGCCGGAGAGAGAAATCCCATTAAAAACAGAATAGGAAGGTAGAAATTTTTCATGATCATGTTTCATCTAACTGCAACGATTCAAGAATGGCAATGGATCCATGCGGCCATCAAGCCCCGTTGATATGTTTGGAGAATGGCGTGATTCGAAATGTAGGTGTCCTCCATTCGCAATTGAATCCATTCCTTTCGCATTACCGCTGTCACCGGTTTTTCCAAGAATTTCTCCAGATTTCACGTAGCTACCTTCCTGCACATTGATGCTACTGAGATGCGCATAATAGAAATGGACCAACTCATTGTTTGGATATTTGCTTTGATAGTATTGTCTTTGCTTTGCCGGAAGATCATTCACATCGACCTGCAAGGTAATGGCGGCGCCATATCCGGTCGTCACGGCAAACGCTCTGATAACTCTTTTTATTCGTCCATTTGCGACCGCATAGACAGGTGTACCAACCTTGGCAACCAAGTCGATCCCTTGATGCGCTTTCGTTCCGCCGTTGCGAACCATACCGAAGGTCGCGCTTCTACGACTAGCCAAAAGCGCCGTACGAATTGTGCATTCATCTAGTGGGTCCTGCCAACTCATCGCCGCGCCGGCCTGCTCCGTGGGGAGCTGAAATGGAAGGGAGACCTCTTTTGAATTTGGTGAAGGTGGACCTGCCGGAAGACCCAACGTCTTGCAGATTTCTTCCATACTTCTTGCGCGAAATCCGGCTGGGTTTACCATAAATTGCGTGATGCTTATATTGGAATCCACATAGCTGAACAGCCAATGGACATACGCCTTGACGGGCTCGCGATTAAAGCGCGCAATATATGCGTCTGCCTTTTCCTTAATTTGTGCCTTCAAAAGCTTCTCGGCTTCCGGTGCTGTCAAAGTACCTTTAACAATCGCAGCAGCTCCGTGCGCGCCTTCGTGATGGGCAAAGTACATAGCCTTTGCAAGATCCTCCGGCTCGAGCGAATCAATATTAATTCCCCGTTTTCTTAGGCGATCCAAGTTGATTTGGCCGTACAATGCCGCGCTATCGATCGCATACTCTGCGTCAAACCGCCAGCGCAAAGCCGGGTCTGTGGCGATCCGATGATGAGTTTGCCCCTTACGTCCGGAAATCACATAGATTCCACCCTCTCTCTTCCCGGAGATTTTTTCGTAGCCATTCTCCTGCGTAAGACGAATATTCATAAACGAGCGGCTATCGGTGCACATCTCCAGCCATGTTTCAGACATGAATTGCGTCAATCCAGCGGCATTTGTCTTCTCGTTTTTGCTATCCGCGTTCCATTCGCCGCCGCGAAGCTTTGCAGCCTCGGCATGTATCAATGCCGCCAAGGCATGTGGTGTGAAACCATACTTTTTTGCGCTGGCGATTATGAATTTTCGGTACTTTTCGTTGGCCGGTATCAAGTATAGGTTTTCGTCAGCAAATACTGTCGCCACGATATGTGTCGGATTGCCACCTTCGAGACGAGTCTCGGTGATGAGCGGCTCCGGCAGCCTCGTGGGCGGAGTCTTAGACTGTTGTCTTGGGCGCTTGCCATCGGTCGGCTGCGCATGTATATCCTGATTTTTATGCTTGATCTTCTTCTGCAATTGAGACGTCGTTGCATCTTGCTTTCCTTGCTGTGTCCAATACCGACTCTTGATCAATATTTGACGTGAATTGATGATCAACGATTTCTTCCCCAAAGGTAGAACCTTATGTTCATCA
The DNA here is from genome assembly GCF_003590875.1 of Noviherbaspirillum cavernae. NCBI lineage: Bacteria > Pseudomonadati > Pseudomonadota > Betaproteobacteria > Burkholderiales > Oxalobacteraceae > Noviherbaspirillum > Noviherbaspirillum cavernae. The sequence continues at coordinate 2,988,230 of NZ_QYUN01000002.1, forward strand.
ATCAATTCATATTTTCCCTCGATGTTTTGCAATCGCACTTTTAAGCCTTTGGCGTGATCGTCAATCAATATCGGCCCAACTTCTCCTCCGACATTTGTAGTGAATTCCTTTTCTTTACCATCAAAGGAAAGCTTGAGTTTTGCAAAAGCAATCGGTGCACGAATCAAATCAACAATTCTAAGAGTGAGTTCGCAGTCGTTCTCCGCAGATATATTCGGAAGGCGTAGTTTTTGTCCGGGGTGAAGTGTATGCGCTGCCTTCCCTTTCAATCCATTTTCGGTGGCAAGCAGGTCAATGTTTATATCGAATTTTTTACTGATTCCCCATAACGTGTCGTCTTTTCTCACGATATAAATTTTTGTTTGAAGTGTCATTGCGCGGCCTTTATGAATGGTTCTTTTCTTCTTCACGCCCGTCTTCATCACTCGCACTAGAGGACGCTTCGTGGTCTTCTGGCATCTGGTATTGATCGGATTCGAGTTCTTCGAAAGTACTAGTCCAAGCGCGATAGCCTGCAAGCGCGCTGTATTCTTCGGAATCCTCTTTGATATCAAGACCAATTTCACCGCCAGCCGACGCGATTGATTTTTTCAGAACAGTTTTGTCTTGTCGGCGATACATTTCTATTTGAGCCCCTTCCAATCCCTTTCCCTCGAGAGTAAGTAGCTTGAACTGCTTTGCATGCGGAACGGAAGCATAGCTAGGCAAAAAAGGCAACGCCACCGTCCTGCTCGCCGGCCCGTCCAGCACCTTCATCCCGGCCTTGAACTCCACCTTACCCGGTGCATGGATCTCGATGCTGCCGCCGGCGATCTTCAGGTACGCGCCGCCGGCGGTGAGCAGCACGTGGTCCTTCGCCGCCGCTTCCACGCTGGCGTGCGTGCTGCTGATCGACACGTCCTTGTCCGCCGCCGCGCTGATCGCGCCGCTGTGGGCCTGCACCGAGACCTTGCCGCTGGCGGCGTGCAGCTTGATGCCGCAGTCGCCCTGTTCCTTGCGTTGCGCCCTGGCGTCACCGCGGGTGAACAGGCTGATGCCGGATCTGGCGGCCGCAGCGACGTTGCGGCCGGCGGTGGCGCTGGCGTCGAGTCCGCCGGTGACGGTGGCGGCATCGGCGACGAGGTGCGCGTCCTGCGGCGTCAATAGCGCGATGCCGGCAGGGGCGCTGATCACGAGGTCGGGGCGGCCGAAGGCGGGGACCTTGCCGGCACCCCCACCTTGCTGCGTGCCGATGCCATCCTCGCTGTGCGCGAGCGAGGCAAGCGCGCGCTTGAGGACGGTTTCGGGACGTTCGTGCCGGGCCTTGTCCAGGGTCTTGCCGGCAAATGCGTTGTGCTGTTGCGCGCTGTCGGCGAGGTTTGCTTGCAGTTCGTGCGCCTGCTGCAGCTGCCGCTGCGCTTCCTGCGCGTCCATCTGTGCGCCGCTGCCACCCGGACGGGCGTCGGCACTGATCAGCAGGCCATGGCCGGCGCGCAAGGCGCCGTATGCCTCGGTGGTGAGTTCGGTGCCGTGGCCGTGGCTTTGCCGGCGTTCGTTGTCCTTCTGGCGCTTGATGTGGCCGAGGTTCAGTTGGGTGGCGTGGCCGGTGGTGGACAGCCGCGTGCCGACCTGGCCGGTGCTGTCGTCGAATACCAGTGCATTGCTGCCGCCCTGTCCGTCGTGGCTGTGGCCGATTTCCTGGGTCTTGAAGCCCGACAGCACGGCGTTGTGCGCGTGCGCGCCGCTTGCGCCGGCGAACCAGGCGGGGGCGTTGCCGGTGGCGGTGCCTGCGCCCTGCCCGACGGCGTTGCCTTGCGCGTCGTCCATGCCGCGTCCGTTGTAGAGGCTGCCGACGATGATCGGACGGTCGATGTCGCCTTCGAGATAGTCGAGCAGCACTTCCTGGCCGATTCTCGGGACGAAGCTGCTGCCCCAGTTGGGGCCGGCGGCGGTTTCGGCCACGCGCACCCAGACATAGGCGCCTTCGTTGCCGGGAGCGTTGTCGCCGCCTTGCGGGTGGGACTGGCGGCCGTGGCTCCGGCTGCCGCGCTGCCAGTGCATCTGCACCTTGACGCGGTGGTCGCGCTCGGTGTTGAGGTCCTGCCCCGCCACGCCGACCACGATGGCGGTGTGGGGGCCGGTGACGGTAGGCCGGGGATGCAGCAGCGCACCACGTCCGTCGGCGGTCAGCGGCCGCCATGGCACGTCGGCGCGCACGGCAGTGAAGCGGTTTTCGTAGAGCGGGGCGGCGTCCGCTTCCGGTGCCGGCGTGCCGGCGGTGTTGGCGAACACGCCGGCGATCAGGCTGCGCGCGTCGGAGGACAGGTTGTTGCGGGCGCGGTGGCGGACGTGGATGACAGCGAAGGTCGCGGCGGCGTCCCCGCTGCGCCGGCGCTCGGCATCGTACAGGGCGTGGCCGGTCAGCACGAAGGTGGTGGCGGGCGCGAGCGTGCGCACCGTGCTGCTGCCGCGGCAGGTGCGGTCGCGCGCCTCGAACGCTTCGAGCATGCGGCGGGCGGCGCGTTCGGCTTCGGCGCGCGTGGCAAAACGCTCGAGTCCCGGATGATCGATGACAGGCAGCGCCGGGATGGCGGCGCTGTCCTGTGTACTGTCGGCGTGCGCGTCGAGCACGGCGACCTGCGCCGGATTCCAGCTGGCGACCGACACGGCGTTGGGCACGATGCGCTGGCCGGCCTGCCAGGCGGTGATGCTGTCGGCCTGTTCGGTGGCGGCGGCGCGGTGGTAGCGGATCGCATCCTGTGCGTTTGGCGTGAATGCGCCGTTGTGGTCGCCGATGACCAGGGTGTGGCTGCCGAGGGCGGCGCTGCCTGCATCGCCGCTGTGCTCGAACCAGTAGAACAGGCCTTCGTCGGCCAGCAGGCGCTCGACGAAGGTCCAGTCGCCTTCCTCGAACTGGGTACGGATGTCGTGGCGCGGATAGCCGTCCCGATCGGCCAGCGCCAGACGCCAGGACGGTGCGAGCCGGCCGTTGTCGCGATAGCCGCCGAAGATGTCATCGAGGATGTCGAACACGCTCGCGTCCTGCCAGACGTAGCTGTCGCGCCGGTGGCGCAGGAAGGCGGTCCAGGGTTCCAGCGTGAGGACATGGCGGGTGAAGCCGCCGTCGCTGCCGAGGCGCTCGATCGCGGTGAGATGGCCGTGCAGCGGTCGCAGCGCGCTGCGGCTGTGCTGCGTCAGGATTTCCAGCAGCGCCGGCTGTCCCAGCAGACCGTGCAGGTCCAGCCGCGCGTCCGTGCTCAACGCATGGATGCGGAAGCAGAACCCCTGGCTCAATCCTTCTTCACCCTCGATGCGCTCGACCAGCAAGGCATCCGCGCCGAGCGACGTGGTGAGGCGCAGCAGGCGGGTGTCCTGGGTGTACCGGGTCAGATGCGCACGCAAGGCGGCGTTGTGGGTGATCGTGTCCGACATGAGATTTCTTGCAAGGAAGGAAGCGAAAAAGAACCGGATTTCAGCACGGAATTGCTTTTTTTGCAATTTTTTCCATGAGGCAATTTCAGTGAAATCACTCAATGGATGAATGCATGAACAGTGATAAAAAATAATGCCTTTTACGAAACCAAACATGTTCTTTCTGTTCCACATCTATTGATGTGGCGAACGCGGTGTCGCAGTCCGTGCGGCGACGTCGCACCAGGTTTAGTTAACTGACAGAAAGGGATTTGATGAAACCACTTACCACCGCCGCCGGCGCACCTGTCGCCGACAACCAGAACTCCATCACGGCCGGCGAGCGCGGTCCGATGCTGTTGCAGGATGTCTGGTTCCTGGAAAAGCTGGCGCATTTCGACCGCGAAGTGATTCCCGAGCGGCGCGTCCATGCCAAGGGTTCCGGCGCATTCGGCACCCTGACCATCACGCATGACATCACGCGTTATTCGAAGGCGAAGCTGTTTTCCGAGGTCGGCAAGAAAACCGATCTGTTCATCCGCTTTTCCACCGTCGCCGGCGAGCGCGGCGCGGCGGATGCGGAGCGCGATGTGCGCGGCTTCTCGATCAAGTTCTACACCGAGGAAGGCAACTGGGATGTGGTCGGCAACAACACGCCTGTGTTTTTCGTTCGCGATCCGCTGAAGTTCCCCGATTTCATCCACACGCAAAAACGCGATCCGAAAACCAACATGCGCAATCCGACTGCCGCATGGGATTTCTGGTCGCGCCATCCGGAATCGCTGCACCAGGTCACGATCCTGATGAGCGATCGCGGCTTGCCGCAGAACTACCGGCAGATGCATGGCTTCGGTTCGCACACCTTCTCGTTCGTCAATGCGAACAATGAACGCTTCTGGGTCAAGTTCCATTTCAAGTCGATGCAGGGCATCGCCAACTACACCAATGAAGAGGCGGTGGACATCATCGGCACGGATCGCGAATCGGCGCAGAAGGATTTGTTCGACAGCATCGAGAAAGGCAGCTTTCCGAAATGGCGCATGTGCGTGCAGGTCATGCCGGAGACCGACGCTGCCACCTATCCGATCAATCCCTTCGATCTAACCAAGGTCTGGCCGCACAAGGACTATCCGCTGATCGATGTCGGCGTTCTCGAATTGAATCGCAATCCGGAGAACTATTTCGCCGATGTCGAACAGGCCGCGTTCTCTCCGGCCAACGTGGTGCCCGGCATCGGCTTCTCGCTGGACAAGATGCTGCAGGGACGGCTGTTCTCGTATGGCGATGCGCATCGCTACCGACTCGGCATCAACCATCACAACATTCCGGTGAATGCGCCGCGCTGCCCCTTCCACAACAGCTTCCATCGCGACGGCGCGATGCGCACCGACGGCAATCTCGGCGGCACAGTGAATTACGAGCCGAACCGGTTCGGCGAGTTTGCGCAGGACCCGAATGCGGACGAGCCGCCGCTGGCGATCAGCGGAGCGGCCGATCGCTACGATCATCGCGTGGACACGGATTACTACAGTCAGCCCGGCGCCCTGTTCCGCTTGATGAACGATTCGCAGAAGCAGCAGTTGTTCGACAATATCGCCGCGGCGATTGCGGGCGTGCCGGACGATATCAAGCGTGTGCAGCTCGGACATTTCAGCAAGGCCGATCCGGCATACGGCGCGGGAGTGGAGAAAGCATTGGACATGCCGTTGCATGAAACGCCGAACGCGATTCCGTAAGCGTGCATGTCTCGTATCAGGATGACATGAGGGAACTCGAACGGGAGCGTGTGCCACATACAGATGACATTCATCGCATGCGTTCGGCGTGACAACCGATAGCGCCTGTGCCGGGCGAGACAGCTTGTTTGTTGCTGTCGAAATCATCATGGCTGCCGCGACGATGGCAGCCATTTTTTTTTGCATCGAAGCAGTGCATTGCATCGACGTTGCCGCAATTTGCAGCATCTCCACGCATGCGTTATTGTTCGTGCACATTCCAATTTCCCATCGTCAATTTTTCTATGGAAATTGTGACAACCTCCTCCACTCCTCCATCATTGAAAGGGCTCCTCACGCATGCATGCAATCGGGTTCATACAAGATCTTGCGGTGATCATGGCAATTGCCGGTATCGTCACCATCCTGTGCCATCGCTTCAAGCAGCCGGTGGTGCTCGGCTACATTGTGGCCGGCGTCATCCTCGGGCCGCATACGCCGCCGTTCCAGCTTGTCGAAGATGAGCACACGATCCAGATTCTTGCCGAACTCGGCGTGATATTCCTGTTGTTTTCGCTTGGTCTGGAATTCAGCATCAAGAAACTGTTCCGCGTGGGCGTCACTGCGCTGCTGGCGGCGGCGAGCGAAATCGCGCTGATGCTCTGGGTCGGCTACGAGATCGGCATGTTCTTCGGATGGAGCAAGATGGACTCCATCTTCCTCGGCGCGATGCTCGCCATTTCATCGACCACCATCATCGTCAAGGCGCTGGATGAACTCGGCATGAAGCGCGAAAAATTCGCGCAGCTCATTTTCGGCATCCTGATCGTTGAAGATATTCTTGCCATCGGCATGATCGCTCTGCTGTCGGGTATCGCAACCAGCGGCACCGTCAATACCGAAGATGTGTTTGCGACGCTCGGCAAGCTGTCTCTCTTCATGATCGTGGCGCTGGTGCTGGGCTTCTTGATCGTCCCCAGACTGCTGACCTATGTCTCTCGCTTCAAGAGCAAGGAAATGCTGCTGATCACCGTGCTGGGGCTGTGCTTCGGATTCTGCCTGCTGGTGGTGAAACTGGAATACAGCGTCGCGCTGGGTGCCTTCATGATCGGCGCGGTCATGGCGGAAGCGCGCCAGCTGCATATGATCGAACGCTTGATCGAGCCGATACGTGACATGTTCAGCGCCATCTTCTTCGTCACGGTCGGCCTGTTGTTCGACCCCAAGGTGCTGTCCATGTATGCCATGCCGATTGCCGTCATCACGGTCGCCGTCATCATCGGCAAGGTGCTTTCATGCGGCGTCGGCACGTTTCTCGCAGGCCACGACGGCCGCACCTCGCTGCGCACCGGGATGGGAATGGCGCAGATCGGCGAGTTCTCGTTCATCATCGCCGCGCTTGGTCTGACGCTCAAGGTCACGAGCGAATTTCTGTATCCGATGGTGGTGGCGGTATCCGCCATCACGACGCTCCTGACGCCTTATCTCATCAAGCTCGCCGATCCGCTGTCAGCCAGGGCCGCAAGCGCCATGCCGCACGGCGTGTCGCAATTCTTCAGCCGCTATCCCGCCTGGCTGCAAACGCTCCAGCCGCAAGGCGACAAGGCGCAGATGACCAGCATCGTTCTGCGCATCCTGATGCAGGTCATGGTGAACTTCGCGCTGGTGGTGGCCGTGTTCGTGGCGAGCGGCTATGTGGCCTCGGCCATCTGGCGGAACTGGACCATATGGGGTACGGATGCGGACATGCAAAAGGCGATCGCCTGGGGCAGCGCGCTCTTCATTTCATTGCCGTTCCTGATTGCCGCCTACCGCAAGCTCAAGGCCTTGAGCATGCTGCTGGCCGAACTGTGGGTCACATCGGCGCATCAGGGCAAAGCCAGGAAGCTCGTGTCGGAAATCATCCCGTTTGCGTCGATCATGGCGATCCTGCTGATCATCGCGAGCCTGAGCATCAGCATTCTGCCGCCGCTGGAGTATGTCGCCGTCATATTGATTGCGGCGACCGTGCTCACTTTCATCCTCTGGAAACCGTTCGTGAAAGTGCATGCGCGCCTGCAGATCGCACTGTTCGAAACGCTGAACGAGGACAAGAACGCGCAGCACTGACGGCTTGCCGCGGCCGGGACGTTCTCAGAAACTCCCGGCGAACTGATAGCGGCTGCCGGGATGCCACATCGTCACGAAGGAGGCGACCTGCGCCTGCGACAGCGTGCGGCGCTTCAGCACGAGGCACGGCTCCTTCGCGCGGATATGCAGCATTTCCGCGATCTCGCGCGGCGGGCTGAGTGCCTCGATGCTGTAGTTCACGCCTTGCAGCGGCGCGGCCGCCATCAGGTATTCGTTCGGCGTGATGGCGGAAAAATCCTGCTGCATGTATTCCGGCGCGACGTCGGGATTGACCCAGCGGTCTTCAAGCTGGATCGGAATGTCGTTCTCGAAATGCACGATCAACGAGTGGAACAACAGCTCGCCGATCTCCACCCCGAAGGTTCCCGCCATGTGCTCGCCCGCTTTGCCGCGCTCGAGCAGGTGCAGCTCGCTGCGATGCCTGTGGCCGCGCGCGCGCACCTCTTCCGCAATGCTCTTGATCTCCACCAGCGTGGCCTGGTACTTGTGCTGCGCGACGTAGGTGCCGGAGCCCTGAATGCGCGTCAGCAGCTGATCGTCTGTCAATTCGCGCACCGCGCGGTTGACGGTCATGCGCGAGACGCCGAACTGCTTCGCCAGAACCTGTTCCGATGGAATCGCGTCGCCTTCCTTCCAGTATCCCGCGTGAATCTGCCCGAGCAGATAGTCCTTGATCCGCTGAAACACCGGCACGGCACTGTTCTGAGCTTGTTCTTCTGCTTTCAAATTCTTCTCCAAACCGGAAGCCGCCATTGTAATTGCCTGCCGTCACACCCCACCTGTCTACGCAAAAAATAAAATTCTTGCGCCAGTTGTATATACAACTTATCATAAGCTCGGGCCGATTTGAAGCTGTACCGGTTTCAATAAGTCGCGGATCGCGTTGAAGCAACGAACACGAAAAAGATCCGGCATGCGTTTGTTTTCAAACATTCCAAAGGAGAGGAATTCATGATTCAGTCCCACCGTAAGCAGTTACTCACTACCGCAGCAATCTGTGCCGCTCTGGCAGCGCCGACCGCCTTCGCGGACATCAAGATCGGCTTCAACGCCCCACTGACCGGCTTCGCCGCAGCGGACGGCAAATCATCGCTGGAAGGCGCGAAGCTGGCCGTGGCGCAAGCCAATGCCAAGGGTGGCATCAATGGCGAGAAGATCGAACTGGTTGTCTATGACGATCAGGCGTCGCCGAAGGAAGCCGTACCGGTCGCCACCAAGCTGGTGGAAAAAGACAAGGTGGTGGGTGCGGTGTCCGGTTCCTACTCCGGCTCGACCCGCGCCGCTGCCGGCATTTTCCAGCAGGCCAAGGTGCCTTACGTCACCGCTTACGCGCTGCATCCGGACATCACCTTGACCGGCGACTACATGTTCCGCTCCTCCACCATGGGCGAAGTGCAAGGCCGTGCCGGTGCGCAACTGGTGCAAAACCTGGGCAAGAAGAAAGCCGCGCTGATCACACTGAAGAACGACTTCGGCCAGGCACTGGCCGCCGGCTTCAAGGAAGGCGCTGGCAAGTTCGGCGTGCAAGTCGTCAGCGAATACGAATACGGCATTCAAGACCGCCAGTTCGGCGCGCTGGTGTCCAAGGTCAAGTCCGACAATCCTGACGTCATCTACGCCACCGGCTATTACTTCAACGCCGGCCCGCTGGTCAGCCAGCTGCGCGCCGCAGGCGTGACAGTGCCGGTGATCGGCCAGGAAGGCTATGACTCCGACAAGTTCATCGAAATCGCCGGAGCCGCTGCCGAAGGCGTTTATGTGACCACCTCGCTGGATCGCGATTCCGAATCCCCGGTGACCAAGTCCTTCATCGCCGAATTCCGCAAGTCGGCCGGCTTCAACGCCGACATGGTGGCAGCGTCGGCCTACACCGCGACTTCGGTGCTGATCGAGAGCCTGAAGAAGAGCGGCGGCAAGGGCGGCGAGGCGCTGAAGAACGCGCTGGCAGCTGGCACCTTCGAAACGCCGATCGGCAAGCTTGCGTTCAACGACCTGCATGAAGTGAAGAAGGACGTGCAAGTGCAGATCGTGAAGGACAAGGCCTTCCGTCGTCACTCGGTGATCACCGGTCCGCTGGTGACGCCGCCGTCGAAGGCTGGGAAGTAATTCCAGACGCATCAGCGACTGACAGTAACGGTAGGGTGGGCACGAAGTGCCCACCTTGGGTCTACCGATGCAAAACTGCGTGGGCACTTCGTGCCCACCCTACGAATATTGCAAAGAGGAAGGCGTACCGCAAATACCGCCTGTCCACTGAAACAACCTAACGCAATCAAGGACTCACCATGCTCTTCCTGGAGCTGATCGCACAGGGTCTCGTACAAGGCAGCATCTACGCCCTCGTGGCGCTGGGGCTGACGCTGGTGTACGGCCTGCTGCGCATTCTGCACGTGGCACATGCCGCGTTATTCACACTCGGCGGGTACATCGGCGTGCTCGTCATGAACTCTTCCGGCAGCATGTCGCTGGCATTCATGGCCGCGATGGTGGCGGCGGGCATCATGGGCATCGCCATGTATCGCCTGTGCTACGCGCCGATGCTGAAGCAGCCGCCCTTCGTGGCGCTGATTGCATCGATCGGCCTGTACATCGCCTTCGAGGAATTGTTCCGCATCATCTTCGGCGCGTCCGGCCTGTCCTATCAGGCACCGCCGCTGCAAGAACAAGTCGCTTTGTTCGGCGGACTGCAATTCAAGCAAGCCGAACTGATGGTCATGGCCAGCACCGCCATCATCATCGCCGTGCTCGGCTATCTGCAAAACAAGACGCGCGTCGGCGTCGCCTGCCAGGCGACCGTGTCCGATCCGCAGATGGCGCAGTCCTTCGGCATCAGCCTGAACAAGGTGCGCGACATCAACTTCTTCGTCGGTTCCGCACTGGCCGGTTTCGCCGGCGTGTGGGTCGCGCTGCTGAACAATCTGGTCGAACCGACCATGGGCAGCGTGCCGTCCTACAAGGGTCTGGCGATCATCGTGCTGGGTGGCATGGGCTCGGTGCGCGGCACCTTGCTGGCGGCGCTGATCCTGGGCGTGGTCGAATCCTTCGGCACGATCTATCTCGGCAAATTCCTCGACCGTAACGCGATTGCCTTCGCGTTCCTGATCATTGTGCTGATGTTGCGTCCGCAGGGACTGTTTGCGCGGAGATAAGAAGAATCATGGATTACGAAATTTCCCTACTGACCTCGATGGGCATCAGCGTGCTGTTCGCCCTGTCGTTAAACCTGATCACCGGTTTCTGCGGCCAGATCAGCCTCGGCCACGCGGCCTTCCTCGGCATCGGCGCCTATCTGTCGGCGATGCTGTGCAAGACCGGCCTGCCTTTCTTCGCGACGCTGCCGCTGGCAATGCTGCTGGCCGGCTTCATCGGCGTCATCGTCGGTCTGGCCAGCCTGCGGGTGCGGGCCGACTTCCTCGCCATCACGACGATGGGCGTGGGCTTCCTGTTCGTCGGCATCGTGCGCCAGCAGGACTGGCTCGGTGGCGAACTGGGCGTGTCGGGCATTCCCGATTCCGGCCTGTCGAAGATCGGCTTCATGACGCTGACGCTGGTGCTGTGCGCGGCGACGGCGGCGCTCTGCATCTACATCAAGAAGTCGTGGATGGGCCGCGTGTTCAACGGCGTGGCGGAAGATGAAGACACCATGCGCGTGCTCGGCATCGACGTGCCGCGTTACAAGCTCGCCGCGTTCGCCATCGGCACCGCGCTGGCAGGCCTGGCTGGTGCGCTCTATGCGCAGAACCTGAAGTTCATCGGCCCCGACAGCTTCGGCTTCGTCGAATCGATCACCGTGCTGTCGATGGTCGTCGTCGGCGGCATCGGCTCCGTACCTGGCGTGGTGTTCGGCGCAGCGGTGTTGTCCGCCCTGCCGGCCTGGTTCCAGTTCATCGGCGACTACAAGCTGCTGGTGTACGGCGGCCTGCTGTTCCTGATGATGCGCTTCTCGCCCAGCGGCGTGGCCGGCATGGTGTCCCGCGTCTTCAACAAGGGAGGTCGCGCATGACGTCTGCAAACAAGACTCCCCTGCTGTCGGCCAACGGCGTCACGGTGCGCTTCGGTGGCCTGACCGCCATCGACAACGTATCGTTCGACGTCTACCCCGGCGAACTGCTGGGCCTGATCGGCCCGAACGGCGCAGGCAAGACCACCATGCTGCGCGCCATCACCGGCGTCGTGCGTGCCACCGAAGGCAATGTCACGCTGGAAGGCGAATCGCTGAACGGCTTGCCGATTCACAAGCGCATCCAGAAAGGCTTGTCGCTGTCGCAGCAATTGGTCAAACCGTTCCGTGAAATCTCGGTGCTGGACAACGTCGCACTGGCTGCCGGCGTGGCGCGCACGCACTCGCCGCTCAAGTCCTTGATGCATGTCTCGCAAAAGGAAGAAGAAGCCATCGGCCGCCAGATGCTGGAGCGTGTCGGCATCGCTGCACACGCCGACCAGAAGCCCGGCATCCAGCCGCTCGGCATCTTGAAGCGACTGGAAATGGCGCGTGCACTGGCGTTGAAGCCCAAGCTGTTTCTGCTGGACGAACCG